>NZ_BJKP01000166.1 GCF_008974145.1 Microcystis aeruginosa NIES-4325 | reverse complement strand
CCTTATCGAGAGTTAACTCGTGGTCAGCGTAAGTCTCACAAATATCACGCCAAGCCTCTAGCAAGTCGGTCTCGCCAAACTTGGATAACTCTAATGCGATCGAAGCATTCATAGGCAACCGATCGCAGCCGGCAGAAATTAGCTGACTCATGACCCGGGCAGCCCGGATCCAATTGTTGACAGCACTGGAAGTCTTACCGATC
>NZ_BJKP01000165.1 GCF_008974145.1 Microcystis aeruginosa NIES-4325 | reverse complement strand
CAAAAAAAGCCATGAAAAACTACACTTGGGAATACATTCAAAAATATCCGAAACAAACTAAAAGACTATTAGGGATTGACTACCAACAACTAGAACAACTAATGGCACTTGGAAAACTTATACATCGGAAAAACCAATCAGAAATCGAAAAAACCAAAATTAGGATTAATCAACCAGGAAGCGGAACACCTCCTAAATTATCAGAAGAGGAACAAATTGTTCTAATGT
>NZ_BJKP01000164.1 GCF_008974145.1 Microcystis aeruginosa NIES-4325 | reverse complement strand
CGACTTTTTTCCACGTTCAACACTTCTGAAATTAGGGGATTAGGTTTAAGTCCAGGAACTCAACTATTTTTGAATGATGTAAATATTACAAAAGAGCAGGGATTTAGCACGTTTAACTTAGCTGGTAAGTGGAAAAAAACTTACCGAGGTTTTCCCACGAAAGAACCTTGGTATATTTTGACTAACTTTGAAGATTTAGAAACGGCAATAATCGCCTATCAAAAAAGATTTGATAT
>NZ_BJKP01000163.1 GCF_008974145.1 Microcystis aeruginosa NIES-4325 | reverse complement strand
ACACAGTTCGAGCAACTCACTGACCACGATGCGCTTCTTTTTGCATGAGTAGAAAACGGGTTTCTCGGAGAAACCCGTTTTCTGTGCGTTACTCAACGGATTTATAATTCCTCTTGACAAAATCCCAGCACTTGACATATACTTATTTATATAATGGGAATCCGTGCCTGCCTGCGACCCCCTCATTTTCAGGCTAGATAGACTTAAGGAAAATTAAATTTTGGGCGCACACAGTTCGA
>NZ_BJKP01000162.1 GCF_008974145.1 Microcystis aeruginosa NIES-4325 | reverse complement strand
TTGATTTTCCAAGAGATTAAACCGATTTCATACCAAGATGTTAGATTTCTCTTGATTCCCAATACTAGATCGGGTAGTTCATCGATTAGCTCCCCTAGTCCATACGATTCTTCGATACTGATAGCCATATCGTAGAGAGACCGGCCTAGTTCACTTTCTGGAATGTCGGAACCGAATAATGGTTCAAAGGGGTTGAGACAGTGACCGGGTTTAACGGGCCAGTCTTCTTGTATTCGATCTTGAA
>NZ_BJKP01000161.1 GCF_008974145.1 Microcystis aeruginosa NIES-4325 | reverse complement strand
TTCAAGATCGAATACAAGAAGACTGGCCCGTTAAACCCGGTCACTGTCTCAACCCCTTTGAACCATTATTCGGTTCCGACATTCCAGAAAGTGAACTAGGCCGGTCTCTCTACGATATGGCTATCAGCATTGAGGAATCGTACGGGTTAGGCGAGTTACTCGACGAGTTACCCGATCTAGTGCTAGGAATCAAGAGAAATCTAACTTCTTGGTATGAAATCGGTTTAATCTCTTGGAAAATCAA
>NZ_BJKP01000160.1 GCF_008974145.1 Microcystis aeruginosa NIES-4325 | reverse complement strand
CTGTCCACACCCAGATTTTGTTTTTTTTGAGCCAACAAAGGTTTCCAATTCATCCAGTTCCCCTACTTCAGGAATTGTTTGGTGGCTCCTAGGAACCCCTGGCAAAATTCAAGCACAGATTTTACCCAATTAATTACGGTCGTATGATGAACTCCCTTTAGCCTTTCTATCCCTCTAAATCCCATCCCATTAACCTAGGCAGTTAGGCATTCTCGCTTCGTTTTTTCGTCATAGCCTTTCTGTT
>NZ_BJKP01000159.1 GCF_008974145.1 Microcystis aeruginosa NIES-4325 | reverse complement strand
AAACTTATCAGATGAACAATTCAAACGCCGTTTCGGTGTGTATAAACAAACATATAGAAAGATGGTAGAATCAGTAAAAAGTGTTGAAGCCGACTCTAATTCACCATCTAAAAGGGGACTGAAACCTAAACTATCTATAGAAGAACAAGTTTTAGTAACGTTAGAATATTGGCGAGAATATAGAACATATTTTCACATTGGTACAAGCTGGGAACTATCAGAATCAACTATATGTCGGATTGTAA
>NZ_BJKP01000158.1 GCF_008974145.1 Microcystis aeruginosa NIES-4325 | reverse complement strand
TGGAATCGCTCGCGCTTTGCAAAGATTACACTGGACTTTACCCAAACTTTCAACTCCCGAACAAGGGCAATCTGGTCGCGATTTGATGCCTCTACTGACTTGGCAGTTATGGCTGGCTCGTGAGATATAGTTATTTCAAATAAGAACGAGACACTAGGCGACACAATAAGTACGAATAATTTCATCAAGGGGTGTCCCCACAGGAGCATACATTCTTGCCCTCTTTAATGCACTAAAATCATGTTCGATA
>NZ_BJKP01000157.1 GCF_008974145.1 Microcystis aeruginosa NIES-4325 | reverse complement strand
TATGTGTCAACATATCAGCTATGTACACTGGTTTAGGAAAATTGTCTATTCAATCTGAAAAATGGCGTTCTGGGGTTGTCATGTTCTTAAATGTAAAGTTTTGTTACGAGATTCAACATTTCTGATTTTACCCAATTAATTACGGTCGTATGATGAACTCCCTTTAGCCTTTCTATTCCTCTAAATCCCATCCCATTAACATAGGCAGTTAGGCATTCTCGCTTCGTTTTTTCGTCATAGCCTTTCTGTT
>NZ_BJKP01000156.1 GCF_008974145.1 Microcystis aeruginosa NIES-4325 | reverse complement strand
CTGTACCCATGCCCACCCTGTGATTGGCTTGCCGCTAATTACTTTTGCCCCATGCTCAAAGGTTCGGTCTTTCAGGGTATCAGCATACAATCTTGGATAGGCTGTATGGTCGCCTGCTAAGATTATATAGTCATTTCAAATAAGTATGATACAAGTAAAAAATAGGGTAAAATAAGGAAAAACAAGCAACCCATACAGAAAAATGTCCTATAGCCTAGACTTGAGAAAAAAAGTAATTGATTATGTAGAGA
>NZ_BJKP01000155.1 GCF_008974145.1 Microcystis aeruginosa NIES-4325 | reverse complement strand
TCTCTACATAATCAATTACTTTTTTTCTCAAGTCTAGGCTATAGGACATTTTTCTGTATGGGTTGCTTGTTTTTCCTTATTTTACCCTATTTTTTACTTGTATCATACTTATTTGAAATGACTATACCAGCTAAGTTAAACGTGCTAAATCCCTGCTCTTTTGTAATATTTACATCATTCAAAAATAGTTGAGTTCCTGGACTTAAACCTAATCCCCTAATTTCAGAAGTGTTGAACGTGGAAAAAAGTCG
>NZ_BJKP01000154.1 GCF_008974145.1 Microcystis aeruginosa NIES-4325 | reverse complement strand
GTTGGTTAAGTTCTTGTTGTTGCTCTGGAGTCATTTTTGTCTTTTCCCTACTCTTTTCTCTATCCCATACCCAATTGATGCTTTTGTCAAGTAGTTTATTTGTTCTTCAGCTTTGACTTGCTCCCCTTGGTCTCACTCCAAACTTCTCGGCTCTGTCTCTTAATCTTGCATCTGGATTTTCTTGGACATCTTTTGACAGTGCTTTCCAGTCCAGCTTTCTCTGACGGTGTTTTACCTTTGTTGCTTCCAGTT
>NZ_BJKP01000153.1 GCF_008974145.1 Microcystis aeruginosa NIES-4325 | reverse complement strand
CTTCGAGAATTTGAAGTTCTGCTTCCATTTGATTCTCCAAACACTTATATTTGTCCTCCTTTTATTCTAAAATATTTCGGGATTGTTGTCGGCATTCTAGTTTACATATCATTTAGGCGCACTATATATAGCGTTTCCTGTTCGCAAGAGGTACATTATCAATGTTGAAAAGCTTAATTATCAAAGGTTTAAGTGTGTCACACGGGCGTGAGAACCGCTATACATCAATCAAGTAGAGCCAGGAATTGTGCAG
>NZ_BJKP01000152.1 GCF_008974145.1 Microcystis aeruginosa NIES-4325 | reverse complement strand
AACGGCTCATAATATCTTTACCTATTGGCAAAAACTTTTTGAAGGAGAGTTACCGCCAAGTTTGTTAGAACAAATAAAGAAGTGCCAAGAAGAGAAAATAATAATTGAACAATTAAGGGATTATGAGCTGACAGGGGGACAAGCGAGCTAGAAGGTAGATAGGGCAAGCGATATAGCTCTTTGTCCCTTGATGTAATCCTTCAACCGATAGCGGCTAATTTGCATTAGCTCTTCTATATTTTTTTGGAACATT
>NZ_BJKP01000151.1 GCF_008974145.1 Microcystis aeruginosa NIES-4325 | reverse complement strand
AATGTTCCAAAAAAATATAGAAGAGCTAATGCAAATTAGCCGCTATCGGTTGAAGGATTACATCAAGGGACAAAGAGCTATATCGCTTGCCCTATCTACCTTCTAGCTCGCTTGTCCCCCTGTCAGCAAAAATAGTTGAGTTCCTGGACTTAAACCTAATCCCCTCATTTCTTGATAAACTCCTTCCTCTGTCTTGACATTTGTGCTTTGTTTTTGTCTTAAACAAAAGTATACACTCTTCTCCCAGAGCCAC
>NZ_BJKP01000150.1 GCF_008974145.1 Microcystis aeruginosa NIES-4325 | reverse complement strand
AATCAATTCTCTCAGCACTCTGTAGTATTTTATTCTTTCTTCTCGGTTTCTTTCTCTATAACGAAGTTCCTTCTTTTTTCTGGTAACTTTCATTTTTTTTAAGGCATAGCAAATGGCACTTGGTCTCGGGAGCAAGTCAGTTTTGTCAGAACATAAATACTATTCAATAGCTAAAGACTGTTATTTAGGTAAGCACAGCGGTGTTTAAGCACTTGAGGGATATTTTCTTCATTCCACTGGGCTCCAGAAATTTT
>NZ_BJKP01000149.1 GCF_008974145.1 Microcystis aeruginosa NIES-4325 | reverse complement strand
TGGTATAATTCACTTATCATTTTTGTTCTCTAGCTCATATTTACTATATATGACCTATCTTTTTTGGGAGCCGATCTTCTGTATCCTAGGCTACACAGGATTTTCAGCTTTCTTGTCCCCCTGTCAGCCTAGAACATCTTTCCAGACCAGATGACATTCATCAAGCAATTACACTGCCAGCTTTCCCGACTGAATCTCCTCTTTTTTGCTCTCTAATAATTGACTGATTTCTTCATTCTTTTTTTTGACCTCTT
>NZ_BJKP01000148.1 GCF_008974145.1 Microcystis aeruginosa NIES-4325 | reverse complement strand
TTACAATCCGACATATAGTTGATTCTGATAGTTCCCAGCTTGTACCAATGTGAAAATATGTTCTATATTCTCGCCAATATTCTAACGTTACTAAAACTTGTTCTTCTATAGATAGTTTAGGTTTCAGGGGAGCAAGTCAAAGCTGAAGAACAAATAAACTACTTGACAAAAGCATCAATTGGGTATGGGATAGAGAAAAGAGTAGGGAAAAGACAAAAATGACTCCAGAGCAACAACAAGAACTTAACCAACAT
>NZ_BJKP01000147.1 GCF_008974145.1 Microcystis aeruginosa NIES-4325 | reverse complement strand
TTATCAACCATAGTCACTGGGATATTTGGGAGCTAGAAACTTATGTACTAGAAACTTATGAGGTTGTGTTTAAATCGAGACAGAGCTACTACCAATTGCTAAAAGAAGCGAGAATTAGCTGGCAAAAAGCGGAACAAGTAAACCCGAAAAAAGAGCCAGAAGAGGTCAAAAAAAAGAATGAAGAAATCAGTCAATTATTAGAGAGCAAAAAAGAGGAGATTCAGTCGGGAAAGCTGGCAGTGTAATTGCTTGATG
>NZ_BJKP01000146.1 GCF_008974145.1 Microcystis aeruginosa NIES-4325 | reverse complement strand
ATATAATGGACTATTGGAGTCTAATTAAAAACGCACAAATTCCCATTATAAGAAAAGTATAACCGAAGCCGCCGCCCAAGTCAAGGGATTACTCCTCTTTTTTTTGAGAAGTTTTCAAAGAAAAAAAATCAAAGAGGCTTGCTTTTTTCAGGGCTTTTTGCAATAATATTTTTATAAGACTTTATATATAATGGACTATTGGAGTCTAATTAAAAACGCACAAATTCCCATTATAAGAAAAGTATAACCGAAGCCGCCGCCCA
>NZ_BJKP01000145.1 GCF_008974145.1 Microcystis aeruginosa NIES-4325 | reverse complement strand
GAAATCGAAAAAACCAAAATTAGGATTAATCAACCAGGAAGCGGAACACCTCCTAAATTATCAGAAGAGGAACAAATTGTTCTAATGTTGGTTTATTTAAGACATAATCTAAGCTTTCAAATCTTAGAACTAATAAACTTCTCCATAATTTAATTAAATCACAATAATAGGATATAATAAAACAAATAGTAACTCAAAAAAAGCCATGAAAAACTACACTTGGGAATACATTAAAAAATATCCGAAACAAACTAAAAGACTATTAG
>NZ_BJKP01000144.1 GCF_008974145.1 Microcystis aeruginosa NIES-4325 | reverse complement strand
TATAATCTTAGCAGGCGACCATACAGCCTATCCAAGATTGTATGCTGATACCCTGAAAGACCGAACCTTTGAGCATGGGGCAAAAGTAATTAGCGGCAAGCCAATCACAGGGTGGGCATGGGTACAGTACCATTGCCTGGATTCCAGAGCTTGAGGGAAGTTGGGCATTACCCTTGCGTCATGAAAGAATTACGAGTCATCATAGCCCGATGACAAAAGCGGCCTTTCAATTCAGGCAAGTTTGTCACCATCTGCCCAGACCACCTCTTA
>NZ_BJKP01000143.1 GCF_008974145.1 Microcystis aeruginosa NIES-4325 | reverse complement strand
ATATCAAATCTTTTTTGATAGGCGATTATTGCCGTTTCTAAATCTTCAAAGTTAGTCAAAATATACCAAGGTTCTTTCGTGGGAAAACCTCGGTAAGTTTTTTTCCACTTACCAGCTAAGTTAAACGGGACAAATCCCTGCTCTTTTGTAATATTTACATCATTCAAAAATAGTTGAGTTCCTGGACTTAAACCTAATCCCCTCATTTCTTGATAAACTCCTTCCTCTGTCTTGACATTTGTGCTTTGTTTTTGTCTTAAACAAAAGTATACACTCTTCTCCCAGAGCCAC
>NZ_BJKP01000142.1 GCF_008974145.1 Microcystis aeruginosa NIES-4325 | reverse complement strand
TAAAAAGAAAATTCTCTATCAAAATACTTTTCGTACTCCTAATTATTTTTGGTTCGATCCTAATACCTTAGAATTACAAGGATTTAGACTAATTGAGGGACAATATCAAGCCATTTCTGCCAATGAACAGGGTTATATCTGGAGTGAACAGTTAGGATTATATTTAGGCATATTTGACCGTAAACTGCGTTATTTTACCGTTGATGGTCAATTGGTTCCCACTCCCCAAGAAGCTGAATTACAGCAAAGACAAGCAAAGGAACAGATTCTTTTAGAAAGGGAACAGGAACGA
>NZ_BJKP01000141.1 GCF_008974145.1 Microcystis aeruginosa NIES-4325 | reverse complement strand
GTTCATCCACTGCGACTGTAACCGTTGACCCCACTGCTGACACAACAGTAGAAAGTGATGAAACTGTTATTTTAACTCTTACTTCTGGGACAGGTTATACAGTTGGGACAACTACCGCAGTGACGGGGACAATTACCAATGATGATTTCCCCAGTATTACTCTTGCTGTTGCTCCCAGTAGTGTGACAGAAGATGGGACAACTAACTTAGTCTATACCTTTACTCGTACCGGTTCTACTACCAGCGCCTTAACCGCTAACTATACAGTTGGGGGAACAGCTACTAATGGAACCG
>NZ_BJKP01000140.1 GCF_008974145.1 Microcystis aeruginosa NIES-4325 | reverse complement strand
CTCAAGATATAGGAATCGGAGACGGCGATTTGGTCTAAGATTTAATTTAATTGCCGGCATTTACAACTATGAACTTAATTTAGGCTATCATCAAGTAGCTGAATAAGACTTTTGCAGGAGGTCTATTCTTGCCCTCTTTAATGCACTAAAATCATGTTCGATATCATTAGACATCTCCAAAAATTTGTAAGTCAGTCACAGCAAGGAAGACAGGCAGATTAGACGAAGAGTCAAAATTAGCTCTAAAAACCGATTAATCAGGGTTTTAAGAGACAAAATCGAATTTTGACGGAAA
>NZ_BJKP01000139.1 GCF_008974145.1 Microcystis aeruginosa NIES-4325 | reverse complement strand
AATTAAATTCTCGAAAGATGGAGAAGATGGAGTAATTGTCAGGCTGCATCGCTTTCACTAGCGGGGAATATTGACCCCGACAATTGCCACTTTTCCAGGGTATCGGGGGAAGCACCCAGAATCTGAGCTGCTTCCCCTATCTTGACTAATCTCTGTGCCTTGACAAAACCTAGTTAAAAACCTTGGCGTTGCATAATAGAGATATGAATGGAGGAAATCAAAATGCAATGCCCTGAATGTAAATCTACCCATATCCGTAAAAATGGCATCAATAAACAAGGTAAACAAAATCCTATTTGTGTAACCTGTGG
>NZ_BJKP01000138.1 GCF_008974145.1 Microcystis aeruginosa NIES-4325 | reverse complement strand
AAACTTGGATAACTCTAATGCGATCGAAGCATTCATAGGCAACCGATCGCAGCCGGCAGAAATTAGCTGACTCATGACCCGGGCAGCCCGGATCCAATTGTTGACAGCACTGGAAGTCTTACCGATCGCACTCTCACAAAACTGCTTAAAGGACGTGTACCGTTTCCGCCAGCCCTTGCATAGCTTGATTTTCCAAGAGATTAAACCGATTTCATACCAAGATGTTAGATTTCTCTTGATTCCCAATACTAGATCGGGTAGTTCATCGATTAGCTCCCCTAGTCCATACGATTCTTCGATACTGATAGCCA
>NZ_BJKP01000137.1 GCF_008974145.1 Microcystis aeruginosa NIES-4325 | reverse complement strand
GTTTTCAGTTCGACAATAACCAGATTTTCCACCAATAGATCGAGACGATAACCACAATCAAGTTTAACACCGCGATAAATCACTGATTGAGGAACTTGACGCTCCACCGCTATCCCCCTATCCAATAACTCGTACTCTAAACAGGCCTCATAGGCCGACTCCAATAGTCCTGGACGCAACTCCCGATGAACAGCGATCGCTGCCCCAATAATCTCCTTAGATAAATCATTAGCCCTCTCATCCATAACCTTAGTGTCCTTCGTGCCTTTGTGGTTAATCCCCTTAGTGTCCTTCGTGCCTTTGTGGTTAAT
>NZ_BJKP01000136.1 GCF_008974145.1 Microcystis aeruginosa NIES-4325 | reverse complement strand
TAGGCTCTAAGATGATAGCATCGACTTCTAAGGATTTAACAATCTCGATCGCTTCAGCATTACACTCTAACTTGTAAGCTATCTCATTAAGTTGAGTGTTCCCCTTGATCCGCGAGTATCCTTTAATTGGTTCTCCAACATTTTTCGAGTATTGCAGGGGAGAAACAGACGGAAATTCGCACAACAGGACCACGATAGCCCAATTACGACTAACGTCTATCCCTAGTATTCTTTTCATGGTTTATAATGGGAGTTAATTAGATTTAAAAAGAATTAGCCTTACGATACTCCCGTAGGGCCTTTTAGTCCCTATCT
>NZ_BJKP01000135.1 GCF_008974145.1 Microcystis aeruginosa NIES-4325 | reverse complement strand
TAGATTTTCGCCAAAAAATTATCGATGTCTGGAAGAAAGAAAAAATTTCCATTCGAGGACTAGCCCAGAGATTTGACGTGGCTAAAAGCTTTATTCAGAAGTTATTGAAGCAACATAAAGAAACAGGAGATATCCGTCCTCGTCCGCAAGGGGGAAGTCCACCAACCAAGTTAAAAAGTGAACAACTGATAATTTTAATAGAAATCATCGAAGCTAACAATGATGCAACTCTCGAAGAATTATCGGACTTACTGTATGAAAAGACACAGGTGAAAGTCAGTAGAGCTACCCTAGGGCGGCTTACGCAAAAACTCAATTACAGTTTCAAAAAAAA
>NZ_BJKP01000134.1 GCF_008974145.1 Microcystis aeruginosa NIES-4325 | reverse complement strand
TGGTATAATTCACTTATCATTTTTGTTCTCTAGCTCATATTTACTATATATGACCTATCTTTTTTGGGAGCCGATCTTCTGTATCCTAGGCTACACAGGATTTTCAGCTTTCTTGTCCCCCTGTCAGATATATGACCTATCTTTTTTGGGAGCCGATCTTCTGTATCCTAGGCTACACAGGATTTTCAGCTTTCTTGTCCCCCTGTCAGTTTAAAAAGTCAATTTATTGTTTTGCCAAAAGCTGAAGATATTGTTGATGTAGTTATTGGTCAACCTGGTCCGACGAGCGACATAAAAATCTGTCGGGAAACTTTAAGCAAATTCGATTCTCAACAA
>NZ_BJKP01000133.1 GCF_008974145.1 Microcystis aeruginosa NIES-4325 | reverse complement strand
CCACGACCCCGGCGACTGTTCGAGTTTTGTCAGGGAGATTATGGTGGTGACCCTTGCTACGAAGCGGTCTTTTCTGACCAAGGTTGGGACGGTCTGCCACTTCTCTCAATATACAAGGTTGGGTTGACGCTAGGAAACCCAACCAAGAGTAACCTTTGGGGTGGTTGGGTTTCGCTTAAACAAGCGACTTGAGCTATTTTCGACCCGGTATTGTTGCGCTCAACCCAACCTTGTATATTGAGAGAAGTGGCAGACCGTCCCAACCTTGGTCAGAAAAGACCGCTTCGTAGCAAGGGTCACCACCATAATCTCCCTGACAAAACTCGAACAGTCGCCGGGGTCG
>NZ_BJKP01000132.1 GCF_008974145.1 Microcystis aeruginosa NIES-4325 | reverse complement strand
TTCCTTGCATTTTCAGGCGTGCGCTTAAGTCTCTCATGCTGACGATACTTTTATCCAGCGCAAAACCTATCCAACAGGACACAAAAGTAAATGTACTTAATGCGGGATAGTCATTTTTGGGGAGTGGATTGAGAAGCTCTTTCATTAGTTCTGGGAAAATTGTTAGCATGGCTTATTCACATTTATTGGTGTATATTTACTTTGTTTTCTTATCTATAATATCAAATTTTGTACGACTTTTTTCCACGTTCAACACTTCTGAAATTAGGGGATTAGGTTTAAGTCCAGGAACTCAACTATTTTTGAATGATGTAAATATTACAAAAGAGCAGGGATTTAGCACGTTTAACTTAGCTGGTA
>NZ_BJKP01000131.1 GCF_008974145.1 Microcystis aeruginosa NIES-4325 | reverse complement strand
CTGTCCACACCCAGATTTTGTTTTTTTTGAGCCAACAAAGGTTTCCAATTCATCCAGTTCCCCTACTTCAGGAATTGTTTGGTGGCTACTAGGAACCCCTGGCAAAATTCAAGCACAGATTTTACCCCAGAAGTGTTGAACGTGAAAAAAAGTCGTACAAAATTTGATATTATAGATAAGAAAACAAAGTAAATATACACCAATAAATGTGAATAAGCCATGCTAACAATTTTCCCAAAACTAATGAAAGAGCTTCTCAAGCCACTCCCCAAAAATGACTATCCCGCATTAAGTACATTTACTTTTGTGTCCTGTTGGATAGGTTTTGCGCTGGATAAAAGTATCGTCAGCATGAGAGACTTAAGCGCACGCCTGAAAATGCAAGGAA
>NZ_BJKP01000130.1 GCF_008974145.1 Microcystis aeruginosa NIES-4325 | reverse complement strand
ATTTCTGGAGCCCAGTGGAATGAAGAAAATATCCCTCAAGTGCTTAAACACCGCTGTGCTTACCTAAATAACAGTCTTTAGCTATTGAATAGTATTTATGTTCTGACAAAACTGACTTGCTCCCCCCACTTGAACTATACTAGAGCCGTCATCGGTAATTTTACTAGCAAAAAATTGATGACGAGGGAGTTTTTGTTCAGCATTTTTATTGCGACCATGGGAAGTAATCTAATAGATTATGTCATTTAGCACAGTTACCCCCTCCAAGTCGATTTCTCTAGGGAGCAAGTCAGTTTTGTCAGAACATAAATACTATTCAATAGCTAAAGACTGTTATTTAGGTAAGCACAGCGGTGTTTAAGCACTTGAGGGATATTTTCTTCATTCCACTGGGCTCCAGAAATTT
>NZ_BJKP01000129.1 GCF_008974145.1 Microcystis aeruginosa NIES-4325 | reverse complement strand
GAAGCGATCGAGATTGTTAAATCCTTAGAAGTCGATGCTATCATCTTAGAGCCTACGGGTTACTGGTATGCAAGCTTCTGGGTTAATTGTGCTAAGAAGTTAGGACTAGATATCTATTGGATATCTCATCAGCAAACTAAGATAAATCGTCAGCACTACTTTAAGACTAAGAACAAAGACGACTATCTTGACGCTTTAACTATTGCATTAACCTATTTTGACAAGTCAGGGTTAGATGATCTAGGTAATCCCCCGATCTTAAACAATTATGACTATGACTCAATCGATCTGCTTCGCTTGACTTTTCACGAAAGAGAGCAACTTGATAAGAATAAAAACTCTTTGATTAATCAACTTAGACAGCGATTATGTTGTGAATTTCCTGAAATTGCTCAAAAAGACTTTGAATATATCGGGGTTAAGGGGTATAACCCAACA
>NZ_BJKP01000128.1 GCF_008974145.1 Microcystis aeruginosa NIES-4325 | reverse complement strand
AGATGAATTAAGAGAATTAATTACCGAGAGACTGAAAGTTATGACCCAGAAGGTAATTGCTTCGATTACAGGACGTGCTTATATTCTTGAGGCTTTATCTGTAGTCGGTATTTAGAGAATTGGTATAGTTATTTCAAATAAGAACGAGACACTAGGCGACACAATAAGTACGAATAATTTCATCAAGGGGTGTACCCGCAGGAGCATACATTAGACCTCCTGCAAAAATCGGAACTTATTATGTAAAATAAAGTAAAACACTCAGAAAAATAATGACTTACGAAAAAGTAAAAAATTTGAATCCAGAAGACTTCAAACGCTTTTGGGTCGTGTATCCTGAAACATTTAATGATATGGTGAAAGTTTTAGCCGCCGAAAAAGTTCTTCAAAAAAAATCTGGAAGGCCAAGTAAATTAAGTCTAGAAGACCAAATCTTGAT
>NZ_BJKP01000127.1 GCF_008974145.1 Microcystis aeruginosa NIES-4325 | reverse complement strand
TCTCTACATAATCAATTACTTTTTTTCTCAAGTCTAGGCTATAGGACATTTTTCTGTATGGGTTGCTTGTTTTTCCTTATTTTAACCTATTTTTTACTTGTATCATACTTATTTGAAATGACTATAAAAGCATGAAAACTGACAGGATTTTTGATCAACTCTTTCAATCTTTCCCCTCTATCTTCTTTGAATTAATTCAACTCCCTATCACCGAAGCCAATAATACTAAACCTGGTTAATAGAACTCTTGCAAATTAATTATATGTTATAATGATGGGTTAACTAATTTTTTTGGGAAAATTAGTTAACCAGTACATTCGTTCTGAATGAAAACTTGAAGTTTAACTTTTAACTCAAAACTCTTTAGATATGCTTTAATTTGGTTATCAAAACCTCTTTATTTAAGCGGCACAAACTATCTCAATTTTTATAATTGAGAATAAATTCTC
>NZ_BJKP01000126.1 GCF_008974145.1 Microcystis aeruginosa NIES-4325 | reverse complement strand
GGGTAAAATCTGTGCTTGAATTTTGCCAGGGGTTCCTAGTAGCCACCAAACAATTCCTGAAGTAGGGGAACTGGATGAATTGGAAACCTTTGTTGGCTCAAAAAAAACAAAATCTGGGTGTGGACAGCGGTTGACCACTTTAAAAAAGGAATTTTAGGTTGGGTAATCGGAGACCATAGTAGCGAAACGTTTCGCCCATTATGGGAATTAGTTAAGTCTTGGGGATGCTATTTTTATGTGAGTGATGGATGGTCAGTTTATCCATGTTTTATAGCAGAGGGCGACCATATAATTAAGTAGTCGTGCAAAATTAATTTCTTGGTTAGGATAGGCAAAAGGCAATAGGCAATAGGCAAAAGCTTTATCGAAATGTGTAATTAATTTTGCTTAGGTACTTAGTAAGACTTATATGACCAGAGTAGAGGGTGAGAACACACGTTTAAGACATTATCTA
>NZ_BJKP01000125.1 GCF_008974145.1 Microcystis aeruginosa NIES-4325 | reverse complement strand
TTACCTGGGAGAAAATCAAATCAGAACTCCTGATAAAAAACCTAAGAATGGAGAATTAACCGAGAATCAAATTAAAGAAAATAAAGTTTTATCATCTCGGCGAATTTTTGTTGAGAATTTAATTCGATTTGTCAAAGTATTTAAGATAGTTCAAGAAAGATTTAGATTAAATAAAAGTCGATATAAATCGGTTTTACTTACCGTTTGTGGCAGAAGTGTTGAACGTGGAAAAAAGTCGTACAAAATTTGATATTATAGATAAGAAAATAAAGTAAATATACACCAATAAATGTGAATAAGCCATGCTAACAATTTTCCCAAAACTAATGAAAGAGGTTCTCAAGCCACTCCCCAAAAATGACTATCCCGCATTAAGTACATTTACTTTTGTGTCCTGTTGGATAGGTTTTGCGCTGGATAAAAGTATCGTCAGCATGAGAGACTTAAGCGCACGCCTGAAAAT
>NZ_BJKP01000124.1 GCF_008974145.1 Microcystis aeruginosa NIES-4325 | reverse complement strand
CCAGAGCTTGAGGGAAGTTGGGCATTACCCTTGCGTCATGAAAGAATTACGAGTCATCATAGCCCGATGACAAAAGCGGCCTTTCAATTCAGGCAAGTTTGTCACCATCTGCCCAGACCACCTCTTATATAGCAAAGATCGGGGTGGTTAGGACAATCAATCGCTGAAACCCTTGACCGATAAGAGTTTGAAAATTGAAAGCGTCCTAAATAACCCATTTTTTGCTATAGTCTAAACAGAAGATCAGAATGAGGTATGGGCAAGGAGCTTAAACCCTTTGTTTGCAAAACTTGTTGATACCTCACTAACGTGAAAAGTGCTATATTTAGCTCACGAGTATTTTAATCAGGAATGGAATTCTTTTTACTTCGATGAAGTGGCGAAAGAATCAGAGGATGCTAAACTTAAATATGTGGGTTCCGCTCATATTAATGACCATATCGATATGGTCAATCTCTCAGCAG
>NZ_BJKP01000123.1 GCF_008974145.1 Microcystis aeruginosa NIES-4325 | reverse complement strand
ATCAAGATTTGGTCTTCTAGACTTAATTTACTTGGCCTTCCAGATTTTTTTTGAAGAACTTTTTCGGCGGCTAAAACTTTCACCATATCATTAAATGTTTCAGGATACACGACCCAAAAGCGTTTGACGTCTTCTGGATTCAAATTTTTTACTTTTTCGTAAGTCATTATTTTTCTGAGTGTTTTACTTTATTTTACATAATAAGTTCCGATTTTTGCAGGAGGTCTAATCATGTTCGATACTCAAGGGGTGACAGAGCAGTTAAAGAGCTTGCTTGATAAGGCTCATAGCCTTTAGCTAAGTACAGGACAAAAATGGTAGGGAATGAAGAAAATCCCGATGATTGGGCAAAGAAGGGTTAAGAATCAGATGACGAAGATGGTCAAAACCTAAGCGAAAAAGACTTTGGCTAGGACGACCATGTTTTTTGAGCCGAATCGGATCAAGTTGATGAAGCCACAAGCCAGTC
>NZ_BJKP01000122.1 GCF_008974145.1 Microcystis aeruginosa NIES-4325 | reverse complement strand
GCTGACAGGGGGACAAGCGAGCTAGAAGGTAGATAGGGCAAGCGATATAGCTCTTTGTCCCTTGATGTAATCCTTCAACCGATAGCGGCTAATTTGCATTAGCTCTTCTATATTTTTTTGGAACATTTGATGTAGCTGGAGCCAATGATAGAGATGTTGACCCACATAAAAACTGCTGTGTCTGCGTTGACCTTTATATCTTTTTTCAGGTCTTGTGACATATTTTTGGATTCCCATATCCTTAATTTTTTTACCTTGCAGTGTGGCACTTGTATAGGCGATAGCTATAACAATTATCAGCTTTGATAGGTATTGCGGTGCTAATTGAGAACCTTCTAAGCTATAGCCTCCAGACTTAAAATCTCGAAACATCTCCTCAATATCAAATCTTTTTTGATAGGCGATTATTGCCGTTTCTAAATCTTCAAAGTTAGTCAAAATATACCAAGGTTCTTTCGTGGGAAAACCTCGGTAAGTTTTTTTCCACTTACCAGCTAAGTTAAACG
>NZ_BJKP01000121.1 GCF_008974145.1 Microcystis aeruginosa NIES-4325 | reverse complement strand
TTTATGTGTCAACATATCAGCTATGTACACTGGTTTAGGAAAATTGTCTATTCAATCTGAAAAATGGCGTTCTGGGGTTGTCATGTTCTTAAATGTAAAGTTTTGTTACGAGATTCAACATTTCTGAGTTTCTATCTCCCGACGATTGAGAAGCGGTAACTTATAAACGAGAATCGTCTTTATTAATTGTAAGAGTTCTTGCGGTTTTTGGTCGGGGGTTAATTCTTGCCTCACTCTTTGGATTAATTTTCGGGTACTATCAATAGCTTTTGCTTTAGATAGGGTGATTAATTGCACTGTGGCTAAACCAGAAATGTTGAATCTCGTAACAAAACTTTACATTTAAGAACATGACAACCCCAGAACGCCATTTTTCAGATTAGACCTCTTGCATAATTTTTTTATGGTATAATATAAGGTTTTGCTTTTTTCTCAATTCTTAGATTGAAGTGGAAAAAAGAATAAAATGTGATCTTAGGTCAGGAAATCATCTATAATTTTGCTATG
>NZ_BJKP01000120.1 GCF_008974145.1 Microcystis aeruginosa NIES-4325 | reverse complement strand
TTGAGGAATCGTACGGGTTAGGCGAGTTACTCGACGAGTTACCCGATCTAGTGCTAGGAATCAAGAGAAATCTAACTTCTTGGTATGAAATCGGTTTAATCTCTTGGAAAATCAAGCTATGCAAGGGTTGGCGGAAACGTTACACGTCCTTTAAGCAGTTTTGTGAGACTGCAATCGGTAAGACTTCCAGTGCTGTCAACAACTGGATCCGGGCCGCCCGGGTCATGAGTCAGCTAATATCTGCCGGATGCGATCGGTTGCCTATGAATGCTTCGATCGCATTAGAGTTATCCAAGTTTAGCGAGACCGACTTGCTAGAGTCTTGGCGTGATATTTGTGAGACTTACGCTGACCACGAGTTAACTCTCGATAAGGTCAAAGCCCATCTTGAGGACCCGTTTCAGAAGCTACCCAATTCCAAAAAGGTTAACATCCCTATCGAGCTATGGGAAAAGCTTCGAGAAAAGGCCGCCGAGTCTGGAATTTCTCCATCGAAGTTACTAGAGGAACTAA
>NZ_BJKP01000119.1 GCF_008974145.1 Microcystis aeruginosa NIES-4325 | reverse complement strand
GAAACAAGAATCACAATCGACTGACATAGATAAATCTGATTTAAAAGAAGGAGCGCCTAGCGATGCCAGTTAGTACCGAGTGGCAATTTTTAAAAAGCTTTTTAAGAAAGACTTACAACCGAGAAGTCAATGAATATTTTCGAGACGTTGACCCCGATCAAATACCAGAAAATATTAACGGCCGCCAATCAGCTAAACGCTCCTGCTTAATCATGCCTAATGACTCTCAAAATATGTCATTGATGAAGCAGATAAATTTTTATTTTAACTTTCACAAAGCCCACCTAAAGCCCGATGTTTATGGGACTCCTGTTGATTCTTTTCAAGAGGAGGTAACATTCCGCCCAATCATTCAACTATTTTTTAGGCAAGACGATAGTGCTGTCCCGGATGACTATCAACCGATTCGCGCTCAAATCAGTTTCAGATTGATAGATGAAACTTCTCAAACTATCACTAAAACAAAATTAACCGCAATTGCCAATAAAATCAAGTCGGAATTTGCATCGGGTAGCGGTT
>NZ_BJKP01000118.1 GCF_008974145.1 Microcystis aeruginosa NIES-4325 | reverse complement strand
GAAACAAGAATCACAATCGACTGACATAGATAAATCTGATTTAAAAGAAGGAGCGCCTAGCGATGCCAGTTAGTACCGAGTGGCAATTTTTAAAAAGCTTTTTAAGAAAGACTTACAACCGAGAAGTTAACGAATATTTTCGAGACGTTGACCCCGATCAAATACCAGAAAATATTAACGGACGCCAATCAGCTAAACGCTCCTGCTTAATCATGCCTAATGACTCTCAAAATATGTCATTGATGAAGCAGATAAATTTTTATTTTAACTTTCACAAAGCCCATTTAAAGCCCGATGTTTATGGGACTCCTGTTGATTCTTTTCAAGAGGAGGTAACATTCCGCCCAATCATTCAACTATTTTTTAGGCAAGACGATAGCGCTGTACCGGACGACTATCAACCGATTCGCGCTCAAATCAGTTTCAGATTGATAGATGAAACTTCTCAAACTATCACTAAAACAAAATTAACCGCAATTGCCAATAAAATCAAGTCGGAATTTGCATCGGGTAGCGGTT
>NZ_BJKP01000117.1 GCF_008974145.1 Microcystis aeruginosa NIES-4325 | reverse complement strand
AGGTACGATATGATAAGAGTTAACCCCTACTTTAACCCTTACATATTCATAGTTTTCTAATTCTTGGTTACTTATTTTTGTATCACCAAAAACGTTAAGCAATTGACATTCAAACTGTGAATCGTCGCCGTCATCACCATCAGGAGGTACAGCGTCACGGCTAAGGTCATCCTCATCAAGGAGTAGTGACTCGATTAGTTCCTCTAGTAACTTCGATGGAGAAATTCCAGACTCTGCGGCCTTTTCTCGAAGCTTTTCCCAAAGTTCGATAGGGATGTTAACCTTTTTGGAATTGGGTAGCTTCTGAAACGGGTCCTCAAGATGGGCTTTGACCTTATCGAGAGTTAACTCGTGGTCAGCGTAAGTCTCACAAATATCACGCCAAGCCTCTAGCAAGTCGGTCTCGCTAAACTTGGATAACTCTAATGCGATCGAAGCATTCATAGGCAACCGATCGCAGCCGGCAGAAATTAGCTGACTCATGACCCGGGCAGCCCGGATCCAATTGTTGACAGCACTGGAAGTCTTACCGATC
>NZ_BJKP01000116.1 GCF_008974145.1 Microcystis aeruginosa NIES-4325 | reverse complement strand
AGTCTTTTAGTTTGTTTCGGATATTTTTGAATGTATTCCCAAGTGTAGTTTTTCATGGCTTTTTTTGAGTTACTATTTGTTTTATTATATCCTATTATTGTGATTTAATTAAATTATGGAGAGGTCTTTTTAAAATAAGGCTTTTGACCTGTTAAAATCCGATGTTAGTACCAGAAAATCGGATTGGGACCCTCAAAAACCTTGCATTATTTCTTTTCAGTACACGAGTTAGTACAAAAAGAGAGGGCAACAAAGCTTGAAACGACCGGCTACTGACTCCGTTCGGACCTCGGCGTGAGCTCGGTCGAACGCTGAGCTCACGGCCGAAGCCTAACCCCACCAACAAACTTTTTCAGCAAACCCTACTTAGTCCCATGGTTTCGCAACTAGATAAAACTAACGTCACTGAAATTACCTACCCCGATAGCGATGGTCAACCCATGGCCGATAATACCTTGCAATTTCGTTGGATTACGACGATTAAAACTAATTTAGACTGGCTATTTCGCCGGCAGTCTGATGTCTTTGTTGCAGGTGATTTA
>NZ_BJKP01000115.1 GCF_008974145.1 Microcystis aeruginosa NIES-4325 | reverse complement strand
AAAAAGCCATTAAGGAGGTAGCCAAGGTTCACGAAAAGATAGCAAATACTAGACAAGATTTTCTTCATAAACTCTCCAGAAAGTTATGCGATGAAAACCAAATCGTTGTAGCCGAGAATCTGAATATTAAAGGGTTAGCAAGGACTAAATTAGCCAAATCAATACATGACTCTGGTTTTGGTATGTTGCTTAATTTCTTGGATTACAAGCTAGAAAGAGAGGGAGGAAAACTTGTAAAAGTTGACAGGTTTTATCCGAGTACAAAACTCTGTTCTTGCTGTGGATTTAAAAATGATTCGTTGACTCTCAGTATTCGTGAATGGATTTGTCCAGAATGTAAGACTCATCACGATAGAGATGAAAACGCAGCCAAGAATTTAAGGCAAGAAGGTATGAGGATACTGTCAACAAATACCGATGGACAGTCGGAATTTCAAGCTTGGGGAGAAACTGTAAGACTCTTTGGTACTTGTACCCAAAAGCGGGTTTCTATGAATCAAGAATCCCCCGTCACAGCGTCAGCTTGACGACGGGAGTGTCAAT
>NZ_BJKP01000114.1 GCF_008974145.1 Microcystis aeruginosa NIES-4325 | reverse complement strand
AGACATCTCCAAAAATTTGTAAGTCAGTCACAGCAAGGAAGACAGGCAGATTAGACGAAGAGTCAAAATTAGCTCTAAAAACCGATTAATCAGGGTTTTAAGAGACAAAATCGAATTTTGACGGAAAACTATGGCTAATTATAACGTCAATTACTTCCCCTGATTGCTCCCATTCTATTACTTCTAAAATTAGCGCACTAATTCTCAACCTTACTAAGCCACAAACGGTAAGTAAAACCGATTTATATCGACTTTTATTTAATCTAAATCTTTCTTGAACTATCTTAAATACTTTGACAACTCGAATTAAATTCTCAACAAAAATTCGCCGAGATGATAAAACTTTATTTTCTTTAATTTGATTCTCGGTTAATTCTCCATTCTTAGGTTTTTTATCAGGAGTTCTGATTTGATTTTCTCCCAGGTAAGCTTTATCTCCAATAAAAGTTTGTTGAGAATCGAATTTGCTTAAAGTTTCCCGACAGATTTTTATGTCGCTCGTCGGACCAGGTTGACCAATAACTACATCAACAATATCTTCAGCTTTTGGCAAAACAATAAATTGACTTTTTAAA
>NZ_BJKP01000113.1 GCF_008974145.1 Microcystis aeruginosa NIES-4325 | reverse complement strand
CGCCAAACACTCTGCTATTCTAAGTCTACAGAAATGTTAGGATACTCTATTCGTTTATTAATTCATTATCTGAAGTTTCAAGAAGTGCCTATTCCTTACTGATTCATAGCTTAATTCAGCAACGCCAAAACCTCCAACCTAGCTACTCAAGTTTAGACTAATTTGAGCAAGAGTCAGTACAAAAAAACTGCTTGAGCAGAAAAAACGGGAAATCAAGTAAGATTACTAAATTTCCCGAAAATGACTTTGAAAAACTTGCAAGAATTTCGAGAAGCGGCCTATAAACTATTAGGAACAGGCAAAGACACGGTAATGGACTTGATGGACGCAGTGTTAGTAACCCGAAGTGTCCATTCCTTTGCGGAACTGTCCATGTCACCGGTGTTTCGGAGAAAATGGCCGTCATTGTAGGAAGCGCTTCCTACATTGCTCTCCTCAGCGTCGTGGATTGATGAAATTGTACATCAAGGAGCTGCCAAAAAACGAAGGTATAATCTTAGCAGGCGACCATACAGCCTATCCAAGATTGTATGCTGATACCCTGAAAGACCGAACCTTTGAGCATGGGGCAAAAGTAATTAGCGGCAAGCCAATCACAGGGTGGGCATGGGTACAG
>NZ_BJKP01000112.1 GCF_008974145.1 Microcystis aeruginosa NIES-4325 | reverse complement strand
GGGATTAATAGAAACCCGCCAAAGTGACTTAAGCACGCAACAAAGTGGAACATTACAAAGTGTTGCTTCTTTAACCGGAGGGTATGAATTAGTTTATACCAGCATCACTTATGGGGGCATGAGTGGCGGTGCAGTCTTAGACTCTCAGGGGAGAGTAATAGGGATTCATGGAAGTTCAGAAGGAGCAGGGGGAGGGAAAATTCAGTTAGGGTATAGTTTAGGGATTCCCATTAGCACTTTTATCGGATTGCAAGAAAGATTGAAGGTAAAACCGCAATTATTAACCACTGCTCAACCCCAAGTTAGTCCGCAACAACAACAAGAAATTATTCAAGCGATTACTGGTGTTATTGTCCCTAATACCAATGCGAAGGCGGATATTTGGATAGAAAGGGGGGGACAATTATGGCGGTTATTCAGGTTTGAGGAAGCAATTAAAGCCTTTGATGAGGCGATTAAGCAAAATGACCCCGATAATGTCTATTTAGCCTGGTATGGGAAGGGATTCGCGTTAGGTCAGTTACGTAAATATCAAACATCTATAGAAGCTTTGCAACAAGCGATTAATACCTTACCTAAAGGGGAAGATTTAAAGAAGTTTCACAGTAGTATTTTACAA
>NZ_BJKP01000111.1 GCF_008974145.1 Microcystis aeruginosa NIES-4325 | reverse complement strand
TATAGTTATTTCAAATAAGAACGAGACACTAGGCGACACAATAAGTACGAATAATTTCATCAAGGGGTGTCCCCACAGGAGCATACATTCTTGCCCTCTTTAATGCACTAAAATCATGTTCGATATCATTTAAATCAGGAGAGTATTTTGGCAAAAACACGACCTGATGACCTGCTTCCTCTACCAGTTCTTTAATGACTGTCTTCCGATGAATTGGTGCATTATCCATAATTAATACTGATGTTATGGTTAGAGAGGGCAACAAATATAAAGATAACCACCCTTCAAAACCTTCGGCATTCAGGCTTCTCGTAAATATCATCGGTGCAATAAAGTCTTTTTTTCCCTTTCTTCTCCCAGCGACAAGGTTCTCTCTTTTTCCTCGTTTTCCTTGTCTATCTCCAAAGACTTTCTTCCCTTTTTTTGACCAAGCATAAAAACAGTCTTGAAATTCTTCAAACCCTGACTCATCAATAAATACAAGGCTTTCACTTCCATATATTTTAATCAATTCTCTCAGCACTCTGTAGTATTTTATTCTTTCTTCTCGGTTTCTTTCTCTATAACGAAGTTCCTTCTTTTTTCTGGTAACTTTCATTTTTTTTAAGGCATAGCAAATGGCACTTGGTCTC
>NZ_BJKP01000110.1 GCF_008974145.1 Microcystis aeruginosa NIES-4325 | reverse complement strand
TAATGGCTCGAGATAGCGGGCTTTCCCCTCACGAGATAAATTGCCTATCTTAACTTTAGCTTTGCTATCCAAGGAAATTCTCAAAGATTTAGTCTGGTTGTCAGCGGCTTGATTGGCTTGAGCTACGTTAGCAAAAATTGCCTCGGTTTCTGGGATTTTTTTGAGCGGTTTTATTTTTTGTGTTTTTTTTAAACTATAGCCCATTCGATTCAAAATATCTCCAATGGTTTGACGAGAGGGCAATTGTTCATCTCCATAGCCTTTTTCTTCTTTTAATGCCTCTCTTACCGCTCTGGCACTGATTTTAGTAAAGGCAAAAGTTGATTGGAATTTAGGCTCTGCTTGCGAGTACGTCTCCACTAAACTTTTGATGTCTGCCTCTAAGTTTGGTAGCAGTTCCTCCGTTTTTTTTCTCCCCCTAGCACGATAATTATCAACACAAATAATCCCAGTTTATAGCTCTTTCAATCCTGTTGCTATTGCCTGCCTAGACCATCCCAATTCTGTTTCGGCTAGGCGCAGCGAAGAGTTAAAATAGTCTATAGTTACTTGCGCCATAAAAGCCCTTTTCTTAAAACCTGTCAGCTTTTTTGCCGCATCTTTCAAGCTTGATTTGATTTTTTCAGTCAGTTCAGTTACCATAGTTGAGAGTGGGA
>NZ_BJKP01000109.1 GCF_008974145.1 Microcystis aeruginosa NIES-4325 | reverse complement strand
CTCAGATTCTGGGTGCTTCCCCCGATACCCTGGAAAAGTGGCAATTGTCGGGGTCAATATTCCCCGCTAGTGAAAGCGATGCAGCCTGACAATTACTCCATCTTCTCCATCTTTCGAGAATTTAATTATAGCGTTTCTCACACCTGGGTGGCACAGTTAAACCTTTGCTGATTAAGCTTTTCAACATTGATAATGTACCTCTTGCGAACAGTAAACGCTATAAGTTAATATTTGAGTTTTTAGGGTGATTTTGCAGTTGCAGTAAAGTTTGGGGAGATTCCGCCAAAACCTGACAAATTGGCTGATAAACTGCCTCCTGTAACTTAACTTCTCCCACGGTAAACTGCTGCTCGAACTTGATACGTGCGGGATTAACAATCAGGGCAAACCAGGTTTCTTGTAGTTGTTTAACCTGTTCTTGGGTGGTTAAACCTAACGAGCCTCGAATAAAAATATCACGGCGGAATTGGGTATTAACAAAAAAATCTCGCACCACTTCCCGATAGATTGGGTCGCTGATTTTGGCTAATTTCTCTTGAGCTGCTGCTGAGAGATTGACCATATCGATATGGTCATTAATATGAGCGGAACCCACATATTTAAGTTTAGCATCCTCTGATTCTTTCGCCACTTCATCGAAGTAAAAAGAATTCCATTCCTGATTAAAATA
>NZ_BJKP01000108.1 GCF_008974145.1 Microcystis aeruginosa NIES-4325 | reverse complement strand
ACAAAAGTTCGTCCTAAAGCATGAAAATCTGATTGAATCACCGCTTGGCCATGTTGTTGTTCATTGGGTGTATATCCGGCTGAGGTAATACCTGTTACTTGTTGACCTTTGAACTTTTGATGATAGGTTTGGGTTTCTTCCCTTGCTGTGCCAAAATCAATTAACACCAACTCGCCACTATTCCGCAGCATGATATTAGGGGGTTTAATATCTCGATGCAGCCAATTCTGTTGATGAATTTTATCGAGAATTAAAGTAATTTCTCTCAGCCATTTTAAGGCTCGTTTTTGACTTAATTTATCATACTGGTTTAGCCACTGTTCTAAATTAATACCCTCCACTTTTTCCATGACTAAACAGTGTAATATTTTTCCCTCCCTTGTGGAATATTGAAAATAGACATCTGCTTGAGGAACACCGGTGACATTTTGACGACTTAACTCTAATAAAACGTCATATTCCCGTTTAAATAATTCCACTGCCTTCGGTTCATTATTCCATTTTTCTTGTAATACCTTGAGGATTTTGGCTGTAAAACCTTCAAAAGCCTCATAAACAACCCCAAAACCGGTCGTATCACTCAATAGCCGACTTACCCTATATTGACCATTTAACAACAATTGAGAGCCGCAACTTTGACAGTAACGAGTATTCGAGTTATTATTACTCGGATG
>NZ_BJKP01000107.1 GCF_008974145.1 Microcystis aeruginosa NIES-4325 | reverse complement strand
TACTAAGTAATCCTGACAGGCAAAAATTAGAGGGGTTTTTAGCATGGCAACGGGCAGCGTGGAATCTACCCGCTAACTTGCCAAGCAATCACCCATTTAAAAACCGTCCCCCGTATGTGGGGGATTAAATAATCTTTTGTATTGCCTTTGGTGAGTCTTTTTATGCCTAGAATGTCACAAAAGAATAAAATCGCCCTGCTTTTTATTCTTTTAGGGTTAATTAGTGGGATTATTTTAAGCTTGATTCTGCCAGAAGAAAAGCTAGTCTTTGCTTTGTCTGGTCCGACGGCTTTAATCGGTGCTGGTTTGTCCCAGTGGTCATCACAAAAGGAGTATTAATCGATGAGTATTACTGAAAAAATTGATTGGAACAATCCAAAAGCTAGAATCAGTAAATATTTTACTGTTTGGGAAGTGACCAAAAGCGATCCGCGCCGAATTCCCACAATTGGGAGCGAGGTAGAGCGCGAAATCTTAAAACTTGCGATCGAACTCGATAAAATTCGTGAGGAATGGGGGGGTTTAGTTTTGGTTACTTCCTGGTATCGGCCGCCGGTGGTTAACCGTGCCGTGGGGGGTGCGAGTAACTCTCAACATCTTTATGGTCGAGCGGTTGATATTCGACCAAGCAGCCCGGCATCATTAGCTAAATTTGAGGGGTTTCTTGATCGGTATTGGTTTGGAGCGCTAGGGTACGGAGCGC
>NZ_BJKP01000106.1 GCF_008974145.1 Microcystis aeruginosa NIES-4325 | reverse complement strand
CAAAAATAGTTGAGTTCCTGGACTTAAACCTAATCCCCTCATTTCTTGATAAACTCCTTCCTCTGTCTTGACATTTGTGCTTTGTTTTTGTCTTAAACAAAAGTATACACTCTTCTCCCAGAGCCACTTTCCAAGACTGACAGAGCAAAATTCTCTATCTCCTAACACCACTATTTTATGACCTGATAGCACCGTCAATGTTTTTTCTAATACTCGCTGCTGTTCTTCGAGATTACTACTTCCTTTTTTATCTAATATCTCCCAATAGATTGGCATGGCTCTCTTGTCATAAATTAAACTCACCATCAAGATATTTATTGCTCCCCAACTCGTCCGGTCTATGGCAATATATACTAATCCTTTTATTGTGAATCTCTCCTGCTGTTTTAACATCTCTTTTAGGCAGGGAAACCAGATTTTTTCAATATTCAGAATTTCCAGCTTTAAAAATCTTTTTATTTTTTTTCTCCGACTCTCAAACAGGATTGGTATTGGTAGTGCTTCTGCTAATATCTCTAACTTTGCTTGCTTTAGTATTTGCAAGGTTCCAACTATCATTAACAACATTAGATAGCTGGCTCGCCCCAGTTCATTTTCTAACACTTTCTGGTATAATTCACTTATCATTTTTGTTCTCTAGCTCATATTTACTATATATGACCTATCTTTTTTGGGAGCCGATCTTCTGTATCCTAGGCTACACAGGATTTTCAGCTTTCTTGTCCCCCTGTCAG
>NZ_BJKP01000105.1 GCF_008974145.1 Microcystis aeruginosa NIES-4325 | reverse complement strand
CAAAAATATGGACACTCCCACCTAGAGAGGCCGAAAAAATGACGATTGCCAAAAGCGACGAAACTGCCACCTCTCCGGCACTGATAGAAGAAGATTTCGAGGAATTCTGGGAACCCACCCCACCCCCCACAGACTTAATTTTTGATGATGGTGAACCCTTGGAAAGCAACCGACACCGCATTGCCATGAATGTCTTGATTCGCTCCCTACACCAGGGTTATGGCGAGCGAGATGACTTCTACACCAGTGGCAATATGTTTATTTATTTCAGCCGCGAACAGGCGAAAAATCGCGATTTTCGCGGGCCCGATTTCTTCGCTGTCCTCAATGTCGATGGCAAGAGAGAGCGACAGGGTTGGGTAATTTGGGAAGAAGAAGGACGTTATCCCGACGTTATCGTGGAATTAACCTCTCCTAGTACCGCCAAGACCGATAAAGTGCGAAAAAAAGCCATTTATGAGGGAACCTTCCGCACACCCGATTATTTCATCTACGATCCTTTTGATGCCAATTCTTTACAAGGATGGCATTTAGGGGCCGACCAACGCTACCATTCTTTAGAACGAAACGAGCGCGGCTGGTTATGGTGTGAAACCTTGGGCTATTGGTTGGGAACTTGGGAGGGTACTATTGACCGAGAAACGGCAATCTGGGCGAGATTTTATGACCCGGAAGGCAATTTAATCCCCTTGCCAGAAGAAGCAGCACAGGAGCAAGCGGCTGCAGCCCAGGAGCAA
>NZ_BJKP01000104.1 GCF_008974145.1 Microcystis aeruginosa NIES-4325 | reverse complement strand
GTGGTGTTCATAGGAAGTGAAGGGGCAGAATGCCCCAATTAAACGTTTAAGGAAATAATTAGCCCAATTTCTCAATAAGTCTTTCGCTCCTCAACCCATAGGCGATCTCCTAAAAATAAACCACTGATCTAGACTATCTACAGCCCAATACCCTAAGTATGCGATCGGTCAAATTGCCTCTAGGGCATTGGGATGTTGTTTAGTTATATCAACACTTTAGCTCAGACAAGCCACTTTGTCAACACTAAAGTTCTGATTATTTGTTAAAATGAAATCATCTTCCGAATCTTTCCTTACTTTGAAGCAACTTATCGAATGTGCAAACACAACCCAAAGAGATATCGCCAAACGAACGGGAATATCTGAAAGAACGATTAACGATTGGACAGCCAAAAGAAAAACCCCTCGACTAGATAACGCCTTAGTGTTGTGCCGGGAATTAGGGGTGAGCCTAAAAACCTTGTCCCAATCTCTCGGACTAGATACCACCGGTATCCCCGACGATTCCCCTAGCTAATAAAATTCCCTAACGATTAGCTCTCGTTAGGGAAAGTGACAAAAATTTTGTCGTTTACCAGTATGATGACTCTCTCTATAAACGATCGCATCTCCTATAAGGGAGAAAAGGCCACGGTTAAACAAGTCTGGAAAAAGAAAGTCAAGGTCATCCTCTCAGATCTGCGAGAGATAACCGTAGGAATAGACGAGATCGGGACGGCTGATGAAGTTATTCCCGGTCAGTTACCATTAATTGATCTTTTTCAGT
>NZ_BJKP01000103.1 GCF_008974145.1 Microcystis aeruginosa NIES-4325 | reverse complement strand
CCTATCATCAAAAGTTCAAAGGTCAACAAGTAACAGGTATTACCTCAGCCGGATATACACCCAATGAACAACAACATGGCCAAGCGGTGATTCAATCAGATTTTCATGCTTTAGGACGAACTTTTGTGCATTTATTAACCGGAAAACATCCTTTAGAAATTTATGATCCGATTAATGATGTTTTAGCTTGGCGAGAAGAAACGGAGAATATTCACCCGTTATTGTTGGATTTTATTGATGAGTTAATGGGAAGATTGCCCAGGAATAGGCCAGCTAATACTAGGGTTATTTTACAACGTTTAGATGAGATTGAAGGGCAGTTAAAGTTACCTCCTAAACAACCGTCGGTTGTTCCTCAGATTAATTCTTCGGTTTCATCCTTAGATAAAACCCTTACTGGTCATTCTAGCTCGGTTTACTCAGTGGTATATAGTCCTGATGGCTGCTATTTAGCTAGTGGGAGTGGTGACAAAACTATCAAAATTTGGGAAGTAGCAACGGGAAAACAATTGCGTACTCTTACTGGTCATTCTAACTGGGTTAGGTCAGTGGTATATAGTCCCGATGGTCGCTATTTAGCTAGTGGGAGTGGTGACAAAACTATCAAAATTTGGGAAGTAGCAACGGGAAAACAATTGCATACCCTTACTGGTCATTTTAGCTCGGTTTACTCAGTAGCAGATAGTCCTGATGGCTGCTATTTAGCTAGTGGGAGTGGTGACAAAACTATCAAAATTTGGGAAGTAGCAACGGGAAAACAATTGCGTACTCTTACTGGTCATTCTAACTGGGTTAGGTCAGTGGTATA
>NZ_BJKP01000102.1 GCF_008974145.1 Microcystis aeruginosa NIES-4325 | reverse complement strand
TAGTCAATAGTAAACACCAACGAGTAGAAACTTTTCGACGGGGTGAACAGGGTTTATGGATTCTGCAAACCTATCAGGAAGAAAGTTTTAGTTTGCAGAGTATTAATCTGACGGCATCTTTTCGGGATTTATACGAGGATGTCACCCTAGAAACGGTTAATTATTCCGTGGAAGAAATAGAATAAATCATTGTTTTTTACCGGGAGGAATAAAACGGATTTCAATTCTGCGTCTGCTTGCATCTGCGTCACGATTAACCGCAGCTAAGTTACCCGATGGGAGGTATAACTGTCCTGCGGAAAAAGCTCGAAATTTGACGTTTTTGAGTTTACCTGTGTTTTCGATTTCTTGGACTACTGCTAAAGCGCGCATTAATCCTAAATCAGTGTTAGAACCGGGTACTAGCATTTTAACAGATTGTTTTCTGCTGGCAACCGATTCGATATTTTTATCGAGATTACTTGTCTTTTGTATTCCCTGTCCGTCGGTGTGTCCAATTACTTGAATAAAGTCGATTTCTCTGTCTTTGGTAATGGTTTCGATAGCGGGAATAATGCGCTGACGAATATGGGTTTTTAAAGCAGGGTTTAATTCAGCACTTCCCGACTGAAATTTAAATTTTCCTGATTTTTCATCGATAACTATCGGGGTTGCTGTTTGTAGTTTTCGGTTAGCTTCCTCCAGTTTGCTGATGAGATTATAGGACTGAAAAAGTGCCAAGAGGAGAAATAAACTCAGAATCATGAAAGCATTGGACATTAAATCGGTAAATGCGGGATAAACATCCACCGATTTATCTTCATCCCGGTAGTAGGTACGTCT
>NZ_BJKP01000101.1 GCF_008974145.1 Microcystis aeruginosa NIES-4325 | reverse complement strand
TCAAACGCTTTTGGGTCGTGTATCCTGAAACATTTAATGATATGGTGAAAGTTTTAGCCGCCGAAAAAGTTCTTCAAAAAAAATCTGGAAGGCCAAGTAAATTAAGTCTAGAAGACCAAATCTTGATGACATTAGAGTATTTGCGGGAATATAGTACTTATTTCCATCTTGCAATTAATTGGGAGATTAATGAGACAACCGCCCTACGAATTACTAAAAAAGTAGAAGGTATTCTCATGAAATCAGGATTGTTTAATCTGCTAGGGAAAAAGACAGTTCAACAGCCCAATATTGACCTAGAGATAGTGGTAGTAGATGTGGCGGAGCATGAGATAGAAAAACCTCAAAAAAAGCAGAGAAATTACTATAGCGGCAAACAAGGCTATCATACATTAAAATCTCAAGTTCTTGCCGATCAAAAAACAGGAATGATAATCTGCACCGCTCATGGAAAAGGGAGAATACATGACTTTAACCTTTGGAAAAATAGTCAAATTGGGATCGATAAAAGTATTGAATGTTTAGCAGATAAAGGCTATCAAGGACTTCAAAAGCATCATGAAAATAGTAGAATTCCTTACAAAAAAAAGAAAAAGCAAAAATTAAGTTTAGAAGAAAAAAAGTTTAATCGCCAGTTATCAAGAGAAAGAATTGTTATCGAACATATCCACAGAAGTCTGAAGATATTTAGAGTTTTATCCTCAAGATATAGGAATCGGAGACGGCGATTTGGTCTAAGATTTAATTTAATTGCCGGCATTTACAACTATGAACTTAATTTAGGCTATCATCAAGTAGCTGAATAAGACTTTTGCAGGAGGTCTATT
>NZ_BJKP01000100.1 GCF_008974145.1 Microcystis aeruginosa NIES-4325 | reverse complement strand
ATTGGTCAACAACTGGGATATATTCAAAGAAACTTAGGTTATATAGACCAACTAATTGAATTAGGAGCCTCCTTAACTTGTTTAAGTAAAAGACAATATAAACTGCTATTAGTCATTGAAGAAGTCTCTCGTCAACAACGGGAGATGTGGTCAGAGAAAAAAACAAGGGTTGACCAGAGAATCGTCAGTTTAAGTCAACCTCATGTACGTCCTATCGTCAGAGGCAAAGCTGGAAAACCGACGGAATTTGGCGCAAAGCTCTCGGTGTCTTGTGTAGATAATTATGTATTTTTACACCGTTTGTCTTGGGAAAACTTTAATGAATCTCAAGATTTGAAAGCGCAAGGAGAAAACTTTAAAGAGACTTATGGTTGTTATCCCGAATCCGTTCATGTCGATAAAATTTATCGAACCAGAGAAAACTTGGCATGGTGTAAGGAAAGAGGGATAAGATTAAGTGGATTACCATTGGGAATACCACCGAAAAATCGAAGCGCTGAAATAAAAAAACAAGCTCAAGAGGACGAGAGTTTTCGCAATGCAATAGAAGGGAAATTCGGACAAGCTAAGAGAAGATTTGGTTTAAATCTGTGCATGACAAAACTACCTGAAACTTCAGAAACGTCCATTGCTCTTACCTTTTTGGTTGTCAATCTTTCCCTACTGCTTTGGCAGTTTTTTGGGCTTTTTTTGTCTTTCTTGATTTTGGGGCGAACAAAAGAACTAAGATGTCGGCAACGCTTTAATAAAAATTATGTTAAAAGTGATTTTACTCAAGTAAAACTTATCACTTGGGCGACAAATTATTGGCACTCAATAGCATAATTCTTTGAGCGACTTTTTCAGCAAACCCTA
>NZ_BJKP01000099.1 GCF_008974145.1 Microcystis aeruginosa NIES-4325 | reverse complement strand
CTGAAACCTAAACTATCTATAGAAGAACAAGTTTTAGTAACGTTAGAATATTGGCGAGAATATAGAACATATTTTCACATTGGTACAAGCTGGGAACTATCAGAATCAACTATATGTCGGATTGTAAATAAGACGGAAAAAATGCTTTTACAATCGGGAAACTTCCGTTTAAAAGGAAAAAAAGCTTTACTCAATCAAGCAGAGATACCAGTCGTAACGGTAATGGATGTAACGGAAACTCCCATTGAACGACCCCAAAAGAAACAGAAAGATTTTTTGGGGGGTAAAAGAGGTTATCATACTTTAAAATCCCAATTAGTAGCTGATCAAAATACAGAGGAAATTATCTGTGTCTTTTGTGGGAAAGGCAGAGGTCATGATTTTAGTTTATTTAAAAAAAGTCGAGTTCGTTTTCATCCTTTAACTACCAGCATAGAAGACAGTGGTTATCAGGGAATAGCTGCATACCATAGTAATAGTTATACACCGAAAAAGAAAGCGAAAAATAGAAAATTAACAGAGTTAGAAAAAGAGTATAACAAGGCTTTAGCCAAAGAAAGGATTATCATTGAACATATAAATAGGAAACTCAAAATCTTTAAAATCTTATCCTGTAAATATCGGAATCGTCGTCGAAGATATAGTTTAAGAGTTAACTTGTTGGCGGCTATTTATAACTGTGAGTTAGGGATAGGTATAGCAGCTTCTTAAAAGTTGCCTAAAGATTAATCAAGTCAAGGAGAATTTATTCTCAATTATAAAAATTGAGATAGTTTGTGCCGCTTAAATAAAGAGGTTTTGATAACCAAATTAAAGCATATCTAAAGAGTTTTGAGTTAAAAGTTAAACTTCAAGTTTTCATTCAG
>NZ_BJKP01000098.1 GCF_008974145.1 Microcystis aeruginosa NIES-4325 | reverse complement strand
GGTCTTTATTCTTTCCGATTAGGTAAATTACTGATGACTGAAGCTAAACGCGCCCTAATTACCGGCATCACCGGTCAAGATGGTTCCTATCTGAGCGAATTATTATTAGAAAAAGGCTATGAAGTCCACGGTATCATCCGTCGTACCTCAACTTTTAACACCGATCGCATCGATCATATCTACATTGACCCCCACCAGCCAGATGCTAAATTATTTCTTCATTATGGCGACCTCACCGACGGGACGACCCTGCGGCGTATCCTCGAACAAGTGCAACCGGTAGAAGTGTATAATTTAGGCGCACAATCCCATGTGCGAGTTAGTTTTGATGCCCCAGAATACACCGTTGATGCTGTGGGGGTGGGAGTTTTAAGATTACTAGAAGCAATTCGGGATTACCAAAAAAGAACCGGCATCGAAGTGCGTTTCTATCAAGCAGGTTCCTCGGAAATGTTCGGGAAAGTCATGGAAGTTCCCCAAAAAGAAACCACGCCATTTTATCCCCGCAGTCCCTACGCTTGCGCGAAAGTTTACGGTCACTGGCAAACAATCAACTATCGGGAATCCTACGACTTATTTGCCTGTAACGGCATTTTATTTAACCATGAATCCCCCCGGCGTGGAGAAACTTTTGTCACGCGCAAAATTACCCGCGCTTTGGCCCGAATTATTGCCGGACAACAGAAAAAACTCTATCTAGGAAATCTTGATTCTAAACGGGATTGGGGTTATGCTAAGGATTATGTGCGGGCGATGTGGTTAATGTTACAACAGGAAGAACCGGATGATTATGTGGTGGCGACAAATGAAACCTATTCTATCCGGGAGTTTCTCGATATTTCTTTCCAATACGTTAATTTAAATTGGCAGGATTATGTGGAGTTTGACGAACGTTATTTGCGTCC
>NZ_BJKP01000097.1 GCF_008974145.1 Microcystis aeruginosa NIES-4325 | reverse complement strand
CCCATGACCATTGCTGTCGGACGCGCCCCAGAAAGAGGGCTGTTTGATGCTCTCGATGACTGGCTCAAAAGAGACCGTTTCGTCTTCATCGGTTGGTCTGGTTTACTACTCTTCCCCTGCGCCTTCATGGCCCTAGGTGGATGGTTAACCGGCACCACCTTCGTCACCTCCTGGTACACCCACGGGTTAGCCAGTTCCTACCTGGAAGGCGGCAACTTCCTGACTGTAGCCGTCTCCACCCCCGCCGATGCCTTCGGCCACTCCATTCTCTTTCTCTGGGGACCGGAAGCCCAAGGTAACTTCACCCGTTGGTGTCAAATCGGCGGTTTATGGCCCTTTGTCGCCCTCCACGGTGCTTTCGGCCTGATTGGCTTCATGCTGCGTCAGTTTGAAATCGCCCGTTTAGTCGGCATTCGTCCCTACAACGCCCTCGCCTTCTCCGGTCCGATTGCGGTGTTCGTCAGTGTCTTCCTGATGTACCCCCTCGGTCAGTCTAGCTGGTTCTTTGCCCCTAGCTTCGGCGTGGCTGGTATCTTCCGTTTCATTCTTTTCTTCCAAGGCTTCCACAACTGGACTCTTAACCCCTTCCACATGATGGGTGTAGCTGGTATCCTCGGTGGTGCGCTTCTCTGTGCTATTCACGGAGCCACGGTAGAAAATACCCTGTTTGAAGACGGTGAAGGTTCCAACACTTTCCGAGCTTTTGAACCCACCCAAGCGGAAGAAACCTACTCCATGGTCACTGCGAACCGTTTCTGGTCGCAAATCTTCGGCATCGCTTTCTCCAACAAACGTTGGTTACACTTCTTCATGCTCTTTGTCCCCGTGACTGGTTTATGGATGAGTGCTGTGGGTGTGGTGGGATTAGCGCTTAACCTACGGGCCTATGACTTCGTTTCTCAGGAATTGAGAGCGGC
>NZ_BJKP01000096.1 GCF_008974145.1 Microcystis aeruginosa NIES-4325 | reverse complement strand
AAAGCTGATGATCATGATAGTGAATGGATGGCTGTTTTAGTCCCTTTAGGAATTCTAGATGTCAGGGGAGAACGCCTGTAAATTTATTTCGGTCAATCGTCTGAAACATCAGATTTTCTAGTAGATTGTTTAAAGTTGTGGTGGCAAGAAAATCAATTAATCTATCAAGGGTTAGAAGAATTAGTCATTGATTTAGACACCAGGCGCAGCCACTCGCAGCAACCGCACTCAATTTATCAAAAGAATGGTAGAATTTGCCCAAAAAACGCAGTGGCAAATACGGCTCATCTACTACCCGCAAATGCCATAGTAAATATAATCCCATTGAACGGTGTTGGGCAGTCTTAGAGAACTATTGGAATGGGGCAATTTTAGATTCAATTGATGCGGCTCTTAATTGGGCTTCTAACATGACTTGGAAGGGCATAAAGCCTCTAGTAAATTTGGTAGAAGGAACTTATGAAAAAGGGGTGAAGGTTTTGACTAAAGAATTAGAACAATTGCAACCTTTCTGGCAGTGTTCTGAAACTTTGCCTAAATGGGATGTGACGGTTCTACCCTCCTAGCTGGCATCTTATTTTTACGCAAGTCCCCTATTTAAAAATCCAACTCGTCTAACCCCGATTGTGGAGGAGAAAAGCGACTGCGAGGAGATTTTTTCGACTTTCTAAAAAAAGCGGGAATAATTGCGGCGATCAAAAATCCTATTCCCAAAGAAAACGCCAATAAAACACCGATAGGTACTTTAATTGACTCAAATTGTAGAAACTTTAAAGAAACTGGTTGGATATTTTGGATAGCAAAAACTGCCATAGTCATAATCCAACCACCGACAATAGCACTAGCTAAAAAATTAGTCATTGTATTCATGCTTGTTCTCGCCAGGTTTGTAGGAGATTTTTTAACCTTTTATAGGCTAATTTCGGAGTTAGAAACCTATTAACTAAACCTCCGTGGGGCCAGAAATTACCGTTATCGGTTAAATCCCACCAAC
>NZ_BJKP01000095.1 GCF_008974145.1 Microcystis aeruginosa NIES-4325 | reverse complement strand
GCACCCCCTTGCGGGAGTGCCTTTTCGTTCAGACTAGGAATTAACCATTGATAGCAGGAGCGGTCAGAGCTACAGGAGCCTGTTCACCACTAGCTAAGTCTAAGGGGAAGTTGTGAGCATTACGCTCGTGCATTACTTCCATACCGATACCAGCGCGGTTCAGCACATCAGCCCAGGTACCGATTACACGACCTTGAGAATCGAGAATCGACTGGTTGAAGTTGAAACCGTTGAGGTTGAACGCCATGGTGCTAACACCCATCGCGGTAAACCAGATACCGATTACCGGCCATGCACCTAAGAAGAAGTGCAGAGAGCGGCTGTTGTTGAAAGAAGCGTATTGGAAGATTAAACGTCCGAAGTAACCGTGAGCGGCAACGATGTTGTAGGTTTCTTCTTCTTGACCGAATTTGTAACCGTAGTTCTGAGATTCGATTTCAGTGGTTTCACGCACTAAGGAAGAAGTTACTAGAGAACCGTGCATCGCGGAGAACAAGGAACCGCCGAACACACCGGCAACACCTAACATATGGAAGGGGTGCATCAGGATGTTATGTTCTGCTTGGAACACGAACATAAAGTTGAAGGTTCCAGAGATTCCTAAAGGCATACCATCAGAGAAGGAACCTTGTCCGATGGGGTAGATTAGGAATACAGCAGTGGCGGCGGATACGGGTGCAGAGTAAGCTACACAGATCCAAGGACGCATTCCTAAACGGAAAGACAGTTCCCACTGACGACCGAGGTAGCAGAAGACACCTAGTAGGAAGTGGAAAATGACTAACTGGTAGGGACCACCGTTGTATAACCACTCATCTAAGGAAGCTGCTTCCCAGATGGGGTAGAAGTGGAGTCCAATCGCGTTGGAGGAGGGAACAACTGCACCAGAGATGATGTTGTTTCCGTAGAGTAGGGAACCGGCTACAGGCTCGCGAATACCGTCGATGTCTACGGGAGGAGCGGCGATAAAGGCGATGATGAAGCAGGTGGTGGCGGTGAGCAGGGTGGGGATCATGATGACACCGAACCAGCCGACATA
>NZ_BJKP01000094.1 GCF_008974145.1 Microcystis aeruginosa NIES-4325 | reverse complement strand
TATAGCGGTATGCACTTGCATGAGGTACAATAGAAGAGGACAATAAATTATAGACCTAGGCAGGAGCCACGACCCGATGAAGCCCTATTCTTTAGACTTGCGACAAAAGATCATCGAGACCTACGAGGAGAATAACCTCTCACAACGTGAGTTAGCCAAAAGATTTAGAGTAGCTTTAAGCTTTATCCAGAAACTAATCAAGCAGTGGCGTGAAACAGGAAATCTAAATCCCCGACCGCATGGTGGAGGACAAAAACTCAAGCTTAAGAGCGACGAAATTATCTTGCTGGGAGATTTAGTCCAAGAAAAGAAAGATGCCACCTTAGACGAGTTAAGAAAACAAATTGAGGAAAAAACACAGACGGTGGTGAGTAACTCAACAATCAGTAGAATTTTAAAACGGCTAAATTTAACTCTAAAAAAAAAGCTTACACGCTAGGGAAAGAGACACGGAAAGAGTGCAAAAATTAAGAGAAGAATATTGGGAGAAAATCCGAGATGTTAGAGCGGAAGATTTGGTTTTCGTTGACGAGTCTGGCTCTAATCTAGGGATGACAAGACTTTATGGCAGGGCTGAAAAAGGTCAGAGAGTGTATGATTCAGTTCCGTTAAACCGAGGAAAAAACGTCACGATAATTGGAGCGATAGCGCTCAAAGGCTTGCTGGCTTTTATCAATGTATTTGGAGCCGCAAATGGTTTAATATTTGAAGCATTTATTGCTACATTATTAGTTCCAAACTTGTGGAAAGGAGCTTGTGTATTAATGGATAATGCTTCGATTCATCAAAAAGAAACCCTCGAACCAATTCTTCAGGAAGTCGGTGCTAGACTGGAGTTTTTACCTCCCTATTCTCCCGATTTTTCTCCCATTGAAAACTGTTGGTCGAAAGTGAAAATACTGATTCGTTCTATGTCACCTCGTACCTATGCTGATCTAGAAAAAGCGATCGTTCAAGCCTTTAGTCAGATTACATTGCGAGACATCCATCACTGGTTTACCCATTGTTGCTATTGCGATACCCCTTTTAAAGAGCCTACCTAGTCATCCATGCTGTACCTCATTCAACTGAAACCCGCTATA
>NZ_BJKP01000093.1 GCF_008974145.1 Microcystis aeruginosa NIES-4325 | reverse complement strand
ATTGGGCAAAGAAGGGTTAAGAATCAGATGACGAAGATGGTCAAAACCTAAGCGAAAAAGACTTTGGCTAGGACGACCATGTTTTTTGAGCCGAATCGGATCAAGTTGATGAAGCCACAAGCCAGTCTTGAGAGACCAGACCAAAGCTAAAGTCAACAGAGCAAAAAGTTTACGCAGGCGTTCGGGGTCAGTAAAATGAGTCGATTCCAAACAAAAACCACGAGTCTTGAAAATGCCAAAAAGGGTTTCAATGCCCCAGCGCAGAGCGTAATCGCTTACCAGTCCGACTGTATGTGGGGGAGCAATGACTATTAAGAGGTCTCCATCCTCCAAACCCAAGGCTTCGAGGGAGACCCGATTGCCCCAAACCCGACAATCGCCTTGCAATTGCTGAGATTCTCCGATAGCCAGATGGGCGAAGACGACTTTGGCTGGCAAGGCTTTTCCATTTCCCTCAATCTTGTCGGTAGCCCGAATCCTTAACCGGAAAGACAGAGACGGTTCGAGCAGAAGATAGCGCAGCCAAGCTTGACCAATAAACTCTCGGTCAGCACACAGACAACGAATTCTCGCGGTGGGAAAAATTTTGAATATCGCCTCAATGAACCGCATACGCTCATCACTGTTGGAGTTTCCCTTTTTCTTGAGCAGCCACCACAAGATGGGAATGGCTACTCCTTCGTGGACTATGCCTACAGTCAGGATGTTGTAGCAATGCTCGCCCAACTCCCAGGTAGTCCGGTCAAGACTCAATAGCCAAGGTTGGGGGATATTCACCCAACCCACGACAATTTTCGCAATTTCAGAATAATCAAGCTCGAAGTTGCGGAAAAAGCGTTGTAATCTTTTGTAGTTGGATTCTTTGAGGGCTTTACCTCCAAATCCTACTGCTAACTCGCTCAGATTGACGGTTTTGACTTTAATTAAGGCTAGTAGGAACAGTGCTAGAAACGAGAGCCTGGCTCCATGCCATGCCAGATGGGGTTTAAGGGCTTGCTTTAAGGCGCTATACTGGTTCCTAGGGTTTTAGAGATTGGTTCTATTTCTCATAAAACCCTACTCTCGCCTACTTTTCCAGCTTTTTGTCCTGTACTGAG
>NZ_BJKP01000092.1 GCF_008974145.1 Microcystis aeruginosa NIES-4325 | reverse complement strand
AGCAGTTCCTTGAGTTCTGCTTCGCTTTCTCTGATTTCTATCTTAGAAACTCCTGCCATATTTTTCCTTTAACTCTACTAAGATGATATTCTACACTATTTGTAGTCAGATTTTGGAGAATTGGTATTAGGCTAATTTGCAGCCCAAATGGGCACAGCTAGGGATAAAAGACTGAGAAAGAGATAAAAAGCAGGATGAAGGATTAAGATGCGGTCTTTTTCGATTTAGGCGGGGCAGAATAGCGTTTTTTGACCGTAGGATAAGGGATTTTTGGAGTCCGTTTTTTGCCTTTAGGCCAGCCCTGGGATTTTCCTCGGGTTTTGGGGAAACAGGCGGGTGTACCAATCACCGCTAAAATTGCCCCAAAACCCTGAGGGACCCTTCCAGGAGTCAGAGAGTTTTGTGGAAGAGGCTTCTGCCAAGGTAAAGGATTATCTTGTACTATCTCACGAGCCAGCCATAACTGCCAAGTCAGTAGAGGCATCAAATCGCGACCAGATTGCCCTTGTTCGGGAGTTGAAAGTTTGGGTAAAGTCCAGTGTAATCTTTGCAAAGCGCGAGCGATTCCAGTGATCGATGTTAAAACGTCGTTGATAAAGCGGCCAAAATTCCCGCAAGGAGAGCATCTGTTCAAGCAGGCAAGCCAACCAAATTGGTTTAGCCGCATCTGCACTCAGCTTCATTCCCTTTCTCTGAATCAGGATAATGTCCATCGGCAAATCGGCGGCTTCTCGAAAATGTAGATTTGTCCAATGTTTTATTTCAATCAAGCCCCATTTTAGGTCTTCGATTTCTAAGATTTCCACGGCAGTTGGCCAAGTTTCGGGGTCACTAAGAATTTTTCACCATGCTTTCTGGGTCTTCCTCTTTTGGCTTCCGTCGCTGGTGGGGCAGTCCACAAACAACGATTGGAACGTCAACCCATGATTTTATCAGCACGGATGTGGGCTGTTAACTTGAGAAAAGGGGCGCATCCATATTCACTGTCCCACAAACTAAGAGGTGGTCTGGGCAGATGGTGACAAACTTGCCTGAATTGAAAGGCCGCTTTTGTCATCGGGCTATGATGACTCGTAATTCTTTCATGACGCAAGGGTAATGCCCAACTTCCCTCAAGCTCTGG
>NZ_BJKP01000091.1 GCF_008974145.1 Microcystis aeruginosa NIES-4325 | reverse complement strand
ATACCAATTCTCCAAAATCTGACTACAAATAGTGTAGAATATCATCTTAGTAGAGTTAAAGGAAAAATATGGCAGGAGTTTCTAAGATAGAAATCAGAGAAAGCGAAGCAGAACTCAAGGAACTGCTCAGACAAGAAAAAACTGGTTCAGGAAAAGAAAGAATACAAGTATTGTACTTATTAAAGACAAAAAAGGCAAAAACGGTGACAGAAGCCGCCGAAATGATCGGGAGAAACAGAGTCACCGTACAAGATTGGGTAGGAAAATACCGTCAAGGGGGATTAGAAAAATTATTGTCGAAAAAAGTGGGTACAGGAAGACCAAGAAAAGTTCCCCAATGGGCAGAAAAAGCCTTAGAAAAAAGATTAAAAGAAAACCAAGGGTTTGATAGTTATGGAGAGATTTGTGAATGGTTAGACAAAAAAATAGGGATAAAAGCAAAGTATAAAACCGTTCATAAATTAGTATATTATAGACTAAAAGCGTCGCCAAAAATAGCGAGACCAAAAAGCCTAGAGCAGTCAGAAGAAAGGTTAGAGTATTTTAAAAAAACTTCTTAGAAAACCTGGCAATGCTGAGTTGGGTGGCAATGATAATGATGGGATTAGAGGGAAAAATTCGCTTTTTATGTGAAGATGAAACTCGAATAGGACTGAAGACTATCAGTGGCAGAAAAATCACAGCAAAAGTGATAAAACCTTATGGGAAGGTGCAGTGGAAATTTCAAGCAACTTATATATATGGAGTGGTAGAGCCGAAGACAGGAGAGCATTTTTTTTACGAATTCACTCATTTAAACAGTCAATGTTTTCAGATATTTTTAGAGTTAGTTGCTGAACATTTTGCCGATAGTATTTTAATCATTCAGTTAGATAATGCTCGATTTCATAAGGCGAAAAAGTTAAAAATTACCGACAACATTATACTGATATTTCAACCGCCCTATTGCCCTGAATCCAATCCAATTGAACAGATTTGGCAATACTTAAAGAAGGGATTGAGATGGAAATTACCAGCTTCTTTAGATGAATTAAGAGAATTAATTACCGAGAGACTGAAAGTTATGACCCAGAAGGTAATTGCTTCGATTACAGGACGTGCTTATATTCTTGAGGCTTTATCTGTAGTCGGTATTTAGAGAATTGGTATA
>NZ_BJKP01000090.1 GCF_008974145.1 Microcystis aeruginosa NIES-4325 | reverse complement strand
GGGAGCAAGTCAGTTTTGTCAGAACATAAATACTATTCAATAGCTAAAGACTGTTATTTAGGTAAGCACAGCGGTGTTTAAGCACTTGAGGGATATTTTCTTCATTCCACTGGGCTCCAGAAATTTTCAGTCGTCGGTCAATCTGTTTAACCGTGGATTCAACGGCTCCCGAAGCAATAGAGCAAATCTCTTCTTGTTGATAGTAATTATAATTAACAATTCGATGACGATGAATCTCTAAATAACGACAGAAATTTTCAGCTCGTTCGTTTTTTAAAGGAGAGATTAATGCTATTGTTTCCTCAATTTTGCCCTGCCATAATAAACTTTCTGCTTTTTTCAATCTCTTCACTGAACCGCCGACTTTATGAAGATTTTCTACCAAATGAAACCAGTCAAGTATTTCTCTTTTTTCTCCTGGACAATCCCAGTTTTTCACAATTTTCCAAATACCGGGATGTCCGTCTCCCAAACAGGTAAGGGGGTCAGATAAAGGTTGTTGATTAACCCAATATATTAACGATTCATTTTCTCCAAACCAAGCTTTTCTTAGGAAAGTATCAACACAGATTGCTTTATAATCTTTCCAGATACAAGCCTCTCCCTTAGTTTCGGTTCTTAAGCGCACTTTTCCTCCATCTAGACTAATTTCTTGAACGGGGTTTCCTGATTCTTCTTCGGCAAATTGGTGGCGATGGACTAATCGTTGTTGAGTCCTAGCCGAGACCTTCATCCCTATATAAAATTGAATATCTCTGGCGGCATTTTCATAAGAAACATTGGCACTAGCTCTTAAACAACAGCGTTCTAAGTAAGGACTAATTTGGTTATTACGAGGAATATTTAAACGGATTGCTTGTTTTTCTGTCAGGCATAATTCTCCGATGATGCTTTTTATTTTTCTCGGTCTCCCGGCTTGAGTTCCTGTCGTTTTTGTGACAAAAAAAAATCCTAGTTTCGGAGTTATATATTTTAAGGTCTGTTCTCTTATTGTCGTCTCTATTCCCTCTAAAGTTTGAATTTTTTCAGCCTCAGCTTCCTGATGAAGAATCTTGGCTATCGCTTGAATATGTTGGTTAAGTTCTTGTTGTTGCTCTGGAGTCATTTTTGTCTTTTCCCTACTCTTTTCTCTATCCCATACCCAATTGATGCTTTTGTCAAGTAGTTTATTTGTTCTTCAGCTTTGACTTGCTCCC
>NZ_BJKP01000089.1 GCF_008974145.1 Microcystis aeruginosa NIES-4325 | reverse complement strand
CCCAACCTTGTATATTGAGAGAAGTGGCAGACCGTCCCAACCTTGGTCAGAAAAGACCGCTTCGTAGCAAGGGTCACCACCATAATCTCCCTGACAAAACTCGAACAGTCGCCGGGGTCGTGGCGAAAACAATCAATTGTTAAGCTAACAGACCGTATCGGGCAAGGATGAGTAAAATCAAGGGGATGCTCTCCAAAATAACCATTAATCCCGCCAATTTCTCAGGTTTAATCATGGAAAATATCTCTCAATGGGTAGGCATTGACATTAGTAAAGCGACCCTAGATGTTTACCTTCGTCCCCTCGGTAAAGCGATGAAAGTTGCTAACACAAAGGAGGACATATCTAAACTGGTCGAGACCCTAAAATCCTACACTGTCAACCTCATCGTTCTGGAAGCGACAGGAGGTTTAGAAACTGAACTGGTGATTCAATTACAAGAAGCGGATTTACCTGTAGCCTTAATCAATCCCCGTCAAGGAAGAGACTTTGCTAAAGCCACTGGTAAATTAGCCAAAACCGATGCCATTGACGCTCAAATCTTAGCTCATTTTGGCGAGGCAATGCAACCGCAAATATTAGCGGTTGAGTCGGAAGAATCTCGTCAATTGGGCGACTTAATTAGTCGTCGCCGGCAACTTGTCGAGATGCGGACTGCCGAAAAAAACCGACGGGAACGCGCTCGCGGTAAAGCTTTGGTCGATATCGAAGCCCATCTTGAGTATCTCGATAACTGCCTCGAAAAACTCAATCAAGAAATTGAGGAATTGACCCAAGCTAACCAACAATGGCTCGAGAAAGTTAATTTACTCAAAACCGTGCCGGGGATTGGTCAAGTAATTTCTACTACTCTCGTCTCCGACTTACCAGAACTCGGTCAATTAACCGCCAAACAAATCTCTCGCTTAGTCGGTGTTGCGCCGATTAATCATGATAGTGGTCAACATAAAGGTAAGCGAATGATTCAGGGAGGTCGCGCTCAGATTCGGGCGACTCTTTACATGGGAGCGGTGGTAGCTATGCGTCATAATCCGGTGATTAAAACCTTTTACGAACGCCTAGTCGGACGAGGTAAATCAAAAAAACTGGCTCTGACTGCTTGTGTGCGGAAAATCTTAGTTATTCTTAATGCAATGGTTCGCCAAAATCAGCCTTGGCAGCTTGCTGACAATTTACAACCTTGTTCCTAGAGATTCACGATCCTTGTTATCTCTAATCAAGGGTTGCGCTTGCTTTGGTTTAACCTGAGCAGCTTAGCTTTTGCTGCGCTTTTTTCCGGCTTGAGATTTTGAGTTTTACGGCAACTGCTTGAGTTTTTTTGAATTACCCCTTGACAATCAAGACAGTCGCTAC
>NZ_BJKP01000088.1 GCF_008974145.1 Microcystis aeruginosa NIES-4325 | reverse complement strand
GCGACGGCTTATGGGGATGCGGTGGCGACTTATTTGGCTTTTGGAGTGGATAGACTTTCTGATCGAAACTCTACGATTTGTAGCTGGGATATTAGTCGTGATAGCACGCGCAATACTTTCGCTCGTCAAGCGATTCCCATGACCTGGGATTTTGCCGAAGCGAATCCTATGAGTGACTCGACGGGCAATTTTAATGGTGCAATTGATTGGGTAGTTGAAGTTATTAAAAAATCCTCTTGTTCCGCCCCAGGACAAGTTATTCAAATTGATGCTACTGCTAAAAGTAATGACGAAATAGCACCCAGAATCATCTCTACAGACCCCCCATACTACGACAACATAGGCTATGCAGACCTTGCAGACTTTTTTTATGTTTGGTTGCGTCGTTCCCTTAATTCAGTCTATTCAAACATCTTCAGCACTTTACTCGTACCCAAAACACCGGAATTAGTCGCTACTCCCTATCGTTTTGGGGGTGATAAAAAAAAAGCTCAATCCTTCTTTGAGGAAGGACTAGGAAAAGCATTCGGGCGAATGAATGGGATGGCTCACTCAGATTACCCTCTTACTGTCTATTACGCCTTTAAACAGGCAGAAACAGAAGACAGTGATGATGATAAGGGAAATGCTGTTGTCTCTTCCACTGGATGGGAAACCATGCTCGAAGGTTTGATTAAATCTGATTTTTCCATTGGTGGCACATGGCCAATGCGAACAGAACTGAGTAACCGTAGTGTTGGACTTGGCAGCAACGCCCTCGCCTCCTCCATCGTCCTCGTGTGTCGTCCCCGTCCCACCGACGCGCCCAAAGCCAGCCGCCGGCAATTCCTCAACGAACTGAAGCGAGACCTTCCCCAAGCCCTAAAACTGCTGCAACAGGGCAATATTGCCCCCGTTGACCTCGCCCAAGCCAGTATTGGGCCCGGGATGGCAATCTACTCCAAATACGCCGCTATCCTCGAATCTAACGGCACTTCCATGGGTGTTCGTACCGCCCTGCAACTGATTAACCAGATTCTCGACGAATTTCTCACCGAACAAGAAGGAGAATTTGATAGTGATACCCGTTGGGCGCTGACTTGGTTCGAGCAGTACCAATTCAACGAAGCACTATATGGCGATGCAGAAACCCTCTCCAAAGCCAAAAACACCAGTATTCAGGGCATGGTTGAAGCTGGCATACTAGAAGCAAAAGCCGGTAAAGTGCGACTACTCAAGCGCGAAGATCTTAAAACCGATTGGAAGCCAGAAAAAGATGAGCGGACACCCGTATGGGAAATCACCCAATACCTCATCCATACCCTCGATAAAAAGGGCGAAACCGGAGCGGCGGAACTCCTAGCCAAACTAGGAAACAAAGCCCACCTAGCCAAAGAACTCGCCTATAGACTTTATAGCCTCTG
>NZ_BJKP01000087.1 GCF_008974145.1 Microcystis aeruginosa NIES-4325 | reverse complement strand
GCGAGTCTCGCACCTTCCTAAATACTTCGATCGCAGTTTACCATTTTCGTACCATCTCCAATAACGATACTGGTTTCTCTTAATAGTTTTGATCTCCTCATAGCCATAGTTAGGGTGAGAGTTAGGGTGAGAGTTAGGGAGTAAGTTAGGGAGTAAGTTAGGGTGAGAGTTAGGGAGTAAGTTAGGGAGTAAGTTAGGGAGTAAGTTAGGGTGAGAGTTAGTGTGAGAGTTAGGGAGTAAGTTAGGGTGAGAGTTAGGGTGAGAGTTAGGGAGTAAGTTAGGGTGAGAGTTAGGGTGAGAGTTAGGGTGAGAGTTAGGGAGTAAGTTAGGGTGAGAGTTAGGGTGAGAGTTAGGGAGTGAGTTAGGGAGTGAGTTAGGGAGTGAGTTAGGGAGCGAGTTAGGGAGTGAGTTAGGGAGTGAGTTAGGGAGTGAGTTAGGGAGTAAGTTAGGGAGTGAGTTAGGGAGTGAGTTAGGGAGTGAGTTAGGGAGTGAGTTAGGGAGCGAGTCACCGCGATTGATTAACTCTCTAGTTATCGACTCATAAAGGGTTATCAGTTGATCCGTTGTTAGTGATTGAATATCGATTTCGATCGCACTTTCTGTCTGATCACTGACTGTCAAAGTTTCGATCGCACTTTCTGACCGATCACTGTTCACTGTCAAAGTTTCGATCGAGTCTTCATTTTCCAGGTCCCATTGACTGATCGGACGATCAGGAAGTTGATACTGAAAAAGATCAATTAATGGTAACTGACCGGGAATAACTTCATCAGCCGTCCCGATCTCGTCTATTCCTACGGTTATCTCTCGCAGATCTGAGAGGATGACCTTGACTTTCTTTTTCCAGACTTGCTTAACCGTGGCCTTTTCTCCATTGTAGGAGATGCGATCGTTTATAGAGAGAGTCATCATACTGGTAAACGACAAAATTTTTGTCACTTTCCCTAACGAGAGCTAATCGTTAGGGAATTTTATTAGTTAGGGGAATCGTCGGGGATGCCGGTGGCATCAATGCCCAAGGCTTTCATTACCGTTTTGGGTGATTGATTGAGAACACGACACATATCGGCAAAAATATCTATACTAGGGCGATTAACTCCAGAAACATAGTATTTTACTGCCGCATAACTAACACCAAGCCGATTGGCGAGTTCTTTTTGCGTAAGTCCTGCTTCCGTTATTAAAGCCTTCAAGGGTTTATCAATGGATAGATTTTCTCTCATGGTAGCATAAAAGGCCAGAATACTTGCTTGACAATCGGATAAAAGGCAAGTATTCTTGACTTATGGGTAAACAACATCCCAGCCCCTAGAGGCAATTTGACCGATCGCATACTTAGGGTATTGGGCTGTAGATAGTCTAGATCAGTGGTTTATTTTTAGGAGATCGCCTATGGGTTGAGGAGCGAAAGACTTATTGAGAAATTGGGCTAATTATTTCCTTAAACGTTTAATTGGGGCATTCTGCCCCTTCACTTCCTATGAACACCAC
>NZ_BJKP01000086.1 GCF_008974145.1 Microcystis aeruginosa NIES-4325 | reverse complement strand
CTGATAGTTTTCCGCCAAAGGGCAGTTCAAATGATTCGGGTTCTGATGGAGTTGCGGTCGATATACGATACATCTGTACTGAATGAAAAAAAGTGCTTGGCTTTTAGTGTATTTTACCTTTTTTTGGTCTTTTTTTCTCGACTTTATTGAGTCGAAACCTTTTTCCTATCGGCATTTCAGGCTTTTTCAGCAAGCCCTAATTAGATCATTCGCTAGATCATTACCTAAAGTAAAAACTTGATTATTAGCATTGAAGAAAATTTTTCGTACTTCTGTCTGCAATCTCTGATGAGCTTCACGGACTCTTCTTGATAAACGATTTCAGGTATCAAAAGTGATTTGATCTTGCTGGGGATTATTAACAAACCACTGCTTCACCTCCAAAACATCATCTAGTACGCGACGAATTGGAGTATCTAATTGAGCAAGTTTATCCTTATCTTTGATAAATTGGTTAAGCTCACTAATAAAATCAGAAAAACGACTTAAATCAATTAAAACTTCATTATTATCATTAATGCCTTCAATGTAGTCTTTAGCATCAAAAAAAAATAGGAAAATCATTCAAGCTGTGATGATGTAATGCTTGAGCAATACTAGAGCGATAATTTTCAATTTTTTGATCATCATCACCAGCTTCGGCTGATAGCTTATTAAAAACCAGCATCATTTTGTGAGCATATTGTTTTTCATAGGCTAAGTTTTTAAAATGCTCGACAATGTGATCATCAAGAAGCATATGAGTGGTGCAAAAAATCAGCAAATCAGCTTGCTTAATTGCTTCATAGGTTACTTCATCATGATCGCGGCGTTCAGTTCCAATGCCAGGGGTGTCCACTAACTTGATTCCTTGCCAAACATAGGAAGTTGCTTTGTCCGTTGTTATATCGGAACCAATTTTGATGCTTTTATACCCTGTTAAAGCAGAAATAATTGTGGATTTTCCTGCACTATATTGACCAATAAAAGCGATCTGAAGCATAAGATTTTCTCGAATCAATTTAGATTCTTTTTTCAAATTTTGAGAATACTGTTTGGATTCTTCTTGATCGCATTTTTTAAGAAATTTTTGAAACTCTTCTACGATGTCATCGAATTGAGAGTAAACATAAGTAAATTTTATTTCTGTTTTTTTCATGGTTGTTCCTAAGTTGAGTTAATAGGGCAAAAACTTTTAATGAAAAGCTATTTTTTCACCAAGTACCTGGCTACATTGATTTTGCTCATCTAAAGGGAGTAGATTCTTGTCCTTTAGATAAATATCAAAGAAATTGCCTGGTTTACGAATAATGCGTAAGATATGAGCGCAAAGTTGTTTACGACCACATTCTACATAACTGGCACACCAGCTAAAACCCTAAGTACAGGACAAAAATGGTAGGGAATGAAGAAAATCTCGATAATTGGGCAAAGAAGGGTTAAGAATCAGATGACGAAGATGGTCAAAACCTAAGCGAAAAAGACTTTGGCTAGGACGACCATGTTTTTTGAGCCGAATCGGATCAAGTTGATGAAGCCACAAGCCAGTC
>NZ_BJKP01000085.1 GCF_008974145.1 Microcystis aeruginosa NIES-4325 | reverse complement strand
CCACAGGTTACACAAATAGGATTTTGTTTACCTTGTTTATTGATGCCATTTTTACGGATATGGGTAGATTTACATTCAGGGCATTGCATTTTGATTTCCTCCATTCATATCTCTATTATGCAACGCCGCGGTTTCTAGGAGACATTCAACACGAGAACCTTGCTCATAGGTGTCTGGATATCGCTTGAATTTACCCCGAATGGTAGCACAGATCACTGAGATTGGAACCTGTTATTGATTGTGGAGGAAGTGGGGAGCTTTTTTCAGTGATCGGTAAATAGCCTGTTCTCTGGGGATGATGCCAAATCCCGTCCGGAGCATCTCATTTATGCAAGTGAGTAATTATGCTTGTCGCTAAAACTTGCTTCTGGCAAGGCTTTCAAAATAGCTTGACATAAAACTTAATTTAGGCGTTACAAAGGTGAGATGCTCCCAATCCCGTTATGCTTCATCTTATTGCCAGCCGACTCCCTGATAACTAATTTTTGATAAGCTAAGAGACAGTTAATTATAATTTCGTCGTTAATCCTATGATTTTGCCAGGTAGTACCGTTCGAGTCACCAATCCCGATGATACCTACTATAAATTTGAAGGTTTAGCCCAGCGTTTAAGCGATGGGAAAGTGGCCGTTCTTTTTGAGGGGGGTAACTGGGACAAGTTAGTTACCTTTAATCTCTCGGAATTAGAAGAAGTAATTATTGCCCCGGCTAAAGGCAAAAAATAACCATGCGTCCACCCCTACCGCAATTGACCACGGATAGCCGCTATCCCGATCATATCGCCGAAGTTATCGAGACGACGACGACCGAGTTTTTAGCGCAATGTTTGGAACCAGAGGAGTTAAACTTTCCTTTTATGCCCGCTTTTGGTAGTTGGGTAAAAGCCTACGATGAAGAAACGGGTAATAAGATTTTTGGGATTGTCACCTTTGCCACCACTGCCCCCATCGATTCGGTACATCACGCTAGAGCTTTGGGGTTATCTTTGGCTGAATTGCGGGAACAACAGCCGCAGATTTTCGCTATGTTAAAAACGGAATTTCGGGCAACTATTGTCGGTTTTGAAACCCTGCCAAGACAAGTTAATGGCAATGGTGCCGGGCGGGGTTATATCTATCAATATATTCCTCCCCGACCCCCACAAATTCATCAGGCTGTTTATCAATGTGAGTCCTTAGAAGTGGTTGATTTTAGTGAACAATTAGACTTTTTAAGAATTTTATTACAGGTCAAAAATACTCCCGTGGAAGCCTTGGCCGCTGCTTCTATCCGTCAGATGTATCAATTGCGTCAAGCCGATCGACAATGGTTAGTGAATGTGGGCAGACAGTTAAGTGTTTTACTTAAGGATGATTACGATCGCTTGCGTTATATTCTTAGTCAAATTCATATTCACGCTTAGATTATTGGGCTATCTGGGTGCTCTTGGAGTAGTGAAAATCCCTCACTCCCTCTCTTTGTGTCCTTTGTGTCGGCGTTGCATAATAGAGATATGAATGGAGGAAATCAAAATGCAATGCCCTGAATGTAAATCTACCCATATCCGTAAAAATGGCATCAATAAACAAGGTAAACAAAATCCTATTTGTGTAACCTGTGG
>NZ_BJKP01000084.1 GCF_008974145.1 Microcystis aeruginosa NIES-4325 | reverse complement strand
ATGATTATCTAAATAATAACTTACTGGTTCAACTTTACTCCAATTGACAATACTAACATGAACATTCGCCTCACCAGACCAAGGCTGAGTAGAAATCGCTTCATGAATGTGTCCACCATTGTGAGTAATATAATCCAACGCAGCTACACGACTTTTCCCTTGACTAATAGAATTAGTTCCGACTAAACCCGCTCTTCCTTTCTCATCTAATTGATTATGTGCTAGACGAAACCAATAGGAACAAAAATCAACCGAGTCTTTAACCTCAGAAAACCTTCCAAACACTTTATTAACATAATCATCACTGAGATTTAATCTCATGTGTTTACCTCCCAAAAATGGAGGATTACCGATAATTGCGTCTGCTTTTGTCCAATCCGTAAACAAAGCATCAGCACAAATAATATTACCATCCAAAGTATCCAAAGGTAAAGAAGCTTCCGTCAAATTAAACCTATCAATCGCCACCTTTCTGGCAATCATTAAAGTCACCCGCGCTAATTCTACAGCAAAAGGATTAATATCCATACCATAAAACTGTTTAGGCGTAACAAAACTAATCTGTAACTGGTCACTAGCAGAACGACGACGGTTAGCAATCTTTTCAATTAATAACTGTTCAATGCGCTTTAATTCTTGATAGGCAATATAGAGAAAATTACCCGAACCGCAAGCCGGATCAAGTACCTTATACTGCTGTAATTCTAACTGAAGTGTATTTAACTCGCCAATCGTCCCAGCTTGCTCAATTTTCTCCTCCCAGTAACGGCTAATAGTTGGGCGAACAATTTTCATAATATCCGCTTCTGAGGTAAAGTGCATCCCGTAAGTATGACGTTCTTCAGCATTAGCTGTCCCCTCAAAAATATTACCAAAAATTGCCGGACGGATCTTACTCCAATCCTGACGCGCCGCCACATCCAGAAATTCTAATTCTTTATTAGTTAATTCAATTGGATGAATTTGGCTAAACAGTCCCCCATTAAAATAATCCACTCCCTGATACTTACCAGCGGGGGTAATTCCTGGTGAGTTCATCTGTTGAAACAATCCCCCCAAGACATCATAGGAATTGCCACCATTTAGACATTCTTTCACACAAGAAATAAATAAATCTCTTGGTAACAATCCTCGATCCTCAGCAAACATTGCCAAGACACACTGCAAAATAAATCGCTGGGCTGTCAACTCATCAAAACCGCTTTTCTGACCGCGTTTTTTTAATAGTTGAAACAACTCACCCATCCGCCGCGCCGCCGTTTCTGTAATCTCGACTTGATTATTCTGAAAGATAGGGGTACGATTCCCTACTTCCATAAAATTGAAGGCACTCACCCGATTTTTCAAATCGTTGAGATTGACTCGATCTACTGGTTCATCTATTTGAAGATCAAAATCAAAAATCCAGAACTGATCAAAATTACATAATAAGACATAGCGAGGGCGATTAGGAACCAAGCGACTCCAGTATTCAAAAGCTTGGGGATAGTGTTTACTTAAATCTTCTCCTCGCTTTTTCATTTCAATTAAAACACGAGGTTTCCAAACTAAATCAGCAAATCCGGTTTTACCTTTCTTGCTACCTTTAGTAATCGCCTCCTCATAGGTTGCACCCGCTTGTAACGCACCTTTATGACCAAAAGCTCGAAAGAAACGGTCTAGGAAAATCTGAGCTTCTTTCCTTTCTTTGCCAGTAATATGCTGTTGACAAAAATCAATAAATTCCTGTAAGCTTTCAAGGGTAGTAGTCATCT
>NZ_BJKP01000083.1 GCF_008974145.1 Microcystis aeruginosa NIES-4325 | reverse complement strand
GAGATATCCAATAGATATCTAGTCCTAACTTCTTAGCACAATTAACCCAGAAGCTTGCATACCAGTAACCCGTAGGCTCTAAGATGATAGCATCGACTTCTAAGGATTTAACAATCTCGATCGCTTCAGCATTACACTCTAACTTGTAAGCTATCTCATTAAGTTGAGTGTTCCCCTTGATCCGCGAGTATCCTTTAATCGGTTCCCCAATATTTTTCGAGTATTGCAAGGGAGAAACAGACGGAAATTCGCACAATAAAACCACGATAGCCCAATTACGACTAACGTCTATCCCTAGTATTCTTTTCATGGTTTATAATGGGAGTTAATTAGATTTAAAAAGAATTAGCCTTACGATACTCCCGTAGGGCTTTTTAGTCCCTATCTCACTTTAAAAGGCAAAATTCTTAAAAGTCCTCGAAACCTTAGGATTGAAGTACAAGCTAATGCTTGAAATCGCTGAAAAAGGTACTCTCGGACTAGGGTTAAGTTTGGACCCTAACCCCGGCCTCTCGCTTTTTAGGTGAGAGGGCGCGATTAGGTTAAAACTCACTTTCTTCTAGACGAATTCCTGTAGGATAGGGAAAATCATCATCATCATCATCATCAAGTTTTAGATCAGGATAGTCCTCGTGTATTTCTTCTAGAGTCGGTTCATAATTTGGCTCATTTTGCATTACTTCCTCTAGGCTAGGGATATCCTCGTGATTGTAGCGCTTGTCATCTCGGAATTCATCTTCCCAATTAACGGTATGGTTCCAAAGAACTTGGGACAAGGCAACTACGTCATCACCATCAACAAAAACGCTAGAATTATTTGACATTTTTAGGATTAACTTGTCACTTTCTAAGTTAATAAAAGTGACGTGATCTAGATTAACCCAACATTGGCCGATCGAGTCTCGAACAAAATAAAATTTACTCATTAGTTACCTCATCAGTATCGTAGGCCGTGCTGCCGTTTTTTAAAGATCTGTCACAATCTAGCTCTACTTTTTTGATTAGCTTGTCAATCTCTAAGAGAGTCGCCTTTAAAGATTTTCGACTATGAAATATGGTGCGGGAAGGTCTGTAAAGGGAATCTTTGGGTAGACTCTCTATATAAAGAGAAGTCATCTGGATACAAAGAGAGATATTGTCTCTTGTTATGCGAAGCAACGTGACTGCCACTGCTAAGTGATGAAACATCAAATCATGGACAGGGGCAACCACCAAAGCTATTGAGTCATTTTCTTTATTCATTGTTTTCCTCAGTAAGGGATTAAATTATTAACGTTAACTAACTTCCCATTGTCAAGCATCCATGAGTTAACATTAGGAGAATAGTAATTATTCTGATAGCTAAAAGCAGCAGAATAACGCTTAGAATAGTTAGGTAGGTGATCATCGTTCTCGCTCTCGCTCCGGTCGCGGTCCGTCGGTGCAGTGTTACTATTAGTTAAGCAATCATCGTTCTGACTCTCATCGTCGTCGTCATCACCATCAGGAGGTACAGCGTCACGGCTAGGGCCATCCTCATCAGGGAGTAGTGACTCGATTAGTTCCTCTAGTAACTTCGATGGAGAAATACCAGACTCTGCGGCCTTTTCTCGAAGCTTTTCCCAAAGTTCGATAGGGATGTTAACCTTTTTGGAATTGGGTAGCTTCTGAAACGGGTCCTCAAGGTGAGCCTTGACCTTATCGAGAGTTAACTCGTGGTCAGCGTAAGTCTCACAAATATCACGCCAAGCCTCTAGCAAGTCGGTCTCGCCAAACTTGGATAACTCTAATGCGATCGAAGCATTCATAGGCAACCGATCGCA
>NZ_BJKP01000082.1 GCF_008974145.1 Microcystis aeruginosa NIES-4325 | reverse complement strand
TTGATTTTCCAAGAGATTAAACCGATTTCATACCAAGATGTTAGATTTCTCTTGATTCCCAATACTAGATCGGGTAGTTCATCGATTAGCTCCCCTAGTCCATACGATTCTTCGATACTGATAGCCAGATCGTAGAGAGACCGGCCTAGTTCACTTTCTGGAATGTCGGAACCGAATAATGGTTCAAAGGGGTTGAGACAGTGACCGGGTTTAACGGGCCAGTCTTCTTGTATTCGATCTTGAATGATGGTGGTGTTCATAGGAAGTGAAGGGGCAGAATGCCCCAATTAAACGTTTAAGGAAATAATTAGCCCAATTTCTCAATAAGTCTTTCGCTCCTCAACCCATAGGCGATCTCCTAAAAATAAACCACTGACCTAGACTATCTACAGCCCAATACCCTAGCTATGCGATCGGTTAAATTGCCTCTAGGGGTTGGGATGTTGTTTAGTTATATCCATAGTTTACTATGGACTTTTTGCTAAGTCAATAGTAAACTATGGGTTACTTGTTAAAATGAAGTCATCTCCTGAATCCATAGCTACCTTGAAACAACTTATCGAATATGCAAACACTACGCAGCGAGAGTTATCTAAGCGGACGGGTATAGCTGAAGTAACGATCAATAGCTGGGTAGCGGGAAAGTATATCCCCCGGCTAGATAACGCCCTAGTGTTGTGCCGGGAATTAGGGGTAAGCCTAAAAACCTTGTCCCAATCTCTCGGACTAGATACCACCGGCATCCCCGACGATTCCCCTAACTAATAAAACTCCCTAACGATTAGCTCTCGTTAGGGAAAGTGACAAAAATTTTGTCGTTTACTACTATGATGACTCCCTCTATAAACGATCGCATCTCCTACAAGGGAGAAAAGGCCACGGTTAAACAAGTCTGGAAAAAGAAAGTCAAGGTTATTCTCTCAGACCTGCGAGAGATAACCGTAGGGATAGACGAGATCGGGCCGGCTGATGAAGCTATCCCTAGTCAGTTACCATTAATTGATCTTTTTCAGTATCAACTCCCTGATCGTCCGATCAGTCAATGGGACCTGGAAAATGAAGACTCGATCGAAACTTTGACAGTGAACAGTGATCGGTCAGAAAGTGCGATCGAAACTTTGGCAGTGAACAGTGATCGGTTAGAAAAAGCGATCGAAATCGATATCCAATCACTAACAACGGATCAACTGATAACACTTTATGAGTCGATAACTAGAGAGTTAATCAATCGCGGTGACTCACTCCCTAACTCAGACCCTAACTCAGACCCTAACCTAGACCCTAACTCAGACCCTAACCTAGACCCTAACTCAGACCCTAACCTAGACCCTAACTCAGACCCTAACCTAGACCCTAACTCAGACCCTAACTCAGACCCTAACTCAGACCCTAACTCAGACCCTAACTCAGACCCTAACTCAGACCCTAACTCAGACCCTAACTCAGACCCTAACTCAGACCCTAACTCGCTCCCTAACTCTCACCCTAACTATGGCTATGAGGAAATCAAAACTATCAAGGGCAACCAGTATCGTTACTGGAGATGGCTAGAAAACGACAAAAAGCGATCGAAATATTTAGGGAGGTGCGAGACTCGCTAAAATAGCAGGTGCTACGACTTAAGCAAGTGGCAATATTTGATAAATTGCCAACCGGTGCAATTCCGGCTCGTAGCTTTGACACTAGATATAGGACTAAAGGCTATATCACCTACTACATATAGAGTGTAGTCATATAAAAATAGCCTCTAGGGCGTTTTTCGTTCGATCTGGATCTGTCTGAATGTAGAGATGAAGGTTTGCGATCGAAGCGTGACCACTAACGGCTTGAATGGTTTTAAGGTCTGT
>NZ_BJKP01000081.1 GCF_008974145.1 Microcystis aeruginosa NIES-4325 | reverse complement strand
TATTGGATAGGGGGATAGCGGTGGAGCGTCAAGTTCCTCAATCAGTGATTTATCGCGGTGTTAAACTTGATTGTGGTTATCGTCTCGATCTATTGGTGGAAAATCTGGTTATTGTCGAACTGAAAACTGTTGAACAACTTACCCCCATTCACGAGGCCCAGTTGTTAACCTATCTCAAATTACGTCGGCTTTGGCTAGGATTACTGATTAATTTTAACGTTCCCGTTCTCAAACAAGGCATCAAACGCCTTGTCAACAATTAATCTTTGTGTCCTTTGTGCCTTTGTGGTTCCTCAATCTTCGTGTCCTTTGTGCCTTTGTGGTTCTTTTATCTCCCATGACCTACCGTAAAAAACTCATTGAAGTGGCCCTACCCCTAGAAGCCATTAACGTCGAATCGGCGCGGGAAAAGTCGATTCGGCACGGTCATCCCTCTACTCTACATCTTTGGTGGGCCAGGCGACCTTTAGCGGCTTGTCGGGCGGTTTTATGGGCTTCTTTGGTGGATGATCCTTCCAGTTGGCCAGAGAAATTTCCCACGGAAGAAGCACAGAATCAGGAACGGCAGCGATTGTTTGATATTTTGGGTAGGATTGAGCTTGAAAAGGACAAAAAAGGCAACACTAAGCAGGTGGTTAGAGGGTTGGTATCTTGGGATGAGATTAACCAGCCTAATTCAGGAGTATTGCTAGAAGCACAGCGAGAAATTGCGCGCTGTTTGGCTTGGGAACGTGGCCAAGAACCTCCCACTAAACCTGATGCTATACGGGATTATATCGCTAAATATGCCCCCCCCGCCTATGACCCGTTTTGTGGTGGTGGTTCCATTCCTTTGGAGGCCCAGCGCTTGGGATTGCAGGCCCACGGTAGTGACCTCAATCCCGTGGCGGTGTTGATTACTAAGGCTTTAATCGAGATTCCGCCCAAGTTTAAGGATAAACCGCCGGTTAATCCCGATTCTCGCCAAAAACAAAAGATTTCTTCCTGGGAAGGGGCCCAGGGATTGGCCGCAGATGTGCGCTATTACGGTCAGTGGATGCGGGATGAGGCTTTTAAAAGGATTGGGTTTCTTTATCCGATGGTGGAAACCAACCACAAAGGCACAAAGGACACTAAGGTGATTGCTTGGCTTTGGGCCAGGACGGTGAAGTGTCCTAATCCAGCCTGTGGCTGTCAGATGCCTCTGGTCCGCAGTTTTCAGCTTTCCACGAAGAAGGGTAAGGAGGCTTGGGTTGAGCCTTTTGTGGGAGATGTTAACACTGAGGGGGATTTTAACCACAAAGGCACAGAGGACACAAAGGGGGATGATTTTGGTGTCTCTGTGGTGCCACCAAAAATCCGCTTTGAGGTGAGGACGGGTAAGGGTACGGCCCCAGATGGGACGGTAAACCGCAAGGGTGCAGTTTGTATCGCTTGTAATACTCCTGTTCCTTTTGATCATATCCGTAGGGAAGGTAAGGCAGGCCGGATGGATGCTCAGTTAATGGCTATTGTCGCTGAAGGACAAGGGGGAAGGGTTTATCTTTCTCCTGATGAGGAACAGGTAAGAATTGCTAAAAAAGCACAGCCTGAATGGAAGCCTGATGCTGAATTACCTCATAATCCGCGAGATTTCAAGACACCAAATTACGGGATGAGGACTTTTGCCGATTTATTCACTCCCCGTCAACTCGTCGCCCTCACTACTTTTAGCGATTTAGTAAGTGAAGCCAGAGAAAAGATTAAAGCTGATGCAGTAGCCGCAGGAATCCCTGATGATGATTTACCTCTTAATGATGGGGGAATAGGCGCGACGGCTTATGGGGATGCGGTGGCGACTTATTTGGCTTTTGGAGTGGATAGACTTTCTGATCGAAACTCTACGATTTGTAGCTGGGATATTAGTCGTGATAGCACGCGCAATACTTTCGCTCGTC
>NZ_BJKP01000080.1 GCF_008974145.1 Microcystis aeruginosa NIES-4325 | reverse complement strand
AGCAGTTCCTTGAGTTCTGCTTCGCTTTCTCTGATTTCTATCTTAGAAACTCCTGCCATATTTTTCCTTTAACTCTACTAAGATGATATTCTACACTATTTGTAGTCAGATTTTGGAGAATTGGTATATAGTCATTTCAGATAAGTCTGATACAGTCTGGGCTGACAAAACCCTTATGAAATCTGGGATTGATATTCTCAATCTTAATTGAAATGACTATAACTATATCATTTAGTCGGTGAACAGGATACGGTAGAACCCATTGGCTGGACGATTTTTCCCGAACGCTGGCTGATCGCTTGGTTGTCCTACTGGAATCAAGCCCGTCGTCTCGGCATTATCAAGATTATCTCCTTCGGACCGACCCATCATAACGGAGTTATGGGTTATATGGACGGTGAAAGAACCCTGGCCGATGGTCGCACCTGTCGCCAGCAAACCGTGGACACTGTGGCTAAATTAATCTCTTTTCCTTAGCTGCTCTCAAAGTTACCCGGAAAGATTTAGATTGACTGATCATGACTATTTGCCACTGGTTCGGGGCTATCCTCGCCAATCCAAGCCCTGACTAACTCGTAGCAGAGACCGAGCAGAACTGGCCCGACGAACAAACCGATAATCCCGTAGGCGATCACTCCCCCGAATACCCCCAGCAGAATCACCACCATGGGAATGGGCAGGCCGCGCCCCATTAAGATGGGTTTGAGGAAATTATCCACCAAGGTGGCGGGAATCATCCAGATAGTAAATAACAGGGCGGTGGAATATGGGAGTGTTGCCCAAGCGTGAATGAGCACCCCCAAGACAATTAAACTAGGGCCAATTTGGAGAATGCCCAAAAGTAGGGTGAGGAAAGTTAATAAACCAGCTGCAGGCGTTCCTACCGTCACTAAACCGATGCCGATCAAAAGACTCTGGATAATGGCAACGCCAATAATACCGCGGCTAACATTGCGGACGGTGGAGGCGGTCAGACTGGCGAGCGCAATTCCTCGACCAGGGGCGATCTTTTCTGCTAACCGGTTCATCAGGCGAGTCAGATTTTTAGAGGAGAGGGTAAGTGCCGCCGCAATCAGAATCGAGACGATAAATTTCAGCACCGTCAGACCGGTACTGGTGGCTAGGGAAAGGGAGATTTTCCCCAGTTCTTTTAATTGTGGCTCGAAGCGTTGAAAAAATTGACCCGTGTTATCTGATGCCTGCTGCCAGAGACTGGCAATCCTTTCGCCGATTAGCGGCCAGGTGGCCACATCGGCGGGAGGAGGGGGAATCACCGCCGCACCAGTATCGATATATTCGGCCATCGTTCGCAGATTACCGGCCAGAACCGCTGCAATACCACTCACCGGACCGATAATAATCCCTAGACAAAGTAGGGTGAGGAGAACTGCGGCCAGTTTCGCCCGGCCAGCGAGTAACTTTTTTAACCAGAGAAAGAGCGGATACCAAGCGATCGCAAGAATGGCTCCCCAGAGGATCATGGTTACGAAGGGACGCAGCAGGGTAAAACCAGCAAATAACAACAGGCCGAGAAAAAACAGCCGGATGACTAGATCGATAATTTTAGCGTCATTGTTCATCAATAGCGATCGCCTTTGGCTAGACGAGGACATTTCTGCAATTATGGCAGTTTTTCGTTATATATAGCGTTTCCTGTTTGCAAGAGGTACATTACTGGTGATTAAAAGCTTAATCAACGAAGGTTTAACTGTGCCACATAGGTGTGAGAAACGCTATATTTGGCTACAGTGGTCAGTCTTGATCCCAGTAACTATCTTCTCATCCCCAGACTAAATCTAACCTAAGTTGCTACCTATGGGATTAAGCAAAAAAAGCTGCTACAAAAGATAAAAGACGAGTAGCAGCCAAAAAAATGAATGACGAGATTATAGCGATTTATTGCCTTTGTGAGGACATTCTCAAAGCCATGAATCATCAAGAGGATTCACAGCAACAGATCAGCGATGGGGAAGTGATGACCACAGCTATAGTTGCCCCCCTGTATTGCAGTGGCAATTTTGAGAAAGGGAGAAAAGCGA
>NZ_BJKP01000079.1 GCF_008974145.1 Microcystis aeruginosa NIES-4325 | reverse complement strand
TACGGAGCGCGTCGGGGATTTATTCACATTGACACTCGGAACGGAAAAGGTTGGAGAAGCAGCGGGGAAAAAGGACCGAGATGGGATTATTAGGTTTTTGCTTGGGGTAACTTGCTTGGGGTATCATTCTACGGAGTTGCTGATTTGAGATATGAATCTTCCTTTGTGGGATTTTTAAAAACTAGACTCAAATTAACTTTTGGATACGATGCACAGTTGCCATTGATACCTAGATTCAGCAACGCCGAAAAGTCTTCATAATTCCCCAAAAAAAACAACCCACGGCAGTTAACCGCAAGTTATTTTTGCTTAAAGTCGGATCATTACTCAACGGTAATCGTTCCGACCATACCGGCACCGCGATGGGGTTCGCAGTAGTAGGTGTAAGTACCCGGTTCGCTGAAAGTGCTTTCAAAGGACTCCCCGGCGGAAAAAGCCAGACCTTTATGGGATAATTTGACGGCTTGGGCTTCGGGAACTTTGGTGCTATCGAAAACTATGTTATGGGGAGAAAGTTTGTTATTGACCCATTTCACCGTATCTCCTGCTTTAATGGTGAGGGTGGGGGGATCAAATTGTAGTGTACCTGCATCACCGCCCATCTTAACCGTGAAGGTTTCCGCAGCAGCGGAGGCAGTGTTAAAGAAGAAGCTAGAGAGGACTAGCACCACGGTAGCGACCAATAAACCTAATTTTTTCATGCTTGTTAATCCTTTACACGAGGGAAGATGACAAATTTGACAGCCTGTCTTTTGACAAAAAAGTAAAAGTTTGCTTTTAACTGTCCCATGAACTAATTCTACACGAAGTTTGACAGCTTGTCTTTTGACAAGAAAACCTTTTTTTTCTGACCATGGTTGGGGAATTTCTTGAGAAATAGAGGAGAACCAATCGTGAAAAGATTATTAATTTCCCTGTGCTTGCTCTTGGCTGTGGTTACTTTCGGTATGGCTCGTCCCGCTTTAGCTGATGGGGCTTCGATTTTCAGTGCTAACTGCGCTTCCTGCCACATGGGCGGTAAAAACGTGGTTAATGCCGCTAAAACCCTGAAAAAAGAAGATTTGGTTAAATACGGCAAAGATTCCGTTGAAGCTATTGTTACCCAAGTTACCAAAGGTAACGGTGCGATGCCTGCTTTCGGTGGTCGTCTCAGCGCTGAAGATATCGAAGCTGTAGCTAATTATGTCCTCGCTCAAGCGGAAAAAGGCTGGTAAAAGTTAGTTATCGAAAAAATCGGGTCTATAGCAAAGATCGGGGTGGTTAGGACAATCAATCGCTGAAACCCTTGACCGATAAGAGTTTGAAAATTGAAAGCGTCCTAACTAACTCGTTCTATGCCATAAAACCCCGCCTTAATGCGAAAAATTTTTGTAGCGGGGCATAAATCCCCGTTACAAAAACGTCCTCCTGCCCCCTGCCTTCGTTATCGGTGGCGAGTTATCGGTTATCAGTCTGTTGACACTCCTGGGCCTAAAGGCGTGAGGATTCTCGAAGCTCATCACTGCGCTTTCTGGTTTCCCTTACTCACGTCTTACACGATTATGTCTGAACCGAGATTACTAGAATATCAGTTGCTATCTAGTTTCCCTTTTTGTGGTTCACTCTCCAAGCGTTTTCCTATTTCAAGGAAAATTCGGATCTGCCCGACCCTATCTGTCTTACGACAAAAGTTTTTATTCGATTCATTCAGTCTTTTTGAAGACTTACTGCCCTGTTTAAAGAGTTTTCGGTGGCTCTTGTCTATCTATTTTTACCTCAAAAGTGCTGCACTGTTTCAGCAGAATTTTCACGATGTGCGACGGCATTGCAACCTGAAGACTCTAAATATTGTATCACCAAGTCCCCCTAGAACTCAAGTTTAGACTAATTTGACAGCAATTCTCAGTTTTAGACACAGCAAGCCTTTTAGGGATTTAAAGAACATTTTAAAGGGGGATTTTTGGGGCAACTTTGGGTGTACTATCACGTCAAAAGCCTGAAGACTCGTGAAATGAAATTCGCCATCCCATTGAATTTTACCCCGTATGATGCGAACTAACTCCCAAAAGCCTTGCTACAGGGCAAATTTAGAATTGCTGCTAATTTGAGCAAGAGTCAGTACAAAAAAACTGCTTGAGCAGAAAAAACGGGAAATCAAGTAAGATTACTAAATTTCCCGAAAATGACTTTGAAAAACTTGCAGGAATTTCGAGAAGCGGCCTATAA
>NZ_BJKP01000078.1 GCF_008974145.1 Microcystis aeruginosa NIES-4325 | reverse complement strand
TCCCGAAAAGATGCCGTCAGATTAATACTCTGCAAACTAAAACTTTCTTCCTGATAGGTTTGCAGAATCCATAAACCCTGTTCACCCCGTCGAAAAGTTTCTACTCGTTGGTGTTTACTATTGACTAAGACATATTCCTCTAAACTTTCTAGAGTTTGATAATCATTAAATTTATCCCCCCTGTCAAAAGCTTCTGTGGAATCGGAGAGAACTTCAATAATTAATTTAGGAAAACGTTTGTAGGTAGCAGTTTCCCTATCTCTGTCATCGCAGGTGACAAGAATATCAGGATAATAAAAGTGATTACGTTTCTCTAATCTGACTTTCACATCGGCAAAATAAACCCGACAATCGGAACCCCGCAAATGATTACGAATGATAAAAGTGAAATTGAGTCCGATAATATTATGAGTATCCGTCGTTCCTGCCATGGCGTAAACTTGTCCATCGATATATTCATGTTTAATGAGACTGGTTTCTTCAAACTGAAGATATTCTTCTGGGGTGAGATTATTATAGTTAGATAAAGCAATCATGGGTGTAATCGTTGAAAAAGCAACAAACTTTACTGGGAACAAACAATAACAGTAGTCAACCCAGTTTACCCGCAGAGGTTAGCACTACTGATGAATGGTCAAATTAATCAATCTTAATAATGTTTCCCCAGCTATCTGAGGAAACATTCACCCCCAACTCTCTCTATCAACCACAATTCGAGGTATCCAATAACTATCATGGCATTACTTAACCTTTTTCCCCCCTATCTGATTCTTTTAATTCTAGTTTTGGTTATTTTTTCCACCGTCTTAGCTGTGAGAATCCAGATTGCTCTCTATAAACATCTCCAAGAGTCAACCAAAAAAGTCAACCGCTTAAGTAATAATATTGATACAGTGACAGAGCAAGTTACTCAAGTCTCTGAGACAATCCTAGAACAAAATCAGCAACGCTCAGTCACCGAACAAGAAAAGTTATCTAACATTCAGGGAGAATTAGTAAAATTAATCGAAACTGTGAAAACCTATCAAGACAGTTTTAACTCCCAGTCGAAACAATTAGGAAACCAACTTATCAATAGTCTCGATGAAAGACTCTCCCAAACCTCCGATACAATTCTCACTGCTTCCCATGGGATTGAGCGCTCTAGTAATAATCTCGATGTGACTAATGCTAACCTGTCTCAGTTAATTGATACAGTGACAGAGCAACTTACTCAAGTCTCTGAGACAATCCTAGAACAAAATCAGCAACGCTCAGTCACCGAACAAGAAAAGTTATCTAACATTCAGGGAGAATTAGTAAAATTAATCGAAACTGTGAAAACCTATCAAGACAGTTTTAACTCCCAGTCGAAACAATTAGGAAACCAACTTATCAATAGTATCGAGCAAAGACTCTCCCAAACCTCCGATACAATTCTCACTGCTTCTAATGGGATTGAGCGCTCTAGTAATAATCTCGATGTGACTAATGCTAACCTGTCTCAGTTAATTGATACAGTGACAGAGCAAGTTACTCAAGTCAAGGAAAGCTTACAGTCTGAGTTAAACCTTTTAAGCAATAACTTAGGGATGGTAGTTGATGATAAATTAACTAAGAACTCAGAACAATTAAAAGCAGTTTCCCAATCTATTGAGAAAACAGCGAATCAATTTGGCAGCCTTAAATCAGATTTTTCTCAAGTAATTAACGCAGTGAACACCAACACCAGTCAATTAACTGCTAACTTAGAATCTTTGCGAGATAAGTTAGAGAAAGTTATTGCTAAGGAAAATAAATCGAATCAGAAAATGATTGAACACATCTACGGAGAAATTCACAAATGTTTAGCAGAACTAGAGAAAATTAACGATATGCGTTCTGAATTTCCTAACTTAAAGGATGAGATGGAAGAACTTTTTGAGACAATCCCTAATCTTACTCAAAAAAATGTTCAAGATGACATTTATAAGTTAAATAAGAAGTTGGAAGAACTAAAAAAACTTTTTGAGACAATCCCTAATCCTCCTCAAAAAGATGTTCAGTCTGAATTTTCTAACTTAAAGGATAACATAGAAAAACTTTTTGAGACAATCCCTAATCCTACTCAAAAAGATGTTCAGGATGACATTAACACCATATTTGAATAACTTCACCAACATATAAGCAACTATGTCCAGACGTACCTACTACCGGGATGAAGATAAATCGGTGGATGTTTATCCCGCATTTACCGATTTAATGTCCAATGCTTTCATGATTCTGAGTTTATTTCTCCTCTTGGCACTTTTTCAGTCCTATAATC
>NZ_BJKP01000077.1 GCF_008974145.1 Microcystis aeruginosa NIES-4325 | reverse complement strand
CCTGTTTCTTGATGTTGCTTCAATAACTTCTGAATAAAGCTTTTAGCCACGTCAAATCTCTGGGCTAGTCCTCGAATGGAAATTTTTTCTTTCTTCCAGACATCGATAATTTTTTGGCGAAAATCTACGGAATAGGGTCTCATAGGAAGCTGGTAAGTTCTATTATTTGTCTATTTGCTTTCCATTGTACCTCATAGCTCCAAGAATTGCTATAGTCGGCATTTGAGATAAAACATAAGGAATGTTAACCAAAACCACTTATCGTTAGGAATTTTGATAAGTTGGAGATTGAACGAAGATAGAAAGTCTCTAGCGCTGACAACTATGGCTGTAATTGTCCAAAAATACGGTGGTACATCGGTAGGTTCCGTGGAACGCATTCAATCGGTCGCTCAACGGGTCAAAAATACGGTAATAGCAGGAAACACCGTGGTGGTGGTCGTTTCTGCCATGGGGAAAACTACCGATGGATTGGTCAATTTAGCCAAACAGATCGCCGCCGAACCCTCGCGCCGGGAGATGGATATGTTATTATCCACGGGGGAACAGGTGACAATCGCCTTGATGAGTATGGCCCTAGAGGAAATCGGACAACCAGCCATCTCCCTAACCGGCGCTCAGGTGGGAATTGTCACGGAATCCAAACATAGTCGGGCCCGTATTTTAGAAATTAAAACTGATCGCCTCTCCCGTCATCTATCGGAGGGTAAAGTAGTTGTTGTCGCTGGTTTTCAAGGTGTCAGCGATAGCGATCAATTAGAGATTACCACCCTAGGGCGCGGTGGTTCCGATACCTCGGCCGTGGCCCTAGCGGCCGCCTTAAAAGCCGATTTTTGCGAAATTTACACGGATGTACCCGGTATTCTCACCACTGACCCCCGTTTAGTCCCCGAAGCGCGTCTTTTAGACGAAATTACCTGCGATGAGATGCTCGAATTAGCCAGTTTAGGGGCGAAAGTTCTCCACCCGCGAGCGGTGGAAATCGCTAAAAATTTCGGGGTTCCCTTGGTTGTCCGTTCCAGTTGGACCGATGAGCCTGGTACTTGGGTGACATCCCCGGCACCGAAACCGCGCACCCTGCAAGGATTGGAATTGACAAAAGCAGTGGATGCGGTGGAATTTGAGGGCAATCAGGCGAAAATCGCCCTTTTACGGGTTCCGGATCGTCCCGGTATCGCTGCCCGTTTATTCGGGGAAATCGCTCATCAACAGGTGGACGTGGATTTAATTATTCAATCGATTCACGAGGGTGACAGCAACGATATCGCCTTTACGGTGATGGGAAATGCCTTAAAAAAAGCCCAATCCGTGGCCGAAGCGATCGCACCAGTTTTACGTTCCCATCCCACTAATACAGAGGAAGCGGAAGTGATCATCGAATCCGGGGCCGCTAAAATCGCCATTACCGGCGCTGGTATGATCGGCCGGCCGGGAATTGCTGCCCAAATATTTAGCACTTTGGCCGCAGCGGCAATTAATATCGAAATGATCTCCACTTCTGAAGTAAAAGTCAGTTGTGTCATCGATGAAGCGGACGGAGAAAAAGCAATTAAAGTCCTTTGTGATGCTTTTCAAGTGGAGTATTCTGCTAAAGTTGCTAATCGCGAAATCCCTAACAATTTAGTCCCAGTCAGGGGTGTGGCCCTAGATAATAATCAGGCCCAAATGGCCATTCGTAACGTCCCCGATCGCCCGGGGATGGCGGCGAGAATTTTCTCGGTTTTAGCGGCAAAAAATGTCAGTGTTGATATGATTATTCAATCCCAACGCTGCCGCATTGTCGATGGTATTCCCCGACGGGATATCGCATTTACTTTGCCCCAAGCTGATGCTAATTCCGCCCAAAAAATCCTTTTAGAACTATCGGAAAGTTTGGCTTTACAGGAAGTGGTGGTTAATAATGATGTGGCTAAAGTGAGTATTGTTGGTTCGGGAATGGAAGGACAACCAGGGGTAGCATCACGCTTTTTTGAAGCTTTAGCAAAGGAGAAAATTAATATTTTGATGATTGCTACTTCTGATATAAAAATCAGTTGTGTGGTGAATCAACAAGATGGAGTCAGGTCCTTACAAGTGGTTCACGCCGCTTTTGGATTAGCCGGACAGGGTAAAATTGAGGCGTTGTCAGATGTAAAGATGAATCAAGCAAAAGTGTAGGGAACTGGAACATCCTTAAACTTAAGGTAATGAATTATAGCAATTCTTGGAGCTATGAGGTACAATGGAAAGCAAATAGACAAATAATAGAACTTACCAGCTTCCTATGAGACCCTATTCCGTAGATTTTCGCCAAAAAATTATCGATGTCTGGAAGAAAGAAAAAATTTCCATTCGAGGACTAGCCCAGAGATTTGACGTGGCTAAAAGCTTTATTCAGAAGTTATTGAAGCAACATAAAGAAACAGG
>NZ_BJKP01000076.1 GCF_008974145.1 Microcystis aeruginosa NIES-4325 | reverse complement strand
GTATGGGAAGGGATTCGCGTTAGGTCAGTTACGTAAATATCAAACATCTATAGAAGCTTTGCAACAAGCGATTAATACCTTACCTAAAGGGGAAGATTTAAAGAAGTTTCACAGTAGTATTTTACAAAAGCAAAGTGTTGTTTATCGCTATTTAGGTGACTTCTCAAAAATTGCCGGTACAGAAAGAGAAGCCAGAGAAAATTATGAGCAAGCATTAACGGTGATTAATCAGGCGATTTCTCTGGTTCCCAATAACCCCAATCACTATAACGAGAAATATGTAGTATTAAGTCAATTAAAATGGTATGATGAGGGATTAGCGGCGATTACTCAGGCAATTAAGCTCGCTCCCCGTGCTGTTTGGTATTACAATCGGGGGAATCTTTACTATAACCAACAAAAATACGAATTAGCTTTAGCTGACTTCAACAAAGCTATTGACATTAATCCTAATTTTGCTTTGGCTTACAACAATCGGGGGCTTCTTTACTATAACTTGCAGAAATACGAATTAGCCCTCTCTGACTACAGCAAAGCTATTGACATTAATCCTAATTTTGCTTTGGCTTACAACAATCGGGGGCTTCTTTACTATAACTTGCAGAAATACGAATTAGCTTTAGCTGACTACAACCAAGCTATTAGAATTAATCCTAATGATGCTGATGCTTACAACAATCGGGGGGGTCTTTACCATAACCAGCAGAAATACGATTTAGCCCTCTCTGACATCAACAAAGCTATTGAAATTAATCCTAATTTTGCTCTGGCTTACAACAATCGGGGGAATCTTTACCGTCTCCAAGAAAAATACGATTTAGCTTTAGCTGACTGGAACAAAGCTATTAAAATTAATCCTAATTTGGCTAATGCTTACTACAATCGGGGGCTTCTTTACCATAACCAGCAGAAATACGATTTAGCTTTAGCTGACTTCAACAAAGCTATTGACATTAATCCTAATGATGCTGATGCTTACTACAATCGGGGGGTTCTTTACCATAACCAGCAGAAATATGAATTAGCTTTAGCTGACTACACCAATGCTATTGAAATTAATCCTAATTATGCTCTGGCTTACTACAATCGGGGGATTCTTTACAGAGACTTGCGGAAATACGATTTAGCCCTTGCTGATGCCGAAAAAGCCTCAGAATTATATCGTCAACAAGGGAATGAAGCAGGTTATCAACAAGCTCAAAAACTAATCAGCATGATTCGCCAAAAAATGAGTAAAAATTAGAGTCCGTAGGTTGGTTTGAGCGAATAAATAGGTTAAAGAAAACCTCTCAATTCTCAGGAAAAGCGAAACCCAACACCCAAAACCTAAATCTGTCTGAATCTTTTTTTTGGGTTTCCTTGGGTCAACCCAATCGACGATAATTGCTATGATTACTATAGGATTTAAAAAAGTAAGTTGAGGTAAACTATGAAAACTCTATCATTTAAAGACATCCAATTTATTATCGAAGCTCTCGAATCCCTTCTCAAAAATTATAGTGACCGTATTCAACAAATAGAAGCTCTCGAAAACTATGAAGATGAAATTTCAGACTTAAGTAATGATTCTCTATTTTTACAAGAATTAATTACTGACTTACAAAATCAACAAACACAAGAATTGGCTCGACTTGTGCCTGAATTTGATTTGCAAAAAATGTCTTTACAAACATTAATTAAACAAGGAAAAAACCTGTCAATTGAGGAAAAATTAATCTTAGTGGAATCTCTAACTTCATCAATCCGCGAAGAATATAATCTAATGCGAACCTGAAATGAGAAATCAATGATTACTTATTTAGCCACCGTTCATAAAGATAACCATAGTGATTATGGGGTACAATTTTATGACTTTCCGGGTTGTATTAGTGCAGGAGAAACCATCGAAGAAGCGAAAAAAATGGCAACTGAAGCCTTAAAAGGTCATATTTCCTTTATGTTGGCAGATGGGGACGAAATTCCCACCCCTAGCACCCTCGAAACCATTTTAACCGACGCGGATCATCAAGATGCGATCGCTTTTCTACTCATTGAGGTATCAGAAGCTATTTTAAACCATCAGGAATTGTGTGTAAAAAACTAGGTGCAGTCCCTAGCTTGGTTTGAGCGAATAAATATGTTCAAGAAAACCTCTCAATTCTCAGGGAAAAGCGAAACCCAACAGCCAACACCTAAATCTGTCTGAATCTTTTTGTTGGGTTTCCTTGGGTGTATTGTTGGGTTTCGTGCCTCAACCCAACCTACTTTAGTTTCCTTGGGTTTATGGTTGGGTTTCGTGCCTCAACCCAACCTACAGTTTTGTAGCGACTGTCTTGATTGTCAAGGGGTAATTCAAAAAAACTCAAGCAGTTGCCGTAAAACTCAAAATCTCAAGCCGGAAAAAAGCGCAGCAAAAGCTAAGCTGCTCAGGTTAAACCAAAGCAAGCG
>NZ_BJKP01000075.1 GCF_008974145.1 Microcystis aeruginosa NIES-4325 | reverse complement strand
TATTGGATAGGGGGATAGCGGTGGAGCGTCAAGTTCCTCAATCAGTGATTTATCGCGGTGTTAAACTTGATTGTGGTTATCGTCTCGATCTATTGGTGGAAAATCTGGTTATTGTCGAACTGAAAACGGTTGAACAACTTACCCCCATTCACGAGGCCCAGTTGTTAACCTATCTCAAATTACGCCGGCTTTGGCTAGGATTACTGATTAATTTTAACGTTCCCGTTCTCAAACAAGGCATCAAACGCCTTGTCAACAATTAATCTTTGTGTCCTTTGTGCCTTTGTGGTTCTTTATCCCAAGAGTCTCAATTATGAATACCTACAAAATACAAACAGTTTTAACTGAAGATGGGACAGTATTATTGAAAGAATTACCTTTTCAGGCTGGAGATGCGGTGGAAATTATTATTTTAGAGCAATCTAAAACATCGTCATCATCTAGTCAGGAAAAACTCATACATTCCTTGAAAGGTTCTGTCCTTCGTTATGATGATCCCTTTGAACCAGCTATTCCACCAGAAGACTGGGAAGTTCTAAAATGATTATTTTGGACACTCATATTTGGCTCTGGTGGGTTGACAGTAGCTCACGTCTCACAGCACGGCTAGAACAATTAATTTTAGAGCATCAGGTTAGTCAGCTTGGAGTTAGTATTTTTTCTTGCTGGGAAGTTGCTAAATTAGTTGAGAAGAACCGAGTGGAGTTATCTTATCCGGTCGATGAGTGGCTCAATTATGCGATCGCTTATCCAGGTGTTCAATTACTTCCACTGACGTTACCCATTATCGTGCAATCAACTCAACTTGCTGGATTTCATAACGATCCAGCCGACCAAATTATTGTCGCCACAGCGAAGGTTCACAATTGTCCCCTCCTGACAGTAGATGAAAAAATACTTGCCTACCCCGACGTAAACACGCTTAAGTGATTCCTTTTAGCGAAAGAACTCGCCTATTTATAGCTTATGCGCCAGAAAAAATTGGACTACCGATGCGATCGCCTACAATCGTCTAGTCACCTCCTGTCCAAAGATTACGGACCAGCCAACGAATACAAACCCTCTCCCCAATAAACAACCCTTCCTTTGTGTCCTTTGTGCCTTTGTGGTTCCTTATCTCAAGAGTCTCAATTATGAATACTTACAAAATACAAGCTGATGAATATGCCTACAGTGATTTATGACCGATCGAAGTATTGTAGAGAAAGCTCTCAAACAATTACTTAAGCTCAACTAAACCTTTGTGTCCTTTGTGCCTTTGTGGTTCTTTTATCTCCCATGACCTACCGTAAAAAACTCATTGAAGTGGCCCTACCCCTAGAAGCCATTAACGTCGAATCAGCGCGGGAAAAGTCGATTCGGCACGGTCATCCCTCTACTCTACATCTTTGGTGGTCCCGGAAACCTTTGGCTACAACTAGGGCGGTTTTATGGGCTTCTTTGGTGGATGATCCTTCCAGTTGGCCAGAGAAATTTCCCACGGAAGAAGCACAGAATCGGGAACGGCAGCGATTGTTTGATATTTTGGGTAGGATTGACCTTGAAAAGGACAAAAAAGGCAACATTAAGCAGGTGGTTAGAGGTTTGGTATCTTGGGATGAGATTAACCAGCCTAACTCAGCAGTATTGCTAGAAGCACAGCGAGAAATTGCTCGCTGTTTGGCTTGGGAACGTGGGGAAGAACCCCCCACTAAACCTGATGCTATACGGGATTATATCGCTAAATATGCCCCCCCCGCCTATGACCCGTTTTGTGGTGGTGGTTCCATTCCTCTTGAGGCCCAGCGCTTGGGGTTGCAGGCCCACGGTAGTGACCTCAATCCCGTGGCGGTGTTGATTACTAAGGCTTTAATCGAGATTCCGCCCAAGTTTAAGGATAAACCGCCGGTTAATCCCGATTCTCGCCAAAAACAAAAGATTTCTTCCTGGGAAGGGGCCCAGGGATTGGCCGCAGATGTGCGCTATTACGGTCAGTGGATGCGGGATGAGGCTTTTAAAAGGATTGGCTATCTTTATCCGATGGTGGAAACCAACCACAAAGGCACAAAGGACACTAAGGTGATTGCTTGGCTTTGGGCCAGGACGGTGCGGTGTCCTAATCCGGCCTGTGGCTGTCAGATGCCTCTGGTTAATAAGTTCTCGCTTTCGACGAAGAAGGGTAAGGAGGCTTGGGTTGAGCCTATTGTGGGGGATTTTAACCACAAAGGCACTGAGGGGGATTTTAACCACAAAGGCACTGAGGACACAAAGGGGGATGATTTTGGTGTCTCTGTGGTGCCACCCAAAATCCGCTTTGAGGTGAAAACGGGTAAGGGTACGGCCCCAGATGGGACGGTAAACCGCAAGGGTGCAGTTTGTATCGCTTGTAATACTCCTGTTCCTTTTGATCATATCCGTAGGGAAGGTAAGGCTGGACGGATGGATTCTCAGTTAATGGCTATTGTCGCTGAAGGAAAAGCGGGAAGGGTTTATCTTTCTCCTGATGAGGAACAGGAATGTATCGCTAAAAAAGCACAGCCTGAATGGAAACCTGATTCAAATTTACCAGAACAGGCGTTAGGCTTCCGCGTACAAGGTTATGGCATGACGAAACACGCCGATTTATTCACTCCCCGTCAACTCGTCGCCCTCACCACTTTTAGCGATTTAGTAAGTGAAGCCAGAGAAAAGATTAAAGCTGATGCAGTAGCCGCAGGAATCCCTGATGATGATTTACCTCTTAATGATGGGGGAATAGGTGCGACGGCTTATGGGGATGCGGTGGCGACTTATTTGGCTTTTGGAGTGGATAGACTTTCTGATCGAAACTCTACGATTTGTAGCTGGGATATTAGTCGTGATAGCACGCGCAATACTTTCGCTCGTC
>NZ_BJKP01000074.1 GCF_008974145.1 Microcystis aeruginosa NIES-4325 | reverse complement strand
TTTATGTGTCAACATATCAGCTATGTACACTGGTTTAGGAAAATTGTCTATTCAATCTGAAAAATGGCGTTCTGGGGTTGTCATGTTCTTAAATGTAAAGTTTTGTTACGAGATTCAACATTTCTGATTAATTTACTATTGAAAATAGTTGATGAAGACCCGAAAGAATTTGGATATGAATTCGGGAGATGGACAGCGGCAAGATTAGCAGAGCATCTAGAAAAGGAAACAGGAATTAAACTGAGTGGCTCGCAAGTGAGAAGAATATTGAGAAGAAAAAAGTATGTGTATATCTGGGCGAAATATAGTCTAGAAGATAACCAGGACAAGGAATTAAGAAAAGCATTTAAAGGAAAATTATATGAATATTTAAAGTTAGGCAAAGAAAAGCCAGAGTCAATCCAGGTATGGTTTTGGGACGGGGCTGTGTGGCGACGCAGGTTCGCCACACAGCCCCTCATGAATGTGGATTTAGTTTGAGAGTAATAAGAAGGAGAGCTTGGACAAAAAAAGGAAAGCGAAAAAAAGTGAACGGGCAAAGAACAAGAGGAAGAGTAAATGTGATGGGAGCCTTAGGACATAATGATAAAAAACGAGTCTTTTTTATGATCAAAAAAGGAAATTCAGAAACTTTCCATGAACAATTAAAGAAGCTTCATGAAGAGATTCGTCAAGAATGGATAAGCTTGGGAAATCTGCCCGAAGATTTTCGAGAAAAAGAACCTAAGATTATCATTATATTAGACAATGCTAGTTATCACAAAAAGAAAGATGTTATTGAGCAGGTGGAAAAAGAGTTGCCGAATATTAGGCTAGAGTTTTTACAAGCTTATAGCCCAGATTACAACCTAATAGAATTAGTGTGGCATTCCGCTAAAGAATACATAGCTAATCGAGAATTTGAAAATAAAGAAGAACTGGAAAAAGTAGTCAATCAGCTTTTAAATGAAGGGGGATTGATTATTAAATGGAGTAGAAAACTTAAAAATAAGGGTGATGCTGTCAATGTAACTTAAATGCGTAAAAGCTTATCAGTATTTAGAAAATCCCTGGTCGAAGATTTGGCAACTCTGTCGGGCGATCGAGCGCGAATCTGGTTTTCCTCCGGGAGATGGGGCCAATCGGCAATTAGAACAATCTCTCTCCTCGAGGGAATGGAATCCAGAGCAGCAATTGACCCCAGAGGAAGAGGCCCTACTCTACCCGAAACTATTGCGTATTGCTGAATATTTATTAGAACAAATGGAAAGTTTTTATCGGCGTTTCCATACCGCCATTCAGTTAGAGGAACAAGCGGCAAAGTTAGCCAATTTGAGTCCGATCGAGGGATTAACCCTGCGTTTACAGTCATTGATGGACGCAGTATTAAAAATGTTAGAGGGATATCTGCAAATGCAGCCGCATAGCGATCGCAATTTGATCGAACGCGCCCACGATATTGAGGATACGGTCTGGGATTGGATCTATCGTCGGGACGTGGACATCCAAACCCTGTCGGACGTGGAAAGAGGTTTGGCGGATCTAGTCGCGTCGGAAGCGCATCAACATCTCTGGCACATGAGATGGGTGGAGAATTTTGTCGTCGTCACCGGCCATTATCTACAAAATAAACCCACCGCTAGAAGGTTTGCAGAGACTTTATTGATTATCAATGCCCTGATTCACGAAATTACGGGCAAAGGCCAAGCTCGGCCGGCAATTGCACCGCAAAAGGCGATAATTACCGTAGCAGAACCCCTCGATGTGACGGCACGCTGGCACAGCACCTATCAACGGGAAGGGGCGGCCAAAAAACAAGCGGTGCGAGAATTAACTAGCACCTTAAAAAAATCTTTAGAATTGATGACAAACCCTTGACATTAGGAACTAAATATGATCTGGTTCCTAGTAACTTTACCCACGTTCGCCGTTATCAGCGTCATCGCGATCATTATTTTGCTGAATGTCTTGGTGGATTGGTTTCACTATAACGCTCTGGTAGTTCTCCCCCCCTAACATCGCCGGTTTCCACCAGTATGGATGTGGTTGATGCTCATCCCGATTGTTCACACGGTTTTTATCTGGATTATCTCAGCTTTCAAGCTACCAGCATCCTATCGCTCGGCTCTAGGAGAAAATGCACACCGGTTTGGTAGTTGTAATCAGCGTCTGGGATTAGCTTGGGCGATCGTGGCAACTACCCTATTTTTACCCGTAGTTGATATCCTCAGTTTTGTGGCCTATGTGGTTTTAATGATTATCTATTGGCAGAAACTCAACAAAATGCAGAAATATAGCGTTTCCCATTCACAAAAGGTACATTCTCGACCTTAAACAGCTTAAGCAGTAAAGCTTTAAGTGTGCCGCACAGGTACGAGAACCGCTATGTCTCCTACAGAAATAATCTTTCAGTCACTGGCTTGTAATTGCTAATCTTTACTGATCTTCTCCTCCCTTACTTCCCCGAATGAGCATTGCCAAATTAATTATCTCGATCGTCGCTCGACTTTTTCCGGGAGCAATTTTCTATCAACCCACAGGAGAGAAAATTATCGCCCTTACCATCGATGATGCACCCACCCCCAATGATCCCGAAGGAAAATCCACCGATCGCATTTTTGCAGCGATCGCCGCTCATAATCGAGAAAAAGCCAGCCCAGCAACCCCCGTCAAGGCGACTTTTTTTCTGATCACAGGACACCTGCAACCGAACTCCACCTTGATTGAGCGTCTAATCGCCCAAGGTCACGAAATCGCTAATCACGGCACCCAATAAGCTGTTCAGCATCTAAATAGCGTATAATAGAAACCTCAGTACAGGACAAAAAGCTGGAAAAGTAGGCGAGAGTAGGGTTTTATGAGAAATAGAACCAATCTCTAAAACCCTAGGAACCAGTATAGCGCCTTAAAGCAAGCCCTTAAACCCCATCTGGCATG
>NZ_BJKP01000073.1 GCF_008974145.1 Microcystis aeruginosa NIES-4325 | reverse complement strand
TAACACATCTCTGGGATGTTTTTTTTATTTCAACTATGTATAGGAATTACTTATATACTTCAGAGACCTTTTGATCCCATCACTTCTATTTTTTGATAGTTTTTAGATTAAACCAATCGTAATTAATAAATATTCAGATCAAAATATATCTACAAAACACTAAACTACTTATCACATAACACTTATAGACAATATTTAATATTATTAAAACAAATATTAAAAAGGCTAGGGAGTGAGTTAGGGAGTAAGTTAGGGAGTAAGTTAGGGAGCAGGTTAGGGAGTGAGTTAGGGAGAAAGTTAGGGAGAAAGTAAAAGTTAGGGTCTAAGTTAGGGTCTAGGTTAGTGTAGTGTATAGTCATCCTGTACTAGCCTAAGGACTTTAGAGGGCTGATGCACGTCATCCGTTAATCAACACATATATGCATCGATCGTGATTGTGCGGCCTCGTGTCGACTACCGGCGTGACCTGCAAGGAAAATTCGATTAAAGCTCAGGACTAGACTCACTGCATGGATGCAATGAGCCAAATAGATCATATATCTGATCCATACTTTCTTTCTAAATAAGCAATTTCAGCATCATCAAACAACTTATCTAATCGCTTACCTAGTACAAACAGATCACCAGTTATATCGTTACTTGCTGATATTTCGTAAACCACTTTACTGTTTTCATCATCATGGCCACGATCTTCACACTCATCATCATGATCGTCATTAGGATTATCAGCAATTCACTCATTTTAATCTCCTTGATTTTTACAAAGAATCTTAGGACGCTTCCAATCTAACTCGATTGATTAATCCTAAGATTCTTTGGGCAATTGCCGGGGACTACGTTGCACCGCTGCAGAGCGTATTAATTTTATTATAAATGCTCACTGGTTTTCCCGATAAGTTTTTTTCGGTTTTTCCCCCAGCAATCACCTTCTCCTTCTTCACATAAGTTCTCTTTCGGTTTTTCCCCAGCAATTACCTTCTCCTTCTTCACATAAGTTCTCTTTCGGTTTTTCCCCAGCAATTACCTTTATGATATTAACTTTTATACTCATCTCCTAATATAGCCGTTAACAAGTTGTCCAGTGCTAACTTAGTATTTTTCTTTTGATTCTTTAACCTTACCAGTTTTCTTGCTAATTCCTTAAGATTATTCTCGTTAACATCTTGTTGTGTAGTGATCGTCTCTACAGTAGAATCTAAGACTAGCATAAAGTTTACGTCAGTTCCGTCCTCTACTGCTTGCTTAAAACTGTCACTAACAAAAGTTACATAATCTTTTATCTGTACTGGTATCCGGGCGTGAGTAGTTTGATAAGGTGCTATATGTCCTCTACCACCTCTAACTGATTTTAGACTCATAATAATTACCCTGTTAACATATTCAACATTATAACGTTAACAGGTTTTTAGTAAACCGTCAAGATAGTTGTTAACACTTTACCTAGTCACGTTCTATCAGTATTTTATATTAACTTACTTAAATCACATTAATCCTACTTATATCATGCCAACAGGAAATATATTAACGAGTCTTTAATATAACTCGTTAACATGATTATACTCGTTAACAGGATTAGTGATCAAGTAACTAGGATGAGTTTCTAAAAAACTTACTACCTAGTTTAGTCAGTTTACCTACCCATCCAAAAACCTTCTCGTCTCTCTCTACAGGATAGAGATACTCACATAACCCTCTACCTACCAGATCAATACCCTCCCGGATAGCAGTTAAAAGAGTAACGGGTGCTTTAATTATATGGTTTTTTATATCCCTAGCAAGAGTGCGGCCACAGTGCCACCATGCTGATGGAAGATAATCACTGTATTTAGATTCTTTAATTTTCTTAATACAACTTCCTTTACTTAGATATTTACAAAGATACTTCGCTGGTGACTTCTTAAGCTTCTGGCAGTCTACAGATGCCCGGACATCAATCTCAGGTAACTGGTCAGGAGGTAAATACCTTGCAAGCCTAGCACTCAGGATAGAGTGCCATATCTCCCGGATACGATCAGCAGTGATCCACCAGTCCCAAATAGACCCACCACCATGACTAGGATAAATAATATGCAAGTGAGGACAAGGAATTCCGGTTCGATCCATTCTTCCAGCTTGTATCTCAGTAACGCCAATATAATGGCCTTTACTCTTTGGCGACTTCCGGGTTATCTCTCGATCAAGCTGCTGCGAGAATTGGCGTACTATTTCAGAATGATCAGCGATCAAGAGAAGCAGGTAATCTTCTGGCAGTGAAGGGTAGGTGAGCGTAAGAAGTCCTAACCTGTTCTGCCCGTATATTTTTTCAAGCCGGCAGCATCCATTTTCGACCATATCTTTCCCGTAAGAGGACAGGCCGTTCTGGCCGCGCGGAGCGCGGGGAGTTTTCACAGCAGCCTCGACCACGTTGTGAGAGTTAATAGGGAGAGATAAACCTATATCATCAGAAATTTTTGGTAGGTATTTTTGCTCAATAACAGCTTGAGATAAGTCTGAAATAAAGTATGTCTGTTCTTCTATCCGAAAACCGTTATAATCAGCAATAGGTATTAACGCGGTATCGTGCTGAGCCGCGTAGTCGTGATCGTACTCTCGATCTTCTTGTCTAATTTTTTTAGGAGGGACTCTACCGGCACTTAGCTTGCCGTTTTCCCAAACTTTTCCTCTAAGCCCAGTTTCGTTACGGCCTCACCTTCGAGGTTCTGTCTCAGGTTCTCGATTTCTCTCAAGGGTTAGAGATGATAGTTTGTTTTTTGGGTAGTTTTGGTTGTACACTTGATAATGCTTTTTTATTTGGATCAATCCCAGATTTTAACACATCTCTGGGATGTTTTTTTTATTTCAACTATGTATAGGAATTACTTATATACTTCAGAGACCTTTTGATCCCATCACTTCTATTTTTTGATAGTTTTTAGATTAAACCAATCGTAATTAAT
>NZ_BJKP01000072.1 GCF_008974145.1 Microcystis aeruginosa NIES-4325 | reverse complement strand
ACAGACCTTAAAACCATTCAAGCCGTTAGTGGTCACGCTTCGATCGCAAACCTTCATCTCTACATTCAGACAGATCCAGATCGAACGAAAAACGCCCTAGAGGCTATTTTTATATGACTACACTCTAAATGTAGTAGGTGATACAACCTTTAGCCCTATATCTAGTGTCAAAGCTACGAGCCGGAATTGCACCGGTTGGCAATTGATCAAATATTGCCACTTGCTTAAGTCGTAGCACTTGCTATCTTAGCGAGTCTCGCACCTTCCTAAATACTTCGATCGCAGTTTACCATTTTCGTACCATCTCCAATAACGATACTGGTTTCTCTTAATAGTTTTGATCTCCTCATAGCCATAGTTAGGGTGAGAGTTAGGGAGTAAGTTAGGGTGAGAGTTAGGGTGAGAGTTAGGGAGTAAGTTAGGGAGTGAGTTAGGGAGTGAGTTAGGGAGTAAGTTAGGGAGTAAGTTAGGGAGTGAGTTAGGGAGTAAGTTAGGGAGTGAGTTAGGGAGTGAGTTAGGGAGTAAGTTAGGGAGTGAGTTAGGGAGTGAGTTAGGGAGTGAGTTAGGGAGTGAGTTAGGGAGTGAGTTAGGGAGTGAGTTAGGGAGTGAGTTACCGCGATTGATTAACTCTCTAGTTATCGACTCATAAAGTGTTATCAGTTGATCCGTTGTTAGTGATTGGATATCGATTTCGATCGAGTCTCCTGACTGGTCACTGACTGTCAAGGTTTCGATCGCTTTTTCTAACCGATCACTGTTCACTGTCAAAGTTTCGATCGAGTCTTCATTTTCCAAGTCCCATTGACTGATCGGATGATCGGGAAGTTGATACTGAAAAAGATCAATTAATGGTAACTGACTAGGGATAGCTTCATCAGCCGGCCCGATCTCGTCTATCCCTACGGTTATCTCTCGCAGGTCTGAGAGAATAACCTTGACTTTCTTTTTCCAGACTTGTTTAACCGTGGCCTTTTCTCCCTTGTAGGAGATGCGATCGTTTATAGAGAGAGTCATCATACTGGTAAACGACAAAATTTTTGTCACTTTCCCTAACGAGTGCTAATCGTTAGGGAGTTTTATTAGTTAGGGGAATCGTCTGGGATGCCGGTGGTATCAATGCCCAAAGCGTTCATCACCGTTTTGGGTGATTGATTGAGAACACGACACATATCAGCTAAAACATCGCTGCCAGGAGTTTTTTGATGAGCAACGTAATATTTAACGCTTGCATAACTCAAGCCTAGAGACTCAGCGAATGATTTTTGAGTATGTCCTGACTGTTCTATTAACTGCTTCAAGGCTTTGGTCGTAAACTGATCTTCTTTCATTTTACCTCAAAAAGCCACTTTAGTTGCTTGACAAGTAATCAAAAAGCAACTAAAGTGGACTTAGAACAAAACAACATCCCGTCCCCTAGAGGCAATTTAACCGATCGCATAGTTAGGGTATTGGGCTGTAGATAGTCTAGGTCAGTGGTTTATTTTTAGGAGATTGCCTATGGGTTGAGAAGCGAAAGACTTATTTCATTCAAAAAAACCAATTACTATCGATGTTTCATTGGGGCATTCTGCCCCTTTACTTCCTATGAACACCACCATCATTCAAGATCGAATACAAGAAGACTGGCCCGTTAAACCCGGTCACTGTCTCAACCCCTTTGAACCATTATTCGGTTCCGACATTCCAGAAAGTGAACTAGGCCGGTCTCTCTACGATCTGGCTATCAGCATTGAGGAATCGTACGGGTTAGGCGAGTTACTCGACGAGTTACCCGATCTAGTGCTAGGAATCAAGAGAAATCTAACTTCTTGGTATGAAATCGGTTTAATCTCTTGGAAAATCAAGCTATGCAAGGGCTGGCGGAAACGTTACACGTCCTTTAAGCAGTTTTGTGAGACTGCAATCGGTAAGACTTCCAGTGCTGTCAACAATTGGATCCGGGCCGCACGAGTCATGAGTCAGCTAATTTCTGCCGGTTGCGATCGGTTGCCTATGAATGCTTCGATCGCATTAGAGTTATCCAAGTTTGGCGAGACCGACTTGCTAGAGGCTTGGCGTGATATTTGTGAGACTTACGCTGACCACGAGTTAACTCTCGATAAGGTCAAGGCTCACCTTGAGGACCCGTTTCAGAAGCTACCCAATTCCAAAAAGGTTAACATCCCTATCGAGCTATGGGAAAAGCTTCGAGAAAAGGCCGCCGAGTCTGGAATTTCTCCATCGAAGTTACTAGAGGAACTAATCGAGTCACTACTCCCTGATGAGGATGGCCCTAGCCGTGACGCTGTACCTCCTGATGGTGATGACGACGACGATTCACAGTTTGAATGTCAATTGCTTAACGTTTTTGGTGATACAAAAATAAGTAACCAAGAATTAGAAAACTATGAATATGTAAGGGTTAAAGTAGGGGTTAACTCTTATCATATCGTACCTGTCGCAGAAATTCCACTAGATTCTAGCGATAACTATGAGAGTAGTCATCTTCGTACCAAGACAGGTGAGATAATTCCCCGATATGCCAAGAGATATCGGGAGAATTTCAAAATAAAGCCTGACGGGTATTATTTCAAAAAGGATCCCGTCCGAAATTGGGAGTTGAACGGTGGAGTTTTGGAACAAGTTCCTTTTTAACTAGAATGATGATCACCTACCTAATTATTCTAAGCGTTATTCTGATGCTTTTAGCTATCAGAATAACTACTATTCTCCTATTGTTAACCCATGGATGCTTGACAATGGGAAGTTAGTCAACGTTGATAATTTAATCCCTGTAGATTGCGATAATTTCATTGAGAACAGCAGCATGGATGATGATACTGATGAGTTACCTAATGAGTAAATTTTATTTTGTTCGAGACTCGATCGGCCAATGTTGGGTTAATCTAGATCACGTCACTTTTATTAACTTAGAAAGTGACAAGTTAATCCTAAAAATGTCAAATAATTCTAGCGTTTTTGTTGATGGTGATGACGTAGTTGCCTTGTCCCAAGTTCTTTGGAACCATACCGTTAATTGGGAAGATGAATTTATTGATGAACCATCTGTCGATTATGGTTATGATAATTCCCAATCAACCGACGACAATCATTCAGACATAGAGCCGACTACTGGAATCCCATTCAAACCAGAAAACTCGGAATTTAAACCAGAAGATTGGCAGCCCAAAGACTGCAATCTAGATGATGACGAAATACCCATCTAACCTAGTCGCGCCCTCTCGCCTAAAAAGCGAGAGGCCGGGGTTAGGATCCAAACCTGATCCTAGTCCGAGAGTGTCTTTTATTATGATTTCGAGCTTTAGCTTGTCCAATAATCGTAAGACTTCG
>NZ_BJKP01000071.1 GCF_008974145.1 Microcystis aeruginosa NIES-4325 | reverse complement strand
CCTCATAAACAACCCCAAAACCGGTCGTATCACTCAATAGCCGACTTACCCTATATTGACCATTTAACAACAATTGAGAGCCGCAACTTTGACAGTAACGAGTATTCGAGTTATTATTACTCGGATGACCCGGTTGATAACAATTGGGATTAATACAGTAACAGAGTTTCATCTCGGCTATCAGTTATTTTATTGGGTGAATAATTGCAAGTTTTCCCTTACCTGTCTTTGAAGGCATTTTATCGTAAGTAAGCTACAACGCATTTTAACCGCCTATCCTTAGATTAGCTGTCTCGGAGTCTCGGAGTCTCGACTAGAAAATTAATTTTGCACGACTACTTAACTAAAACTCCATTCAGAAAAATTTCGGCAATACCTTCGGCCATTTCTTGTAAAGCGAAGGGGGAAGCATTGCTATCTAAAATAGTTTCACTGGAAAAACCGGCAATTGCGAACATTCCTAGGAAAACCTGGGCCACAATTTTCGGATTCATGGGACGATAGATACCACGATCGATCGCTGTTTGAAAAAAAGCCTCGGCCACATCGGTCATTTTGGCAATTACCTCCGATTGAATCCGCTCTTTTAATTCGGGGTGAAATTGTGCCTCTATAAAACAAACTCGCAATAAATCGCTATTTTCTCGCATTCTCAACACCCGACGTCGCATCACCTGCGCTACCGCTTTATAACTGCCCATTTCGCTCAATTCCGTCAGCAAGTCGGTGAGAATATCTACCCATCCCCTAGTGGCCACTTCAATTAAAATCGCCTTTTTGTTGGGAAAATAACGAAATAAAGTTCCTTCTGCCACATTTGCTTTTCCTGCTAGGTCTTTGGTCGTGGTTCCTTCATAACCCTTGGCGGCAAATAAACGTAAAGCGGCCTGTAGAATACGACTACGGATATCTTCTTCCCCAGAATTGGTCTCAGTTAGGGAACGTTGAAAAAGACTTTGCATAATTATTGACAGCTAGAACGGGATAGAGCCATTGTCATCGATCAAGTTAGGTGTTTACTCAAATGCTTCATAAAATTTTGAGTAATTGGGGTTAGAGATTGTTCGGTTATCGTTCCGCAGACTTCTCCAGAAATCAAGCTAGAAGCTTGTCCACCTAGCTAAAATCTTAATTAGTTTCATACGGTCGCTGTGCAAGCGGATAGTTAGACCTTAGCTCACTATTTTTATACAACTGTTCTGGGGCGAACTGCAAATTCAGACTGTGAACGGGAAAAACAAACATCAAACTCAAAAAGGAAATTAGCCTGCCTCAAAATTAAAGGTGTACTAGGGGCTTGAGTCCAGGCAAATGCTAGATTAACGGTGGGGAATGGGTTAACTTGGCCTTCAACAACGACGGCACGAGCTTGACAATGGGCTAAGTTCCCAGCCAAGATAACCGAAAGATTTTCATTCTCCCAGATAAAGCCTAGTTGTAGGCCCAACTCGTAGGGTAGAACGTTGACACTTGCTCCCGTATCAATCAAACCTTCGGTGTTTAAGGATCGCCCATTCAGACCCAGCGTTATAGGCACATATGGCCTTCGGTCAACCATGCTGGAACTGGTGTCAATAATTTTGTAGGGAAATTTTTGACCATCAAGCATTCTGTTCTTTTTGTTTTGTAGCCAGAAGGTTCATTAAGGTGTTGGCCGCTTCAGAACAGCCATAGGGAGACCAGATTGGGTACTCTTGACCTTCTACAAAAAAGTCTCCGTTCTCTTCTTTGACAAGCTCAGTCGCCAAGAATTGCATTAGTCGCAGCTTGTCAATTTTTGAAAGTTCCTGGATTTGAGATTGGAGTTCAGCCAAGGACATTTTGAGAGCCTCTTTTCTGAAATTTGGTGTCAAGGTAATGATACCGGCTTCCAGTTCAGGTACAGAGCAGCAATCAATATTCTACCATCCAGACTGCTGAAAAACATGGTCAGTGCTGGGCTGTAACCAGTATTTTCCCCGATTTTTTTGACTTTTTACTTTTCTCTTGGGATAAGATTGTGATCGATGGAGTTTAGGGAATTTTTATGACCACAGAAAGTTTAGCGACTTCAGAAGCAATAGAGTCAATGACCGATGAATTTATGGCTAGTACGAGCAGTCACCAAGAAATGATTGAAACGGTTATTTCTACTCTCCAGCAGAATGATACTGCTATGGTACAACACACAGAAAAAGGTTATCTGTGGAAGTTTCAGTATGGTAGCGTTGAGGTGTTTGTGCAGTTAACTGGGGAAAGCGATGATGATTTTCTCACGGTGTGGTCTTCTGTGCTGAAATTGCCTGTTCAGGATGAATTGGGGTTAACGCGCAAGTTATTAGCGATGAATTGTGCCGAAACCTTTGAATCTCATTTTGCCATTATGAATGACCAGGTGGTGGTGATTTCTCAGCGTACTGTGGCCGATTTGTCTCCTGGGGAGATTTCGCGAGCAATTACTCTCGTGGCGACGGTAGCAGATAATAATGATGAAATGTTACGAGAATCCTTTGGTGGCAGCTAAAATTTGGCGTTATATCCCTCCAATTATCTCATCGGCAGAGCGACAAATGGCGATCGATTCTTGGTTACTAGAGCAACACCGTTGCAGTCATCATCCCCCGACTCTGCGTTTTTATCAATGGTCGCCCCCGGCTATTTCCTTGGGCTATCATCAACGGCAATATCCCGATTTTTGGCGTGATTTGACTTGGCAAGGTCAAAAAATCTCCCTAGTTCGTCGTCCTACTGGTGGCCGGGCCGTACTACATCAGGGGGATTTGACTTATATGGTGGTAAATTCGGGGATGAAGGGTAATGTTAGGAAAGTTTACTGTCAAATCTGTCAATTTTTAATCACAGGCTGGCAAAATCTCGGTCTAGAATTGTCCTACGGTGCTGCCGGCCGGGGATATATCCATTCTGCTAACTGTTTCGGTACGGCTACCGGTGCGGATTTAGTTGATAATTGGGGAAATAAATTTATTGGGAGCGCCCAACTGCAACGGGGTTCCTCGGTTCTCCAACATGGTTCGATGGTGCTAGAGCAAGATAATTCGCTGTTTGAGCAAGTTTTCGCCAGTGCGGCCCATCAAAAGCTGAATTTAGCCCCAGATTTGACCCTAGAGACAATTATCGCTACTCTGAAAACCGCCGCCGAGGAATGCTTTGATTGTCAACTGCTAGAGCAACCCCTAGAGGATTGGGAATGGCGATCAATTAAAAAAATGAATATAAATACTCATTGACAAAAAAGTTTTTGTATGTACAAAAAATCAATTATGAGTCAAGTTGTATAGATTTGTAATTTTTTGCTAATAATAGTTAAAGGTAGATAGAGGCCACAAGAAACCAAAGTCTTACCGAACTCGAAATTATTGTCTAGCTTGTGCTAGTTTAAGAAACGTTAATCTTTTACAGTTTGTGAGGATTAACGAGCGATCGCAGCTAGGTTAGTCAAGCTAATCCAGCAAATCGATCGCCCCATCTTATAAGACAATGGGAGTAATCCCAGACTCAAAAAAGTTAAGAAATCTTGCCCTTGATTTCAGTTAAGCAAGAGGAAAAATACCCATGACCATTGCTGTCGGACGCGCCCCAGAAAGAGGGCTGTTTGATGCTCTCGATGACTGGCTCAAAAGAGACCGTTTCGTCTTCATCGGTTGGTCTGGTTTACTACTCTTCCCCTGCGCCTTCA
>NZ_BJKP01000070.1 GCF_008974145.1 Microcystis aeruginosa NIES-4325 | reverse complement strand
CTAAGATTTGAAAGCTTAGATTATGTCTTAAATAAACCAACATTAGAACAATTTGTTCCTCTTCTGATAATTTAGGAGGTGTTCCGCTTCCTGGTTGATTAATCCTAATTTTGGTTTTTTCGATTTCTGATTGGTTTTTCCGATGTATAAGTTTTCCAAGTGCCATCAGTTGTTCTAGTTGTTGGTAGTCAATCCCTAATAGTCTTTTAGTTTGTTTCGGATATTTTTTAATGTATTCCCAAGTGTAGTTTTTCATGGCTTTTTTTGAGTTACTATTTGTTTTATTATATCCTATTATTGTGATTTAATTAAATTATGGAGAGTTCTAGTGGGAAAAGAATTTATTTTAGCTCCTTACAAAGCGGGAAAGGTCGAGAATACAGTAGATTTCTTGAAAAAGCTAATTCAAAGCAATACTGGGCGAAAAATACTGATTATTTGGGATGAAGCTTCCTATCATGCGGGAGAAGAGATGCTCAAATTCATTACTGAACAAAATCAGGGTTTATCCCCAGAAGATTGGCAGATTACCTGTCATAAATTTGCTCGATACGCTCCCGAAGAAAATCCAGTAGAAGCAATTTGGCTACAGTTAAAAAATCTTTTGAGAAGATTTTATTGGTTGGCCAAAAATTTTCGAGTGGTTAAACGCTTGTTCGAGTTTTTTGCCAAATTTTAATTATTTAATTTTCCTAACCTTAAGAAATACAATGCCTTTTCACAATTGATTTAGGCGCACTATATAGGAGTGCTCAATCTTTGTTTCCTTTATGGTTCGTTCCAGTCGCTCGCCCGCAGGACTGTATCTTAGAATACATTTTACCCAACCAACCTAAGAGAGCCATGAGGCAAGGATCAAGAGTTGGCGGGAGGGTGAGTAAACTGATCACTGAAAAGACTCCCCAACAGCTATCTCATACCGGGGAAAACCGCTATAGAATAGAGAAAAAAGAGAATTGCGAGGAAAAAACTCTGTCTTTTAACCCGATTTTCATTCCCACTTCCCCGGAAAATGCCGCTCGCTATCTAGTGATCATGCTGCACGGTTGGGGTGCGGATGCCATGGATCTGGCCCCCCTAGCGGCTATGTTGGATCTGGCTGATTGTCAATTTTTGTTTCCCAATGCTCCCTTCGATCATCCGCAAGTGCCGGGGGGACGCGCCTGGTATGCGTTAGAAACCTCCGATTATCAAGGTTTAGTCGCTAGTCGTCAACAGTTGCACGATTGGATTATTTCCCTAGAAGCAACCACCGGCATTCCCCTAGAGCGGACTTTTTTGACCGGTTTTTCCCAAGGAGGAGCGATGACACTGGATGTGGGTTTATCTTTACCCTTGGCGGGATTGGGTTCCTTGAGTGGTTATCTGCACAGTGAACCCCATCCCCAGGTACCACAAAATGTCTTAATTGTTCATGGTAAGCAGGATCCCGTCGTTCCTATCGCTGCCGCTCGTCAAGCCAGGGATTTACTGCTTGGTTTGGGGGTTAACGTCGAATATCACGAGTTAAATATGGGCCACGAAATCCCGATTCCAGCGCTGACTATTTTACGCCAATTCCTCCGCAATCGTCTAGAAACTGCATGAATAATGCTCGTCAGCTTGCTTTGCTGATTTTACGGGATATCGATCGCTCCTCCGTCTATCCCGATCGCGCTCTTGATCGCCATTTGTCCGCTAGTTCCTTAAATTGTCTTGACAAAGCCTTGACAACGGAGATTGTTTATGGTATAGTTCGCCGACAAAGAACTCTGGATGTGCTGCTCGATCGCCTAGGGAAAAAAACCGCAGCCCAGCAACCCCCAGATTTACGGCGAATTCTCCATATTGGTCTTTATCAACTGCGTTATCTATCCCAGATTCCCCCCTCGGCGGCGGTGAATACGGCGGTAGAATTAACTAAAATCAGTCATTTAGGCAAATTAGCGGCGGTGGTTAACGGAATGCTGCGGCAATATCTCCGTTTAACTGCTAATGGCGAGGATCCTTTAATTTTGCCAGAAAATACCGCTTCTAGATTGGGCATTCTCCACAGTTTCCCCGATTGGTTGGTGCAATTGTGGTTAGATCGCTTTAGTGTTAGGGAAACGGAACAACTGTGTCAATGGTTTAATCGCTCTCCTGACCTCGATATTCGGATTAATCCCCTGAAAACTAGCCGAGAAGCCCTAGAAAATGAGTTAGAATCAGCCAATATAACCTTTAATCATCTTAAATTACCTCTAGCTTGCCGTTTAACCTCTGGTTTAGGCAATATTGATCGTTTAGAGGGATTTCGAGCCGGAAATTACACCCTACAGGATATTAGCGCCCAATTAGTCACTTATCTGCTCGATCCCCAGCCCGGAGAGACAATTATCGACGCTTGCGCGGCACCAGGGGGAAAAACCACTCATATTGCCGAATTAATGGGCGATCGAGGTAGAATATTAGCCTGTGATCAAACGGCATCCCGTTTACGACAGTTAGAAGCCAATATTAAAAGATTAGACTTAAAAGCGATCGAAATACATCTAGGGGATAGTCGCGATCGTCCCCAGTGGCGCGGCATCGCCGATCGTGTACTAATCGATGCTCCCTGTTCAGGATTGGGAACCCTGCACAAGCGTCCTGATATACGTTGGCGACAAACACCAGAAAATTTACCTGTACTAGCCAAACGACAGGGGGAACTTTTAGCTTCGGCTGCCACTTGGGTAAAACCGAAGGGAATCTTAGTTTATGCCACCTGTACTCTCGATCCGTTAGAAAATGAAAGAGTGATCGAGCAGTTTTTAGTCGCTCATCCCGATTGGAAAATGGCCACTCCTGACTCTAATTCATGCGTCTCAGAATACTATACAGAAACGGGAGCGATCGAAGTGTTACCCCATCGGCATAATCAAGACGGTTTTTTTATGGCTAAGTTAGTCAAGGAAGTGTGGGATGAAAAATAAACAATTACTGAAAATTCTCATCGGTGTTGCTTGGATTGATGGTGTCATTCAACCATCAGAAAGAAATTATTTACGACAGGTAGCTGTGAGGGAAAAACTTGATGATGATCCGGAGATAAAACCACTATTATCGGAACTAAAACCAGTTAAAACCGGTGAATGTTATCGATGGTTAGAGTCCTATTTAGGCGATAATCCTAGTCCAGAAATCTATCAAGATCTACTAGCATCGATTAGCACTTTAATCTATAGCGATGACGACGTGGATATACAGGAAGCGAAATTATTAACCAAAGTGCAGAGTTTCGATCCGACTCACGATAGCCATCGATCGATGTTAGATAAATTAGTGACAGGAATTCAGAAATTGTACCACAAGGCAATTACTGAAAGTAATTACTCAAGTTTAGACTAATTTGAGCAAGAGTCAGTACAAAAAAACTGCTTGAGCAGAAAAAACGGGAAATCAAGTAAGATTACTAAATTTCCCGAAAATGACTTTGAAAAACTTGCAGGAATTTCGAGAAGCGGCCTATAAACTATTAGGAACAGGCAAAGACGCGGTAATGGACTTGATGGACGCAGTGTTAGTAACCCGAAGTGTCCATTCCTTTGCGGAACTGTCCATGTCACCGGTGTTTCGGAGAAAATGGCCGTCATTGTAGGAAGCGCTTCCTACATTGCTCTCCTCAGCGTCGTGGATTGATGAAATTGTACATCAAGGAGCTGCCAAAAAACGAAGGTATAGTTATTTCAAATAAGAACGAGACACTAGGCGACACAATAAGTACGAATAATTTCATCAAGGGGTGTCCCCACAGGAGCATACATTCTTGCCCTCTTTAATGCACTAAAATCATGTTCGATATC
>NZ_BJKP01000069.1 GCF_008974145.1 Microcystis aeruginosa NIES-4325 | reverse complement strand
GATGAACAGCGATCGCTGCCCCAATAATCTCCTTAGATAAATCATTAGCCCTCTCATCCATAACCTTAGTGTCCTTCGTGCCTTTGTGGTTAATCCCCTTAGTGTCCTTCGTGCCTTTGTGGTTAATCCCCTTAGTGTCCTTCGTGCCTTTGTGGTTAATCCCCTTAGTGTCCTTCGTGCCTTTGTGGTTAATTCCCTTAGTGTCCTTCGTGCCTTTGTGGTTAATCCCCTTAGTGTCCTTCGTGCCTTTGTGGTTCAATCATATCTCCTCTCCCCTGTCCCATAACTCTCCCCAATCATAATTAACACTACACGCCCCAAAATCCGGCTCTCTCTGAAACGGCCGGCGCACATATCTCACCCGAACCTCCTCTGAGGGAGAAACCGAAACCAAAGCCAGCAGAAAATCCTCTGGCTTGTTAAAGGATGCAAGTATCTCGTTCTTGGTGACAGTCACCGTCTCTGCTCCTTCTACTCTACCCTTTACCTCAATAAACCGTAAGCGGCCAGTTCCGGTTCTGCGCGATTCAATGTCATAGCCGCACTTCTCGGCACTCACATCCTGCGGCTCATACCCCAAAGCTTTTTCGGCTGCCATGACTGCCGCCATCGCCAGCTGCTCGACGCGCTTTGTCTCCCGGGCAAACATTGGCTTGCCTAAAAGTCGCCCTAACAGTCCCCCCGGTAAGATGATGGCCGCCCCCACCACCACCGGCGGCGATGGGGATAAATGACGCTCCTGCTCCAATTCAGACAAGCGCTTTTGCAACCGCTCTTGTAGTTCATCGGCCCGCGTCTGGGCTTTGTTGGAATTGATCCGGGCATTTGTCTTCCCCGCTTCTTCCTGTAGGCGCAACTGGGCTGCCCGATGGTCCCAGTAGTTGATCTCCTTGGTCAGGCGGTCTTTAACTGCGATAAGGGTCTTTTCAATTAACTCTTCCTTGCGCTGCCGTACCTCCTGAAGGTGAGGAGCCACCAGATTAGCGATCGCATAATTGCTGGCCCGGCTCTCAATCTCATTACCGATAGGGAGAGAATCAAGGATCGGCTCTAGGATCGCCCGCTCCTCCTCTGGCAAAGGACGATAATCCAGATAAGGGGCATACCCAGCATCCCTCTCTCCGTGTCCTCTGTGTCTCTGTGGTTCAAATAGTTCCACATACTGCATTCGCCGCGACACCACCCGCCGTCTGCCATCGGGATTCAGCCGAGCGTCTTGAATGGCGTGTTCTAAGTAAACCAGCACCCGAATTTCCTCGCTTGGATCACTGTCATCGACTAGGATAGCCCCCCGTCTGAGTAATTCCCGATGCCGTTCCAAGACAAGATCGATAGTGGCATCTAACAGTGGATGGCCGGGACAGACAAAGGTAGCAACGGGTTTACCCGGAACACTAATCAGTTCTTTATCAAAACAGATGCGCTCATAGCGTTTGAGAATTGGCTCTCCTATCCCTAAAGAGCGGTCTCTGTTACGGATAACGGCGGGGACGTTGGTGATTTCGTATCGCTTTGGCTCTCGCTGGCGCACTGTGCCACCTAAGTGCTGAAAGGCTTGCAGGAAAAAGGATGCAATGAAGTGCGGCTGTAACCGTCTGGCTTCGGCTCGCTCCATCTCCTCCCGAATCTGCCGCACCTTGGAGACATCGATCGAATCCCGTACTAGGGCGCGTTCTTCCAGCAATTCTCTTAGCCTATCTTGATCGAGCTTTTCAGAGATGACCTCGTTTAAGCGTGCTTTTACATCTGGGCGATCGCCGTAGCGGATGGCTTTGATGAGAAGTTCGCGCAATTCTTTTCCCGCAATGGCTTTGCCTAATACGTCGAACACCCGTCCGCCTAAAGCTTTTTGTTCGGCTTCGAGTTTTTCGAGGAGCGTCCGATAGACATCTCCCTCGCGGGTTTCATGAGCCACCAAATTCCAGAGATGACAAACCTCGGTCTGTCCAATCCGGTGAATGCGACCGAATCGCTGTTCTAGGCGGTTTGGGTTCCAGGGTAGATCATAATTGACCATGAGATGCGCTCGTTGCAGGTTGATCCCCTCTCCGGCGGCATCGGTGGCCAGAAGTACCTGTACTCCTACGTCTTGCTTGAAGCCTTCTTCGGCTTTTTTGCGGTCTTCACGCCCCATCCCACCGTGAATGGTGACAACAGCTTCTGGGTTGCCAAGGAGTGTACCAATCCGCTCCCTCAGGTAGTTGAGGGTGTCTCTATGTTCGGTGAAGACGACTATTTTGCGGCGGTATCCTCCCGCATCGAACATCTCTGCTTCATCCTGAAGAAGATGGGAAAACTCTTCCCACTTACGGTCTTTTCCGCTCTGTCGAACGGTATTGGCTAGGTCTTCAAGCTTTTTAAGCAGTGCGATTTCAAGCTGTAGTTCGGCAATGGTACGGGATGCTGTAGCCTGATCGACCACCTCCTCGACCGTGGCCTCCCGCTCGCTGCTATCGGCATCATCAAAGTCGTCATCGATGTCGTCTTGGTCAAGGACTGTGCCAAATTCTATCTCCAGCGACTGGCCGCGCTTGAGCAGTTCTTCTTCTCTGAGTCGCTTTTGCAGCCGTTCTCGTCGTCGTTTCAAGGATTGATAGATGGCTTCTGGAGATGAGGCGAGGCGGCGTTGCAAAATGGTGAGGGCAAAACCGACTGTTCCCTTGCGCCCTTTATTGGCCAGGGCTTCGGCTCGGTCAAATTCTTCGCGTACATACTCGGTGACTCGACTGTAGAGGATCGCTTCTTGGTCGGAGAGGGGGTAACTGACCGTGTGAGCGAGCCTTTCTGGGAAAAGTGGCTTGCCGTCAAACTTAAGCAGTTCTTCTTTGACCATGCGACGCATCAGGTCGGAAGTATCTGAAACATGAACTCCGTCCCGGAATCGCCCCTCAAAGCGATCGCCATCGAGGAGGGCTAGGAATAACTGAAAGTCTTCTTCTTTGCCGTTGTGGGGAGTAGCGGTCATCAGCAGGAAGTGGCGGGTAATGCTAGAAAGGAGTTTGCCCAATTTGTAACGCTTTGTTTCCTTAATCTCCCCGCCGAAAAACGAAGCGGACATCTTGTGGGCCTCATCGCAGATCACCAGATCCCAATCAGTCTGCCTGAGCTTCTTCTGGAGGTCGTCATTACGGCTGAGTTTATCAAGCCTGGCAATGACCAGACCCATTTCGGCGAAGGCGTTGCCGGTGCGGGCCGTTTCGATGCGATCGTTGGTGAGGATATCGAAGGGAAGGTGAAATTTGTTATGTAGTTCATCTTGCCACTGCACTGCGAGGCTGCCAGGACAAACGATTAAGCATCGCGCTAAGTCACCTCGAATCAGGAGTTCTCGAATTAACAATCCTGCCATGATGGTTTTCCCTGCGCCGGGGTCATCAGCGAGGAGGAAGCGCAGGGGCTGTCGATCGAGCAGCTCACCGTAAACGGCAGTGATTTGGTGCGGGAGTGGTTCTACTAGGGAGGTATGGACGGCTAGAAGCGGGTCAAACAGGTAGGCTAACCGGATGCGGTGGGCTTCGGAAACTAGGCGCAGCAAAGCTCCGTCGCCATCGAAACCCCACGGTCTTCCTTCGGTGAGAATCTCTAGGGTTGGCTCTCGGTCTCGAAAGAGCAGTTCTGTGTAGGGTTGTCCGTTTGTATCTTTGTAGGTCAGTTCTACCACGTCGCCGCCATGCCACTTGGCCTCGATGACGGTGACAGCTTGGTTCGGTAATATTCCGTTAACAATAGAGCCACGAGTCAGTTCCTCTAGTTTAACCATTGCGATCGCATCCTCATCAAACACATCCCCGACCCTGTTCTTAAAATACCCACAGGCGGTCGATTATATAGCTCTTTCGGCACTCTAGGATTAGAAATACTAAAGTACCAGAAAATATTTAACAACGAAAAGGCACCCCCTTGCGGGAGTGCCTTTTCGTTCAGACTAGGAATTAACCATTGATAGCAGGAGCGGTCAGAGCTACAGGAGCCTGTTCACCACTAGCTAAGTCTAAGGGGAAGTTGTGAGCATTACGCTC
>NZ_BJKP01000068.1 GCF_008974145.1 Microcystis aeruginosa NIES-4325 | reverse complement strand
CATGCCAGATGGGGTTTAAGGGCTTGCTTTAAGGCGCTATACTGGTTCCTAGGGTTTTAGAGATTGGTTCTATTTCTCATAAAACCCTACTCTCGCCTACTTTTCCAGCTTTTTGTCCTGTACTGAGCAAGAAGTTAACTTTACTCTATTACTTAGCACACAGAGTTAATTTTGTCAAGCAAAATTCTGACCGCATCGATCATAACATCCGGTTGATCCATCCAGACAAAATGGCCACTTTTATCCGCTTGTATTTCCCTAAAATCTCTGGATAACTTGCCTAATTCGAGGTGCATCTCCTCCCGGAGTCGGTTGGCACTTTTGAGGGGAATAAACCGAGTCCAAAGGGAAGGTTTAAAAAAAGAATTAGCTTTAATACTAACTATCGGTAAATTACCGAAATTATTAGCCTCACTCACCTGACGAGCGCTTTGGTCGAGATTAAGCATTTCTCTACTCATCGTCATCCAGTGTTTAGCGCGACAGAAAGAACGCTTAACTCGATGACGAGAATCCAGGGAAAAGCGACGCAATTCTGGTTTTAATAATTCAAAAACTCCCAGAACTCTCAGAACTCGGATAATGCCTAAAATTGAGCCGATAATCGACATCAAAAATCCAGAGATAAAAAATAATTTTAAGGCCTTTAATGCTGGCGACATTTTCAGCATTCCCTGATCGTGTAAACCGTCGGTGAGTACCAAACCTACCACTTTTTCTGGGAACAGATGAGCATACAGTCGAACATTATAACTGCCAAAAGAATCACCAACTAAAATATAAGGTGGTTCTATTTTTGCTTGGTTCAGTAATTGATCTAATTCCTGAACAATTTGGTAGCTTGTTCGGGGATAGGGACTAGGATCACTCCAACCATAACCGGCTCGATCATAAATACAAACCCTAGCTAATTCTGACAATTCTTCTATCAAAAAATATCCCTCAATTCCCCCTAAACTATGGTCAATAATAATAGTGGGACTAGCCGATCCCGCCAGACAAAAATGTAGGCGATATTTACCCAGATTAATCAAATTACCTGGCGGTGCTTTTTGTTCTTCTAACCAAACAGATAACGTCTGATAAACTGTCGTCGCTACTAGGATAATTCCCCGAATTGATAAAGACATAACTAGACCTCTGGTAAAAATCAAAAATTCTCGTGGTTGCTGGAGAATTAAGAATGAATAATCATCAATTAAATGGTCGATTTAGCTGTGATTAAAAGAGAGTGCCAGCATTGCATCCGAAATATAGTACAAATGAATGACTGACACGATGATTTTGAGCCAAGTATTTCTAGTTAATTAAGCATAAATACTTAAAATACCCTCAAAAGCGATCGCATTTACCTAAGAAAAAGCGCTTAATAAGTTGTTAAATTTCGGGAACAACATTAGCAGTATGCTGAAAATTAGCGAAAACCATTAAGATCATAGACCGAGTTTAATCTTATGCTAGAGAAAATACTATACGCTGATTCCGGCGCAGGTCAAACCCAAGAAATGCTACAAGCATTGATGGATCTCCCCGCTATCCGGAAAGCGTCGATTACCATTCTCCGGGTTGTTCCCCCTCAGATTACCACCGAAGCTCTGGCCAGTAAATGGGAAGAAGGAACCCAAATGCTGACTAAAATCCTGCAAGAAGTCAAAATTGAACCCAGCAAAGTTTCCACGATTCTGCGCCAAGGAGATCCCAAAGACACCGTCTGTCAAGTTGCTGACGAAATCGGTGCTGATTTGATCCTGATGGGTTCCCGAGGACTGAAGCGACTGGAGGCAATTCTAGAAAATTCCGTCAGTCAATACGTCTTTCAACTGACTAATCACCCGATGTTATTGGTAAAAGACGATATTTACGTCAAAAAAATCAAAAAGGTGATGGTAGCTCTCGATAAGTCTAGCTCGGCTGATTTAGCTCTCGATCTGGCTATTTATCTCCTGCGGGACTATCCTTCAGCAGAGTTAATTCTGGCCCGCATCAACCCCGACTTAAAACCGGAATTTGCCCCCACTTCCCCCAAAGAAATGGAAGAAAACCCGATTTTAGGGCCAGCAGTAGCAAAAGTAAAACGGATGAATATACCCTATCGCTGCGTGGTGACGGGGGGTAAACCGGGAGAACAACTCTGCAAACTCGTCGATGATTATGGTGTCGATCTCTTACTGTTGGGGTCGCCCGATCGCCGTCCTTCCGTGGCTAAGAGTTTACCAGATCTCGATCGCCTTCTCGGTACTTCCCTCTCGGATTATGTGCGGGTTAATGTCAACTGTCCCGTCCTTTTAGCTAGAAAAGAAGGGATTTAGCCCGATTTAGCCCACATCGTCTGGAGATGGTGTGGGTAAAAAATGATGGCGTGGTTCAAAAAAGGGCAATTTTGGGTGAGAAAGCCTGACAAATCCAGCCATTGTTCAGACAATCGCTTAACGTACAAAAGTATTAAGACTCAAGCTAATGTCTCAGGCACTTTGAAATCGCTCAAAGCCTAGCAGTTCTAGCCAATGGGGATGTGCTTGTCCCATCATCAACTCCCTCGGACTTTTGCCAACCCTTTCAGGATGGCGACTTCGCATAAAAGTCCGATGGTTCAAAAAGAATCGCAATAGGTCAAGATAGCCCGAACCAAGCTGCTTTCGTAGGAAAAAGTAATTTCTCAGGTGAGAATTGAGATTTTCCGCGCTCACCGCCTCAAGGATGAGGTGGTGCAAGCGATTCCATTCCTGCCGATAATCAACGCTAAAATTATACTAAATCCCTTGAGTATAGGCTACATATCAGGACAGGCACTCATGCAAGAGGCAAGAGGGGAAATAAATAATCAGTTTTGGTTCTTCCGAACTTACACTGTAGAAAATTCCTCAAGCTCCTTCTCTGCCCAGCAATGCTCTAAAGTTGATAAATATCAATCTAACAAAAACTCAAGGCCTTAGTATACAAGCTTTACAAGCATGAGTTGTTAATAGTTTTACAGGACAGGTTCGGTAGAGCCTCAGTTTTTAAGAACCAGATTTAGTATTAATTCAGTTTATGATTGCATATCCGCAAATTTTTGGCATAATGGCGGCATAATTTTCAGCCTACCTCGTTGTATAGCAGAGGAATCTAAAGATTATGGTGAAATGTCTGTTAGATCATGATACTTATCATCAAACAATTTTGTCAAACAAGAAAACTGCATTGTTTGACTATGAACTAATTCGGCAAGAAATTCGCTCAGGGGAAGACGCATTAAAAAAAATAAGTAAGAGCTTTAAAGGAAAATTAGATGAATTTGCCATCAATAAATCCTCTACTAAAGCCAATAAAGCCGAAAAAGCAACTCAGAACCAACTCTCTAAAATTTATCAACGTCTAGCGCAGGCTAAAGCTACTGATTTTGAGCATTTACAACGAACTTTAGAAGCTAAAAAACGATCTGTTGGCAATTTTACTATTGCGATGATGGGAAGAACAAAGGCAGGAAAAAGCACTTTGTTTGCTACTTTATTGGGAACATATTATGAAGGAATTGGAGAAGGAAAACAACGAACAAGTCGTCGAAATAAAGTTTATGATATTGGCAATGGTATTCATCTAATTGATACACCTGGCATTGGTGCGGTGGGAGGAGAGGCTGATGAGGAAGAAGCATTGAAAGCCATTGATGAAAGTTATTTAATTTGTTATATTGTCACGAATGACAGTACCCAAGAAACAGAATTTGAATTTTTAGATAAACTTAAACAGCAAACAAAACCCTTGTTAATTTTGATTAATGTTCAATATAATCTTAAAGATGCACGACGCTTGCCAATTTTCTTTAAAAAAGCGGAAGAAATGTTAACAGGAAAAGATATTAGAACTCTTGCAAATTAATTATATGTTATAATGATGGGTTAACTAATTTTTTTGGGAAAATTAGTTAACCAGTACATTCGTCCTGAATGAAAACTTGAAGTTTAACTTTTAACTCAAAACTCTTTAGATATGCTTTAATTTGGTTATCAAAACCTCTTTATTTAAGCGGCACAAACTATCTCAATTTTTATAATTGAGAATAAATTCTC
>NZ_BJKP01000067.1 GCF_008974145.1 Microcystis aeruginosa NIES-4325 | reverse complement strand
AAAATTTCTGGAGCCCAGTGGAATGAAGAAAATATCCCTCAAGTGCTTAAACACCGCTGTGCTTACCTAAATAACAGTCTTTAGCTATTGAATAGTATTTATGTTCTGACAAAACTGACTTGCTCCCGTCAATTATCTTTCAGCCAACGATTAGCAAAAGATAACGGCTGGTCCTCAGGCTATACTCAGAGAGTGATCGAGGAATACAAAAAGTTTGTATTTCTAGCCGTTGCAGCAGGACATCCAGTCACGCCATCCGACCAAATCGATCAAGTTTGGCATTTACATCTGACCTATACGCGATTGTACTGGCAAGAGTTCTGTCCCAAAATTTTGCAAACCACATTACATCACGAGCCGACTCGTGGGGGTTCATCCGAGCAATTAAAATTTGGCAGTTGGTATAGCAAGACGCTAGAAAGTTACGAACAGTTTTTTGGACATATTCCCCCAATAGATATTTGGCCTAAACCCAAAGACCGATTCGGGCGAGATTTGCATTTTATCCGGATCAATACTCAACAAAGCTGGGTTTTGTCAAAACCTAATTTCACAGTCTCCGTCAAACCACAACTGCGAAAAATAGGCATCTTTCCCTTTTTAGTCTTCCTCTCACTGATGATAACTGGCTGTCAGATAATCTCCCAAATTCCTAACCCAATGAATTTTACAGGTCCGGAATTTTTAACCTTCTATATTTCCCTAGTAGTGATGGGAATCGCTTTGGCAGCCTGGCTACGTTTTTCCCTGTGCCTAGTTAGCACTAATACAAAGCAGCAACCTGATTTAAATACTTACGAGATAGCTTTCTTGGCGGGGGGCAATCATCGCCTGATTATGGCCGCAATCACCAGTTTGGTAAAACAAGGCTATGTGGAGGTATTAAAAGAAGGCAAACTGGTGGTGACAGGAAAGATCGATCCTATTACCGATCCTGTAGAAAAGGCGGTCGCCCAAAATATTTTGGCCACTGATGGGGCAATTGAACAGGTTTTCCAGAAGTCTACAGGAATGAAAGATAGCATTCGTTCCCGCCTAGAACAACTTGGTTTGTTTCCGAGCGATGCCCAAGCTTTCAAAGCGCAAATTTATCCATCATTGATTGTGGTTATTCTTCTAGGAATAGGCTTGTACAAAATGGCTGTGGGAATTTCTCGCGATAAGCCCGTTGGTTTACTTCTCATCTGTATATTTGGGCTTCTAGTTTTGGGAGCAAGGTTTTTTGTCAAACCACAGCGCAGCCGTTATGGAGAGATCATTTTTAATGATTTAACAAATCGCTTACAACATTTAAAAACAGCCAATAGCAGCGATTCTGAACTTGTACTTGCGGTCGCGTTTTTTGGAGCAACAGTTCTGATGGCGGATATGGCTTTAGCAGACTTGTATCAAATGCTGACTCCCATAGCCGCTGCTAGTAGCGGCAGTGGTGGCGGCAGTGATGGCGGCAGTGGCGGCAGTGATGGCGACAGTGATGGCGGCGACAGTGTCGGTTGTGGTGGTTGTTTTCCTATTTGCGGTGTTTGATTGAGTTCAAGGCTATTAACAGCCGCTCGATCGTTCCGTTGAACATTCCCGCCACCGTAGCCCTGTTAATTTTTGCCTTAATCTCCTCTCTGGTTTGATTGCTTAAGTAGGGTTGGCTTAATAAGCTAAAACGCATCTTAGATGCGTTTTAGCTTACAAGTAGTCGTGCAAAATTAATTTCCCTGCAGCCAGAAGTGTAACCTAAATTATCCATCGGCCAAGCGTTAAAACATCTAGGCTTTTCCTTGATCCCAGTAATGTAAACTTTAATTAAGAGAAAGACTTCTAGCTCCGATCCGATGTTATATTAATAATTGAGGCTAAAGAGAAAAGCCTCCCTGACAGATCAACTGGCAAGGTTATAAAGGTCAAGTTCACAAAGGAGTAAACCCTGTTAAAGTTACATTCTGTCTCGATAACGACGGTAACAGCGATCGACCTGAACGCTCATATTTCCTAGAGTAGAGAACAAGGGAGTTAGGCAATTGCAACTAAGGTTCAATGCTTCTCCAACCAGTCTCAAGTTATGAGGGGAAATACCTGAGAATCGGTAAACTGATCGCTGTTATTGTTTGTCAACACAAGTAATTGATAATTGCAGTCGCTCTCCTTTAATGAGATAATAGAAAGTCTTCTGTTCAAAAGGATATCGGTAGGATGCGACTCTCTCAACAGCTTTTTGTCACCCTCCGGGAAGACCCGGCCGAGGCGGAAATCCCTAGTCATAAATGCTTAGTCCGTGCCGGTTACATTCGTCGCATTGGCAGCGGCATTTACGCCTATTTACCCCTGATGTGGCGGGTTTTACAGAAAGTCTCCCAGATAGTCCGGGAAGAAATGAATAAAGCCGGCGCCCAAGAATGTTTACTTCCCCAACTGCAACCGGCGGAACTCTGGCAAGAATCAGGCCGTTGGGACACCTACACAAAAGCAGAAGGGATTATGTTTGCCCTGACGGACCGGCAAAACCGGGAGTTAGGATTAGGACCGACTCACGAAGAAGTAATTACTGCCGTCGCGCGTGATTTAATTCGTTCCTATCGACAATTACCGGTTAATTTATATCAGATTCAAACTAAATTTCGCGATGAAATTCGCCCTCGTTTTGGTTTAATGCGAGGACGGGAATTTATTATGAAAGATGCCTATTCTTTCAATCTCGACGAGGAATGTTTAAAGAAAACCTATCAAGCGATGGATATAGCTTACCGCAATATTTTCCGCCGTTGTGGGTTAGCTTTTCGGGCAGTAGAAGCCGATTCTGGAGCGATTGGCGGTTCCGCATCCCAAGAATTTATGGTCTTAGCTGATGCTGGAGAAGATGAGGTTTTATTTACTGCCGATGAAAAGTATGCGGCTAATGTGGAAAAAGCAGTTTCTTTACCAGCAGATAAAGTGGCTTCTCCCTTTAAAAAGTTGGCTAAAAAAGAGACTCCTAACACCAACACGATCGAAAGTTTAGCTAAATTTCTCGATTGTTCTGCCACTGCCATTGTCAAAAATGTTCTCTACGAAGTGGTTTATGATAGCGGCATAACTGTTTTAGTTTTGGTGAGCATTCGCGGTGATCAAGAGGTCAACGAAGTTAAACTACAAAATGAATTAGTTAGACAGGCGAGCCGTTACAATGCTAAAACAATTTTGGCTTTAAAAATACCCGATGCTGCCGCTCAACAGAAATGGGCAACTAAACCTTTACCTTTGGGTTATATTGCTCCCGACTTAGAAGATAATTTACTCAAAAAAGCCAGCGATATAGCTCCTAAGTTTTTACGCATAGCAGACAACACGGTGACAGACTTAGAAAACTTTATCACCGGTGCTAATGAAACTGGATTTCATGTAGTGGGAGCCAATTGGGGTCAAGATTTTATCTTACCAGAATTAATCGTCGATCTACGCAAAGCCCGGGTAGGCGATCGAGCTATTCACGATCCTAATCAAACCTTGCAAAGTGCCAGAGGAATTGAAGTAGGTCATATCTTCCAATTGGGCGATAAATATTCTCAAGCTATGAATGCTTTTTATACTAATGAAGCGGGAGAATCTACCCCCATTTGTATGGGTTGTTATGGCATAGGAGTATCCCGTTTAGCCCAGGCAGCCGTAGAACAATCCTACGATAAAGATGGTATTATTTGGCCCGTAGCTATTGCCCCTTATCAAGCGATTGTGGTTATTCCTAATTTAGCCGATGCCGAGCAGGTAGAAACCGCCGAAAGTTTGTACAATGAGTTACATCAAGCGGGCATTGAAACCCTTTTAGATGACCGAGATGAACGTGCGGGAGTTAAGTTCAAAGACGCGGATTTAATTGGGATTCCCTATCGCATTGTTACGGGTAAATCTCTCAAATCGGGTAAGGTGGAATTAGTCGAAAGAGCTAGTAAAAAAGCATCAGAAGTAGCAATTAATGAGGTAGTTTCCTATTTAAAAACTGCTATTTCAAAGGGAAAAGCTTCTGATTGAGTGATTAAATATACAGATAATTTGGCTTGTTTATGGTGTGGCGATCAAAAATTACTGGTTTAAAGCATCAAAAACTCTTCCCTGGTTTTTAGCATAAGTTGCTGTTTGCTTTGTTTTCTCTTCTATCAGCTAATTTCAAAAGGCTGACTCTGTAATTCCGGTCTGGATCGTGGATTAAATAAAATGCAAAACTAGCGAGTTAAGCTGATAGGATTGAGGAGACAAAGAACAATACAGTGGGTAAGATGAGTCCCTATCCTCCTGAAATCGAAACTCAAATGCAACGATTCTATCAGTCGTTATCGGAGAAAGATAGTCGCCGCTATGCGGCGATTGAAGCCTTGAAATTAGGGTATGGGGGCATTAGCTATCTCAGCCGACTTTTTGGATGCAACTACCGGACAATTATCTTTGGAATGGAAGAGTTGACCGATGAGGAGTCCATGAGTCTCGATTCCATCCGTCGCAGTGGAGGAGGTCGCAAATCAGCGTTTGAGACGATTGAAGGTCTTGACGAGGAATTTTTGAAGGTAATTGCTCAACATACGGCAGGCTCACCCATGGATGAAGGGGTGAAATGGACTTATTTAACTCGCCATCAAATCGCCGAATTGATGCAACAAAATGGAATTGAGGTGAGTGTAACGGTAGTAGATCAATTATTAGAAAAGCACAACTTTCACAAACGCAAAGCAGTCAAAACTAAAGCCCCGGGCGAAAGTGCTCATCGTAATGAGCAGTTTGAAAACATTGAACGTCTAGTGGAAGAGTATCAGGCGGCAGGCTATCCAGTGATTAGCATGGACACAAAAAAAAAGAGTTAATAGGTCAACTATATAGAGAAGGACAATTATATAATCAAAGCCCGATAGAGGTATTTGATCATGATTGGCCATCATTGGCAACAGGGATAGCTATTCCCCATGGATTATGGGATGTTACTCATAATATAGGCTACGTTCAAATCGGCACTAGCCATGATACAGGAGAATTTGCCTGTGATTCTGTGCGCTACTGGTGGAACACTTACGGGCAGCAGTTATATCCTGATGCGCCAAAAATATTATTGTTGTGTGACGGAGGTGGAAGTAATAGTGCTCGTCACTATATTTTCAAACAGGATCTCCAAGCTTTGGTCAATGAATTAGGAATTGAGATTAGAATGGCTCACTATCCACCTTATACCTCCAAATACAATCCTATTGAACACCGTTTGTTTCCCCATCTTACCCGTGTCTGCAAGGGAGTTATCTTTGAGAGTGTAGAAGTTGTCAAAGAACTAATGGCGAAAGCCACTACAAAAACTGGCTTAAAGGTATTCACCACCATTCTTGATCAAGTCTACTTGACTGGACGAAAGGTGGCAGATGACTTTAAAGAGACGATGCAAATTGTTTTTGATGAGTTGCTTCCTCAATGGAATTACACGGCAAAGCCACAGTTGTTCTAGATTTGCAACTTATTAAATCCTCATTCCTCTGCTCAAAAGCTTGGCGATGATCTAGGCCTCCCTCATGCCGCAATAAAAGGCTTGTTAAAATCAAGAACCAGCAGCTCTCAATGACGACACCCGACCCATTTCATAACCTCAGCTTATCAATAGCATAAGTAACAATATCCTCAACCCCCTTTACAAACCGATACAAACTCCTTAAGATAGAGACATCATCAATCAATCGTACCTCGATAACTTAATAGGAATCATAAACCAATGACCACCACTCTACAACAGCGCGAGAGCGCTTCCCTGTGGGAGCAGTTCTGCCAGTGGATCACCAGCACCAACAACCGTCTTTATGTCGGCTGGTTCGGTGTCATCATGATCCCCACCCTGCTCACCGCCACCACCTGCTTCATCATCGCCTTTATCGCCGCTCCTCCCGTAGACATCGACGGTATTCGCGAGCCTGTAGCCGGTTCCC
>NZ_BJKP01000066.1 GCF_008974145.1 Microcystis aeruginosa NIES-4325 | reverse complement strand
AGACTTCTTCAATGACTAATAGCAGTTTATATTGTCTTTTACTTAAACAAGTTAAGGAGGCTCCTAATTCAATTAGTTGGTCTATATAACCTAAGTTTCTTTGAATATATCCCAGTTGTTGACCAATAGCTTTCCGTCTTTCTTTTTGAGAGGGACGACGTTTTTTAGCGACTTTTAAATAGTTCTTTCTCGCTATTTTTCGGGAAGTTCTTGGTTTCTTAGTTAACTTTTCCTTGACTTCCCGGTAGAGACAATCTAGGATTTTTTCCGTTCCTTGACGAGCTTGATTTAATAGGTCTAAATCTGTGGGATACTTAATATCAGCGGGCGCACAAGTCGCATCTAATATTAATTTTCCTGCATTGGGCCGCTCACTTTCTTCTCCTCGCTCTTCTCTTCTGGCATCAGATTCTTTTTCCTCGATAATTTCTCGGTCTTTTTTCACCATTTCTTGGTTAATTTTGTTAAGGATATTTAACTTAATTCTTTTCCGAAAATATACCATCATTGAGGCATCAAATGGGGCTTCTGTTTGATAGTTTGTTAGCCCAATAAAGTATTGTGAGTAAGGGGTTTCCCTAATTTGTTCGACGGTTTCTCTATCACTTATTTCTAATCTTTCTTGAATAATTAATGCGGACATTGCTACCCTAAATGGTAAGGCGGGCGCACCCTTGTTTTCGCAGAAGCTTTTTGCGTACTCTTCTTCAAATTTTTCTCAGGGAATTAAGTTGGCCATAATAACCCAACGGTTTTCATCTGATAGTTTTCCGCCAAAGGGCAGTTCAAATGATTCGGGTTCTGATGGAGTTGCGGTCGATATACGATACATCTGTACTGAATGAAAAAAAGTGCTTGGCTTTTAGTGTATTTTACCTTTTTTTGGTCTTTTTTCTCGACTTTATTGAGTCGAAACCTTTTTCCTATCGGCATTTCAGGCTTTTTCAGCAAGCCCTAATTAAGCTTTTCAACATTGATAATGTACCTCTTGCGAACAGGAAACGCTATAGACCAAAATGGCGGGTGAATTCAGCCGTTAGCGACCGACCGCGCCACGCACCGACCGGGTCAAAGAAATTAGATAAATCCAGAGCCGTACAAACTCCTCGTCAATAGCAAATCAGATTATACTTCATCTTTCTGGGAAACGCCGTAGATTTTACCTCACCGCAACTGTAGCAGTGGCATCATTGCCCAACACATCTACTAACTGGACAGCGATCGCCCGTTTCCCTGCTCTCAACCCCAGTGCAGTCTTAACGAGTAATTTAGATAGTCAACAGCTTATCAATCCCATGTTTCCCTATTCTAAGTGCAGGATTTCTCCACCTCTGGCTAGAGATAATTCTGCTGCCTGGAGGATTTTGACTAATTCCGTCCCTACCGATCCCGAAGATACAGGAGAATCGACACCCGTAGCCACCGACTCTAAAAAATGTTCGCACAATGCTTTCAGGGGTTCACCATCGGCAATAGGGATAGATTCCGTCTCCTGTCCCCGAGGAATAAAATAGGCTTCCTGACGCTCAAAATCGCCCTTTTGTCGGGTTAAAGGCGATCGAGAGTCTAATTCATTGAAAATTAAAGTCCCTTCGCTGCCAACTATCCCTAAACGTCGCTGTTTATCGGGATTCAACCAACAAAGGTGAATAGTCGCTTGAAAACCATCGCCATAGATCAGGGTTAACCAGACTAAATCGGCTAGATTAGGTTGTAGCCAAACCGTTCCTCGCGCCTGTATCGATACTGGTGTACTATTTAGCCAATGATTAAAAATCGAGATATCGTGAATAGCTAAATCCCACAAAGCGGACACATCCTGACGGACGGGACCCAGGTGGGTGCGAGTGGCATAACCATAAAGAGGTTTACCGATACCCCCAGATTGCAGGACTTTTTGTCCGGTGATAACGGCGGGATGAAAAAGATAGGGATGATCAACTAATAAGATACGCTGTTTTTGCGCCGCTAATGCCGTTAATTCAGCACATTCTTGGGAATTGAGGGTTAAGGGTTTTTCGGCGAGGACGTGATAACCTAAATTAAGAGCATCTTTAATCAGGGGATAATGGCTGATGGCAGGAGTAACAACGACTACGGCCGAGATTTCGGGATGATTGCGAATAGATTCCCAGTCATTGGCTAAAATAACCTTATTAGTATCGAGATTAAATTGATTGCGACAGAGACGGAGTTTTTCAGGGGAGGGATCAACGATTGCCACTACTTGCGCTGAGGGATGTTGAGAAAAATGACGGACGAAATGGACTCCCCAACGTCCTACCCCTAAGATAGCGATTCCTGTGGACATTTTGCTTACTCAGATAAATCAATCTAGTTTATTTTAAAAGGATTAGGCGCAATTGTTCATTGATTCTGAGAACTGGAAGGGATTATGTTAAAATTTTTGATCGATCGAGGGGGAACTTTTACCGATATCGTGGCGATAATCGATCAACCAGAAATTATTGAACGACTAGCTAGAGATGCCGCTAGATTTCTGATTGTTCCCCTTGCCGATCAACAGTGGATTGTTCTCTATAAACTGCTCTCGGAGAATCCCGAAAAATACCCAGATGCAGTCATTCAAGGGATTAAAGATATTAGCGGTTCCCTAGATAACATCGCAGTGATTAAAATGGGAACAACGGTAGCCACCAATGCGCTGTTAGAAAGGAAAGGAGAGCGCACGGTTTTGTTAATCACCAAAGGTTTTAAAGATGCCTTGAGAATTGGCTATCAAAATCGCCCCGATATTTTTGCTCGTCAAATTATTCTTCCTTCTTTATTATACGAACAAGTTATCGAAGTGGCCGAACGCTACGATAGTCAAGGACAAGAATTAATCGCCGTTAATCCCGCCCAAGTTAAAGCCGATTTAATACCAGTTTATCAAGTGGGTATCCGCAGTTGTGCGATTGTTTTTATGCACGGTTATCGTTATCCCGACCACGAAAAACAAGTGGCAGCCATTGCCGAAGAAATCGGCTTTACTCATCTAGCCATTTCCCACCAAGTCAGTCCTTTAATGAAACTGGTATCACGGGGAGATACCACGGTAGTTTCTGCCTATCTATCGCCAATTTTACGCCGCTATGTTGATAGTATTAGCCAGCAATTACCGAAAACTAGCTTACTATTTATGAAATCCGATGGCGGTTTAGTCACCGCCGATAAATTTCAGGGTAAAGATAGCATTTTATCTGGTCCTGCGGGGGGAATAGTTGGGGCGGTACAAACCAGTTTAAGGGCAGGATTTAGCAAAATTATCAGTTTTGATATGGGAGGAACTAGCACCGATGTTTCTCATTTTCAAGGGGAATACGAGCGGCAAACAGATAACGAAATTGCCGGCGTAAGAATGCGAGCACCGATGTTAAGTATTCACACCGTGGCTGCTGGTGGAGGTTCGATTTTAGTCTATGATGGTTATCGTTTTCGGGTTGGACCAGAAAGTGCTGGAGCTAATCCGGGACCGGCCTGTTATCGACGGGGCGGACCCTTAACAATTACCGATGCTAATGTTTTGTTAGGAAAAATTCAAGCCGCCTATTTTCCCGCTATTTTTGGACAAGAGGGAAATTTAACCCTAGATAGAGAGATTGTGCTGACAAAGTTTCAAGAATTGGCGGCAATAATGGGGGGTAATAATAGTCCTGAAATGTTGGCTGCGGGGTTTATTCAAATTGCCGTGGAAAATATGGCTAATGCGATTAAAAAAATCTCTCTGCAAAAGGGTTATGATCTCAGTGATTATACTCTTTGTACCTTTGGCGGTGCGGGGGGTCAAGTGGCCTGTTTAATTGCCGATACTCTGGGAATGAAAAGCATTTTTCTCCATCCCTACGCCGGGGTTTTAAGCGCCTACGGCATGGGTTTGGCCGATTTGAGGGTAATTAAAGAAAAAGCGATCGAACAGCCCTTAAATGCCGATTTAATCGGGCAGTTACTCGCGGAAATGAACGAATTAGAAGTTTTAGCGGGTCAGGAATTAGAGGGTTATAATCGGGTGCGGCAGCAAGTCAGTTTAAAATATCAAGGCAGTGATGCCACTTTAGGGGTTAATTTTAGCGATCAAATGCGTCAGGATTTTGAACGGGAACATCAAAGACGTTATGGGTTTAAACAGGAACAAAAAGCTTTAATTGTTGAGTCGATTGCCGTGGAATTGATCCAGACTATGGACAGTCCCCAAGAAGCAATTTTAACCCGCACCCGTCCCATGGGACAATTACCTCATATCCTTGATCGAGTAGCGGTTTTTATGGCTAATCAATGGCGGGAAACGCCAATTTATCAGCGTTCAGATCTGCAACCTTTTGATTGTCTGGCAGGACCTGCAATTATTATCGAAAAAATTAGCACGATTGTGATTGAACCGGGTTGGATGGCCAAATTAACGGAGAAAAATCATTTAATTCTCTCCAAAGCTTAACTAATTAAACCACATAGAAATATCTACGGCAGTTAACCTAATTGATCAATTCTCATTTCGCCGAGGTATTTACGGAGATAGGGAGAAAAAACCTCGTAAATCAGGGTAAGGGGTTGGCGAGCGTGCCAAAATAGGTAATGACGACCCCAAAATGCTCCTTTTTCCCCAAAAGCTATTTCTAATTCTGGGGAATGACCGTAATAAAGTCCCTGCACATCGCGATATAATTCCGTGTGCAGCCGCGAGAGACTTTCCCAAATCGGTAGGGAACGATTTTCTAGATATTCGTCCACTTGATTGGCGGACCACCAAGAAGCGGCATAGGCTAACCTTTGACCACTAGCTGTGCGTAACCAGACTTGACGACGCAATCTCGGTCCTGGAATCAGGCTAATTTTCATCGGTGCGCCATCCTCATCGTCGCCGATGGGGGACATATCGATCACATCCACTTCCGTTTTTTCACCGGTTAAAAGTTGTAAATGACGGGTGGGAGAACCATCGCCGAGAATTAAAATCTGCCAAGGAGGTGCGAGTTGGCTATGGGGTAAACCTTGTTTAACATCGGTTTCGTCTCCTTGCCAGAGAGGGGACAGGGAGTACCAAGGACGATTAAGCAGGGGTTTTTCTTGGGGGTGGAGGATAGCAGTCAAGGTTTGTTACAAAACTTTATGATTTTTTCATTAATCACTTTACTAAATTACCCGTTAAAAGTCGATACAAAAGCCTAGTCTCGTAAAATAGCAAGCGGCAAAGTCCATCTTTGCCTAGTGCTTTAAAACTTGGTAGCTCTTGGGTGACTTTGGTTTTTTGCCCGGTTTTCTCGTTTTGAGTAAAATAGGAGTGACTTCTAGGATTTAACCAAGAGTTCTTAAGTTTAGCGATAATCTCCGTTTTAGCGGGTTTATTCGGGCAAATAGTCACCATTGCATGAGCATACAAGTGAGAACGTACCAAGTCGGAACCCTTCCAAGACTTTTTAACCTTGTCTTGTTTAGCGGAGGTATCCCCAGAGACTTGATAAGAATAGGCTAAACCTAGATAAGCCTGAAACCTTCTCAGACTGATATCGTGATCATCTCTAAAATAGGGTTTTCCGTTGACTAAAAATCTTTCGATAGGATAACAGTGTAGAAGTAATAAACTTTGAGTAACAGTCCCGAAAAGAAATTGGTCAAATACCTGGCAATAGGGCTTAAAATGACTTAACTCTAGTATTTCTCTTAACTCTCGCTCCTTGCCTAAGATTCTAGATTGATAACTAATAATGTCACTAGCTAATAACCGGCTATATTCCTTAATTCCAGTTCCGGCAGTGTCCTTAATACGCGAGTTATTTTTCAATCCGGCGATATGCCCTAGTGTTGGGTTATACCCCTTAACCCCGATATATTCAAAGTCTTTTTGAGCAATTTCAGGAAATTCACAACATAATCGCTGTCTAAGTTGATTAATCAAAGAGTTTTTATTCTTATCAAGTTGCTCTCTT
>NZ_BJKP01000065.1 GCF_008974145.1 Microcystis aeruginosa NIES-4325 | reverse complement strand
TTCGCCACGACCCCGGCGACTGTTCGAGTTTTGTCAGGGAGATTATGGTGGTGACCCTTGCTACGAAGCGGTCTTTTCTGACCAAGGTTGGGACGGTCTGCCACTTCTCTCAATATACAAGGTTGGGTTGAACGATAGTGAAACCCAACATTTTTTAATAATTGAGTTGGGTTTCGTTCCTCAACCCAACCTACAGATTACTTTTGATAGATTTTTTGCTCACGATTGTTTGGGGTAGATGTAATCAAATCAGGTTCATTGTTTTTTACTGCTGCTGCTGTTCCATCACTTCCCGCAAGATGTAGTTAATTTGTGTCTCATATCCTTTCCCTTGAGCTTTTAACCATTCTAAGATATCTTGATCTAGTTGGATGGTTAATTGCTGCTTTGATGGCGAAAAAGATACTGTTTCTTGGGTAAGGAATTCATCACCTAACGGCGGAATATCAGAATAATCGATATTCTCATCCGTCATCGCATCAATTCTCTTCAAGTCGCTTTTGATAGATTTTTTGCTCACGATTGTTTGCCTTTCTCATTGAGATTATACGAGTTTTATTAGAGCGAGGGGTATGGACGATTAAGACAACTCGACCTTTCAATTTGCCAAGCGTAATATATCTTATCTCACCATAAACGAAACGGCTATCCTCGAAGGTAACACATTTACCACCAAAAACTAGCGGTGCATCCTCAAAACTCAGTCCGTGCTTCTCTAAGTTAGCGTCGCTCTTGTCTTGATCCCATTCGTACTTCATTGTTTGAGGTAGATTCGTTAATATTAGCTTCCAAGGTAGTGCCTTAGTCCCATCGTAGGTTGGGTTGAACGATAGTGAAACCCAACATTTTTTAATAATTGAGTTGGGTTTCGTCAAATCAATTCCTGTAAAATAGCTTCGATTTGTCCTTTTAGAGGAGGAATGTCATTTTTAACAATATCCCAAATAATCTCTAGATTGATACGAAAATATTCATGAATAGTTAAGTTTCTTAGATCGCTGGCATCTCGCCAAGGAACTTCGGGATATCTTGCTTTAAATTCTTGAGAAGTTGCTCTAGCTGCTTCACCAATAATTTGTAAATGATAGACAATCCAAGTTTGAATTAATTCTTGTTGTTCAAACAGGGTTTTTCCCTGTCGAGCATACTTTTCTAAACGCTCAATTGCTTCTAAAATATCCCGCAAGCGTTCGCTATCATCTCTCATAGTGGTATTGCTTCTTTTAGTACCCGCTCTCTGATTCTATCTTTAAGTCCCTGTTCGGTAACAATATCAACTTTACAGCCTAACAAGGCTTCAAGTTCTCGGATTAACGGCAAGGGAAACCAGGGACTCCGACGTTCGCTACAATAATCAATTAATAAATCAATATCGCTTTTTTCGTCAGCTTCTCCCCGTGCAACAGAACCAAAAATTCGCACGTTATTTGCGCCGTGTTTAGCCGCAATAGCAATAATTTTTTCTCGTTTGTTTTTGAGTAATTCGTCAATTTTCATGATTTACTTAGTCCATAGTCTTATCTTAGGTTGGGTTGAACCAGAGCCAGAAACCGGGTTTGTCAAACAAACCCGGTTTCTCAGTTTCTTAGACAAAAAGCTAGGAGTAAGGTTTTATCATCAGTTGTTAACTTATTTAAATCCTCCCGCTCTAAAAATTCTTTGAGGTCTTCTTGCAATGGCGTTTCTGTCTGTTGTAAATATTCCTCTAATGGCTGAAAAAAAGGCGGGAAAGGCTGCCAATTTTTATAATCGATCGATACCTTTTCCACTCCATCCGTCGCCACACAAATAAAGGCAACTGGCTCGGTTAAAACTTTTATTTGCATATCCTCCAAAGCATTACTAGAAGTAACAAAAGTGGTTTCATTGATGTATTCTCCCTTGTCAGGCTGCAACAATAACTGATAATTTCCTTCCAAAGGTTTGAACACAATAAAACCATCTCCTATCTGCATCGCTGCTAACCGTTTTGAAGTAACCAAAACAACCAGTAAAGTTGTCGCCAGATCATTAATGTCTAACTGTTCTTTTTCGGCTTCTTCTTGGAGAATTTGCTGAACATAAGCCAACAGTTGCCGGAATATTTCCTCTAATTCGGCTTCAGTTTCAGTTGCCGCAAATGCTGTTTTTTCGAGATTTTCCTCTAAAAATTGCAGCGCTGCTTCAACTGTTATTTTCGCACCCAAATCCGAATGTTTGGCACTACCGGCCCCATCGGCTACGGCTCCAATCAAAACATCCTGACCCAATACCTTATAATCACCATAATCTTGACAGGGTAATCCCGTTTGGACGTGAAAACTACCGACCACCGACTGACATAATGTTCTCCACATAATTAACTGTCCTCTAGGTGGTAATTTGTCCCCAATTCACTGGTGGTAAAGTGATCGCCGCTCCAATTTTACCACCAGAAACTCGTTTCATTGAGTTACTTAACCACTGAAATAAATCCCGAAAATCTAAACCATTGAGTAACACGGGGGGATTATTAGAAATCTGTTTGAGCGTCTCCATATCGGCCCCCTGAACACCTACAGAAAAAAATAAAACCCGATTTTCTGCTTCTGCTTGTTTTACCCGTTGCGCTGCCAAATTCCATTGATCCGTAGGCGCACCATCAGTAATTAAAAATATCCAGGGGCGATAATATTGGATACCATGATTTCTATAAATCGCCTTACGATCTTCGACTAAATCTAAGGCCAATTCAATCGCTTCTCCCATGGGGGTTAATTCTCCTGCGGTTAAAGTAGGTGGCGTAAATTGGTCAATTCCGACAAAATCTTGCACGGTTTTAACCCCACCATTACCAAAGGTAACAATGGCGGTTTCTACGCTCAACGTCGCTTGGATATCCCGCATCACGTCCTCCTGAAAGGTTTTGATGCCATCATTGAGAGCCTTAATCGGTTCCCCTTGCATTGAACCAGAAGTATCTAGTAGTAGTACCACAGGACAGCGATTTTCCTGATTTTCGACAAATTCAGCCACACCAATCGGCATTTTTTGCAAGCCTCCTAATTTTTTGAACTGGGGGAACTATGGGAGTGTTAGGAATTGAGATTATCTACTTTTTGTCCTATTATATTATCTCTGCCAGTCCCATCAGAGGCTCTCTTATTCTTTGTGTGATAAGTTTAACTGATATTAGGAGCGATCGATCTTTGTGTCCTCTGTGTCTGGAGTGGTTCATTCCACTCACCCACTGGCGTTACCGTATCTTAGAATACATTTTAACCACAGAACCCATCAGAAAAGATATCTTTCCCTTAAGCTGAACGCGGGATTTGATTTTTGACTATTAGTCGCAGGGTTTGATGCAATTCCTCGCGACTGTGAATTTCCTCCAGACGGTGAACGGGAACACCTCGATCGAAGAGAATTAAAGTAGGCAGACTACGCAGACGAAAACTATTAGCTAATTTAAAATTCTCATCGGCATTGACACCGACTAATTGAATCGCGCCTTGACAGTCATTTTGCCAAGACAAGAGGGTGGGTTGAATTAAACGACATAAACCACACCAAGGAGCCCAAAAATGCACGAGAACCGGACGAGAAGACTCTAAAACTAGCTTAGGGAAGCTCTTTTCGTTGACAGATAGCATCATGTCTAAACGGATTTTATGAAAACTTTATTTTGATATGGAAACCATGCTACACCAATCGGGATCAATAGGAAAGGGGTTGGGAGCAAAATCACCAATAAATTTTACTTGTTGCTTGCATTAGCCAAGGATGCCCCCACCAGAGGAGTAAAATAAATCCTGTTACTCCTAGATAGGCAGGACGAAGGAATTCTTGCCATTTTAGGCTTTGCCGACCATCGATAATTGCTAAAAAGGGAACCACCGAGGTGCGTTCTTTGATCTTTAAAAATGCCTCTCCGTAACGGTTCTCTAACCTGCGATCGCCATGCCAGACAGCAAAAAGATGATGGGCAATTAAACCTAGGGAAGTTAATAGGGTAAAGCTTGTCCCTAACCAGAGGGTGTGAGCAATACACCAGATCACCTGTCCTACCATCTGGGGATGACGGGTAACGCGCAGGATGCCGGTTTCGTAGAGATGAACCTGGGGTTTTTGGATAGCGGCAATCTCCAGCAGGTTAAAGGTGGCAGGATAGAGAAAGAAAAAAGAAATGGCCGAAAGTATCCAAACTAGGGTTTTAACTCCGGTTACTCCCTGCACTTGCCAGAGAAGCAAACCATCATAACGATGATTGAAGAAATAAACTACTAAAATCACGGCTAGAGGGATACTCACAAGGGCAAATAATACCCGATACAGTCGCGCACCGATGATGGCTTCTCCCCGCGTTCGTAAACTGGCTAATCCGCTATGGGCGACAGCAAAACCCAGTAATAAACCTAACATGATCCAATGACTAGCGAATGCCACTTTTACCCTCTTGATTGACTAAAACTTTTCATAGTAACCGTTGGGGTGGTTGGGTTTTCTGCCTCAACCCAACCCACCTATCATATTATCCCCAACTCTGCCTGCTTCATCAATCAAAAAATGGCGCGTTACATTTTATGCTTCGCACCCTACCAGATCGGCGATCGCTGCCACAGCTGACTTGAGGGAATACATGGGCAAGGTACGTTCCCAAAAATCGATCGGTGGGGTAGTAGTACTTACATTAGGGAACGCACCCTACGGCTACGGCAATAGCGACCGCATTGCTGTTGCGATCGCTATGAACCTGAGCTAAAACAAGCTACATCACGCGTAGTTTTGCCATCACTGGACGATGATCAGATACACATGAAGGCACTGTGATGACCTGATCAACCCTGACATTTTGGCTGACGAAAATGTGGTCAATGGGAATTTTTAGAGCTTGTTTCCAATGATCGAGATGGGATAGCGATCGCGCTTCGTCAGTATAAAACCAGGTTGGATTTAGTCCATGCCCTAGATTGACACTGCGTAATCCTGAGTTAATGATAAAGTTGCGAAAATAAATCGACCAGGAGGTGAGGTTAAAGTCACCCATTATTACGGTAGTGATTGACTGCTGTGCTGCATAGGCTGCCAGGGCCACCATCGCCTGGTTACGATTGATAAAGTTAGGCATGGATATAGGGGCAAGGGGATGGGCAACAACAACCCGAATGGGGTGTCCTGTCACATTAACGCTTGCGAATAGGCTATGGTGGCGGGTTCCCAAGTTGTCAGTCGTCGCCTCTGTAATGGGATAGCGGCTAAATAAACTCAGTCCGCCTCCCGTTGCGCGGTAATAGTAAGGATAAAGATCCTGCACATTGTCTAGTAGCTCTGCTGCCTGCTCCTTGAACGGTTCAACTAACCCGAATACATCTACGGGATTTGCCCGAACCAGGTCAGTCACGGCACTGGTCTCCCATAGTTGGTAGTTGACGTTGTAGGTCATTACAGTCAATGGGAAACCACCAGTTCTAGCATCTCGCAACCTCGGAACATACCAGGTACCAATTGTGCTGGCATAAAACCCCAGTCCGACAGCTAACGTGATCATCAATTTCCAGCGCGAAGGACGGAACCTGGGTAAAAACAGAGCCAACAGCAAGATCAAAGTCAAGCCCGCAAACCAAAGATAGCCTGTCCCCAAAATCTCAAAAAACCATAGCTTGTACCATACTCCAGGGGTGAAGCTGATTAGCAACAGGCTAAGTGCCATCGACCACAGCAAAATACTGGTCAGCATAACATCTATTGAAAATCCAATGGCTTTGTCACTGGGGACTAACTAGATATTATACGGAAACTTTCCACACATCACCCCCAATACACATTTAAAAAAAAATCTTTCTGTATATTACTCTCAAATAGAGCTATCGCAAGAAACTTTCCCAATAACACGACAATAAGTCACCCCTTGTGCAACTATATTTTTAGTCTTGATTTACAAGGCTTTCAGAAATTATACCATTTTTCATAAGTAGGGTTTGCGGCAAAAAGTTTTTCGTGGGGGCAAGGGGGGGGGTAAGATACCTGCCAAGAATAAAGAAAAATGGTATTAGCAGAGATAAAGTATCCTCTGGAACCCTGATTCTGTCGTTTTTAGTTGCAGATCGCGTTAAGTCTGTTATGCCGATTGGGGCATTCTTTTATGAACCCTCCACCACTACCAGAGCAGCGTACTGCTACGCCGTGCCTTCGGCATCGCATTAATGCAACAAGTAGATGATCTATCCCCAATTAGCTGCTAATCTGACAGAGGATATTAGATTATCTGGACTTACAGCCTCAATGAATGAGCAAGGTGCGTTCCCAACAATCTATCGGTGCAGTAGTAGGACTGACCTTAGGGAACGCACCCTAGGGCCATGGCGAGCGCACTGAAACAATCCACTACGAGAGCAGCAACTATTGTAGCGACTGTCTTGATTGTCAAGGGGTAATTCAAAAAAACTCAAGCAGTTGCCGTAAAACTCAAAATCTCAAGCCGGAAAAAAGCGCAGCAAAAGCTAAGCTGCTCAGGTTAAACCAAAGCAAGCG
>NZ_BJKP01000064.1 GCF_008974145.1 Microcystis aeruginosa NIES-4325 | reverse complement strand
GCCACTCATGCCCCCATAAGTGATGCTGGTATAAACTAATTCATACCCTCCGGTTAAAGAAGCAACACTTTGTAATGTTCCACTTTGTTGCGTGCTTAAGTCACTTTGGCGGGTTTCTATTAATCCCTGTTCTTTCTCGAGAATTATACCGCCACTAAACAACCATTTCGAGGGATTGTCGCCAATTTTGGGGAAGCCTGCAACAAAAACAAAATCCCTGGTATTTGGGTTATAATTCGCTATTTCCGCAACGGGATAATTGTCCAGGCTTTCAAACTGAAAAACTGCTAAATCTACCCCTTCCTGCCGGATGATGGTGCTTTTCTCGATGTTTCGAGTTTTGCCGTCGCTGGTGACGACGGTGTAGGTGTGATCGGGACAAGGTTCACTTGCAGCATCTTGACTTTCTTCCTTGTTCTCACATAATACATGGTCTGCGGTTAAAACCGTGTAAATATTGCCTTTTTTAGCGATAATTACGCCACTTCCATTGGCTGTACTGCTACTATCAATCCGGACGGTGAAACCCTTCGCTTTCGCTTCTAATTTGGCGATATAACCAGTATAGACGGTGGTTTCTATATCGGGGTTCACCTGCGGTAGGGGTAGGTTATAGGCGCTGAGGATTTCGGGACGGATGTAGGTTAATAGGGTATGAAGGGAAATGCCCCAGTTAACCGCTCTCATCTGTTGGATTTCCGCGTCTGTGGGTTTTGTACCGTCCTCGTAGATGTAGTTAGAGAGAATCGGATGGGCCGATCGCCCGTTAATGCCGATTAACTCATCCTCGAAAAAGATACCACCGCCACTCATTCCCTGCACGATATCGCCACTATAACCGACGCTGTAGCCCTCTTGGAGGGGTCGATCGCTTGTTTGTTCAATTTTCCCGTTATCGGTGGTGTACTGCCCCGTTTCTGCGGAATAACCGGTTACAGTGATATCTAGTTCCGCATCCGGGGAAATGGCGCGAATTTTAGCGATCGGATAATCCCGGGTATCGCTAAACTCCACTAGGGCCAGATCCTTATCTTTTAAAAGGGAATTCGGCGCGATCGAGGCTGTGCGGGTTTGGCCGTCGTGGGTTTGGATCTGTAGGGTGGTCGCGCCACGGGTAACGTGAGCGTTGGTCAAAACGAGATATATACTGCCTTTTTTCCCGATAATGATTCCCGATCCCCGATTTATCTCGCTAGTAATCTTAACAGTGACTTGACGGATCGATCGCTCGATCTGCGCGTCTGGGCTGTCTTCCGCCACGATCGCCGGAGCAGAGAAAGGGGATAGCGCTTTAACCGGTACGACGGGCAGAAGTAGGAGGCTTAGGAGTAGGGGAAAGGGTTTCAACATGATTATTATGGGGAAATTCGGGGTAAAACAGCGAAAATTCTAGCGGGTGGGAACGCAATTATTTTGCGGGCCAGCAGATCTCGTACCACAGGGTGCGTCGCGATCGGCGAGTGGTGCTTTGGCGAAAAACTCCGTCATCGAGATATAGGTTTTATCTCCGGAATTCTGGAGGAGCATATCCGAGCTTTTCCCCTCTAGGATGTCCATGAGTTGTTGCAAGACTAAATCTGGATTATCGTGGGGTTTAAGGGTAAAAAGTTGGCTATTACCATCGCAGGGATCGCCGGATCGTGAAACGCTGCAGATGATCGGGTATCCCTTCGCCCGGCCGGTGGTGAGATAGTTAAAACGCCCTTGATTATAGGCTTCCTGGAATTTTTTCGTGACTTCCTCGCAACGAACCGGGGAACGTTTGGAGAAATATTCCGATTTCCAGCCGATAATCCGCACATTGCCGCTCCTTTGGGGAATCCAAGCGAGGGTAGCGGGGATTTTTCCTCCCGATGCGCGATCGAACACCTCTTTACAGAAGAAGGTGACGCCATTCGGGGTGGTCGATTGGCTGAAACCGGGGGCGATACCACCGAGGAGGACAGTGGCGAGGAGGCCGACGCAAGCGAGACGGTGGGAAATATATCTAGAGTTCATAGGGATAGTTCCTCAGAAAATAGGGATTAGAATCGTGATTAGGGTCAAAATGGGATTATTTAAGGGTTAGCGGCGGCGTTGAGGGTGTAGCGACCCGATTCACCCCCTTCGCGAGAGGTAGCCACTAGGATATAAACTCCATCGGCGGGTAATTCGGTTACGAGTCGAGCGTTAAAATCCCCGGGGGCGCGATCGACGCGCTGGTCACTACGGGCGACCTGTGGGTATTTTGTCCCCTCGGAAGATTGGAGAACGCGATAGAGGACAAGATAGGGAGCGATCTCGTTGCTGTTCATATCCAGAACGATTTTCTGTCCGGCACGACCCTCGAACCCGTAATATTGTTGGTTTTGGTCTTTGGTCAAGTTGCCTTGAATGGTCTGACCGTTAAGAGGGAGGGCGAGTAACTGTATCCGCTCTTGCTGTCCTAATGTTGAGACGGTGGAGACATCGCCTGTTTTAACTGCGGTGAGGAAAGCTTGCAGGCGATCGAGGGAAACGGCGAAATTAATGCCGCTCTGGGTAAGGCCGATCGGGTTTCCCGCACCGTCGTAAACGTAACTCCCGATATCGCCTGCGACGTTAACCCCCACCACTTCCCCCCGTGAATTCAAAAGCGGCCCGCCGGAATTGCCTTTGTTGATATTAGCGTTGTGTTGCACAATGCCTTTTTCGGGGTCGAGACGGCTGATAATGCCCTGGGTGAGGGTGTTTTGATAGTCCTCGTTTAAGGGTGTGCCGATGGCGAAAACGCTTTCGCCGACTTTGGCGGAGTTCGGACGGGCGAGGGGAAGATAGGGCAGGTTTTGGCGGTTATAAATCCGCAGGACGGCTAAATCCACGCCATTTTTAGCGAAGCCGATCACGTCTGCCGAGGCCTGCTGTCCGTTGGAAAATTTCACCGTCACCACCCGGGGGCCGTCCGCAACAACGTGGGCGTTGGTAATGATGATACCGTCGGGACTGACCAGAAAGCCGCTACCGTGGCCGCTGCCATTTTTGACGGTGACGACGGCGGGGCTGGCTTTCTGATAGACTCTAGAAGCGGTCTGATCCTGCGCGAGGATGGGTGGAATGTTTTCCATCAGGAAGCCTCCGGGTTGAACCAGTAGGCCAGTGGTGGCCAGTAGCACCGATAGGGTGAAAGTAATTGGTTTCATCGGGTTGACTCCTCTTTAGTCGGGGGATACTTGCAAGGATGTTATCGTTGGTTTTTTCCCAATTATGCGATCAAGTTTTAAGTCTTCAGGTTGCTTTTTTCACAAAAGTTTAGAGGGGGAGAGCGATCGCTCTCCCTTGCAACTTACGCACCTATCTGCCGTAGTGCTTCTATGGCGCTGTTGTACATTTCTGTGTTTCCCTGCTGGCGAAATAATTCGGCGGCCGTTGTTAGATCGGCGATCGCATTTTGTCTCTGGTTAAATGCGAGATGGACGTATCCGCGGAAATGGTAAGCGTAGGCAGCGCGGGGGTTTAGTCGGATCGCGGTGTTCAGGTCTTGAAACGCCGGTCGCCATTGTTCGCGAATCGTGTAAATCATGCCCCGACCGAGGTAAGCTTCGGCATAGTCCGGATCGAGTTCGATCGCTCTGGTGAATTGAGCGAGGGCGAGATCATATTTTTCCTGTTGGATGTAGTTAATTCCCCGGTTAAAGTGGGCGATCGCTTCTTTGTAGTTCGCTTGAGCGATCCGGGTTTCGGCTGGTTGTCGGCTTTCTAGGGCCATAACGGGGCGAACAGTCGCGAGGGTGGAGAGGCCGATTAGGCTGACGGTGGTGAGAAGGGCAAAGGATTTCATGGGTAGTGCCTCGGTGAGGGTGATTTGAGCTTCTACCTAATTCATCGGTTGCTTTTTTGAGAATATGCAGGATAGGGCGATCAATTTTTTTTCCTTTCGGGTACAAAAGGAAAAAGCGCGGCAATCGGCATCGCTTTGTTATCATTTAGTGAAAAATACTTGTTTTTTTTGATGCAATATGGTAAGCAAATCCCCGACGATTACTGATGCGGAATTAATTCGCCTCAGTTGTCAGAACCCGGAATTAGGCTTTGAACGCAATGCAGATGGAACGTTAGTCACTATGCCCCCGATCGGAAGTATTTCAGCGAATCGAGAACTGAAAGCCGGCGCTCGCCTGCTCTACTGGGTCGAACAGAACGGGTTAGGAGAGGTATTTAGTTCTAGCGGCGGTTTTAAACTGGCCAATAGCGCGGTACGCTCTCCCGATGTGGCTTTCGTGGCGAGAGAACGTTTACCGTCCGGTTGGCAGGAAAGGGAGGATGAATTTCTCGATCTCGCGCCGGATTTCGTGATCGAGATCCGTTCTAAAACCGATAGTTTATCCAAGTTAAAGCGGAAAATGGAGGAGTATCGGGAGAACGGGGTGAAGTTAGGATGGTTGATTGATCGCCACAATAAACAGGCTTTCGTCTACCGTCAGGACGGGACGATTACCTGTTATCCCGAGAACGCGATTTTAAGCGGGGAAGATGTGGTTCCGGGGTTCACCCTAGCGCTAGAAATCTTGCTGTAAGATCGATCGCTTTTTTCGGGGTGAGATTCAAAATCGATCGAGTATCTAGACCGCGCCTAATTGCCGTAGGAATTGCAGGGCTTTTTCGCGTGCTGGCGCGTTCCCTTGCTGGCGGAACAGTTCGGCGGCTTGTCGGAAATCCTCGATCGCTTTTTCCTTGTCTAGCCGATAGACGTAAGGAAACCCAACAATAGACCCAAGGAAACCCAACAATAGACCCAAGGAAACCCAACAATAGACCCAAGGAAACCCAAAAAAAAGATTCAGACGGATTTAGGTGTTGGCTGTTGGGTTTCGCTCCGATGACCCAACCTAGGAAAGGATGCGATCGCTTTTCGTTCTCTAAAACAGTGATCGCACCAAGATGACAAGCACTGTAGCATAACCCACCGAATATTATAAAATTGATGGTGCGTTACATTTCATGCCAGAAATTTTCAGACTGGAAGGCTATGTTTTCTTTTTCTATGCCAGAAGGCAATGAACCCATGCACGTTCACGTTCGACGGGGCGGCGGATATGCTAAATTTTGGCTAGAGCCGCTAGAATTGGATTATGCTAAAGGTCTAAAAACCAAAGAAATTGTTCGGGCTGAAGTTATCATTACAGAAAATATAGAAATAATACGGAGGAAATGGCACGATGTATTTGGTACATGAAAGCATAGTAAAAGCTCAAAAAGTTTGGGTTGAAGATAAATGGATTTGTATTCGTTTAGAAGACGATAGAGAAATTCGTTTTCCTGCTTATAAAAATAAACGCTTATCAAAAGCAACCTTTGAACAATTAGCAGAGGTTGAGTTAATTTGTGATGGCACGGGATTACATTGGGAAACCTTAGATGAGGATTTGTCCATCATTGGCATTTTAGAAGGAAGATTGGGTGCTTAAATGTTAAATGCTAAAAAAAAATCGGCTCTACCGAACCTAGTAATCATAGCAATTACCGTCGGTTGGGTTGACGTAAAAAAAACCCAACAAAAAGATTCAGACAGATTTAGGTGTTGGCTGTTGGGTTTCGCTTTTCCCTGAGAATTGAGAGGTTTTCTTTAACATATTTATTCGCTCAACCCAAGCTAGGGACTAGAAATTTGGAAAAAGATTAATAAAGGGTTTTTTATTTTTCCAGCGATAGGTATTAAAATCTCGATTATCAATTGATAAGATACGTCCATTTCCTAACTCTTCTGCTAAGATAACTAGGGAGGCATCGGCTAAGTCCATTGGCAGACTTTGATATTGTTTCATAAGGTCTTGAATTCTTTCTAGATGAGTATTTTCAAGGTGGAATAATAGAAATTTTTGGGGATGTCTCTCAAATACGTTCATTAATTTTATTTGTTTTTCAACTCCTGTATAGAGATTTGGAGAACGTTGTAAAAGAAGATGACAACTTTCTGTTAAAACACACCAAGTTGTAATTAGTGGTTGAGAAGAATACTGTGCTAAGGTTTGCTGTGCTATTAGATGATATTGATCTTTATTGTTAAATAAAGCCACCCAGAATCCGGTATCAACGATGATCATATTTAGCTTTTAATCCTTCTTTGAGAACAGATTTATAATTAGTAGAAAGGTCGGATTCTGCACTAATACAACCGATTAATCCAGATTCTTTTAAAATCTCTAGGGTACTTTGATCTTCAGGGTTTATTTTTGCTGCCATCTCTGGCTTTTTTGCCAAGGAATAGCGTTTTTTTAATAACTCAATAAAATCAATCAGTAAGTTTTGTGCTTCTTCAGGTAATTGGTTAAGATCTTCTTGAATTTGTTCTAAGTTAATCATTAATTTTCCTCCGTTAAGGTTTTTAAATGGGCTGCTAATTTTTAAGCCACATAACGAATAATTTTAACTTCTGCTCCTTTATTAACAGGAATAGAATTATCGTCGATTGGATTGACCCAAGGAAACCCAACTATAGTATCATAGCAATTCCCGTCGATTGGGTTGACGTAAGGAAACCCAACAATAGACCCAAGGAAACCCAACAAAAAGATTCAGACGGATTTAGGTGTTGGCTATTGGGTTTCGCTTTTCCTGAGAATTGAGAGGTTTTCCTTAACCTATTGATTCGCTCAACCCAACCTTGTATATTGAGAGAAGTGGCAGACCGTCCCAACCTTGGTCAGAAAAGACCGCTTCGTAGCAAGGGTCACCACCATAATCTCCCTGACAAAACTCGAACAGTCGCCGGGGTCGTGGCGAA
>NZ_BJKP01000063.1 GCF_008974145.1 Microcystis aeruginosa NIES-4325 | reverse complement strand
TTCATTGGCAGAAATGGCTTGATATTGTCCCTCAATTAGTCTAAATCCTTGTAATTCTAAGGTATTAGGATCGAACCAAAAATAATTAGGAGTACGAAAAGTATTTTGATAGAGAATTTTCTTTTTAGTGCGGTCAATATTGGCCGTAGAATCAGAAAGAATCTCGATGATCACATTGGGATATTTCCCCTGTTCTCCCCAAACCACCCAACTTTTGCGGGGACGTTTTTCTGTATCTAAAACCACAAAAAAATCTGAACCGCAGAAATCGCGCTTTTTCAGTTGTTCTTCGTTATAGTAGATAGTCAGATTACCGGAAGCGTAGTAATCGTTTCTCTCTTGCCATAATAATTCTAGACAACTGAGAAGAATTATGATCTGTTGCAGGTGTAAATCACTTTCCAAGGGTGGTTCATCACTCCATAAATCGGTGGGGGGACAGGTAACTTCCGGTAAAATGTCGAGAGTTGTCATAGTTTTTCCCCGTTATACTAGCTTTGTTTAATTATAACAGCTAGGTATCATCAAAGAAGCTCTAGCCGGAGTTATGTGGTTCGATAATTGAAGCCATCTGAAGCAAAAGAATATCTGTGATTGCTATCAAAACTGTTATATTATAGAAAAATATTTCTGAGATTTTTCCTATGCCTCTAATTAAAATTCAAACTTCTGTCACCTCCGCCGATGATGAGACGGTTAATCAACTTTTACAGAGTCTTTCGGCTAAATTAGCTAAACATCTGGGAAAACCGGAATCCTATGTGATGACAGCTTTAGAATCGGGGATAAAAATGACTTTTGCTGGCACTTTTGAGCCTGTGTGTTATGTGGAGATTAAAAGTGTTGGTTCTATTTCTGCCGCTCAAACTAAAAGCATGAGTAGTGATTTTTGTCAAGAAATTGAGGCTTATTTAGAAATACCGAAAAATCGCATTTATCTAGAATTTGCCGAGGCGAAAGGTTATCTTTGGGGCTGGAATGGCAGTACGTTTGGTTAATTTATGCCAAAATTTCGGTAAATAGGGCTTATTTTAACTCTCTGGTTAGGATTTTCGCCTGTTCAATCCAAGCTAACATCACCGCAATATCGGGACATAAATCGCGTCTTTGCAGATTAGCCACCTGAAAGCGGAGAATCTGTCGGTGCAATTGCTGAATTGATACCTGTGCCAATTGTGGGACGGAAGCAATACCAGCATGAACCAGCAAACCGCAGTATTGACAACCCACGGCTGGAATCGAGGCTAATTCCGCCATTGCCACCCACTTATTAATATATTTAGCCTGAATTTGCATTCTTACGGCTAATTTTTCCTTACCCAATTGCGGACGAACTTTTTGCAAAAGTTGTGCGGTGTTGTCGATACCGCAATCCTTTAATTTTTGGCAATCTTGGTCACTTAACCCCGGCAAATGTTCAATTAACCAGCTTTGCCTGTGGATAAGTTGCGATCGATTCATCGAAATTATTAACTATTGATAAGTAGATTATAGCAGTTATCTTCAGGCCCAGATTAGCTGGTCGATATCTGGTGAGAATCGATCCCCCTAGCTTCGGCATCTTCTTAAAAAAAGGGAAAAAGGAGGAAGTCGATGTGTAGTTTTTATTAATTGTACGCAGAAAAAAAGTTGATAGAACCAAAACGGTCTATCAACTCTTAAAATTATCTATTCAAGAACTAAAAATTAACGTTCTTGAAAGACGATTTTTTTGTCCAGGGAAGGACGGTTATTCGACTTAGAGGGGTACTTACTACCACCACTGCGGGGAGTTTTATTAATCACCGGTTTACTGCTCGTCGGTGCGGGAACTTCCCAATCGGTTTTCATCCACTGGGGACAATTTTGATCGTAGATCATTTGCAGGGCAGCCGCCGCAATCGCTTGGGGATCGTATTCTGCGCTTAAATCCCGCACCAAAGGCAAGAAAGAAGCCATACGTTCCCCCGATAAAGCCTCTTTTAGCTGATTTTGCAGCTTGGCCAGGCGTTTTGCTTCTACTTCGGTGCGACTAGGAATGGGACTAGATTCCAGACGTTGACGCAAACGCTGTTCAATCTGACGTAATAAACGCCGATCGATCGGTTCTACTAAAGATATAGCAGTTCCCGTTTTACCAGCGCGGCCGGTGCGGCCAATGCGGTGAATATAGGTTTCGGCATTATCCGGCAGATCATAGTTAATAACGTGGCTGAGATTTTCCACATCTAGACCGCGGGCTGCGATATCCGTAGCTACCACTAATTTAATTTTGCCCTCGCGGAAACGTTGCACCAGTCGTTCCCGTTGCACTTGGCTTAAGTTACCGTGGTATTCATCCACAGTTTGCCCCGCTTCTTGCAGTTTGCTGGTTAATTCGGCCGCGGTTTGCTTGGTGCGGACGAAAATAATCGCCGATTCTAGGGGTTCGATCTCTAACAGGGGTTGCAGGACTTTTAATTTCGTCCAACCGCGAGGGATCATATAAATTTTCTGCTCGATTTTAGCAGGAGCGGCCTGGGGTTGAGAAACCGTCACAGAAATGGGAGATTTCAAGAAATTAGCGATTAAATCGCGGATTTCCCGGGGCATAGTTGCCGAGAAACAGGCGGTTTGACGGGTGGAGGGGGATGCTTGCAGAATTTTCTTAACATCATCGATAAAACCCATACTGAGCATTTCGTCCGCTTCATCGAGGACTACCCAGTTTAGGGATTCGAGATGGAGTTTTTTGCGATCTAGCAGATCGATTACCCGGCCGGGAGTCCCGACCACAATCTGGACACCTTTTTCCAGACTGCGGATCTGACGTTCCATGGATTGACCACCACAGACTGTCAGGATAAAGAGACGACGATCATCAGAGAAATCTTTGATAGCGCTGGCCACCTGTTGGGCTAATTCCCGGGTGGGGGTGAGGATTAAAGCTTGAACGTTAGGATTTTTGGTGTCCATGCGTTCCAGTAAAGGCAGGGAATAGGCGGCGGTTTTGCCGGTTCCCGTTTGCGACATTCCTACCATGTCATGCCCTTCTAGAAGGAGAGGGATGGCTTTGGTTTGAATTTCCGTGGGGGTAGTGAATCCAAGCGTTTCTAGGTGTTGAAGACGGCTATCGGATAAACCTAAATTGTTGAAACCAGTGGTCATAGGGATTGTTTTGTGGGAATTAAATTAGAAAAATGGAAAAATTAGACTATTTCGCCGTAGAGATCGTAGGTATCGGCCGCAGTGATTCGGACCTGTACGATCGCACCTAGAATCGCCTCCCCTGTCACATAAACCAAGCCATCCACTTCCGGGGAAAAACGAGCGGAACGCCCGATTAATTCTCCTGTTTCCGGGTTTTCCTGTTCGATGAGAACATCTACAGTATGACCTATATAAGCTTGATTTTTGCGCTCCGAGATTGGTTGCTGAGTTAACATCAACCTTTCGCGGCGTTCGTCCATAATTGCCTGTGGCACTGGATCGGGCAGGTCAAAAGCGGCTGTACCTTCTTCGGCGGAGAAGGTAAACACCCCGACGTGATCGAACTCATGACGCTTGACAAATTCCAGCAGATGGCTGAAATGTTCCTCGGTTTCTCCGGGGAAACCGACGATAAAAGTCGTTCGTAAAACCGCGTTCGGGATAGCTTGCTTGATCCGCTCGATAATGCCATCGTTGACTCGTCCTTGCCAGGGACGGTTCATCGCCCGCAGGATGTCGGGATGGGAATGTTGTAGCGGCAAGTCTAGATAGGGTAAAACATTCGGGCTCTCTCGGATCGCTTCGATAACCTTTGGCGTTAACCCGGTCGGGTAAGCGTAGTGAACGCGAATCCAAGGTATATCGACTTCTGCCAGCGCTCGCAAGAGTTCCGCTAATTTGGGTTCGCCATATAAGTCTAACCCATAATTGGTTGTTATTTGCGAAATGAGAATTAATTCTTGGACCCCTTGGCTGGCCAATTGTCGCGCTTCCTTGACAATGGACTCGATCGATCTCGATCGCTGATCACCGCGCAGGTGGGGAATAATACAGAAAGCACAGCGATAGTCACAGCCTTCGGCCACCCGCAGATAGGCGACTCCCTCGCTGGTGGTGCGATAACGGGGCAGATTTTCATCGGCGATAAAAGTGGGATCGGTGCTGACTTCTTTGACTCGTTCTCCCGTCTCTACCCGTTCCACGATCTCGACGATTTTCTGATAATCCCCAGTGCCGACAATAGCCACGGCTTCCGGCAATTCCGTCAGGAGTTCATCTTGGAAATGTTGGGCCATACAGCCGGAGATAATAATTTTTTTATTAGCTTCCGCCAGTTCCACGAGGGTGCGAACGGATTCTTCTCTAGCTGCTTGAATGAAACTACAGGTATTAACGATAACGTAATCGGCCAACTCCTCGTTATTATCTACGGGATAGCCAGCCTTGGCCAGCAGTCCTAACATATGCTCGGAGTCGATCCGGTTTTTCTCACAGCCTAGGTGTGAGATAGCGATGGTTGGCTTATTGCCCATGCGATCGAGTATCAACCAAATCTTAAACTTCTTTAATGTTAAGACATTTTAACGGATTCCGGACTTGATAAAATCATTAGCAGTTAAAATAATTTCCCCCCCGTGGAACCGTGGCTAGGCTTTCACCCTGTTAAAATGGGTGAGCGGTGCCTGGTTGGGGACGCTAAGAGTAGTAGACGCTGTGAACTTAATTGCAACTTTCAAGACAAAAAACCCGATTATTGGCGTAGTTCATCTCGCCCCCCTGCCCACTTCCCCCCGTTGGGGTGGTAGTCTCAAGACGGTGATCGAGCGGGCTGAACAGGAGGCGACGGCTTTGGCTGCTGGTGGGGTCGATGGTTTGATTATCGAGAATTTTTTTGATGCCCCCTTTACTAAGCAACAGGTGGATCCCGCCGTGGTTAGTGCCATGACTTTAATTGTTGATCGCATTAAAAATCTGGTGGTCTTACCGATTGGTCTTAATGTTCTCCGCAATGATGCCCATAGTGCCTTAGCGATCGCTACCTGTGTCAATGCCCAATTTATTCGAGTTAATGTGCTAACGGGGGTTATGGCCACCGATCAGGGCATTATTGAGGGTCAAGCCCACGAACTCCTGCGTTATCGGCGCGAATTGGGGTCTGAGGTCAAAATTTTAGCGGATGTTTTGGTTAAACACGCCCGCCCCTTGGGAACGCCTAATCTGACTACGGCGGTGCAAGATACGATCGAACGGGGACTAGCAGACGGGGTGATCCTCTCCGGTTGGGCCACCGGTAGCCCCCCCAGTTTTGAGGATTTGGAACTAGCAGTGGCAGCGGCCAAGGGAACACCGGTTTTTATCGGCAGCGGGGCTGATTTGGACAATATCGGGCGGTTGCTGCCGGCTGCCGATGGGGTGATCGTGGCTAGTTCCCTCAAGCGTCATGGCAAAATTACTGAACCGGTGGATCCGATCCGGGTGTCGCAATTTGTGGAAACGGCCCGGCAGATCAACGATCAAAAGGCAAAAATTAATAATTCTCTGCCTTCTTTGCCTCTGTCCACATAACCCCTTGCTAGAATGGCGGATAGTTATCGGCCGTGGTGCGATCCTAAGTTTTTAGGAATTGAAAACGTCCTAATTAACACAATATGGTTGGGGAATTTTTCCCTTCAACAAAGTGCATTTAGATTTCTCTCCTGACTCCCGACTCCCGACTCCTGAATTCTGCTGTAATTTAATCTAAATAATATTATGCGTCGTCGTTCTGTACCTTGGATTCATCGCTACTCCCGGCCTCTAATTGGGGGCGTTTCGATCGTGGGGGCGATTCTGACCGGCTATTTAACCATTACTAAACTGACGGGAGGGGCTGCGGCCTGTACCGCCGGGGCTAGTGATGGGGCTGGTTGTAGTGGTGTTCTGAATAGTCCCTACGCTACGGTTTTCGGGCTGCCCTTGAGTTTGTTCGGTTTTTTGTCCTATATTGCCATGGCAGTTTTTGCCCTCAGTCCTCTATTTATTAATGGGGAAACCCAGAAAAATCTCCGCAAAAGTTTAGAAAATAATACTTGGTTATTGCTGTTAGCGGGGGCGACGGCGATGGCGGTATTTAGTGGTTATTTAATGTATATTCTAGCCACGGAATTACAGGAATTGTGTCCCTACTGCATCACTTCGGCTTTGTTCGCTTTAACCTTATTAATTCTCACAATTGTCGGTCGCGAATGGGAAGGTTTAGGACAAATTATACTGCCGATGGTTGTGGTGGCGATGATTACTTTGGTGGGAACTTTAGCAGTTTATGCGGGAGTAAATTCCCCGACGGTGGCAGGAGGAAAAGAAGAAATTACCCGGCCAATGACAGCTGCTACACCTCCCCACGGTTGGGAAGTAACCACGGTTTCAGGAGAGGCAGAAATCGCCCTGGCTAAACATTTAAAAGCAATTGGTGCGAAAGAATACGGGGCTTTTTGGTGTCCCCATTGTTACGATCAAAAACAGTTATTTGGTAAGGAAGCGGGAGAAATCCTCAAAAAAGAAGGGGTTTATATCGAATGCGATCCACAAGGGGTTAATGGTAATCCCCAAGCTTGTCGCGATGCCGGAATTAAAGGTTTCCCCACTTGGATTATTAAGGGTCAAGAATATTCGGGAACCCAAAGATTAGAGAAATTAGCGGAGATTTCTGGTTATACTGGCCCGATGAATTTTAAATATACAGTTCCGGGGCGCAAGTAGGAAAGGGTTAAAATTTATACTGGAGGCTGAACCTTGTTCAGCCTTTATTGTTGTCTATTATCTCGATGTCGTTATAGCTGGTGTCTAATTATAGTCATTTCAAATAAGTATGATACAAGTAAAAAATAGGGTAAAATAAGGAAAAACAAGCAACCCATACAGAAAAATGTCCTATAGCCTAGACTTGAGAAAAAAAGTAATTGATTATGTAGAGAA
>NZ_BJKP01000062.1 GCF_008974145.1 Microcystis aeruginosa NIES-4325 | reverse complement strand
GGGAACTTGGGAGGGTACTATTGACCGAGAAACGGCAATCTGGGCGAGATTTTATGACCCGGAAGGCAATTTAATCCCCTTGCCAGAAGAAGCAGCACAGGAGCAAGCGGCTGCAGCCCAGGAGCAATTAAATGCTACTCAGCAAGCTCTAGAAGCGGAAAGACAGCGTTCTCAACAACTGGCGGCTCGTTTGCGAGAAATGGGGATAGAGCTATAGTGTCTCTGGCATAAGTCAGGAAATTTTCGGAAAATGTAGGGAAAAGGCGGTCCTATGAAAGGGACAATTATCCCTTTCCCCCTTGTCCGACTTCTGCAAGAAATTGTGGTATATTTGTACGAAATGATCAGGGTGGGGAAATTAAGAATGAATAAAAACCAATTAACTGGTATATTTAGAGATTTTACGCAACTTAACCCTTATTTTTGACATTTTTGAACCCTCAAAAATTAATTATGCAAGAGAGCTATTTTCAAGACAATCAGTGGTCGTGCCAAATTAATTTCCTCAACCTTGACGACAAATTATATCAACTTCGATCAAAAGTCGCGTAAATTCTGTATTTTCTCTGGAAGTCTTAGATATAGCCTTTAGAATTTTGATCGTAGCGGTAGGCTAATCCAGATTAATTAAACTTCTTTCTCACTCCCGACTTTGTTAGTATCATGAAACCTAACTCTGGCCGTAAACGGTTATTATCCCTGATATCTGCCGTTTCTTGTAGTTCCCTCTTGATTTTATCTCCTCTAGCCCAGAGAGCGCAAGCAGACGATATTACGGATGCCCTAGAAGCGGTAATTGAATATACGGCTCAATTACACCAGATCAATTTTAAGTATTTGTTAAGCAATAGCCCGATAACCACTCCCTGCGGCGTAATTTCCCTAGCGGCTTTCTGCACTGTAGATAATACAGTCTATGTCAATATCCAGCAAGTTACTCGCATTAGTGATAATCCCCTATTCCCCCTTTACGCCGTCGCTCACGAGGCAGCTCACGCTGTTCAGTGGAATCGGGGTATCGGTGGCATCGATGAAGGCGGAATGAGCATCGGCATTGAATTACAGGCCGATTGTCTAGCGGGAGATACCCTTTCCTGGTTATTTACCGAAGCAAGAAGTTTATCCAAACAGGATTATATAATAGCAGGAAAACTTCTAGCGGAAGCGGCCTCGGAAGTGGGCGATTTTGAAGCTCCCAATCGCTCCCACGGAACACCACAACAGCGAGGTGATTCGGTCCTGCAAGGATTCTACGGGGAAAATCATCAAGCCTGTATGCGTTAACTAGCATTCAAGGCTCTATTTCCCCTAGAATGTCTAAAAAAGCTTAAAAAGCTACTGTAACCCTAACCAAGATAACAGACCTTGACCGGTTAGATACTCGATCAACAGGGTGATCACAAAACCAATCATAGCCGCCCTACCGTTGAGGCGCTCGGCATAGTCATTAAAGCCAAATTTGGGATCTTCTAATTTGGGGGTTTGAGTCGGTTGTGGTTCAGTCATGATCTTTACAGGCCGTTTACATTTCTTTACTATTCTAGCGGAGTTAGAAGTTAGGTTGTAACTAATTTCTAACTCCTCTCTATTTGCCCTAATCTCGACCGTTAAGAGCGATTAAAAGGCGCAGAATAAAGATAAATAGGTTGATATAGGTCAAATACATCGATAAAGCAGCACTGAGATACTGCTCATCTCTGTAGGTACGGGGCAAGATGTAAAAGTCCACCACTGCCGAACCAGCAAACAAGAAAACCCCGATGCCAGAAATAGCGATTTCTAACCAGGTGGGAGTAGCACCACCAAAGATAGAGAAAATTAGCTGACCAATGAGAACAATAAAAAGAGCGAGAATACCGATGCTAACGGTTTGAGTTAGCGCTAAACCATCTTTTTCCGACAGATTCGAGCCGATATTGCGTCCCAAGACAAAAGCGATGCCGCAACCGAGGGCAGCAATTGCTACTCCTCGCAAACCGACACCGGAAGTACCTAAGGCCACATAGACGATTCCACTGAGAGTATAGCCAGAAAGAAGGCTATAGAGAGTCAGCAGGGGCAGAGCAGTTCCTTTATTGCCGCTTTCCGCACTATTGCGCGCGACAAAAAATAAAATAATCTCGGCAACCATGGCGACAAAGAAAGTCGGGAAGAAAATCTGGGGATAGGATTGGATCACACCTAAACCGCCATAGGTTCCCACCGCAGTCAAAATTAGACCGCCACCGAGATAGGGTAAGGCCTTGGGGATAACATTGGGGCCGATAAGTGCTTGGCTTTTGGCCTCGCGTAAAGCTTGACGAAAGTTACTGGTATTACTCATGGTGATAGGGTGCGAGATACTTGTCTCAATCAATCTTGTTAAACAGAAACTATTCTTGATTAGTTCGTCAAGAATGCGGGATAGTTGGCCGAGAAGAAAGAAAGTTTTCCCCTCCAGCACAATCACCTCTTGATTGTAACGAAAAGACTAGGGATCGAGCTAGAAGCCGCAGTTTTCACCCCTCTTGACTGATCAAGTTACCGTAAACAGACGCCCAATTCAAGGCGATAATGTCCCATAAACTGGATATTTCCTGTTTTTATTAACTACAATCTTCAGAGCATACCCTGACCTAAAGCCAAACCTGTCACCAACATTCCTAACACTAGAAAAGGCTGGGCGCTGGCTTGATATTTGACATCATTTTTGAGCGGATCCCGCAGAAAATACATATCTTGGAAAGTTATCTGAGGGATAATTAATAACAGTAAAATAGCGGCATAAAGATTCTGATGAATACTAATGAGATAGCCCGCAATTCCTGCTTGAAAAACATCGATCATAATCACACAAATCCAAGCAGCAGTGGTTATTCCAAACATAACTGGCAAGGATTTCAAGCCTAATTTTTCGTCACCTTCCACACTTTTAAAGTCGTTAACTACAGCAATGCCTAAACCCGCCAGACTATAGATGAGGGTTAGGAGCATAATTGTCCCATTTAACTGACCAAAAAGGGCGTGACCTGCCCACCAAGGTAATGCTATATAACTAGCACCGAGTGCATAATTACCCAGCCAACCATTTTGTTTTAATTTTAAGGGCGGCGCTGAATAAATATAGGCGATAAAAGAACCAAATAGGGTTAAACAGAGCATGATCGGGAAATCATGACTGGCCCAGCGATCGAGAAGATAAGCTATTCCTAACCCAGCCACTAATAAAACCAAAATCTGACCGACCACTTGCGGAATAGAAATTGCCCCCGAAGGAATCGGACGGTAGGGTTCATTAATTGCATCGATTTCTCGATCGTAAAAATCATTTAAAGTTTGGGTATAACCGGTCATCAATGGACCGGAAAGTAACATACAGGTGGCCGATTTTAAGACATCTTCTAAAGACCAAGTGTAATTACCCGATGAAGCAGCCCCACAGACAACCCCCCAAATTAGGGGAATCCAAGTGATCGGCTTCATCAATTGTAAGCGGATTTTCCAGAGGGAGGTTTCTGCCGATGAGGCCCCTTTCATGCCCAATAATTGGCGAGTTTTTGCGCCTCTATTATCCTTGTTTTCTATCTCGGTGTTTGACATAATCCCTTAAAAAGAAATAATTAAGTAACCGTCTTGGAATTTGGCCCCTTTTACCCCTCGTCCGGTTAGAGGCGGTGGTACATCAATATTCCGCCGTTGATCCCCGGCTTCGATGGTTAATTCTGGACCCGATTGCGTCAGTTTTACCTGTTTTTTCTCGAATCCGGGTAAATAAACCTTGACCTGACCGGCTGCCGTATCGATTATTAACGGTTTGGGCGGCTGCACCGTGAGAAAATTGGGTAACTCGGCGATTAACTCCTGCCAATCTTCTCCTTGACGGTCGGGTAAAATCGCCGCCGGCAGCGGGGCAAAATCCTCCGTGGCACTCTGACAGCGATTAAAAATCACTCCCCCCACATTTAAACCGATTTGCTGCGCCGCACCCCAAAGATATTTGGCTTCTGCGATCGCAATTGGATCATCATTGGTGACTAGATAGGCTAAAACTCGCCGAGGATTAGCTAAAGCGGAGCGCCCCTCGTCTAGAATGTTATTATCGCCCTTCCGCTCTAAATCTTGGGGATTAAAGGAAAAATTCAGCACGGCAGCGGCGATTGGTTGGAAAAAGGGAGAAAGGGTGCGACCAATCTCAGAATCGCTGAAAACCTGCCGAAAACGCCGTAAATACCAGCTGCCCACCTCTGGAATCCCTAACATTCGCAGGCTGTTGATATCTCCGCTGCCGTCGTAGATGATGACATCGTAATTTCCGCTTTTATCCTGTTCCCGCAGGAAATTTAAAGCTAGAGCTTGATCCATTCCGGGTAAAATGCCCAACTCTTGACCATAAACATTTTTCAAGGTGGGAGAACGCAAATACTGCTTTTCCAATTCCTTGACTTCTTCCCAACTTTTTTCTAGTAATCCCGTACTACTAAGCTGCACAACCGAGAGATTAGGGGCAATTTCCGTAATGGAGGAGCTAGGGGAAGCCTTGAGGAGTAACCCCCAAGCAGGGCCAGAATCTTGACCGATCAAGAGAACTTTTGACCCCAGACCAGCCATTTTCTTTGCCGACGCAATCGCTATCGTACTGCGACCGCTGCCCCCCTTGCCCAAAAAGGTCAAAATTAAGGACATAATTAATTCCTAAACGTTGTATTTAGATGAGTTTGAGTTCATCCTCAAAAAACCAAGTAGCGGTTTTATCATCAAACTGGACAACAGCACCAACACCGCTGCCATCGGTCATCTTAAAATTTTTGATGACACCCACTTTACCCAATTTACCCGCTACGTCCGAGTTAACGCGGTCTCTTAAGCGACAGACCTTGACTTTTTGCCCGATTTCCATTACTTCCACAGTTTTAATAAGACGATAATTCAATAAACCAATCCTAAGTTTAATATAAATTCGTGTCAGATAAACCCCCCAATGATCTTCAGTTATTGCTCTTTCTAAGTTCGTTTGTATTTAGCGATCATATATACTAAGCAATAGGACAAAATCAACCTCTTGCTTAGGATAGGCAAAAGACAAGAGGCAATAGGCAATAGGCAATAGGCAATAGGCAATAGGCAATAGGCAATAGGCAATAGGCAATAGGCAATAGGCAATAGGCAATAGGCAATAGGCAATAGGCAATAGGCAATAGGCAATAGGCAATAGGCAAAAGACAAGAGGCAATAGGCAATAGGCAATAGGCAATAGGCAATAGGCAATAGGCAATAGGTAGTTAGATATGTGCAATTAATTATGTCTAGCTACTCAAAAAAAGGGTTTTATTTGGTTTCTGGGGCAGGATTTTGGAGATTTTCCAGTTGTTCTCTTTGCTTGCGTTTAAACTCCTCGGCCGCGTCGTTGATATTATTGAGGGTGTCTTCCTGAAATTCCGATCCGTCCCGGCTACGGCGAAAATTACTATTATGAATCAAGTCTAAAGGATTAAAACCACCCAGACTATCCCTGCCATCGGAACTACGTTCATTCTTTTGATAATCCGGCTGACTGGGGTTCAAGCTTTGAGCTAACACTTGCGGATTAAAACCAGCCCCGACTAATAGAATAGTAGCTAGAAATAAAGACGATTTGATCAACATTTTTTGAGTATTCATAATCTAACTAACTCCTCAGAAAATTATCTTGTTTTTGGTGGTGAAAAAGTTACAAGCTTTTCAGTGAACAGTAAACTAATAACTAATAACTGATAACTGGTAACTGGTAACTGATTTAAGCAAAACGACGACGAAGTAAGGGCTGAATTGCTAAAAGGATTAGCAGATCAAAAGCTAAGAGCAGGGCTAAAACTGTCAAGAAATTGAGGTCAAGCCAAGGGGTTTGTAAGACTATGCTATCAAAAGACCAGTGCTGATTGAAATAAATATAACGGATCGGTTCGATCGCATAGGTAAGAGGGTTGAGACTAGCGATTACTTGTAACCAATCTGCCATAAAGTTTAAGGGAGCGAGGGCGGTACTGGCAAATAAAAGCGGTAAATTGGTGACGAAAATGACGGCGATTAATTCGATATGTCCGGGCAGAGCAAAGGTTAAACTGAGACTTAAGGCAGTCATACCCAAAACTATTAGGAAAACAATCAAAGCGATCGCACCTAATCCAGCTAAACTGGGCAATCCGGCCCCTAAAAAGGCACTAGCGGCCACGATCGAGGCGGTTTGGATGAAACTGAGGGCGATAATATAGATGGTAGAAGCGGCCACGATCGAGTAACGAGTGGTTAAAGGTGCTACCAACAGACGGTTAAGGAAGCCAAATTCTCGATCGAACATTACCGGCAAACCAGCATTGAGGGCCCCAGAAAAAGCGGTAAAGACAATCACTCCGGGGGCGAGAAATTTAGCATAACTGAGATCGTTGCCGAATAGACCCTGGGGGGCATTATAAAACAATGCCCCGAATAAAATCAGCCACATAAAGGGCTGAATTACCCCCGCGATTAGGGTTGAAGGACGACGTTGTAATTGGATGAACAGACGTTTAGTCATGGCCAGAGTTTCTTGCAGAAATTCCCCTAGCACATTTCCCCCATCGTCCACCGTTGCTGCTCTAGTGGGATTGGGGGCTAAACTAGCTTTTAAGGAAGAAGGTGTGATGGTTTGGCTCATGAAATATTTACCTCTAATGCAGTCTTAACGAGTAATTTGGATAGTCAACAGTTTATAAGTGATCAGATGGCTCTCTTGGAGTCCCGGTGATCAGCAAATCCTCTGGAAAAAAAGGCTGACACCCTACCACTTCTCCAATATACAAGGGGCGCAAGCCCTGGGGGAAAAGAATGTAAATATTTATTAAATTGTAGCTTTTGATACAACGCAGGGGGGAGTGTGTATGGTCTTGACTGTTACGTTCGCTGGTAATTGTTTTGGGTTGCCCTATCGCTTAACCCGAATCGAAATGTCAGGCACTCAAATCATCTACCATTAACCCTTTTCTTTTCATGAAAAAAAACAACTCTGCTTTGTCTCTGGAGTTGCCCTGGCGACTCTGGTAACGGCTAGTGCAGCACAAGCTGCTTTGGTGGTCGTCCCTACAGGCTTGAATCCGGGCGACCAGTATCGCTTGGTCTTTGTTACTGACGGCACACGGGATGCACAAAGCACCGACATAAACACCTACAATAGCTTTGTTACCAATGAGGCCAACAAGCCCGCTCTCAATTCGGCTTTAACAACGGCAGGATTTAACCTGGGTACTATTACTTGGAATGCGATCGCTTCTACCGAATCAGTCGCTGCCCGTGATAATACGGGTACTAATCCATCGAGTGCGGGTGTTCCCATCTACCTCATAGATGGGAATCGAGTCGCCAACAATAATGCCGATCTCTGGGATGGGACTATTAATGTCCCTATCAATCGCACACCTTCTGATCTGGGGAGTATTTCCTCAAATGTATGGACGGGGTCAAACACTGATGGTAGTATAGGCATTAATCTGGGAGGTAGCTTTACAGCTGCTGGCCGGACAGGAAATAGTGCAGCAAACAATAGCACATGGATTTTTGATTCTATTAGTTCGTTGGGATCTACTTCCCCTCGATTCTATGGAATGTCCTCAATCCTTACTGTCCCGGGTTCGCCAGTCAGTGTCCCCGAACCCTCTAGCCTTCTTGGTTTGATCACCTTGGGCGGTTTAATGCTAGGGAGTGCTGTTAGACTTACTGGGGGCGGCAGCGACACTTAAGCGCCATAGAAAACGGGTTTCTCAAAGAAACCCGTTTTCTAGAATACAGGTTTCCTCTCTCTTTTTTTGGGGGAGGTTTTTTGAGCTAAATTATGCTAGGATTCGCCCTAGAATGATCAAAAATCATGACTACACAAGCAAAAGTAATCCAAGGTACGGCCAGGGAAATTAGGGAAGCACTGGCGCTTATACCGGATGATGAAATTGTCCGCCTTATGGTGGGTCGTCCCAGCTTATCTATTATTGCCAGAAAATTACAGCACGAGGCCGCAACTCTTGGCATGACAGCTGCGGAACACGACGCACTCATGGCATCGTTAAAAGATGATTTGTGATACGGGTTGTTGTTGATACCAATATTCTTGTCAGTTTCGCCATCCGTCCGAACGAAAATTTTGAGCAAATGTTCGATTTTTTGGCGAGACAGGCCATTACTTTAATTTCCGATGATATAGTTATTTCAAATAAGAACGAGACACTAGGCGACACAATAAGTACGAATAATTTCATCAAGGGGTGTCCCCACAGGAGCATACATTCTTGCCCTCTTTAATGCACTAAAATCATGTTCGATATC
>NZ_BJKP01000061.1 GCF_008974145.1 Microcystis aeruginosa NIES-4325 | reverse complement strand
CCTTTATGACCAAAAGCTCGAAAGAAACGGTCTAGGAAAATCTGAGCTTCTTTCCTTTCTTTGCCAGTAATATGCTGTTGACAAAAATCAATAAATTCCTGTAAGCTTTCAAGGGTAGTAGTCATCTATAGCCTTTCCATTGGAGTAGGGTGGGCGTTGTAGTGCGATCACCATCTTACACAATAATTCATCATTCATAATTCCCTTCTAGTCTTAACGGGTGACTCCATCCACCACTGGACGGACATCGCTACCCTCAAAATAGCCGGGGTTACCTGTCCAGTTGAAATCGGACACGCGGATGTTGAGTATTCCCAACTGCAGCACCGGGTTATAGCGCAAAATTAAACTATAGGTGCGACGACTCCATTCGAGAAAATATTCTGTACTGATTTCCTTCGCTTGATCGATACTATAAATGCTCTGGAAACCCACGCGAATCGGACCATATACCTGTTGAGTTATACCATAGGACATGGTTTGTTGATCAACAAAGCGATCGAAGAAAAAGGGTGATTGTCCGTTAACCAAACCCTGACTAAAACTAATATTAAACCCGGTATAGTCGAAAAAATTGCGGGAAAAACGCCCAAACTGCCCTAATAATCCCACGGTTCCCGTGACGGAATTTTGCGTCTCTCCATTAGTGTAATAACTGGTGACACCGGTGACACCAGTGACAAGAGCAATATAGGGTTGAACGGGAAGAGGAGAAAATCTTAACCCTTGGTCGGGAGTCGGTGGTAAAGTAGGAGCAGACCAGAGTAAAAAACTGCGATTGAGGGAGACAGCACCCTGAAAACGACTTAAATTAGTGACATTATCCGTTGCATTGGCCGCTAAGAGATCACTGCGATCGGTGGGTGCGTTAACATTCTGAACAGAAGCTTGATAACTGAGTCTAATATCCGTATTGGGGACGACAATCACCGGTGAGGTCAAAATTGCCCCAAAACTGCTATTAACCGTCTGAAACCCCAAAGAACCGTTAAAGAGACGCTCGCGATAATTGTACTCCACATTGAGCAGATAGGGATCCTGCAACTGTCCGATCGTCTGTTGAAAGCGAATTTTAGAACGAACAGTATTTTCGATCTGTTCCAAATCTAAATTAGAAAAAGAGGCTGTTGCTTGCAAAAACGAGCGCTCGCCAAAATTAGTGGCAAAATTGCCCAATAAACCAAAAGCTTTCGGACTAAGGGGCGAAACTTCCCCACCTCCGGGGTTAGCTGAGGGAAAAGCATCAGGATTGAGGACTTTTTGAATTAAATATTGCGGTGTCAACTCAAAAAGAGTCTTCGGTGTCTCCACTAAAGTTAGGGGACTTTCTACGAAAAATCCGCCCCGATCCTCCCCATCATAGCCTGGGGCAATTAAAAAAGGACGACGACGACGGCGATCGAACGTAAGACTATTAATAAAAGTGGGTGCCACTACCCGTTGATCGAAAACCAACTGGGAATTACTCATCCGCAACTCATCGGTAAAGGGGCCGGTACTGCGAAAAGTGGCGGAATTAGCCCGAACTTCCAATTCAGGAGGGGAAAAAGGGTCATTAGTCAGACGCACATTAGTGGCATTCCACACCTTACCATCAAAATTCAAGCGTTCGGCCTGAAAACGGACACGATTAATCGTTCCTCCCGATGGACTACTAATATTCTGTCGATCGCGCCGACTGGGATCCTGTCCCCCGACAACAAATTGAAAACCCTCTCCCGTAGTGATTCTCTGCAAGGGTTGATTTAATGCCAAACGATCGGTTAGGGTTCCAAAAGAACTACCGGCCCCCACATCCGTGGGCAGCGTTTGTCCTAAATCCCTAGCGGTGCTGGGTTGAAAAATCTCCCCATTAGCATTAAATACCACACCGCTATCCTGGACGAAATAATATTCAAAGCGATCGCCGCGCAGGATTTGATCTCCCCGGGTTAGGATCACCTGGCCCTCCGCTACCGCTAACTTTTCGGGGAGATTAATCTGTAAGCGATCGGCCGTTAGTACACTTTGGGCAAAACGTAGGGTGACATTACCTCTAGCGGTGATAATCTGCCGATTTTGGTCAAATTCCTGCTCATCGGCCACCAATTCTAGGGGCTTTTCCCCTTCTGGATTAACTGCAGCGGTCTGAGCTAGGCTGTTATTGAGGGAAATCAAGTATTCTTGGCTGGTTTTTTCGCCTTTTTTCCGCACTAATAGCCGAGTTGAGCCATTTTTCTGGTTGAGAGCTTTTTGATTTAATCCTGAAACTATCTCGGTTTCGGGATGAATGGCGACACCAACGGCTGCGGGGGGTGGAGAATTCTGAATAGAAAGGGGTTTTCCCAAAGCTGCCGCATCACCGGCACTGCTAGGTAAAGGTTCTAAGGGAATACCCTGATCGGGAACCAAGGGTTTTACCTCGACGGTTTCCGGGGGTGGAGTGACGGTGAGGGGAATAGAAACGCTCTCTTCTGAAGGCTTTTTTGCTTCTAGATGTGCTGGGGTGACAGGGAGGGGAACTACAGAAGTGGGACTATTTTCAGAAACTTGGCGCTCCTCCGTTTCCGGTTCAGCTACAGTATTAATTAGGGCAGGTGGTTCAACAGCTAAGAGAAAAAAAGACATGACTGCACGAGTCGGCGATCGAAATAGAGGACGAGCGAACCTCAATGATACTACCACGATCATTATTTCTAGGGAGACAGGGAAAGTCCGATAACTTGTTCCCTGTGTCTCTACCCTAGAACCGGTTTGATAATTGTCTTCTACTCAAAGTCTTTGCGTCCGGGGTTACGGGTAGGATCGCCAGAAAGGAAGCCAAAGATAAAAAGTAAGACAAAGAAGGAAACAACGATATAAACGGCGATTTTTAGGGTTAACATTACTAAGACGTTCTCCTTAGACTAGATTAATGCAATAACAGGGTGAGCATACCTTGACCTACTTTACCCTATTTGAGTGATCCCTGAACAGACAAAAGCGATCGGTTCTCAGTCGTCAGCCTACTGTTTAACGTTTACTGATCACTGAAAATACGACCAACCAGCCTATTTTTAGCCAATTTATGAATAATCTCGGTAAATTGTATGTGGTGGCCACGCCGATCGGCAATTTAGACGATCTGACCTTCCGATCCTTGGCAACTCTCAAAAAAGTCTCTCTAATTGCTGCGGAAGATACCAGACACACGGGCAAATTATTGCAACATTTTGATATTTCAACCCCTCAAATTAGTTACCATGAACATAATCGCCTTTCCCGTCTCGATCAGTTATTAAATATTCTCAGCCAAGGTCAGGATATCGCTTTGGTTGCTGATGCGGGAATGCCGGGGATTTCTGACCCGGGTTATGAGTTAATTAAAGCTTGTATAGAAGCTCAGATCGAAGTGGTTCCCATCCCGGGAGTAACGGCGGTAATTACTGCTTTAGCGGTGTCGGGATTACCCACGGAAAGATTCTGTTTTGAAGGATTTCTTCCGGGTAAGGAAAAGCTGAGACAAGAGCGCTTAGAGGGTTTAAAAACTGAAACGAGAACGATGGTTTTTTATGAAGCACCTCACAAACTTATTAAGACTTTGGAGGATTTACGCGAAACTTTCGGCCCAACGAGAAAGATAGTTTTAGGTCGGGAATTAACCAAGCTTTACGAGGAAATTTGGCGAGGAACTATCGCCGAGGCGATTAATTTATATCGGGAGAATAAAACTCCTAAAGGGGAATTTACCATCGTAGTTATGGGCAACGATCAGGCCGATAATATCCAATTATCCGACGAGGAATTAAAACAGGAATTAAAACAAATTATAGAACGGGGAGTTAGTCGATCGCAAGCCAGCAGACAATTAGCACAAGTTACTAATTTATCCCGCAGTCGTTTATATAAATTAGCCCTAGAAATTTGATGATTATCAATTTTTACCCCACCGCTAACCCTCGATTACTTAGCGGATTGAAGTAACAAAATTCCTCCAGCAGTTAATCCTAAAATATTAGGCAACCAAGCGGCCATCAAGGGAGTTAAAACTCCTCCAATTCCTAAGGAACTGGTGACAAAAGATAGGAGATAATAGGAGAAAATTAGGACAATACAAATACCAAAACTGGTGGCTTTATTAGAATTTTGGGGACGTAATCCCAAGGCCGCCCCAATCATGCCAAAAACTAAACAAACAAAGGGTAAAGATATTTTCTGCTCGATTTGAACCTGTAGTTTTCTAATTTTGGTAGGATTGCCGCTTAATTGCAGTATTTCTAGGTATTCCCGCGCTTGTCTTAGGGTCATTTCTGAACCATCTCGGCCCCGAAAAGCTAAATCTAAAGGGGTACGCGGTAGGGCTAATTGTTGATGTTGAAAGCGGACAATATTACGATAGGAACCATTAGGATCAATTAGATAAATTGTACCGTTATAAAAATCCCAGATATTTTTCTCAATATTCCAAGAAGCTGATTCTGAGGTAATAATTTGATTAACTTCCGGTTGGGTGCGATCGAGAATGGTTAAACCTAACATTTCTTGACCGTTAAATCTTTCGGCATAAAATAACCTTCTTAATACCGTTTGCGCTTCCCCTCCATCCGGTGGCCGCACTTTGCCGTATTCAGGATAAATAATATTATCTTCAATAAAAGATTTGCGATTTGGTCGCAGGGCTTTCGTCATGGTAGCATTAGCTTCATAACTGGCAGCTGGGGCCACATAATCATTAAAAACGTAGGTTAATCCCGTCACTATTAAACTTAGCACAATTGCGGGAATTATTAGGCGATAAACACTAATTCCAATACTTTTAAAAGCAATCAATTCGCTATCACTGGCTAAACGACTGTAGGCCATTAAAGCTGCTAAAAGTATCGACATGGGAAAGGCTAAAACGATAAACTCTGGCATTTTTAATAAGAGAATTTTTAAGGCCAAAGTAAAAGGTAAACCCGACTCAGTAATCCGTCGCACTAAATCAAATAAAGTGCCGATCGCCACTCCCAAGGAAGTGAATAAACCCATACCAAATAGAAAGGGCAATAATAACTCGACAAAAATATAGCGATCTAAGATGGTAAATCCGGGTATTCTACTTAAATTTACTTGCCAATTGCTAACTTTCATGATATAATGCAGCGATTTTTTATTAATAACAATTATCTTAAGAAATTGTCACCCAAATAATACTGACGCACCAGAGGATTATTATAAAGTTCTTCGCCACTTCCCGCCGCTAAAATCTGCCCTTCGCGCATAATATAAGCCCGATTAGTGATGGCCAAAGTTTCTCGCACATTGTGATCGGTAATTAAAATTCCCATCTGACGATCCCTTAAACCAGCGATCATCGTTTGAATCTCGGACACAGCGATCGGATCCACCCCAGCGAAGGGTTCATCTAATAATAAAAATCTTGGTCCGTTGACTCCCACGGCTAAAGCGCGAGCTAATTCCGTCCTTCTTCTTTCTCCTCCAGAAACGTAAGCGCCTTTAGTGCCAACAATCTTATCGAGGCGAAATTCTTTTAATAAATCATAGAGACGATTTGCCCGTTGGGAAAAAGGCACTCCCGACTGTTCTAGGGCTAACTGAATATTTTCTGATACAGTTAAATAACGAAAAATACTAGCCTGCTGCGTCAGATAGCCAATACCCAGACGCGCCCTCTGATTAAGGGGTAATTTAGTAATTTCTTTTTGATCGAGCCAAACGCGCCCTTGATTCGGTTTAATTAATCCCGTGGCGATATAAAAAGTTGTGGTTTTCCCTGCACCATTTGGTCCCAATAACCCGACGATTTCCCCCGGGGCAACAGTAATACTCACTCGGTTAACCACGAGCCTTTTACCGTAGGATTTATGGATATTTTCTAATACTAAAGTCATCTTTATCCGGTGTTGGGGTTTGGGGACGTGGGGAAGTGGGGAGAACAAAGCTGCCTTTTGCTGGCTCTCTTAGGTTTGGTGGGTAAAATGTATTCTAAGATACAGTCTTGGGGCAGTGAGTGGAAGGAACCACAGAGACACAGAGGACACAAAGACCGATCGCTACTATATAAGTTAAACTTATCACACAAAGAATAAGAGAGCCTTTTGCCTTTTGCCTCCTGACTCCTAATCACTGCGGGTTAATAATTGGGGCAGCAGGGAGGGAAGGGGAAGGTATGGGTGCGGGTGTCGGGGAAGCAGCTGGTTGGGGGGAAGTTTCGTTATCTTTGACTAAATAAATTGACTCCACCTGCTGACTGGTTTGGGGAGTAGCGATAAATCTGCCCTCATCGACTAGATAAGTCATCGTTTCGGCGCGGATACTGTTGCCTTCCTGCAAAACATAAACATTACCCGTCATCACTAAACGACGTTCGCGGCTAAAATACTGAGCTTGGGCAGAAGTGGCCTGCATTTTGCGGGCAGGATAGAACACTTGTACGTTACCCCTGGCAGTAATTACGCCCGTTTTTGAGTTTGCCTCTTGAATATCCGATCGCACTGTCATGGCATTACCTGGTACAATATCCTGCTGTGCCTTGACTAGGGGAGAATTACCTAATCCCACCATTAAGCCGGTAGAAACGAGGGCAACTAGCCATCCCCTGATTTTTGCGGATCTTGCTCTCATAGAAATGTCACCTATAGACGTAATTGTATTGACTAACTAATCTAGCTTTTTAGAGAACGGGATGAGTTTTGATGATTTTCGGCAGAGAACAGATAGATCGATCGAGGTGGGGATGAGGATGTTCCTGATTGCTTTTCATCGCTTCTAGCACTGCCGGTAAAGCTTGGGGATCGAGATTCTGTAAAAAGTTTAATAGATCCAAACTCTCCCCCACCAGGTGCGTCACGTTGATCCCCTCGTAATCGGGTTGATAGTGTTGTAAACGTCTAACCCCTTCTCCCAAAAGAATTACCGCCCCGCGCCAGTTATTATTTTCTAGATGATAACAAGCGACAGCAATCTGCAAAATGCCTTGATAAAAGGTTTTTTCAGGCTCTGCGGACTCCATCCACAAAGCCTCTAGGGTATCATGACAAGCATAGAATTGCTGGCGATTAAATTCGTCGATTCCTTGCCCAAAAGCGCTGGCTGTCATTACCCTATACTAATGCCCCTTCATCGATTCGCGGACTTCTTGGATATAGTCGAGGGAAATTGCCTGTTCTTCCCCAGCAAACTCGTTATCGGGGGTAATAAACAGCATACAGTGACATTCTTTCCGTTCCCGCATCGGCACACAGGGACAATTCCAGAAAGTATTTTTTACCTCCGCTTCTTTGTCTTCGTAGTGACGACAGGGACATAAAGGAGCGCCTAATTCGTCCTTATGACGCGCTAATCCCTCAATTACTACGGCTGTCACCGAGAGATCGCTACAGAAGTAAGTATCTGTGCGTCTAGCGTACTGTTCGGCAAAATTCTTCATCGCCTCAAGACTCTTATCTGTGTCCGTGATCTGGCTCATAGTTATCTTATCCCCTTAGCTTTCTACAAAAAAACTTTTTACTATCCTATCTCGATCCGCTTCCCCTTGGCTGAGGGGAATTTTTAGAATCTCTTTCGATTTTGCGACCGATCCCCTTGTTACTCTAATACGATAAAAAGAATCTCTTTGGCCAGAAGCTCGACTTTTTGGCCAGCAAACGGGAATTATAGGGGCAAAGTTCCTCAAAACCTGTCCTTGATTCCTGCAATCCCTGTACCCTATCAATACCAGAACATGATTTTATCTTTCTTGGAGACAAATAAAATTTCTGACGATAATACACCTTGGTGGCTGAAAATTACCTCCCTTTATCCCCACTGTATTTACTATTTTGGTCCCTTTGCCTCTTTTGAGGAAGCACAACAGCATCAGGGGGGTTATCTCCAAGATCTAGAGTCTGAAGGAGCGCAAGGAATCAGTCTTTCGATCGAGCGGAGTAATCCCCATTATTTGACCGTTTTTGACGATGGAAATCAGGATCTAGCTAAAACTTTTGCTTCCCATGCTCGAACCTTTTCTCGCTTTATTTCTTAAGTCTGCCTGTCCTCTTTGTCAACGGCAGAGCGATCGAGAGCTTTGCCGTGATTGTGGGCGACAATTACAGGCCTATCGTCAGAATAACCCGCTTTTTCTCTGGCATGGTTCTATTCCCCTGTTTATCTGGGGACGCTACGAAGGTAAATTAAAACAGGTGATCGCTAAAATGAAATATGATCGCTATCCCGCTCTCGGCTCTTTGCTAGGCAGTTGCATGGGGGAAACTTGGCTGCTGCGTCCTCCCCTCACTGATAAACGTTTGACGGTGATTCCTATCCCTCTCCACCCAGAAAGGTTAAGGGAAAGGGGTTTTAATCAAGCAGAAGTCATTGGCGAGGGTTTTTGTCGTTTAACCGGTTATTCTCTGGCTAGTAGCGGGTTAATTCGGATTAAGAACACGGCAGCCTTATTTAGTCTGGCAGCCGAGGAAAGAAAAAAGACGATGCAAGCGGCTTTTCAATTGGGGAAAAATTTACCGAAATCAGTGCCGATTCTCTTAATTGATGATATTTATACCACGGGTACCACGATTGAGGAGGCTGTGCAGGTTTTACGCACAGAGGGATATCGGGTAGTCGGTGCGATCGCTCTTGCCAGTTCTAAAATGAGCTAAAATGCCCAGACGGAATCGGTCTAGGCATTTTAGAGTTAAATTAAATTAAGTGCGTTTGATCTTGTCGTATTGACTGATGAAAATCAAACCAATAGTGGCAGGGATCAGGACGATAACCGCACCTAAAACAAGGCTCCAGAGAAAGTTAGCTAAAGAGGGTGTCATGATAGATAAATCCTTTGTCATATTTTCAAAGACTTAGTTTTTTATCTTATCACCTTGGGCGAGAAGACCTCCAGTGCCACGACCAGATAAATGCGATCGCTGGTTATTATATGTCTTCAATCACTTTACTAAATTACCCGTTAAAAGTCGATACAAAAGCCTAGTCTCGTAAAACAGTAAACGGCAAAGTCCATCTTTGCCTAGTGCTTTAAAACTTGGTAGCTCTTGGGTGACTTTGGTTTTTT
>NZ_BJKP01000060.1 GCF_008974145.1 Microcystis aeruginosa NIES-4325 | reverse complement strand
CCTATATTAAATATGGCGGATGCTTTGGTTATGCTTCCTCCATTCTCTACATAATCAATTACTTTTTTTCTCAAGTCTAGGCTATAGGACATTTTTCTGTATGGGTTGCTTGTTTTTCCTTATTTTACCCTATTTTTTACTTGTATCATACTTATTTGAAATGACTATAATACTAAATCTGGTTATTAAAGACTGATTATTTATTCCCCTTTTTCCCTTTTGCATGAGTAGAAAACGGGTTTCTCGGAGAAACCCGTTTTCTGTGCGTTACTCAACGGATTTAGTATAAGAGAGCATCCTTGGGAGTGGAGAATCATTTATCGGTGAAAAGGGACTCTTGCCAGTGGGCAAAAATTAAGTTAATCTTCTCTCACCGGTGGCTTAACTAAAGGGGAAACCACCATATTTATTGATAATTATATCTATAGTTTCCATAATTGCGATCGATTCTCCCAAAATGGAGATAATTTGTTGATAATGTTCTAGGTCATCGTAGCTAAGGTGGCGACCTTTGCGGTCTTTTAGCCACTTCTGACACACTTGATAACCGCCGATATAAAAGTTCCAAATTTGGGGCGGAATCCCCGCAAAATACTGGTCAGAATTAATCGAAATTTGTTGTTTATTTTCGTCATATTTCACCTGTTCGACTATATTGGAACCTGCCACGGGATAGCTACTAATTTCTTTTCCCGTTGCTTTCATTAGGTGTAAATGTACTAATCTGTCACCTTTTTTGACTAATTCCCAGAATAATTCTTGATTACTGGTGAGAGGAACACGAGGAAAGTCTATCTTTAAAAATTCGGCGTAACGTTGGCGATATTGGGGAGAGTGAAAGACAGCATAAATATAGTTAAAAATGTCTTCCGGTCCAAAGGTTTTCTTTTCGTCTCCTTTGCCATCACTGATAAATTCTAAGTCAAGTTTTGCCGAAAGTTTGTTAATAAATTCTGGCGCTAGATTGGGACGGCGACCATTTGGCGAGTTGGTTGCTTCTGTGTCAAATAGGGTTGGGGTATTGGTTGGGTAAAGATAAAGGGGGAAAACATTGGCATTATCTAGCGATGAAATAACACATTTATCTGTAATTTTTTCAGATATAAAAAAATTGGATACAATCTCATTTCTAGGTCTTCGCAATGTTATTAAAACTAAGTTATCTTTTTTAAAAATGTGATACATTACTTCATTTCTTGCTCTACAGTGAAACCCGCCTGAATTACCTGTATAATAGGTATATCTTTTATCAAAAGGTCTGTATAAAATAGGGGTTAAGTTATTTTTAGATAAGTTAACCCGTTGAATATCTTTTTGAGCTAAATTAACTGTCCAATCTCCAGAATCTTTACCTAAATTATATTTAATTCTAGCTTCTTCTGAACTGAGATTGATAAAATTATTGACAATATCCCAAATTTCTTTTTCACTCCATTGAATGGTTAGTTCGTCTCTAGCCGTGGTTATTCCCATACTATTAACTGGCATAATTTCAGTAATCTTCCAAAATTGATCATATTCCGAGCGCAGATTAATATTCTGAGGTTTAAATAGATAAAAAGGAGAATCAGGTTTTAATTCTTGCCAAGAAGTAGAATAAAGATCATTTTCATCTAACCAATGATACTTACCACCGACAATAACTTGATTCTCAATTATTTCTCTTTTACCCCATAAATCAGCATGATAAACTTTAGCTAAATTTGAACAACCATTGTGATATTTAATAAAAATACCAATAGCTACACCTTGCTGAATATCAAACACATTTTGATCCGGTGAACCGTCGGGACAAACTTCTTTTTTCTTACTATTGCCGTGTAAATCGAGAATATAAATATCATCAAAAGTTTTTAATAAACTTTGACGCATTCCCCGAAAAGTTGGGTTATCCAAATAACCATGATTAGTAACAAAAGCTAAAATTCCATAACCAGTTTTCTCGATGCGCCATTGACTAAAGCGAATAAATTTGACATAATCATCATTTAACCATTTGGGATTTTTTTCGCCTAAAGGTTGCTCATCTACTTCAAAATAACTAGCAGTTTTTTCTCCAGAAATAATATCTTTTCCCTTCAATAATTCCTTAATCCATTCTCCTGTATTTACGGAATGTCCAGAGTAGGGAGGATTACCAATAATCACCATAACCGGATGTTCTTGCTTAACACCTTGCGCTGACTCTGCTTCATCGCGAATGCGATTTAAAAAACCATCAGCAGGGGGAATTTGAAAAGCTTCCTGTAGGGTGTTGGTGAGATAGATTCCCAAGCGTTCATCGGCACTAAAATCATAGCCTAATTCCTGAAGTTGTAAACCCAATTTCATGTGTGCCACGGTGTAGGGAGCCATCAGTAATTCAAACCCAAAGAGACGGGGTAATAAATGTTTACTGACATAACTAGACCACATCCCTTTCTGTTGACGAAAACTATCATAGATATGGTCGATAACAGAGTGTAAAAAAGTGCCTGTTCCCACAGCAGGATCGAGGATTAAAACTTGGTGAACTTCCTGAGTTTCTTGGCTATTATTAGGATTTTTAATCGTAATTTTTTTGGCATCGGCCAAACCTTTAGGAATCTGAAACTTATTTTTTAGAATATAGTCCACACTGCGAACCATGTAAGAAACCACGGGTTCAGGGGTATAATAAACCCCCCTAGACTCACGCATTTTACTATCGTATTCTGCTAAAAAAGTCTCATAAAAGTGAACCACAGGATCCTGCTTGCGCGTGCGTTTTCCAAAGCTGCTAAGAATACCATCCATGTCCGTTTGTTGTAAAATAGTGGCTAGAGTATCCACGGCCCAAGTAATCCGCTCATCTAATTCTGTACCAGCAATTTGATGAAAAATTCCCCGCAAAAAAGGGTTAGTTTTCGGTAGTCGAAATCCCGCCGTTTCCCTGGAAAAAGAACTTATTTGATCCGTATTACAGCGCGCTGCGAATAAACCATAACAGATTGTTTGTGCATACATATCCGCGAACTGCGCTTCATTGAGATCACTAATTAAAACTCGTTGAAAAGATTGCAATTGTTGCCGCAACATTCCCCCGCAATCTTGATCTTTTAAAGCTTGGCCGATTGCGTCTCTAATTAACTGCGCTAAAGCGGCCATTTTTTTCGCTAATTCTCGCGGTGTTGTTATCTGAATAACTTTTGAGAGGAAAAATTGACAGAACAATTGTTCTACTTGTAAAATACCCTGGGAATCAGGTTTAATTTGCTTTTTTTGATTAAGACTTGCCACGGCAGCTGATAGACGCAATTCTCCCGATACATACCAACGAAATTCTAAATGATCGGTGATAATTAAATTACCCAAAGCCTGTAAATAACGTTTTATTTGGGGAGTATTTTCAACCTTTTTGAGAGAAGTTCCGATATCTTTTGCTTCCAGATGGCCAATTTCTACCATACCCTGATTAATCACAAAATCCGGAGCGCCACAAGCAATCCTTTTTGGCTCATTGAGAGCTTGTAGGTTATTATTTAGGGATTCAATTAATTTTTTTAAAGCAGGACGATAACTGTGTTCTGTGGCCTTACCCTGTTGATAAATGCCTGTGATTTCCTCTAGATATTTTGGCAGTGAGTTACTCATTATCGTTGCGACATACAAACGTTCTTCTATAGATAAAATATAACCTCATTTGCCCCCAATGTCCACTGAGATGCCCTCATCCTGCTTTATCCCTATCCTCAAGGATACCAAAATTAGCTAGAATGAAATAATAGGCGATAATCTCATCCCAACAACTTCACCAAAATATTAACGATGGTCAAAGCATCATCTCCCTTATCTCTAGAGCATCTCTATCATGTTCCCACCTACACTATAGCCGATACTGCGCGCTATCTCCATATTCCTTTGCCCACTCTGAGAACGTGGGTACGAGGACGCACCTACCCCACAAAAAAAGGACAAAAAGAGTTTTTACCCCTCATTCAACGACCTAATCCGAATATTCCGCAACTTTCCTTTACTAACTTAGTGGAAGCGCACGTTTTAAGAGTTATTCGCAAAGTTCATAACATCCCTCTCGATAAAGTTAGACTGGCCCTAGACTATATTAGTGAACAATTTAACACCGATCATCCTCTAGTTCAAAAACAATTTAGTACCGATGGAACTGACCTTTTTATTGAACAATTTGAACATTTAATTAATGCCTCCCGTTCGGGACAATTGACGATGAAACAATTCTTAAATAATCTCTTAACTCGTATTGAATGGGATGAACAAGATATCGCCACACGGCTTTTTCCCACTATCGACATAAATGGGGAAGACTTCAGCAATAAAGTCCTAAAGATAGACCCTAATATTTCCTTCGGAAAACCCGTGATCACAGGAACAGGAATTCCCACTAAAGTTGTCACAGAACTTTATGATGCGGGGGACTCTATAGAAGATATTGCCAATGATTATAATTGTCAACCTTGGCAAATTGAAAAAGCGATTTTATTCGAGTGCAATTGGCAAGCGGTATGACCTATCAATACACCTATTTTATCGACCGCGCTTTAGGAAAATCTATCGGTGAAGCTTTGCAAGAAATAGGGGTTAAAATTGAATTTCATCATGCCCATTTTGCCCCAGATGCACCGGATACGGAGTGGCTACCTATTGTTAGTCAAAGAGGATGGATAGTATTAACTAAAGATGTAAACATTGGTAGAAATATTTTAGAAGTTCAACAGATAGCCCGTTATCAGGCTCAAGTATTTGTTCTAGTTTCTGGCAATTTACCTCGTCAAACCATGATTAATATTTTTGTCGAAACAATCGATAAAATCGAAAAAATAACTCAAGGTAATCAAGCCCCTTTTATCGCCAAAATATACCAAGATTTTCAAGTAAAATTGTGGAAAAATAAAAATGAATTAACCAGAATAATAGAAACTATGTAAAACTTATTAAAATATTTTTTATTCAGTAAAAAATTACAGCTAAATTTGTTGACAATATTCTCACCATTACCTTTGAGGCAATTGTCGAAATTGTCTGAGCAGTGAACCGGTTCAATCAACTTCTTAATCCCCCCACTTGCTGTTAAATTGATTTCCGTTCACTTCACCCAGGGGAAGGGGGGACTTCTGGCGAGATTTGAGTTAAACTAGAAAGGTTGACTATTGACAAACATCGATCGCACAGGAGTAAATTATGTCTAGAGTCTGTACTATGACGGGGAAAAAGGCCAATAACGCCTATGCGGTGTCCCACTCCCACCGTCGCACCAAAAAATTACAAGAAGCTAACCTACAATGGAAAAGAGTTTGGTGGTCGGAAGGCAACCGTTGGGTAAAACTACGCATCTCCACCAAAGCTATCAAAACCATTGAAAAGAAAGGATTAGCCGTCTTCGCTAAAGAAGTAGGCTTAAACTTAAATTTGTACTAAGCGAGTAGTTCGGAAGTGGAGATGAATCGGCCCTATCGTTGACTCCTCTGCTTTTGATTATTAAGTATTGCAACAGGGCGTGATGTGGGGTGATAACTACCTTTAAGATTAAAAACTTAAAACGACCTGTTCAGGAGAATTTCAATGTATTCAACCCTATTAATGGCCGCTACCGCCGTACAAGGTTCCAGCGAATGGAGTCCCAAAGTGGCGATTGTCATGATTATCTGCAATATTCTCGCTATTGCTTTCGGTAAAGCCACTATTAAACAACAAAATGTCGGTCCGGCTTTACCTTCCCCCGCTTTATTCGGTGGTATGGGATTAGGCGCTTTACTGGGTACTACCAGTTTTGGTCATGTCCTCGGCGCTGGTGTTATCCTCGGTCTTTCCCGTCTGGGAGTTATCTAAATATGTTTTGATTTTCTTAATCGGTGGCCAAAAGTCACCGATTTCTTTTGTGAAAAATTCTGGACTATATAATAAATATGACCTTACCTCAAAAAAATTCTTTTTGGTACGATGAGCGATTTCAGAAGATTTTTTTACAGGTAATTATCCTGCTAATTGTCTGCCTAATTTTCTGGTTTTTTGGCCGCAATTTAGTGATTAATTTCCAACGCTTACGCTTAAGTTTTGGCTTTGGCTTTCTCTTTGATCCCGACCGACCAGCTTCTTTTGCGATTGGTGACTCTCCTATTGCCTACAGTCCCACCGATACCTATTTTCGCGCTCTTTTGGTGGGATTAGTTAATTCCCTTCGCATTATGATTACTGGCATATTTTTGGCGATTAGTCTGGGAATAGTCATCGGGTTAGGTCGCTTGTCAGATAATTGGTTAATTCGTCAGTTAGCAACAATTTATGTAGAAACTATTCGCAATACTCCCCTATTATTACAATTATTTTTCTGGTATTTTGCTGTATTTTTGAAACTGCCGAAAATTGAGGACTCTCTAGAGTTATTTGGCAGGGTATTTTTAAATAACTCAGGAGTCTATTTGCCTTTCCCCGCTAATAGTTTCAGGACATGGTTAACCTTTGCTATCATTATTTTAGGAATAAGTCTATCCGTATTTTTATACCTAAAAAATAAACTTAGTTTATGCCTAACTAGCCTACTAATCCTAGTTATAATTCCTCTAATCTGGGGTTTACAATGGCAAAGTCCCCAAGTTAATCTTATTAATCAAAATATTGACTTCGGTTTACATCTTTCTTCCGAGTTTGCCACCCTCTTAATCGGTTTAACTGTTTATACAGCTGCCTTTATCGCGGAAACGGTACGGGGAGGGATTCAATCGGTTAATCGGGGACAATGGGAAGCAGCTAAAGCCTTGGGATTAAAACCTTTATTAGTGATGAGATTAGTAATTTTTCCCCAAGCTTTGCCAGTGATTATTCCTCCTTTAACTAATGAATGTTTAAACCTGGTTAAAAACTCTAGTTTAGCGATCGCTATCGGTTATAATGATATTTATGCTATCTCTAGTACCATCGCTAATCAGACAGGAAAAGCTCTAGAGATGTTAATAGTAGTTATGGCCACCTATTTATTCTTTAATCTGGTGATTTCCTTGACTATGAATCAATTAAACAAACGGGTAAAAATTGAGGAAAGTTAGGGTGTGTTAGCAGCGCGTAACGCACAGAATCGCACCGGAATTGATAAAGTAACTAATGAGCATTAGCAGAATATGAAGCGGTGATAATTGCTGTCACCGCAGGACTAAGAGTAGATAAAACCACCACAGAAGCGGTGGCAATGATGATAGTAGTAGCCATTCTCACCATACCATCTGTACCTTTTTGATAGGCATCAAATTTATAATCTATGCGATCAATTTTTTGTCCTATTTCATCTCGCCACTTACTGAATGCGTCTTGTGATTGGCTGAATTTTTCTTGCAAATCACTAACTTCATCACTTAATTGAATCAACGCCGCTCTGATGTCATCATTACTGGGATTTTCGGGAATTTGCATAACCTTAATTAGCAATCAACTAACAACCGCATATATTATAGCAGTTCTCAGCCATAAATTACAACTTTTTATCGGGAGGAGGAGTCAATCGCCAGCGCACTAAAAAACTATCAATACTTTCTAAACATTCCAAGTCATCTTTAGGTAAATAAGAATCTTTTGACAAGAAAGAAAAAGCCTGCTGAAACTCTTGACTATCAGCTTGAATCGGACTAGCAAAATGACAAGGAATAACCTGTTTAATCGGCCATTGGGCAATTCTATCAACCCATTGACTAACCTCCTCAGTAGTGCGATTAAGAATCAAAGTTTGCAAAATTGGCGCGACTATTAACCTACCCTCTCGACGCAAATTTAAAAAAGTCTTTTGCCAATCATCACCCCATTGAAAAGGGAATAAACCAAAATAGGCTTTTTTACTCCTTTCCTTAGCATTAAAAGCATCTCTAAACACCTTAATCCAATTGGGAACAGCTAAAACAGGAGGTTGAAAATAAAGAGCAAAAAGACAAATTCTTTGCCAACCCCGACGGCGATTTTCTGGGGTATCCTCCACCAGATCCTTAGCAGTATTTTTAGCGTGAAACAGGAGAGGATAGGGGTCTAATTCTAAAATAGCGGGTGGATTTTCTGGGATAGAAATAATGCCATCGGTTAGCAGCAGAGTTTGAGAGTAGTGATGAAAAAAAGACACCTCCGAGAAGTATCCCACATTCAGATCAATTGCGGGTAAAATTTCATAACTAAAATCTTTTCCTAAAGGAGTAGTTGCCGAGTCAGCAGGTAAAATTTCCGTTCGTTTTGCCGGTAAACCCAACCAACTCAAAGGCAAATTAAGAGGAAAACTCCATTGATTAGGAGCAACATAAACTATAGCATTAGGGAAATAACGGGCAAAAGGGCCAACAAAAACCTTATGTTCAATCCCAGAAATCGTCGGCAAAATAATATATTTAACTTCCCCGTGTTCACTTTCCAACTCACGCATCAAGCGAATACATTCCGGAGTCGGGGCCACTGGTGCATAAACAAATAAACCCCCAGATGCTAACTTAATTACCGTCATGCGAATCGGCACGACCACATAAAAAATACCCTGCAATTGCTCAAATGTCCAGAGCGTATCTTTCACCACTTCTTGGCGAATTGTCCGTCTTTGACCATAGGGATAAAGTGGTACAATTGGCCAAAAAGGCCATGATAAATCTTGCGGAGTTATTGCGGCTTTTGTCATCGTCTGATTATATGGCTGAAAATCTCTATCTAAATGAAGCAAGAGGACTCCCGTTAAATTTCTCCTTAATTAAAAATATACCAGAAATTAACGGGAGATGAATTGCGACCAGAATCTAAACCAAGGCAACAGCGTTTCCTTATTGGGAAAGGCTTGATTCTCAAGGTATGTATGAGCTTGACATATTTAAGCGGTAAGTGTTATACTAAAAGAATAACACAGATGGGTTCAGGCTGATGTTAAATGTTTTAAAAGTGAGAATATACCCAAACAAAGAACAAGAACTGTCCCTAGCTAAAAACTTTGGTTGCGTTCGTTTTGTTTGGAATTACTACTTAAATAAAACTAACAATCAGTACCTAGAAACTGGTAAAGGAATGACCTACTGTGATATGGCAAAAGACCTGACCCAACTCAAGAAACAACCTAATTTTGAATGGTTAGCTGAGGCTAATGCCGCTACCTTGCAGCAATCATTAAAAAACTTAGAATCTGCTTTTAAGAACTTCTTCTCAAAAATAACAAAATTCCCTAAGCTTAAAAGTAAACACAAAAAACAATCAATCCGTTATCCTGAAAGTTGTTCAATTAGAAATAATGGAATTAAACTACCTAAATTAGGGGTTGTAAAAGCTAAGATTTCTCAAGTGATAAACGGCAAAATTAAGTCGGTAACTGTTTCTAAAACCAGTACAGATAAATATTTTGCTGCCATCTTGTTTGAGATGGATGACTCAACAACCATTGAAAAACTAAAAATATCAGGGATAGACCTAGGTTTATCTTCTTTAGTTACAGTTTTTGATGGTGAAACAACCTACAAGGTTGACCCAATCAAACCTACCAGAAAATACGCTAAACGTTTAAAACGGAGACAACAAGCATTGTCTCGTAAAGCCAAGGGGTCTAATAATAGCCAAAAAGCCATTAAGGAGGTAGCCAAGGTTCACGAAAAGATAGCAAATACTAGACAAGATTTTCTTCATAAACTCTCCAGAAAGTTATGCGATGAAAACCAAATCGTTGTAGCCGAGAATCTGAATAT
>NZ_BJKP01000059.1 GCF_008974145.1 Microcystis aeruginosa NIES-4325 | reverse complement strand
AGGCATATTTGACCGTAAACTGCGTTATTTTACCGTTGATGGTCAATTGGTTCCCACTCCCCAAGAAGCTGAATTACAGCAAAGACAAGCAAAGGAACAGATTCTTTTAGAAAGGGAACAGGAACGACAAGCGAAGGAACAGGCTATCCTCGAAAAAGAACAAGCTATCTTGGAAAGGGGAAGATTAGCGGCAAAATTACGAGAATTGGGCATTGATCCTGAAACTATCTAATTGATCAATATCTCTAGGCTAGGTAATTACTATCCTAGAAACGGTGGTAATTTAACCTTATTTTTCCTGTCTTTCTAAGGCTAATTGTACCAACTTATCGACCAATTTATCAAACTCCAAACCGGTGGCTTTCCAGAGTTGGGGATACATACTAAAATTAGTAAACCCCGGCAGAGTATTAATTTCATTGATCAACACTTCCCCCGTCTTTTCTACATAGAAAAAATCTACCCGCGACAATCCCGCAGCATCCACAGCTTTAAATGCTTCTACAGCCATTTCTCGCACTTGATCAGCAATTTTATCAGGAATATTAGCGGGAATTACCATACTTGATCGCCCGTCAGTATATTTAGTTTCGTAGTCATAAAAATCACTATCAAAAGTAATTTCTCCCACCAGAGAAGCTTGGGGATTATCATTACCTAAAACTGCACATTCGATCTCTCTTGCGGTTACTGCTGCTTCAACAATAATCCGTCGATCATAACTAGCAGCACTATCTAAAGCAGCCTCTAATTCTTGCTGGTTGCGCGCTTTACTAATACCCACCGAAGAACCTAAATTAGCTGGTTTAATAAAACAGGGATAACCTATTTCCTCGGCGATTTGATCGCACAATTGCGGAAAAATACAGGGATTTGACCACACTTGCGAGCGGGTTACGGCCTTATACTTAACTTGGGGTAATCGGGCAGCTGCAAAAGCAGTTTTCATGGCAATTTTATCCATTCCCAAGCATGAACCCAGTACCCCACTACCCACAAAAGCAACCCGCATGAGAGTGAGTAATCCTTGTAAAGTGCCATCTTCCCCATTCGGTCCGTGGAGAATTGGAAACCAAACCTCAATTTCGCTCACTTCTGGGGGAAATTGCCAGATATTGACTTTTATATCACTCTCAATAGCTAGGGGTTGCCCAGAGGTTAAAATTTGTCTAGCAGTTGCTGCCGAATGCCAACAGCCATTTTTATCGATATAGAAGGGTATAACTGCGTATTGGTCAAGATTTTCGGGGTAATTAAACGCTTGCAGGATCGATCGAGCCGAATTAATAGATACCTCGTGTTCTCCCGATCGACCACCAAACAATAATCCCACCTTGATCTTGTCCATGTTATCCCCTCTAGAGCCAGCTAGATCCTAAATTAGAGTTCAACTATCATACTATGGGCGGGGTTGACCATAGTGCCAAATGATTGAGACTTTGATTACAGCAACAGCTTACTGTAATCAATCTGACTCTAGCCTTACACAAACCCAAGCAATTCCCCCTGAATATCCATTTACGGACAGTTTCTAAATAAGCTTAGGGACAGGTGAACGGTGATTCTTTTGTCCCCCTAGCCAGATCGAAAATGTCTTGTCAAAATAGAGTGGAGAAGACAAAATCAAGGAGCTAAATAGCTATGGGGGGTAATTTCTTCAAGGGAGCGATCGCCTTGGGGGTAGTAGCGGGGATAATGGGATTTACCAATCCCCCCCAAGAACTTTACAGCGAATACGCCGCAGAAAAACTCCTCGCTCATGCCGACAAAATCGCTTGCGAGAAAATCAGTCTCTGTGACTCGATCGATTCTTTGCCGGTGGCAGCCAGAAATATCATCAAAAATCAAATCTTAAAACCAGCGATCGAAACCTCTAGTCAACGGCAAAATTTAGGTGTGTTCAGTATCTACACCACAGAAGTACCAGGGGTGGCTAAAATTAGAACTCTTGGCGCTTTTGGGCATTTCTTGACTTTCTCGGAGACTTAGGCCTTGATTAGTGCCAGCTTAAATAATGGGTTAAGATAATCATATTAACCCGCAATTTGAGCGATAGATTCGTCAAGAATACAGATTAATCCTGCCTAACCGTGTTTAATTTTCTCCCTAGTCTCCGAGAAGCGATCGCCCGTTGGTGGTCCGAATTCACCCTCCAAACTAAATTAATGGCTGCGGCTACTTTAGCCGTTTCTTTGTTGATGAGTGGTTTAACCTTTTGGGCGGTTAACACGATCCAGCAGGATGTCCGTCTCAATGATACCCGTTTTGGCCGGGATTTGGGGCTGTTATTAGCCGCGAATGTCTCCCCTCTGATTGCTGAGGACAATTTAACCGATTTAGCCCGTTTTTCAGCCCGTTTTTATAGTAGTACCTCGAGTGTTCGTTATTTGATCTACGCTAACGAGGAGGGTCAAATATTTTTCGGTATTCCCTATTCTACCGCCGAAGTTAAGAATTCCCTGACGATCGAGCGTCGCATTCAATTACCAGAAAATTATGGCGAAAATGGGGAAACTCCCCTCGTCCGTCAGCATAAAACCCCCGATGGTGAAGTAACCGATGTCTTTGTTCCCTTAAATCACGAAGGCAAATATTTGGGAGTATTGGCGATCGGTATCAATCCTAACGCTATTGTGGTGGCTTCTTCTAATCTAACCCGTGATGTTACTATTGCCGTTTTTGTCTCGATTTGGGCCATGGTGATTCTCGGGGCAGTTTTTAATGCTTTAACTATCACTAAACCGATCAAGGAGTTATTAGTCGGGGTCAAAAATATTGCGGCAGGAAATTTTAAGCAGCGCGTGGATTTACCCCTGGGAGGAGAGTTAGGGGAATTAATTTTCAGTTTTAATGAAATGGCGGAAAAGTTAGAACGATACGAAGAACAAAATATCGAAGAAATGACCGCCGAAAAAGCCAAACTAGATACGTTAATGTCCACTATTGCCGATGGAGCAATTCTCTTAGATACTAATTTTCAATTATTATTAATTAATTCCGCAGCTCGGGAAATATTTGGCTGGGAAGACAGGGAAATTATCGGTCAAAATGTTCTACATCTTTTTCCTTCGGAGTTAACGGTTAAACTAACTAAACCTCTCTATCAAATTGCGGCAGGAGAAACCCTCCATCCAGAAGAAGCAGCTAATCAAAATCAGAAAAATGCTGTTATTGATCAGGATAATAATAATTATGCCCCGTCCGAATTTAGATTATCTTTAACTAACCCGAAACCCTGCACAATTCGCATTTTGTTAACTCAGGTATTCGATCAGTATCGGGAGAATGTTCGGGGGATTGCCATGACTCTACAGGATATCACCAGAGAAGCAGAATTAAATGAGGCTAAAAGTCAATTTATTAGCAATGTTTCCCATGAGTTAAGAACCCCTTTATTTAACATCAAATCTTTTATTGAAACCCTAACAGAATTTGGTGAGGATCTCAGCGATACAGAAAAAAGAGAGTTTTTAGAAACCGCCAACCATGAAACCGATCGCTTAACTCGTTTAGTTAATGATGTTCTCGATCTTTCTCGGTTAGAATCCTCCCGTAACTATAACTTAGATGCGATCGACATCGGACAATTAATCGAACAAACCCTGAGAACCTATCAACTCAATGCTAGGGATAAAGGACTAGAATTAAGCTCGGACATTGAAGCCAATTTACTACCAATTTTAGGTCATTATGATCTACTTTTACAGGTATTAACTAATCTAGTCGGTAACTCCCTAAAATTTACTCCTGCTGGCGGCAAAGTGGTGATTCGTGCCTATACAATAAGCAAAGATAATCCCCAAGAAACTATCAAAATTCGCGTGGAAGTATCCGATACCGGTATTGGCATCGATGCCGAGGATCAAAGTGCCATATTTGATCGCTTCTATCGGGTAGAAAATCGCGTTCATACCCTAGAAGGGACGGGATTAGGATTATCGATCGTTAAAAATATTATCGAAAAACACTATAGTCAAATTAATCTGATTAGTGAAGTGGGCATTGGCACAACTTTCTGGTTTGATCTAGATTTATATCAAGGCTCGATCGCCAGCAAAAAAATTAACGACGTGAGTTTATAAAAGCCAAGGCAATACTGCCCAAAATCAGGGTTAATAATAGCAATAATTCCTTATTTCTGAGACACCAATTTTTTAAAACCCTAGAGAGAGGGAGAGGAGGAATTTTTTCGGCTATTATTTGGCTATTTTTGTATAAAGTGCAACTGGTAGCGTAGGGACGTTGGGGAAAATTACAGCTATCATCGCTATGATAAAGACAAGTTTCACATAAAAAATCGCCCGTGACGGCTTGATGCAGGGTCATGCCGGGATGACCATAGGCCTTTAAAATATTAGAACAGTAGGGACATTGTAAGGCTTGACTATCGACCTTGTGTTGACAACGAGGACAGGTAATCATGATCGCTAAATTTTCCCTTTGAGGATTGTCATTGCTGTTGATCATAGACTATAGCAAAATACCCGGGCTTTTTCCGGTTAATTTACTAAATAGCTGCGCCATTGGGAGGCAACTTCTTCCAGTAAACGCCAAGTTTTCCCCTCAATCTGTCTTTGTAAATAAAGATCAAAATTGTTGTGTTGTTTGGTATCTTTTTGATGGGGCAATCGCAGAGTTAGATCGTAATCCCCCTGCAAGTGATAAGCGGGCAAATTGCCCACATAAATCGGTTCTAGACTGGTGACATTAATTTTAGCAATTTTTACCTGCGGCTCATCGATCTGTAAAGATTGACTAAGGCGATCGGATGTGTGAAGAAATTGTAATAAAAGGGCTTTGGCGACGATTTCTCCAGGGGGAGCAAATTCTTTCGGGGGAGTGACACTACCACAAGCAGTCAAGAAGACAAGGAAAATACTGGTTAAAAAACCGAGAAAACGGCGCATAGAATGATATTTTGAAAAAGAATGGCAGCGAGTTAAGAAAGATTATGACTCAACCAAATGAGCGACAGAATTTCAGCCAAGCAGAAACAGTGATCCGACTACAAGAGGCGATCGAGCAGTTAAATTCGATCGTTTCCCAACTTAACACGGGAACCGGGACAATGTTACCCCCAAAAGTTGCCGTTGATAATCTTCTTAACTCAACGCAACAGTTAGCCGCTGCTTTAAAACCAGACGAATTCGCAGAAGTTGAGCAAAGTTTAACCCCAGATTCTCCCATCGCAGCCGCCGAGGGAATTGACGATATTTTACCGGATTTCGAGCAGGTGGAAGGGTGGTGGACGGCAATTTTGAACAAAATCCGCCGACTTTTACCGGGGGGAATTAGCGAAAAAATTCCCGATTGGTTAATTACCGGCTTGTTAACAGGAAGTTTAGTCACTATCCTCTTAGTAGCCGTAATCAGTTTACCGAAAAATACCGGGGAAATTGCCGAAAATATGCCTGAAGTTGTCTCTAGTCCTTCCCCGGCTGCTGGGGAAATTATCGCAACTCCCCCAGAATTAATCGCACCAGAAGCACCGATTCCCGTCCCGATTACTAAAGCAAAACCGCGATTAACTCCTGAACAAAGTTTAGTTGCAGCCATTCAAGAGGAAATTACAGATTTAACTACTCGTTATCCCGCCGGCATTATTTCTACCGTAGAAGCGGACTTTTTGGCTAGTCGTCTAGTAGTGATTTTGGGCGATAATTGGTATAGTCTGGAGGCATCACAACAGGATAAATTGGCTAATTCGGTTTTTCAACGTTGCCAAAGTCTTGATTTTCGCCGCTTGGAAATGACAGATAACGAGGGAATTCTCCTCGCTAGAAGTCCCGTTGTCGGCGATCAAGTGGTGATTGTCAATCGCACTCAACCCACCTCTGTCATCTCCCCCAGTGAGTAGTTTTCAGCGCGGGGGGAGGGAGTTTCAAGGCAGCCTCAACAATTCTCGCCAACCAGGCTGCTTTTTTCCCTCGCTGGTTAGATATCTAAATATACACAAAGATTAGTGATCCCTGACTTAACAGTGGTATAATTAGCTAGGTAAAATTTTGTAACGATTCTTAATCTTGAACCTACCCGATAGTCAATGCTTCATCCCGCCCCAAGTGGACGCGGCAGTTTTGGTGCGAGAAAAATTGCTCCGATCTAACCAAACTCCCTTAAACCTTTCTAGGATTCCCCTAACCGCCAAAATTTTGCCCTAACCACCAAGAATCAAGAGATTTCAGATTATACCATGAACTCTGTTATTCGTCAACAGCGAGCGCTGATCACCGGAGCCAGTAGCGGCATCGGCAAAGAAACCGCCCTCGCTTTCGCCAAGGCGGGAATTAATCTGGTTTTAATCGGTCGCAATCAGCAAAAATTGGCAGCCGTGGCGGGAATGGCGGCAGATTTAGGCGTATCAGCCCAAGCTTACCCCTTAGATTTGGCAGATATTCCGGAAGTAGCTCCTAGTATCGCTAAAATCGCCCAAGAATCTGGACCGGTCGATATCCTGATCAATAATGCTGGCATGGGTTACACAAATCCCTTAGCTGACACACCTTTGTCAGACTGGCAGCGGGTGATCGACCTGAATTTAACCAGTGTTTACCAGTGTGTGCAGGGGATTCTACCCGCCATGCGTCAACAGGGAGGAGGCACGATCATTAACGTTTCCTCGATCGCCGCCGATAATTTTTTCCCCGATTGGGGGGCCTATAGTGTCAGCAAAGCTGGATTAGTGGCATTTTCTCGCATTTTAGCGATCGAGGAGCGGGCCAACGCCATTCGCGTCACGATTATCACCCCCGGAGCTGTCAATACTCCCATCTGGGACAGCGATAGCGTCAAAGCAGATTTCGATCGCTCGGCCATGTTAACCCCAGATATCATCGCTCAGGCCATTCTGCAAGCGGTGTTACTGCCCAAACAGGCCGTAGTGGAAACGATGACCATTATGCCCAGTGCGGGGGCATTATAACCCGAAATACTTCTATTTATCAATCAATTCGCCTACAGGCATCTTCATTATGACCATAGCTTCTTCTAACGGTTTAAACGGTAATTTAACCGACGCTATCCAAGCACGCGTGACCACTCGCCCCGATCGCAACACCCACAATGGCAAAACCGCTCAAATTCATCCCACTTCCGACGAAAATAAAGAACAGATGATGGATGCGGTCAGAAATATCCTGATCTCGGTGGGGGAAGATCCCGAAAGAGAAGGTTTATTAAAAACCCCCAAACGGGTGGCCGAAGCGATGCAGTTTCTCACCCAAGGCTATCAACAATCCCTAGAAACCCTCGTTAATGGTGCGATCTTCGATGAAGGTCATAATGAGATGGTATTAGTGCGCGATATTGACTTCTTTAGTCTCTGTGAACATCATATGTTACCCTTCATGGGGCGGGCCCACGTTGCCTATATTCCTAACCAAAAGGTGGTCGGATTAAGTAAATTGGCCCGCATTGTGGAAATGTATTCCCGTCGTTTACAGGTCCAAGAGCGCCTCACCCGTCAGATTGCCGAAGCGATTCAAGAAATTCTCGACCCCCAAGGGGTTGCGGTAGTCATGGAAGCAACCCATATGTGTATGGTGATGCGCGGGGTGCAGAAACCGGGATCCTGGACCGTCACTAGCGCCATGTTAGGAGTCTTCCAAGACGAGCAGAAAACCCGCGAGGAGTATCTTAACCTGATCCGTCATAAACCTAATTTCTTCTAGTCAGGGAAATGGGGGAATTCAACTAAAACCCCAACACCCAAAACCTTCTAACTGATCACTGATCACTGAATTTTTGCAGTCGCTCTAACAAGAGGGCGACTTTTTTGAGGTCTTTATCACCCGGCGATCGCTCAACGCCGCTAGAGACATCAATACCCTGGGGGTGCAGCCGAGTTAAAGCTTCACTAATATTATCGGGGTTGAGTCCTCCGGCCAGAAACCAGGGCAAGGGGGGCGAAAAACTGGCTAAGGCTTGCCAGTCTAAGGTATGTCCCGTACCGCCGAGCAATTGGGGATGGTAGGCATCTAAAAGTAAAGTATCGACGCTATTGAAGTAAATTGCCGACTTTTCCCAACTTTCTTTGTCTTTAATCCGCAAAGCTTTGATAATTTCCCGGTCGGGTAATAATTGCCGCAACCTTTGGCAATATTCGGGAGATTCATTACCATGTAACTGCACACTTGTCAAGGGGGTTTTAACAATTATTTGCTGAATAATTTCCGGTTGCTCGTCGGCAAAAACCCCGATCAAATCGATTTTGTCGGGTATTGCGGCGGTAATAGCGTTAATTTGCTCGATGTTGACGTAACGAGGCGAACTCGGTACAAGGATAAAACCTAAGGCCGTAGCTCCTAAATTGGCGATGGCTCGCCCCTGGTCTGGTTGGGTAATGCCGCAAATTTTAATTCGCATTTAATCTTATTCGCAAAACGTTACAAAAACTGTTAAGTATTCAAACAAAAAGCAGTTTCGGGTCAAGAGCTTTTTATAATGCCCTGTGATTAACAAAATCTTATCAAGACTGGAGCGCAAATGATCCCTTCCGCCTTACTTTTAGCCACAGCTCAAACCATTCCCTGGAATTTATCCGTCGGCATTACCATGACCTTAGCTAACCTAGTAGCCTTCGTTATCGGTTATTTTGCCATCCAAAATACCGGGGCTGGCCCTGCTTTACCCTTGCCGCAGTTAGCCTCGAAAAAAAGCTTCGGTCTGCCGGAATTATTGGCTACCATGAGTTTTGGCCATATTCTCGGCGCGGGACTGGTTCTCGGTCTTTCTAACGCGGGCATTCTCTAATCAGTGATCGGCGATCGGTAATCAGTAACCAGTAATCCTAGTCCAAGGATCAGTGGGGGCGCAATGCTTGCGCCCAAAATTTCACATTGACAAACACTTTACTTCTTAAGCTTGCCCTTAATCACTAATTCTCTTATCCCGAACTGAAGTTAAATACAGCCAATAGATCGTAAAATTTAGGAAGTTGTTATGTTGATTTTTAAGGCTTTTTTGTGAGCTGGTAAAATTTGGTTACGCAACTAAGTAAAAGTGAGCGATCAATGCTAGAGAAAACACCAATGACGATGATGGATTTCTTTTGCAAAAGCGAAGGAGTTTAGTTTTCTCAAGGTACTGTTCGAGGCAAGACCCCCCAACCCCCCCCCCCCGACGTCGGGGGGTTAGAGAGATTCAGGTAATCTAAGGATAGGCGGTTAAAAGGCATCTTAGCTTACCTGATAACGTTGTTAAAATCTATCTTCAGCAAAAGTTACTCATTTTAGCTATCTAGCTATTTAACCCCGATCCTCACAAACAAAGTCTACTACTCGATCGATTTCTCGGGATGAGCGGATGCGACGACTACCGCTGCCGAGTTCGCCACCACGACAATTGGCCCACCAACGCTCGCGACTGCCATTGACGATCGCATCAAATTCTCTAATTCTGCCACTATCATAATAACTGCGGCGATCGACGACAAAACGACCGATATTGGGGAGGCGAAATTCTTCGTAAACATTACCGTCCCAACCGCCACCAAAATTACCGTGATGGTCGTCGATGCGTACCTCAAACTCGCCCCGACAACCATTTCTCACCACAATATTGCCGTTTTGGAAATCCCAATTACCCTCACAGGGAGCAGCGGAGCGAGTGCGGGTTAATCTTACTTGGGCCCATCTAGCGTTTACGGGACAGCGGGTAGTGCGACCGTTTTGACTTTCACAATTAATTCTCATGGTTCTGGCCGCTGCTGGCTCGCTCCCTAGGGGACAAATTAGCAACAAACCGAGACTAGATAATAAAATTTGGCGAAACATTGTTTTTATCTCCCAGAAATCCTCTAGTTTATCCTACGTGGGCATCCAGAAAATGAGTAGTAGTTGCCTGAAATGCCTTAATCAACAAAAAAGAAGGGTGATTTAACTTCACCCTTCCCCCTATTCGGTAAATTTTCCTGCCATCTTTAGAGAGCGTTACCGCGAGGTAATACTTCTTCAGGGAAGATAAAGTTTTCGTGGGGTTGGTCTTGGGGAGCCATCCAAGCTCTCAGACCTTCGTTAAGCAGAATATTTTTAGTGTAGAAGGTTTCAAATTCCGGGTCTTCCGCCGCTCTCAATTCCTGAGAAACGAAGTCATAGGCCCGTAGGTTAAGCGCTAATCCCACCACACCCACAGCACTCATCCATAAACCAGTCACGGGGACAAAGAGCATGAAGAAGTGTAACCAACGTT
>NZ_BJKP01000058.1 GCF_008974145.1 Microcystis aeruginosa NIES-4325 | reverse complement strand
AATTAAATTCTCGAAAGATGGAGAAGATGGAGTAATTGTCAGGCTGCATCGCTTTCACTAGCGGGGAATATTGACCCCGACAATTGCCACTTTTCCAGGGTATCGGGGGAAGCACCCAGAATCTGAGATGCTTCCCCTATCTTGACTAATCTCTGTGCCTTGACAAAACCTAGTTAAAAACCTCCAACCTAGCTAGGTTGGACGAGATTATTTAAGCCATAAACCACTTTAGCGGTGATAATCTTATCTTTATCGGTAAGTTCTTCTAACACCTCTTTTCCCTCGACTAAATAGCCAAAAACCGAATAACGACCATCCATGAGATTAAACCCCGGAGGAGTTAATTCATTATCGAATTTAAAGAAAAAGAATTGCGAGGAACCTCCGTTAGGATTAGTATCCGGACGCGCTAGGGCCAATGCACCGAAAGCGTTAAAAGGCAAGGCAAGACTGGGTAAGTAAATTCCTAATTCTTCGAGAGTATTGCCATAAACTGGTTCTTCTTCCCCTTTGATCAAAATTTCTAAGGGAATAGAGCGATATTGCTTAGTTTTCGGGTCAATAAATCCCTCTTCTGCACCGACGGGATCCCCAGTTTGAACAACGAAATTATCTTCGCTGCGAATGAAGGGTAAACCGTCATAAAAACCCCGTTGGATTAAATCCACAAAGTTACCCCCATTAACTGGGGCGCTGTAACCATCCACAACGATAGTTAAATCTCCTTTGGTTGTCTGCATCTCTACGGTGGCGCGTCCTCGCAATTGCGGCAAGTTAGCGTATTCCGGGGGAACGTTAAAGGGAAAGCCCACCACCATTAATTCTTCTAAAGCGGTGATATTATTGAGCAATTCCCGTCTGGTTGACCAAACTGCCTCTTTATCCTTCGCTTCTACAGCCGTATCGAGGGATGCCACTCCCGTTTTCAGTTTTTCGATTAATTCCTCCCCTTGGCTTTTACTTGCTTCGGGAACACTATCTAAGATAGCCTTGCTTTTGGTAGAAAGGGCATAATTGGCATCCTTGACATCTTTTTTAATCGGACTCCAACGTTTGGCCCGCAGATGTTTGGCAATATCTTCGATCGATTGTTGCACTTGACGAATTGGTTTATTATCTATGGGTAAGGCATTGCGTAAAATAGCAGTGGGATCCGTTACTGCGTCACCCTGAGCAAGCACAGCTAAAGCAGGGGCAGTCCCTTTAGCGGTGAACAGACTTAAGATTAAAAATAGTGCTAGGGCGATACTAGCACCACTTTTTAAGAAAAATTTACCCCATTCCCGTAATCTTGTCTTTATTTTCATATTTTGGTCGGTTCCTCAATGGCTATACCTATCCAAAATACTTGTAGGCTTTTAGGGGAACCCTTGTCAATAGCTGAGAAAACCGAGTCAGGGGAAGATAAATGTTTTGACATACCCCACGCCTTAAACGGACGTGGATTCTTCTAGCATCACTGCTGAGAATTTCTGGCTCAACGAGTCCACTTGAATTAGATTCCTGGCGAAATCCCACCCAGAGGTGGTTCTCTCCTCAAACTTTCGCGACCTTACAGAAGCCTGTTCTCGTATGCCCTACGATACAGTTCAAAACCTCTAAAATAATTGGTTTCTTTGGTACTTGACACTTAGAGCTTTTACCTATAGGAGCATTCCCCTATAGAACCCCATCACTCTAGTTTTCAAGGCTTCGTCCGTGAGCTTTTGCCGAACGGTGCGTTCATCCGGCGATGACTGGGTTTTTTAAGCGGTTGCTTACCCTGCCCGCTATTCTTAATATCATACATCCTATAAAGTCGCCCTAAAAGGGCGAGGCTTTAAACCCAATTTTTCGGTAACTGATGCTAGAGATACTAACCTGAAGATTTTCTCTCAGCCAAATTAAGCTGTTTTCTGGGCATTGCTGCCAATTACCCGCAAAAAGTGGCTAAAGGGTTGGCAACCGAATTAGTTTTTGGTTGTGCATCAAATTTCCTCTTCTCTCCAAAGATATAAGCTCGATTAATTCCGTATTTTAGAGCATTTTCATCAAGTCACTGTTGGGTTTTTGTCAGCAGGGTTTGTCTTTCCTGTTCTCGTTGAATATCTCTTTCTTTGAGGATTTTCTCGAGTTTTGGGGTAGGAAAAGCGCTGATGGGCTATTTTACCATTTAGTTTATAGCGGTTCTCACGCCTGTGTAGCACACTTAAACCTTTGACAATTAAGCGTTTCAACATTGATAATGTACCTCTTGCGAACAGGAAACGCTATAAGTGGGATACCAACAGACGCCCCTGAAAATCAAACTGCGAGAAAATCTCACTTTAACTGATAGTTGATAACCGATTCCTTGATGCTGCTATTCCCAAATTAGACCAGCTGCCATTATTTCTTGGGAAGCAGTGGTAAATTGAAGGAAATTTTCTACGAAACGATGGGCTAATTCTTGCGCTTGTAGGTTGTAGGATTCGCCATCTTGCCATGCTTGTGGAGGATCAAGGATTTTTTGGGCAACTGCTGGAACAATTTCGGGGACGAGAACCTGAAAGATGGGATGAGGATGGAAAAAGACTTCCTCTAAATCGCCATTTAAAGCTGCGGAAACCATAGCGCGGGTGTGTTTGCTCGAAATGCGATCGCCGAATCCGTAGGGACTGCCGGACTAACCAGTACTAATCAGATAAACGGAGGTTTCGGGGTGTTGTTCTAAACTGCGTTGGACTTGCAAAAGTACCTATCAATTCTCGCTCAATATCTAAAAGTATCCAGTTTTTGGGGAGGGATAATTGGTACATATCAAGTCAAATAATTTCTCTGTTGTGATCCTAAACGTGGTCAAATTGATTTCGCCGCTAATAAAAAAAGTCGATTGACACACAGGACGAGTTAGCGGCGAAAATTAAATCTATTAGCCGTTGGCAACCCTTAGAATTAATTGTGTAACAGGCTAATTAAGTCTAGCTCGATCTCGAAAAAAAAACAACTAATAATGATCATCGCAGGAGAAAGAAGCGGAGTCGGTAAAACGACGATTACTCTGGCAATCTTGGCCTATTTAATCAGTCGTGGCGATCGAGTGCAATCTTTTAAAGTTGGGCCCGATTATATCGATCCCATGTTCCATACTCATTTTACCGGTCGCCCCTGTCGCAATCTCGATCCGGTTTTAACTTCTGAAGACTATGTAAAAACCTGTTTTGCCCAACATTGTCAAAATGTCGATTATGCTCTGATTGAAGGGGTAATGGGGCTATTTGATGGTATTCAATTAAGCGATACTCAATTTCCCGATTATGCCAGTACCGCCCATATTGCCCGTATTTTAGGGCTTCCTCTGCTGCTAGTTATCGATTGTAGTCGTTTATCTACCTCTGTCGCCGCTATTGTCCGTGGTTATCAATCTTTAGACAAAAATCTCCATCTAGTCGGAGTTATTCTCAATCGGGTTGGTAGCGATCGCCACCTGCAATTACTGCAAACCGCCCTAGAATCCATCAATATGCCGATTGTCGGGGTTTTGCGTCGTCAAGATTCCCTGATAATTCCTGATCGCCATCTAGGATTAGTTACCAGGGATGAACTAGGAGAAATCAGGGAACTGCAAGATCAACTGGCTTCTATTGCCCAAAACTGCTTTAATTGGGACATTCTCCTGCCTTTGCTGACTATTTCTCCCCAAGAGAACCCGAAAAATCCCCCAGTAGCAAATAAGCTTTTTCCCCCTATCCGTATCGGTATTGCCAGAGATAAGGCTTTTAACTTTTATTACCCCGATAATCTCGATATTTTAGCCAATTTAGGCGCAGAATTAATCTTTTGGAGTCCCTTGCAAGGAGCAAATTTGCCCGAAAACCTGCAAGGATTGTACTTCGGTGGCGGTTTTCCCGAAATCTTTGCCCCAGAATTAGCGGCTAACACCCCTATCTTAACCCAGGTGAGAAAAGCGATCGCCTCTGGAATGCCCACCTACGCCGAATGTGGGGGATTAATGTATTTATGTGACAAAATAGTTGATTTCGAGCAAAAAAATCATTCTATGTTGCAAATAATCCCCCAATCTGCTATAATGTCCCCAAAGTTAACACTAGGTTATCGGCAAGCCATCGCCAAACAGGAGACGATCCTGCTCAAAGCAGGTCAACCAGTGCGCGGCCATGAATTCCATCGCTCCCAATTAAGCGGGGTGAGCGACGCACCGATTTATCAACTGCAAGCATTCCCCAAAAGTACTATCAATGGCGAAGGGTGGCAAGGTAAAAATCTACACGCTTCCTATCTGCACCTCCATTTTGGAGCTAATCTAAGCCTGCCGAAAAAATTTTTAGCTGCCGGCCTTGATTTTTTGCGAACAGCTGCGTTAAGCTAGTTGCAGACAAATTTGATAATCAATCCGTTCAGGGATACAGGAGGTGATGTCGATGGTAGAAAGTAGTAAAAGCATGGGTCTCCTAATCGACAATAGCCGGCTGTGCGCCGGGGCTGTTCTCTAGACCCCCACGTCTAAACAAGATTTAGACTAGCTGGAGTTCCTTCCGGCAGTCTGGTGTCGATTCCGATGACCCGCTACACCGCCCTTACCGAGCAATTGGTAAGGGCGGATAGTTTTTCAGGGTTTCCCGCCATCTCTGCACTTTAACTCTACGGGCGCAAACTAACCCATCGCCGATTCTGGTTTGGGGACACCGTTTTAACGCCTGTCACCGAGATAATATCGTTGGCCAGATTCTCCGCCATCATGGGAATTAATCGATTTATGTTATTGTTATAGGCTTTGATCCAGAATTCAGCTAGTTTCTCTCTAGCCTCCTCATTGACGTAGATAGTTTTATCTGGCATAATCAATACCATTGCCACATGACCAGAGTTTTCCGTGATGGCAAAGACAAACTGATCACGGTCGGACTTGAGACCTTCGTACCAGTAGTCTAGGTGTTCTTCTAATTCTTATTCATAGAGAGCGCGTTCCATCTTGCCATCTTCTAGCAAGGCTTTACGCAGTGTATGGGCTATCTTTCTTTTTTTCATGGTCTTGTCCCTGTTTTTGTGGGCGTTAAGTTTTGCTGATTAGACATCACTCGATACTTAACAGTGTCACTACAGAAATCATCAATAGACATATCCATAATATTATCTCAAGACTAAAAGTCTCTCTAGTTAAGGAATCTACCAGAATAAAAATGATTTTAATTGCCTCATATTTTTTCAGTAAAATTGAATTGGCAAGGATAGATATACATTCCAACCATCGAACTATTTAGCTAGTACACAAGAGAAAGGCAAGCTGTGACTAGGTTGTAATTTTTTGGAGATGTCTAATTAACCTGACAACAAGCCAGTTTAGTCGTCGTTATCAAAATCACAGAACCCGGCCCGACTCGTCTAGACGAGCTTGTTATTGGAGCTTAAGTCTTCTCTCTGTAACGATTCTAACCTACTTTAGTTTTTGTTTAAGTGCCGTTATAATCGACAGGGTGGCCAGTTTATCAACTGGTTAAGGGAAAAAAATGAGATCGCATCTTTCCCTAAGCAATTAAATCGTGTATAATGGCGAAAGAGTAGTAAGGCTATATGCGTCGTCAAACTGTGTAGTCAACCTATAAGGTGTGAGGAAAAAACCATCATGTTAAAAATGTTCTGGAAATCATTGCTGGTTAGCCCAGCGATTTTAGGGGCTACCCTAGTAGCTTCCGCTAATGCTAGTAGCTTCGATCCCGTCAAATCTACCAGTGTTTCTACCGAATTTAACAGTCTAGAAATCGCTCAAGTTCAGGACAACGGTGCAGGAACTGGCGAATTACTCAATCAGATCGAGCGCTACGGTAACGAAGGCCAAGTTGCCCCCGTACAGGGCAACAGCATCGATCAAGTCACTAGCGTTAACCAATTGCGCGATGTTTCCCCCACCGCTTGGGCTTATGAAGCCCTAAGAAGCCTTGTGGAGCGCTATGGTTGTATTGTTGGTTATCCCGATCGCACCTTCCGCGGCGACCGAGCTTTAACCCGTTGGGAATTTGCGGCTGGTTTAAACGCTTGCTTAAACGTGATGGAACGTTTAATTCAAGATGGTGTCAACGTCCTCAAGGAAGACTTAGATGCCCTCAAGCGCTTGATGGACGAGTTCCAAGCCGAGTTAGCGGCCTTGGGAGCCAGAGTTGATAACTTAGAAGGCCGGGTGTCTTTCCTAGAGAATAACCAATTCTCCACCACTACCAAATTAGCTGGGGAGGTTATCTTCGCTGTCACCGATACGGTCGGTGCCGGTAGCCCCGCCTCCCAGGCCGCCATGCAATACCGCGCTCGTTTAGTTTTAAACACGAGCTTCACCGGTCAGGACGTGTTGAAAACCCGTTTATCGGCGGGTAGTGCCACTCGCTTCGGATTTGATTACAAATCGACCACCACACTACAAAATGGTGATCCCGCTTCCGTCAGATTCGATAACCTGCAAAGTCCTTCCCTATCCCAAACTTGGACCGGCGCAGGTAACGGTAGCGATGTGGTTCTCGACTGGTTGGCCTACTATACCCCGATTGACTTAGGTTATTTTGGTCGCTTTAATACCTACGTCGCTGCTTGGGGCGGTATTTGGAATGACTTCGTTCCCACCACTAACCCCTTCTTTGAAGACTTCGACGGTGGTAATGGTGCGCTATCTACCTTTGCTTCCGAAAACCCCATCTACCGCATCGGTGGCGGTTCTGGGGCCGGTGTTAACCTACAGTTAGGCTTCCTCCAAAGCATTCTTGGTCCTACTTCCCTATCTTTAGGTTACTTAGCTGGTGGTGCTACTTCTCCTGCTGATCCCAATCCGGGCAACGGTCTCTTTAACGGGGACTACGCCGCTTTAGCACAGGTTAACGCCAATCTTTTCAACTTCTTGAACCTTGGCTTTACCTACGTTAACGCTTACCAAAGTGCTGACACAGCCATCTTCGGTAACGGTGGTTCCTTCGGTGCAACGGGAAGTTCTGCGGCTAACCTTTCCCAAACTCAGTTAAATACCCTGCTCAACGTCAACGGCAACGATCCTGATAGCGTCACCCTACAGGATGAAGTCGGTTTCTTCAACTTCGGAGCCAAAGTATCTAATAGCTACGGTTTAACCGGTGCAGTGGATATTGGTTTTGCCAGCTTGAGTGCCTTCGGTTCCTACTCCACCGTGCGCCTACTCGGTCTCGGTGACGCGGAAGTGTGGACTTACGGTGCCGGTATTGCCTTCCCCGACTTGGGTAAAGAGGGAAATATCTTAGGTCTCTTTGCTGGTGCGCAGCCCTACATCGGTCACTTAAGCTTCCGGGACATGGGTCTAAAAGTATCTAACATCGTTCCCTACCACGTTGAATTGTTCTACAAGTACCAAGTCACCGACAATATTTCTATCACCCCCGGTGTTATCTGGATTTCTGCACCTGAACAGTTCAAAGGCACTGGTAACGAGTGGATTGGCACCCTCCGCGGCACCTTTACCTTCTAGAATTTCCTAAATTAAACCCGAAACCCCACCGATGGTGGGGTTTTGTTTTAGGCAAATAGACGCTGATATTCGGCTCTTCTCGACTTTGTGTGATAATTTTTGCTTATGAAATCGTGAAATGTTTACTGGGAAAGACTTTTAGGACTATTTTGTTAAATAGACTATCAGTATAGACCAGTATAGACCTCGTTTCCACACAGAAACCAGAAGAGCCAAAGTCGGAAGTCAGTGAGATGTTCAATATCAGTCGTAACACGATTGATTTATGGTTAAAGCGGCGAACAGAAACGGGAGATTTTCAAGCCAAGCCCAATCTACCTCCCAGTCATAATCACAAAATTACCGATTGGGATATAGCGGTTCTCACACCTGTGTGGCACACTTAAACCTTTGATGATTAAGCTTTTCAACATTGATAATGTACCTCTTGCGAACAGGAACCGCTATATACTAAACCAAGAAAAAGTCGGCGATCGCCCGTCTCCGCCTGTCCCCATTGTCGTCAACAGATGTTGAGAATGTTAGACATCGATGATATAGCGTTTCTGATTCACACGAGGTACATTCCCGATCCTGAACAGCTTAATCAGCAAAGATTTAAGTGTGCCGCACAGATGCGAGAACCGCTATAAACACGCCATTTGGTACGAAAAGTGTGATCGCTGTCAGGGAATCTGGTTAGAAGCGGGTCAATTCAGCCAATATAAACAGAATTTTGCACCAAAAGGAGTTATAGATTTAGCTAAACAGGTTTTATTGCTGTAACTGATGACCACAGCTACTACAAAAGCGATCGGTTGCCGCTACTTTTGCCCCGCATTGACTACAAAATCGCGTTTTACTCACGGTTTTTGTGTCTCTCATACTCATTTTCATATCTCCCATTCGCATTTCCATGGGGGCAAAATTCATCGACATATTACCCATTTTCATCGGTTGCATCGGTTGCATCGGTGGGGAGGAGAAACTGGTAGTGCTTGTCGATTGAGAAGACTGAGAAACTCCAGAGGTATGAGGAGAGGAACAACCAATACTGCTTCCTTGAATTTGGATTCTGTGGGGTCCGGTTTCGGTGATAATTTCAATAATTGCCCCTTGGGGAATTATCTCTATTTGGGGTTCTTTTGTCCAAACTCCCGTGGCAAAACTACTGCTAGACTGCTGTTGTTGTCCCACTGCACCACTAGCGAGAGTTACAATCGTCTGCAGCCCTTGATTATCGAGATAGAGACGTTGCCCTGTGGGTAATTCACTATAAATAGCCATATTTTTGACAGTGAAAAGTAAAAAGTAAAAACCTAGTTCACACCCCTAGTAGCCAGTCTAGCGAGGATAGAAATGTTAGAGGATTTTCTTAAGAATTTTATCGACAAAAAAAGGGTGGTTTAACCCACCCTCACCATGTCTCAAGAAAACAAACTTTTTAACGGACGCTACCGGCTAATTTATCGACCCGAATCGGTTTCATCAGGTACAATTTGAGGAATTGCCAAGCGTTAGAGGCGAAGATAGGCAATTTCTTCAGGAATTTAACTGGTGCGGCACTGTTTTCGCTATCGATCGCCCGTAATCCCTCGTTATTGCGAACACAAATCTCTAGGCGATCATAAAATTCAGGACTATCCACATCAAGAATAATCGGGAAGACGCGGCCGGCGGTTTCATTTGTCTTCTCGATCACATACTTATCGTACTCGCGAGCGTCCAAACCGAGAATGGCGTAGAAACCGGAACGCTGAGTATCATTGAGATACATCGTAGCGAAGACCGAAAGCAGGAAGAAACGACACCAGAGACGAGCGCGCCAATCATTAAGAATATCAGGCTGCGCACGCATAATCGCATCAAAGAAGTCCCCGTGACGGTTTTCGTCTTGACACCAATTCTCGAAGAAGTTAAAAATCGGATAAACCCGATCTTCGGGATGTTGTTCGAGATGACGATAAATGGTGATATAGCGCCAATAACCGATTTTTTCGGAAAGATAGGTGGCGTAGAAGATAAATTTCGGTTTAAAGAAGGTGTAGTTACGGCTTTTGGTTAAAAATCCCAAGTCAAGGGAGAGGTTAAAATCCGATAAAGCCTTATTGAGGAACCCGGCGTGACGCGCTTCGTCCCGGGACATGAGGTTAAAGCATTCTGCGAGGACGGGATTTCTGTATTTTAAACGTCTGCCGAGTTCTTTGTAGAGAAGAAAGCCGGAAAATTCGGCCGTGCAGGATCTTTCCAGAAATTCCACGAATAAGCGGCGAGTTTCGCCATCAATATGCTCCCAAGAGCGATCGAATTCTTGATTGCGAACGAAGTGATGCCTGTTATAATCGGTACGGAATTCCTCTAAAATCGCTTTCAGTTCTTCCTCGTTAGCGGCGATCGACATTTCCGCCATCGCTTCAAAATCAGTGGTGTAGAAGCGGGGAGTGAGGATCGTTTCTTTAGCGGGAACTTTTATACCCGGACGGATTTCCTCGAATTCTGGTTTTTGGATCGTGCTGACCATAGGGATTATTGATTTTACTCTGGGATGATGATTGAGACGAGTAAAGGCTCTGAGGTGATAATGACGAGCCGTGAAAAAACGGCTAGGATTCACTATAGCAAGCTCTCAGCCCTAGACCCCCTTCCTGTTCATTAAAAGTTACAACTCTTAATTAAGCTCTGTGAACAAACGCGGATTTTTGCTCCCAGTCTTGACAAATGTTCGGAGATGTGGGATGTGGGGTTTGTTCAGTGATCAGTAAACAGCCAACCCTAATTACTTCTGTTTATACCAATTCTCTAAATACCGACTACAGATAAAGCCTCAAGAATATAAGCACGTCCTGTAATCGAAGCAATTACCTTCTGGGTCATAACTTTCAGTCTCTCGGTAATTAATTCTCTTAATTCATCT
>NZ_BJKP01000057.1 GCF_008974145.1 Microcystis aeruginosa NIES-4325 | reverse complement strand
GGTGCGAGTAACTCTCAACATCTTTATGGTCGAGCGGTTGATATTCGACCAAGCAGCCCGGCATCATTAGCTAAATTTGAGGGGTTTCTTGATCGGTATTGGTTTGGAGCGCTAGGGTACGGAGCGCGTCGGGGGTTTATCCACATTGACACTCGGAACGGCAAAGGCTGGAGAAGTGGCGGCGAAAAAGGTCCGAGATGGGATTATTAGACAGGGGTATCATAATACTCAAATAGTCTTTCCACATCTGTCTTAGGTGGGAAGTAGGACGAAATTGCTAACCTAATTGAGCGAAAAAAGCAAGGAAAAACAATTAAAAAATGATTAAATTTTGGCGAGGGCGGGCGGTGCAGAGAGTTATCTTTGCCTTGTTAGGATTAGTCTTGGTGCTTGGATTAAGTATTATTCCCGCTTTTTCTCAGGCCCCTCCTAATCCTTTTCGAGTCGCCACAGAAGCAACTTTTCCACCCTTTGAATTTCAACAAGGGGGACAATTAACCGGGTTTGATATCGATTTAATGCGGGCGATTGGCAAGGAAGCTGATCTCAACATTGACTTTAGAAATTTACCCTTTGATGGTATTATTCCGGCTCTACAAGCAAGAACAGTGGAAGCCGCTATTAGTGGCATGACAATCACCGTCGAACGCGCCCAAGCGATTTCTTTTTCTCGACCTTATTTTAGGGCTGGTTTAGCGATCGCTGTTCGGGAAGATAATAAGACGATTAAAAATTTTGAAGACTTAAAAGGCAAAAGAATTGCCGTCCAAATTGGCACAACGGGAGCCTTAGAAGCGACAAAAATACCGGGGGCAACAGTTAGTCAATTTGACTCGGCGGCCTTAGCTTTGCAGGAATTAATTAATGGTCGAGTTGAGGCGGTAGTTAACGATAAACCCGTGACTTTGTATGCAATTAAACAAGCGGGTTTAAGGGGAGTAAAAGTAGTCGGAGAATTATTAACAGAGGAATTCTACGGGATTGCTTTACCCAAAAATTCCCCCTATCTCCAGTTAATTAATGATGCTCTCGGTCGAGTCATAGAAAGTGGTCGGTACGATGCTATTTTTAGGCAATGGTTTGGAGAAAAACCGCCAGAATTACCCTTAGTTGCCCCGGCTTTAAAGAATTTACAGGAATCGAGTTTTAACTGGGGAGAATTATTCTATAACCTGATTTTCAAAGGGGTTCCCTGGACAATTCTGTTAACGGTTCTGTCTTTTCTGTTCGGGTTAATCGGCGGAACTTTAGTGGCTATTGCCCTGATTTCTCCCTACAAATGGTTAAAAATAATTTGCCGCATCTATGTGGATTTCTTTCGGGGAACACCGATGCTGGTGCAATTATTCTTGATCTATTTTGGTTTGCCCGGGTTGTTCCGAGAAATTGGCTTAAATATCGACTTAGATCGTTTACCGGCGGCCCTATTTGCCCTAAGTTTAAATGTAGCGGCCTATTTAGCTGAAATTATGCGCGGCGGTATTCAATCGATCGATAATGGTCAATGGGAAGCTTGTTCTAGTCTAGGAATGTCCCCAGTGCAAACCATGCGCGAGGTGATTTTTCCCCAAGCTTTTCGCCGGATGTTGCCCCCCTTGGGGAATGAATTTATCACCCTAATTAAAGATACCAGTTTAGCGGCAGTAATCGGTTTTGAAGAATTATTCCGGCAAGGTCAGTTAATGGTAGCCACTACCTATAAAGCTTTCGAGATTTATATCGCTGTTGCTTTAGTTTATTTGGTTTTAACTACCCTTTCCTCCGTGGTATTTAAGCGCTTAGAGATTTATATGGATCCCCTACATAAATCTAAACAGGAACAGAAAGCCTAGGGGCAACAGATGGGAACTGAAACCGAGTTTAAGAGAATTGTCAGGGGGGTAACTTCCCTGACTGTTAAAACCGACTAAGGGCAAGAAATTAAGCTTAAAATGCCGAGGTGGTAGTCAATCAGTCGATCGAACCAGCGTTTTTAGAGGCAGAAATAAGCCAAAAAGCCCCTAAACCGGAGGTAAGAACCACGATAATAATTGACCCGACCAATAACCAACTATTTTTAGAAAATGGCTGTTTTGAAGCAGTAACGGTGATAGGAGGGGTGACTGAGACTTCTTCCTTAACCAGCAGCGAAGAAGAGGGGGGTGTAACCAGACGGGGACGAACCGGGATGACGAAGGATGGTTCCTCGACGGGATTCCTCTCGAAACTCTCTACCACTTTTTCTAATCTTCTTCCCTGAGCAACTACTGTCTCAATTTCCTGACGTAATTGCCGATTACTCTTGACAAGTTGCTGGTTTTGTGCTTCTAGAGATTCCGCCCGTGCCTGAGTGGACTGCAATTCTTTGACTAATTCTCGATAGACCGAGAGGGGAACCGAGGGACGACCAGTCAAACTCTGGATTGCTTGGCGGGAAATAGGCGGCGTAGTGGTCATGAATTGACTAATTTAGGGATTTTAAGGGGTAAAAATGGCCCACTGGACCGGTTCCGTGACCGATAGCGAGGGAATGATCGAGGGCGTTAGTAACGTAATCCTTGGCTTTTCTCACCGCTATTTTCAGGTCATCACCCAAAGAGAGGTTAGCGGCGATCGCAGCCGAGAGAGTACAACCAGTCCCGTGAGTGTTATTGGTTTCGACGCTTCTGGTCTTAAAAGTTTCCCATTCTTCCCCATCAAAGCAGATATCAACCCCACGCAGCCGGCCTTTCATGCCGCCACCTTTCACTAATACCGGTGTGGCCGACTTCTGGAAAATAATTGCGGCGGCCGCTTTCATCGTCTCAAAATCATTGATCTCGATGCCACTTAAAAGCTGTGCTTCGTAACGATTAGGGGTAATAATCGAAGCTAGAGGAATTAAACTATCAAAAAGACTATCTACAGCCCGATCATCAATTAATTTGGCTCCTACCCGCGAAACCATAACCGGATCCACCACTAAACTGGTCAAACGCCAGCGCTCGATCGACTGGGACACCGCTTCGATAATCTCGCTGCTAAACAGCATTCCCGTCTTGACCGCTTGCACACCGAGATCCCCGACCACGGCATCGATTTGGGCCGTTACCATTTCTGGACTTAAGGACTCGACGCGCTCGACCCCTAGGGTATTTTGAGCGGTAACGCAGGTAAGGGCGCTGGTGCCGTGAACTCGGTGGAAGGCGAAGGTTTTCAAATCCGCTTGAATTCCCGCACCGCCACCACTATCGGAACCAGCGATGGTAAGGGCAATGGCAGTCATGGAGGTTAGCGATCAAAAGGACGACGACGTTGCAAGAATTCGGGGATATCTAATCCCGCTGGTTTTGGTGGTTCGGGAGTGGGTGCTGGACTTGGTGCGGGGGTATTAATCACCACCTTGCTACCGGTGGGACGAGAGGGGGGTTCGCCGGAAAAACCGGTAGCAATGACGGTAATTCTGACTTCTCCCTGCATTTTCTCGTCAATTACTGCCCCAAAGATGATATTAGCGTTGGGATCCACCACTTCATAGATAATTTCGGCGGCGGCATTGACTTCATGTAAGGTTAGATCTTGACCACCAGTGATGTTAAAGACTACGCCTTTGGCACCTTCGATCGAGGATTCCAGTAACGGTGAGGATATAGCAGCGGTCGCTCCTTCCTTAGCCCGAGATTTTCCAGAACCAATGCCGATGCCCATTAGGGCCGAACCCGCGTCGGCCATCACTGCCCGCACATCGGCGAAATCCACATTTACCAGACCGGGGATAGTGATAATATCCGAGATACCCTGTACCCCTTGCCGCAGTACATCATCAGCGACGCGAAAAGCCTCCTGTAGGGGAGTTTCGGCGGGTATTACCTGTAATAACTGGTTATTGGGTATAATAATCAGGGTATCGACCCGACTTTGTAAACCACCCACCCCTTCATCGGCCTGATTAGTGCGACGACGACCCTCGAAGGTAAAGGGACGAGTCACAACTCCCACGGTCAAACAGCCGATTTCTTTGGCAATTTCGGCCACAATTGGAGCAGCCCCCGTTCCCGTGCCACCGCCCATGCCGGCGGTAATAAAGACTAGATCGGTTCCTTCCAATGCTTGGGCGATTTCATCCCGAGATTCTTCCGCCGCTTTCTGTCCGATCGCCGGATTGCCGCCTGCCCCTAGGCCCCGGGTTAATTTTGTCCCGATTTGTAACCTCTGGGGGGCGGAGGAATGGGCCAGGGCCTGGGCATCGGTGTTAATCGCCCAAAATTCGATTCCGGTCACGCCACTGGCGATCATGCGGTTAACGGCGTTACAGCCCCCACCGCCGACCCCGATCACCTTGATCTTGGCGACATTGCTCGGCACGATGCGATTACTACGACTTTCTTCTCGGGGTGTCATCTGTGATTCATGGGGACTAGAAAATGATACACCAGCATTATTCTGATAGTAATGATTATCTTCGCTCATAGCTGAACTGGCATAATCGTTACTGTTCAGATTGGGGTGGATGGAAACAATTTCGTTAATCGATGTCATTGCAATTGGAACACTCTTAGTACAAGATTCTGTTATTGATTTGATAAATCAGAGATGCACTGTTAACACTATCACTAATATTATGTCGGTTCCAGTATCCACAGTATCAGTTTCTTGTTCAGAAAACCATAATTTGGTTTTTTTGGCAATACCTAAAGGGAATAATTGCGGTTATTTGCTGATAAATTGCAGTTAATCCCTACTGGTTGCCGTTACTTTGGCAACGATAGGGGCAGGCTGCGGTTTTAATTGTACAGTGGGAGCATCGGGATTGCTCAGGTCAATGTAGAGAATTCGCACTAGAGGTATCTTGGATGACAATGGCCGTGATTGTACGAGAGCGGTTAATTTTTCGGGCAATCTATCCCTATAAAAACCTAAATAGACCTGTCCTAGTTCGGTTTTTAGTACAAGATTACTAGGATTGCGCCAATCGATGGCGGTAACTTTAATCGATAAGTTATCAATCAAGGGATAAATTTTTTGCCACTGTTGTTGATATTGTCGATCATAACCAAGCACTTCTAGGCTAGGTAATTGGGTTTTGGGCAGAGTTCGACCATAATAGTTTTGAGGAATTATCGTTCCAGATGCATCTAAAAAGCCTTGCTGTTGATGGGAACGCCAACGGGCAACAGGTTTTCTTTCTTGAATAGAAACAATCACTTTCGGGGGTAATAATTGCCGCTCGATCTTAACGTCGGCAATAGCGGGAATGGCCGCTAATTTTTCTCGCAATTGATGGGTGGGTAATTCCCAGAGAGACAGGGGATAGCTTAATTTTAACCAAGCACGAATCGACTCGGGGGACATTAATTCCGTGCCTGCGATTTCCACCTGTCCGGCCTTGGTAATTGTCCAATAGGGCGAAGTCATCCCCCAAACTAATCCCGTCGCTAAACCACTAACCACCAGAAAGCGACCTAGAGCTTGCCACACCTTTGATCGCCTTTGGTGACGCAGGGTTTGTCGTTTTTGTTCCAGGGACAGGGAAGAAAGGATTTGATCACTCATAGGGAAAATCTGGGGCAGTTCTGCCGTTATCTTAGGTCACAAGTTGGGCTGCTGGCAACTCGATCGCTACTCAAGTAATCAGTTTGACAAAGAAAGAGATAATAAATGTTATAACAGTAGTAGTCTATAGGCGTTCTTTTGTCTGTCTCCAGGGAACCTAAACGCTCCTTTTTGCCAAGATATTTCGACGGTCAGCCAGAAAGAGCGTTCCGGCAAGAACAGCCTAATTTATCCGAAAATTACCTATGGTTATCAACAAACGCGGACTTGTTCTCGGTGCTACAGCAGTGGTCCTGTCTACCGTCGCCGTCACGGGGGCGGGATTCCGTCTCTCCCAAAGTCAAGCTTTTTTTCAGGAAAGTCCCAAGGAAACCGTTGATGAGGTTTGGCAGATCATCAACCGCACTTATTTAGATGGCACTTTTAATCAATCGGACTGGAACGCCATCCGCAATCAGTATTTAAATCGTTCCTACAAAAATCAAGAGGAAGCATACACTGCTATCCGCGAGATGTTGAAAACTCTCAATGATCCCTATACCCGTTTTATGGATCCCAAAGAGTTTAACAATATGAAGATAGATACATCGGGAGAATTGACCGGGGTAGGGATTCAACTGACCAAAGACGAGAAAACCAAGCAGTTAGTCGTAGTTTCACCCATTGAAGATACACCCGCTTCTAAAGCTGGTGTGCTGCCTAAAGATGTGATTATCGCTATCGATGGTAAATCCACCGAAGGCATGGAACTAGAGCAAGCGGTGAGCATGATCCGCGGCAAAGTGGGGACAAGCGTTAAGATCACGATTCAACGGGGTGAGGAGAAGAAAGAATTGACTCTTACCCGGGCCAAAATTGAAATTCATCCAGTGCGCGCCCACACGGAAAACACCCCGATCGGTAAAATCGGTTATATCCGTCTCAATCAATTTAGCGCCCAAGCTAGTGGCGATATGAGTCAAGCGATTCGCGAATTGGAAGCCGAAGAGGTGAAGGGTTATATTCTCGATCTGCGTTCCAACCCCGGCGGGTTACTCTACGCCAGCATCGAAATCGCTCGGATGTGGATACCAGATGGTTTAATTGTCTCTACGGTCGATCGCAAAGGGGTGACGGAACGTCAACGGGCCAATAATCAAGCTTTGACTAATAAACCCCTAGTTGTCCTCGTCGATGGTGGTTCCGCCAGTGCTAGTGAAATTCTCTCCGGGGCTTTACAGGATCATGATCGGGCGGTTATTGTCGGTACGAAAACCTTTGGTAAGGGATTAGTGCAATCGGTACGCAGTCTTAGCGACGGTTCGGGATTAGCGGTGACAATTGCCAAGTATCTCACCCCCAACGGACGCGACATCAATAAAGATGGTATTCATCCTGATGTGGAGTCGGAACTGAGCGACGAAGATCGCAAAAATCTTCAAGAGGAACGGGATCGGGTGGGAACCTTCCAGGATCCCCAATTCAAGAAGGGTTTTGAAATCTTGGAAAAAGAAATCACTGAAGGCAAGAAAACACCCACCAATACCGCTAAACAATAGGTTGACATTTGCCCGCTCGAATTAAACCCACCCGACGGGCGATCGCTTCTCCCCGCTCGGCAAAAGGACCCCAGTATTGACCATTAACTGGGGTTTTTCCGTTTTCTAGGGCTATAATCTGACAAATTCCAGTATTTTCCCGGACAATGTACCAGTTTTCTGCGGTATGATCCATAGATTTTTCTCCTTAATCCCCCCATTCCGGCCTTCTTATTCTTTGTGTGATAAGTTTAACTTATATAACAGCGATCAATCTTTGTGTCCTTTGTGTCTCTGTGGTTCGTTCCACTCACTCGCCAGCAGAACTGTATCTTAGAAGACATTTTACCCACCAAACCTAAGAGAGCCGTTGATTCTCCCTGAGATAAGAGAGACGATATATTTTTTAGCGGGCATAATTGGACAAATTAGGCTGAATTTACCACTCCCATTATCCGTCATTATGGCTTTGACAGACCACTACTCATCGGTTTTCGCTTCTTTTGTAATCCTCTCAATTTCCCCAATACGGTAATCCGTAAATCGACTAGAGCTAGACTTTTTCCCCGACTAAAATAAAATAGGAGGGAGAATAACTATCGACGATAAGCCGTTTTAAGATTATGGGATTCTTTGACTCAGAAGTGGTTCAACAGGAAGCTAGACAACTATTTGAAGATTATCAGTCTCTCACACAACTAGGCAGCGAGTACGGGAAATTCGATCGAGAGGGTAAAAAAATCTTTATCGATAGGATGGAGGAGTTAATGGAACGCTACAAGATATTTATGAAGCGTTTCGAGTTATCTGAGGATTTTTCCGCCCAAATGACCGTAGAACAGCTAAAAACCCAATTAGGTCAATTTGGTATGACTCCCCAAATGATGTTCGACCAAATGCAGCAAACTCTTGAACGGATGAAGGCAGAAATTCGCTAAAATTGCTGATATTTATCGGGTATTGGCTGACTTTTACCCGATAATGTCCTCTCCAGTTTACTGCTCGGAAAATTGGGTTTTCTGTGGGTTTTCGAGAACAAGGATCTAATAATTTTAAGTAGGTTAGCCGATGAACTCCAGGCCAGATTCACAAGAGAATATTGAGCCACCTCAGTATAGTGAAAAAACTAACCGCATTCAGGCAATCAGTCAACTGATTAAGGCGATAACCCCGTTAATTTGGGCTATAGTTGTTCTAGTGGTTATCGTGCCTCTTTTAGGTAAAATTTGGCTAGGAACTGCCAGCAATGAACCGTTAAAAACTAAGGTTGCTATTGAAACTAACCGAGAGATTCCCATCACTATACCTCAAAAATCTAACAGTCAAATCGATCGAGAAATTAGCCAAGCTTTACAGACAGCGAGAGCAAATTCTCAAAACTTCGCCCTAGGAGAAATTGATGGGTGGGTGGAGGAGTTGATGACACGAGTGGATCAGGGTTTTCTGCCTTGGTATTTTAACTATTTCAATCAAAAACAATTTGAGGGCAAGGCCTTTTTAAGTGGATTATACTCCTCGATCGCTCACTGGGTCAATACAGATAATCCACCCCCGGAACAGGTAGTGGCAGAAAATTTGACCAAAACTATTCAAACCGAGTTTACTAAACGGGTAATTCGTCCCCAAGAGGCCCAATTGCGTCTAGAGAGAATTACTAGGGATACCGTTAATTTATATGTCAATAATTTAAGCAATGAATTAGCGAATATTCAGGCCAGTTATCAAATTCCCCAAGGCAAATGGGACCGTTATCTTAGTGATATAGCCATAACAATTCAAGATACCGAGGGCAATATTTCTAACACATCAATTAAACTTTTAGTCGGTGGCACCACTGCTTTAGGAATTAAATCTCTGATCCCAGTTATGAAAGTGGGCAGCACAGTTTATTTGTCCCTAGCGGGAAAAACGGGGGCGAAAATTGCCACTAAAACCGGTGGGGCAGTAGCGAGTAGTTTTGGGGCAGAATTAATCGATCCAATCGTGGGAATTGGCTTGATAGTTTGGGATTTATGGGACTATCAGCACACGGTAAACATTGAAAAACCAATTCTGCGGGATGCCATTTTTAATTATTTACAAGAAGTCAAATACGATCTAGTCAATAATCATCAAGGTAGCGTCCTTTCATCTATTTATCAAATTGAAGCCAGTGTCAATAAATCTTTGGTAAGAACCTAAATAAAATCATCGAATTCTAACTGCGCCACCGTAAAATTTGTGCTTTAATGGGGTTGACAAAATCCCGTTTTTCTGCTTGGCATTTTTCGTATTCTTGCTTGAGGCGATAATACCATTTGGCCTGGGTATCGGCATCATCAATTAACATCAAAGCTGGATGATAACTAAGTCCCTCCTGTTGTTTAATAACCACATCCCGATCCTGTTTGAGGAATTGTAGAGTTAAATAACGCAAAAGAGGGGTTAAAAATGCCAACCAAGGGATCGTATAGTATAGACTTTGATGGACTTCGCAGTGATTTTCATCAATGGGAGTAATTGCCGTAAAAGCACAGGCCAAATGGCGATCACCTCGTAGTATTTCTGTACGCACCGAGGGCAATTCAAAAACAATTTCAATCGATACTTTATTACCCAAAATTTTATAGGGTTTCGCACTTACGGGCATATCATAGGGGGCAAGACGAAAACCGAGGGGAACAGGTTCGTATTGTTTTTCCTTGACCCGAAATTGGCGCGGACCGCTGCGCCACCACCAGGAAGTATGAACGTAGGGACCGTGGGCTGGATCCATCAATCCCACCACTGCATGGTCAATATGGCAGTCAAAAGTGATAGTTTCGGCTATTTTGGGGGTAAGTTGGCCAAAATCGCTAATAGTCGGCACAGGAGGCAGATTTTCTTGATTAATTTCTCTTTTTGAGTCTGCTGGAATAAACACCCAAATATGACCCTGTATTTCACGACAGGGATAACTGGTGACACAAATTCTGCTAATATCAAGGCGATCGTGTTCAGTTAATGAGGGTATCTCAGAACAAACGCCATCGCTAGTGTTAAATTTCCAGCCGTGATAGCAACAGTACACCCCATCGCCTTCAATCCAGCCATGGTGCAGCGGAATGCCACGATGGGGGCAAATATCGCGCAATGCGAACACTTCTCCATCCTGTCTCCTCCCGACAACAATCGGTTCACCTAGCATTTTTTTGGCCATTAGCTGACCGGGTTTAAGTTTATTTGCCGGTGTGGCCACATACCAAAAGTCGCGCAGTAAGCTAGTCATAGGGTTTCTCTGGAGAGCTTCGATCGTTCATCCTATCATTAGAATTGAAGGTTATGAGACTGGAAGCATAACTTGGCAGGACTCTCCCAGGTTTGGTGGGTAAAATGTATTCTAAGATACAGTCTTGGGGCAGTGAGTGGAACGAACCACAGAGACACAAAGGACACAAAGATCGATCACTGTTATATAATTTAAACTTATCACACAAAGTCGAGAAGAGCCTATTTGGCTCTTCTCGACTTTGTGTCTTAATTTTTGTTATGAATTAAAGCAAGCAAACAGCTGAAGTAATTGGTAAATCCATAACTTATTCTTTTAATAAGCTTTATTTTGGTATTCATTCCCTCAATTAATCCGTTGGTTGTATGATTTTCAAAGTAATTACAAATACCAGGCAAATGCTTCTGGATCATACTGGCACTACTTTCCTATAATATTCCGCCTATTCTTATCAATTTTTCCAGTTTTATCTCAGCGCATCTGAACGTTCTACAACCGGTTCTTCCGAACTTACCATGTAAAATCAACTAGCAAAATGCCAATTTAATAAACATCTAAGACTAAAGTTTTTAAAGTTTCTAAATCCATAGCCTCTCCTTTTAATCACCTTCAATTGTTAATTCCTTCCACTGTTCCCTGAATTGTTCGGTTATCAAAATAGGCAGTTATTTCGTCAATCCAGTGCGGGAGCAAGTCAGTTTTGTCAGAACATAAATACTATTCAATAGCTAAAGACTGTTATTTAGGTAAGCACAGCGGTGTTTAAGCACTTGAGGGATATTTTCTTCATTCCACTGGGCTCCAGAAATTTT
>NZ_BJKP01000056.1 GCF_008974145.1 Microcystis aeruginosa NIES-4325 | reverse complement strand
TCGAAGCTAACAATGATGCAACTCTCGAAGAATTATCGGACTTACTGTATGAAAAGACACAGGTGAAAGTCAGTAGAGCTACCCTAGGGCGGCTTACGCAAAAACTCAATTACAGTTTCAAAAAAAAACACTACACGCGGGGGAAAAAGAAAGTGACAGGGTACAGCAAAAAAGAGTAGAATACTGGTCCCAAGTGCGGGAAATTGAGGCATCAAAACTAATTTTTATCGATGAATCGGGGGTAAATTTAGCCCTTTTGAGACTCTATGCTAGAGCCTTAATTGGCCAAAGAGATCGGGGAAGAAAACCACAAAAAAGAGGGAGAAATATTTCAATAATTAGTGCTATAAGCTTAGAAGAAGTTGTCGCATCAGTCAATATATACGGTGCAGTAGATGCGGTAACATTTGAAGGCTTTATTCTGAAGGAAGTGCTGCCAAAAATTAAAGAAGGAGACTGTCTGAGCATGGATAACGCCAAGATTCATCTCGGAGAAATGGTCAGAGAAATAATCGAACAAGAAAAAGCTAGACTCATCTATAGCGTTTCTCACACCTATGTGGCACAGTTAAACCTTCGTTGATTAAGCTTTTAATCACCAGTAATGTACCTCTTGCAAACAGGAAACGCTATAAACTACTAATTTGCTATAACCAGTCTAGGAGAGCCATTATTTATTCCCCCTTTTGCCGTTCGGCTGAGCGTTCGTGTTAGTGAGCGGCGGTTCGACAAGCGGTTCGACTGAGCGTTCGACAGGCTCACCGTCCGCTCGACTGAGCGTTCGACAAAAGCTCACGCTGAAGTCTCGCCGAACGTCTGAAGTCTCACGGCGAAACTATCTGATCAAATTAGTCCCCCCATAGAACCCTCTTGAGCCATCTTGCGCACTTTTCTCTTTTTGTCAAATTTTATGTTAAGAAAGATGTGACTAATGGATAGGAGGGTCTTCACCCGACATTTTTAATAAATCTTAACTCTAAATTCAGTAACTAAAGATACAGTTTACCAAGGAGAATGTTATTATTTAGATATAAGGTAAGTTAAGTCGCTCAAAAGTCTGTCCATCATGAACAAAAATCGTCAGCAAGTCCTAACACAAGCCGCCGTCGCTCATAGAGAAACACTCCGCAGAAATTTGCAACACCGACTGGAAGTAGCTAGAGCGCAGGGAAATGACGCTTTAGTGCGTCAATTAGAAGCAGAGGCGGCCTATTTGCACCTTCGTTAGATTTAATCGGTGTTGAGTCATAGTCTAGTTGTCGGTTTCTGGTGATCGGTATGCCGGTCACTTTTTTTGGGCGAATTTTTAGGAAAAAAATTGCTGATATCTCCACTGGCAATCCTTAAAATAGAAAGAACAGCAGTTTAGAGATCAAATAATTATGGCTTTTTTTCGGCAATATATCGCTCCGCTCCTGACTATCTTCGTGTTTTTAGTTGCGCTGGTTGCCACCAGCGTCCGGATTTTTCTACCGGCAGATTTAGCGGCACCCGCTCCGATCGAGCCATCCGTGAGCATAATTTTCTATTATCCTTGGCATGGCTAACCTTCCTGAAAATTATCAGCTGCGACTGGGAAAAACCAGCGATCGCTATCTACTAATTAATTTTCTCACCCGCACCTATGAAGAATTTTTTCCCGAACAAAAAAACCTCTCCCATCTAGCTGATACAGTCAGACAGTTTTTTGGCCTCGATACTCCCCTGTGGATCGTCGAAGAACAACAAAAGGCGATCGCTTGTCTCTGGATGGGAAGTGCCGTCGATCAGGTGACAGGCGATCGCTATGGTCATATTTTCTTAATTTACGTCGATCCCCAGCATCGTCGCCAAGGTATCGCCAGCGCACTAATCGATCGAGCTAAGGATTGGGCAAAAAGTCGCGGACAAACCCGCATCGGTTTACAAGTCTTCATCAATAACGACAATGCTCTCAATCTCTACCAAAATCTCGGCTTTCAAACTCGCTCTTTGCTGATGTGGAAAAATATTTAAAAACTGTTAGGAGACAGGAGTGAGGAGTGAGGAGATAGGGTGATAGGGATTTAGGGGTTTAGGGGTTTAGGGAAATTTCAGCCAAATGCTCCACTTCCCCATTTCCCCACACCCCACCCCCTACTGATTGCTGTTTACTGTTTACAGATCACAGCAAAAGCCGCCAACCCCTGAGTAATCAAGGATTACTCAGGACACTGACGCGGACTTTTTCACCATTTTGCAAAGGTTTACTACTATTGACGACGAAACGCTCCCCCGGTTCAAGTCCAGTGAGAATTTCTACTTGACCGTCGAGCGCTTGACCGAGACGAACGGGACGTTTTTCCACTTGCGAGTTAGACTCGGAAAGGACGAAAATGGCTGGGGATTCCCCTTGACTGACAATTGCTGTTTCGGGAACAATCACCTGAGGGGCAGAATTATTATTAAACCGCACCCGGGCTAATAATCCCCCTTTAATTAAACCATCCCCATTGGGTAGAGTAATCTCCACGGGAATCCGCCGGGCCGTGCCTTGGCTGAGGGGGAAAATCCTCGTGATACGACCGGAAAAATTTCTCTCACCGAAAGCATCAAGGCTGACATTAACCGTTTGTCCTAAATTAATCGTTTTTAAATCCAATTCCGATAATAATACTACTACCTTGACCTGCTGAAAATCACCAATTTTGAGGACTTCATCGCCGATACTGACTAAATCCCCTGGCTCTTTCAGTTTTTCGGTAACTATCCCCGTCGCCGGTGATTTAAGAATAGCGTAGGCCTGACGTTGTTGTTCCTGAGCGATGACCGATTTTTGGGCGGCAATTCTGCCGATAATTGCCGCCACCACCTGCTCCTCGACTTTAATTCTCGATCGCCCGCTATTAACGGCTTTTAAAGCTACTGCTGCCGTAGTTTGGGCTGTTTCGGCCTGTTGTAGGGGAATCGCGCCTTCTAGGGCTAATTTTTGCAGGCGATCAGCATCATTTTTGGCCTGTTGGTATTGCAGTTGTAGGCGCTGCACTTCAATTTCAGCGTTACTGACTTCAATTCTCGCCCGAGCTAATTCTGCTTCTAGGGCCGACAGGGCGGCTTTTTCTTGCCGGACAACGGTCGCGAGGAGACGATCATCAACATGAGCGAGGATTTGTCCTAATTGCACCTCATCCCCCACATCAACGAGGAGATTGAGTAACTGCCCGGTGGCTTGCGATCGCAGAGAAACCACTTTCAAAGGTCGGGTAGTTCCCGTGTAATCGAGATTGCCTCCGCTGGTTGCCAGTTTAGCCGTGGTGACGTTGACGGTGGTAGTACGGGCCGCCGGTGGCAGTGGTTGGGTTTCGATCCGGGGAGAACAACTGGCACTTAAGGTTAAGATAACCAGAGCGGAAAGGATAATCGGAGTCGATCCCATGGCGATAGTCCTAGTAGAAAGCCGCTTTTGAGTCGATGGTGGCTTATTCTTCGTCCCAAGCTTCTACCGCTACCACTTCGCTGAGAGGGTCTTGCATAGAGAAACCGAAATCGAGTAACTCTTGCTTCCAGTATGTCCACTCATCTCCGTATAAAAGAGCCAGTTTCCAGATACTATCGCTAGGTTTGACTACTTTTGCATCTATCCACTTGCTAACCTTGCGTTGAAACTTCACCATCGGGTGAGCTACAGCTTGTTTGGTCATAAATTCAATTGCTATGAAAACTTCGGATTTTGCGCTTCCCGACTAAACTAACTCAAGACTAAAACTTTTGCCATTACAAAGGAGCGAGAAGCGCACTTGTTAATTTAGTTGTACACCGGATATCTGGTTTTAGGCAAGTCTTTTTGAGCAAAAGTACGGTAATTACCACTATAGATTAGTATAACCGGAGGCCACAATCATGGAACCGATGCCTCGATCGGTGAAAATTTCCAGTAAAAGAGCGTGGGGAAGACGACCATCGATAATGTGAGCGGCCTGAACTCCTTGGGCTAGCGATCGCACGCAGCAGCCAACTTTGGGAATCATCCCGCCGGCAACGATGCCTTTTTGAATCAACTCCCGGGCCTGTTGGATATCCAATTTAGCCAATAAAGTGGAAGGATCCTGGTAATTCTCTAAAATTCCAGCTGTATCGGTCATCAAAATTAGTTTAGCTGCCCCTAAAGCCGCCGCTATTTCTCCGGCTACCGTATCGGCATTGATATTATGAGCTTGGCCAGTTTCATCGGCGGCCACACTGGAAATCACGGGAATATAGCCACTATTGACCAAGGATTCGACGACGCTAGTATCGACACTGCTGACTTCTCCAACAAAACCAATGCCCTCTTTACCGACGGGACGGGCGGTGATCAGATTACCATCCTTCCCGCATAATCCTACTGCTTTACCGCCAGCTTGATTGATCAGGGCAACAATTTCTTTATTGACGCGCCCCACCAGCACCATTTCTACCACATCCATGGTGGCGGCATCGGTGACGCGTAAACCGTCTTTAAATTGGGGTTCAATACCTAATTTATCCAGCCAACTATTGATTTCTGGACCGCCGCCGTGGACAATAACGGGACAAACCCCCACACAGGAGAGAAAAACGATATCTCGCATGACCGTGTCTTTGATAGCGCTGTTATTCATGGCCGCGCCACCGTATTTAACCACTACGGTACGACCGCGAAATTCTTGAATATAGGGTAGGGCTTCGCTGAGGATTTTCACCCGTTGGGCATCGTTTTCGTGGGTATTATTGTTCATGGGTTTTTTTACTTGTCTGATTCAGTGACCAGTTTAGCGGTTTCGGGTTTGATAAAAACTGTTCACCTTGAACGGATTTCTAGAAAGTCTTCGAGTTACAGAATTTTTCGACGCAACGGACAAAAATCTCGACTCCCATCCCTAAGACTGATTCATCAAAATCAAAGCGGGGATGATGATGGGGATAGGCTAATCCTAATTCGGGATTGGCAGACCCCAAGAAGAAATAACAGCCCGGTACTTCCTGTAAAAAGAAGGACATATCTTCCCCTCCCATGGTTTGACATTCGGGAACGATTCCGGCTGGGGTTTCCACCACTTGTGCGGCGATTGAGCGCACTAATTCCGCCATCCGATCATGATTGATTACCGGGGGATACAATTGCCAGTAATCGAATTGATAACTAGCCCCCTGACTTTGACAGATGCCCGCGATAATTTCTTCCATCCGTTGTCGGAAATAGCCCCCTAACTGGGGATTGAAATAGCGCACCGTCCCACTGAGATTAGCACTATCGGCGATCACGTTTCTAGCGGTTCCCGCCACTAATTTACCCACAGTCACTACGGCGGCATCAAGGGGGTTAAGGTTGCGGGCGACGATAGTTTGCATGGCGTTGACGATTTGGGCCGCCACCAGTAGTGAATCGACGGTTTGATGGGGAATTGCCCCGTGGCCGCCCCGGCCTTGAATCTGGAGATCGAAACATTCCACCGCTGCCATTAAGGCCCCATTTTTCACGCCCACTGTCCCTAAAGGCAGATTATTCCAGAGATGTAGCCCGATAATTCCATCCACGTCGGGATTTTTCAGCACTCCCGCTTCGATCATCGGTTTCGCCCCCCCCGGCCCCTCTTCGGCGGGTTGGAAAATAATTTTTACGATACCCTTGACATCGTGACAGTTTTGTGCTAGGTAAACTGCTGTGCCGAGTGCGATCGCTGTGTGACCATCGTGACCACAGGCGTGCATTTGGCCTGGATGTTGGGAACGATAGGGGACTTGGTTGTCTTCGGCGATCGGTAGTGCATCCATATCGGCCCGCAGGGCCAAAACTGGCCCCGGTTGACTGCCTTCGATGGTGGCGACAATTCCGGTGCCGGCGATGCCAGTTTGATGGTCAATTCCGTATTTAGTCAGGGTTTGACTGATTAAGGAGGCGGTGAGATGTTCTTGAAACCCTAGTTCTGGTTTTTGGTGTATTTGTCGACGCCAGTGGACCAATTGCGGCTGCAGGCAACGAATAGCAAGGCGAATTTGAGCGCAATTTAAGCTATTGGGAACGGGAAACGAGGAAATCATCAGGTTCAGGCGGCTAGATTTTTTGATCACCATTTTCTAGTTTAACGTCAGGAGGCGGTCGGCAGGAGGCGGTCGGCAGCAGACAGGGTTTTAGGGTGTTAGGGTTTTAGGGTGTTAGTTGGAATTCCCCCAGTTCCCCACTCCCCACACCCCAAACGCTTCTTTACAAAACTTCATCGTGATTTCAGTGCTGGAAAGGGCAATCCTTGCGTAATAGGGGAAGGGAAAGCGGAGAAATATTAAAAAAAACTTAAATTTCTTGTCTTGCTGCCCTTTATACCCTTAAAGCCTTGCTGTCTCTGATGTCCAGACGGTGAGAGGCTTTGAGCTATGTCAGGAATTGATAACAAACTTGATCGAGTTATTGTTAAGTGACTGTTACAAAAAGACAGCAAAAAACTTAATAAGATGTAACAAACAAAGTTTCGACAGCAGTGTATAAATTTAATTTGAGGGGCCAAGATAACAGACAAAAGTTAAGCTGGATACTTGTTTAACCTCCTTAAGTGGTTTATGAGAGAGCCATGAAGTTTTTTCAGGTTTCTTGAAGTAAATCGCAACAATCACGGTCAAGGCTCGTCCCGACTCATCGTGAAATCCCTTAAGAGGGAAAACCTTTTAATTGCAAGCAAATTCCATTTAAATTTAGGAGATTGTCACAATGTTTGACGCATTCACCCGGGTAGTATCCCAAGCTGATGCTCGTGGCGAATATTTAAGCTCTTCGCAACTAGACGCTCTCAGCGCCATGGTTGCCGACAGCAACAAACGGATGGACTCCGTTAACCGGATCACCAGTAACGCTTCCACCATCGTTGCCAACGCCGCTCGTAGCCTGTTCGCTGAACAGCCCCAACTGATCACCCCCGGTGGTAATGCCTACACCAGCCGTCGTATGGCCGCTTGCCTACGCGACATGGAAATCATCTTGCGCTATGTTACCTACGCCACCTTCGCTGGCGACGGCAGTGTTCTCGATGATCGTTGCTTAAATGGTCTTCGCGAAACCTATGTAGCTTTAGGAGTACCTGGAGCTTCCGTAGCTGCTGGCGTAAGCAAAATGAAAGAAGCTGCTTTGTCCATCGCTAACGATCGCAACGGTGTCACCCCCGGCGATTGCAGTGCTTTAATGTCTGAAATTGCCAGCTACTTCGACCGCGCCGCCGCTGCTGTCGCCTAGTCCCCAGGGCTAGTCTCAATTAAACCGTAGGAAACTTATTGCAAGATTATTGGGAGATACCAAACAATGAAAACCCCCCTTACCGAAGCCGTAGCAGCCGCTGATTCTCAAGGCCGTTTCTTAAGCAGCACCGAAATCCAAGTAGCTTTCGGTCGTTTTCGTCAAGCTTCTGCTAGCCTCACCGCTGCTAAAGCTTTAACCGAAAAAGCTAGTTCTTTGATCTCCGGTGCCGCTCAAGCCGTGTACAACAAGTACCCCTACACCACCCAAATGCAAGGGGCTAACTTTGCGGCAGACCAACGCGGTAAAGACAAATGCGCTCGTGACATCGGTTACTACCTCCGCATGGTGACCTACTGCTTAGTTGCTGGTGGAACCGGTCCGATGGACGAGTACCTCATCGCTGGTATCGACGAAATCAACCGCACCTTCGACCTGTCTCCTAGCTGGTACATCGAAGCTCTCAAATACATCAAAGCCAACCATGGTTTAAGTGGCGACCCTGCGGTGGAAGCCAACTCCTATATCGACTACGCTATCAACGCTCTCAGCTAGTCCAATCGAAAAAACTGCTGGTCTGGAAAGACAGGAGGTTGTTAGCAAAAGGGTTAGCAATCACCTGTTCTTCCAGACCTTGTTATATCCATAACTAGCTTGATGGCGGCCCCAAGACTGGGATTTGAACCCGACAAAGGTTCCCCCCGCTTCGAATGACGCTCCACCGAGCCAGAAATCAACCGTCAGGCGGCCAGGTAATCGAACTGATCCTCCCCTAGTTTTGAGCGGTCAGAAAATGATCATTTTTTTGTAGGAGAACTTTAGTGGCAATTACTACCTCAGCTTCCCGTTTAGGGACAACCGCTTTTAGCGAGGTTGCTCCCGTGGAATTACGTCCCGATTGGTCCCGTGACGACGCACAGGCGGTTATTCGCGCCGTCTATCGTCAGGTGCTAGGCAATGACTATATCATGCGTTCCGAGCGCCTTACCAGTGCCGAATCCTTACTCTGCAACGGTTCGATCACCGTGCGGGAATTCGTCCGCGCCGTGGCCAAATCGGAACTGTATAAGAACAAATTCTTCTACGGTAACTTCCAAACCCGCGTCATCGAACTTAATATCAAACATCTTTTAGGTCGCGCTCCCTACGATGAGTCGGAAGTGGTCTATCACCTCGATCTCTATGAAAACAAAGGATTCGAGGCCGATATCGACTCCTATATCGATTCCGCCGAATATACGGAAAACTTCGGCGATAGCATCGTTCCCTACTATCGTGGTTTTGCCACCCAACCCGGTCAAAAAACCGTGGGATTTACCCGGATGTTCCAACTCTATCGCGGTTATGCCAACAGCGATCGCTCTCAGATTGCTGGCAAAACTTCCCGTTTAGCGGTGGAATTAGCCCAAAATGGTGCTTCGGCAGTAGTCGGTCCCTCCGGTGGCAGCGATGGTTGGGCCTATCGTCCCTCTGGTCAACGCAACACCCCCAGTAAAGCTCTTGGTGGTAGTGTGGCCTATGGTGATGTGGGTAAGCTCTATCGCGTGGAAATTGCCGCTATTAGCAAACCGGGTTATCCCCGTGTCCGTCGCAGTAGCAAAGCGGTTATTGTCCCCTTTGAACAGTTAAATAACACCCTGCAACAGATCAACCGTCTCGGTGGCAAAGTTGCCAGCATCACCCCCGCTAGTTTGAACTAATTTTCTAGCTTAAGATAGCTAAAAGTTCCCCCGGCAGCCATCAGGTTGACTGGGGGACTTCTTTCTAGGGAACTTGTAGAAATTGACCCTCAGCAGATCGAGCAAACCTGTAGAATGAAAATAGTTCTATCGTTTTAATGCCTGTGACTGTCACTTCCATCGCTTTTGACTCTATCGATACTGCCTTAGCGGAAATCAAAGCCGGACGGGCTATTGTAGTAGTTGATGATGAGAATCGCGAAAATGAAGGAGATCTAATCTGTGCAGCCCAATTTGCCACCCCCGATCTGATTAACTTCATGGCAGTGCAAGCTCGCGGTTTAATCTGTCTGGCAATGACGGGAGAGCGTCTTGATGCTCTCGAATTGCCTTTGATGGTGACAAAAAACACCGATAGCAATCAAACCGCTTTTACTGTTAGCATCGATGCTGCTCCCCATTTAGGGGTTAAAACTGGCATTTCGGCAGAAGATCGGGCGAAAACCGTGCAAGTTGCCCTTAATCCGGTCACTCGTCCCGACGATCTCACCCGTCCCGGTCATGTCTTCCCGATTCGTGCTAAAGCCGGTGGAGTCTTAAAACGTGCCGGTCATACGGAGGCAGCCGTGGATCTAGCTCGATTAGCCGGGTTGTATCCGGCGGGAGTTATCTGTGAGATCCAAAATCCCGACGGTTCCATGGCCCGTTTACCGCAACTATTTGAATACGCTCGTCAACATAATCTCAAGTTAATTAGCATTGCCGATCTGATCAGTTATCGCTTAAAACACGATCGCTTTGTCCATCGGGAAACAGTCTGTGATTTTCCCAGTCAATTCGGCACTTTTCAGCTTTATGCCTACCGAAATTTATTAGATCAAACCGAACATATCGCTATTGTGAAAGGCGATCCCGCTCTCTTTGGTGATCAACCTGTAATGGTACGAATGCACTCAGAATGCCTGACTGGGGATGCTTTGGGATCCTTGCGTTGCGATTGTCGGCAACAGTTACAAAGTGCCCTAAAAATGATTGAAAACAACGGTTTAGGGGTGGTAGTTTACCTGCGACAGGAAGGAAGGGGAATTGGCTTAATTAATAAGCTAAAAGCCTATTCTTTACAGGATATGGGACTAGATACGGTGGAAGCTAACGAAAGGTTAGGATTTCCCGCCGATTTACGCGATTACGGCATGGGAGCGCAAATGCTCAACGATTTGGGGGTGAGAAATATTCGTTTAATTACCAATAATCCCCGTAAAATTGCTGGATTAAAAGGCTATGGTTTGGAAATAGTCGAGCGAGTACCTTTGCTGATCGAGGCTAATGATTATAATTCCAATTATCTGGCCACAAAAGCGGAAAAGTTAGGACATCTATTCTTACAAACCTATCTAGTCACCATCGCTCTCAGTTGGGGGGAAAATCCGCCATCAATTTCGCAAAGATATCATCAATTAGAGAAATTACGGCAGTTAAGTCGCGCTAATCAATTATCTCTCCAAGAAGAAACCCGACCGGTAGCTAATGCCCTTTTTGATCGCGCCCCTTTGATCGTACATTTAGGTTTAGATATTCGTCAGGGTGTCAGCAGTAATTGGTATAAAAATCCTTCTCATCCCTACCTTTTGGTTATTGACAAGATATTAAATGATGTTAAAGATTGGTCGGAAATTCAACGCTTAGAATTTTTAATTTCCGACGGAGACGATTCGATGACGGGATTACAAATGAAACTCGATCGTCAAAAAATGTCCGATGAAGATTTCTCACAATTACCACAATTAGCTACCCAAATTATCTACAGTTTTACTCGTGATTCAGCCAAAAATTAGTTTTCTATGACCGTACTTTTGCCTCTTGCCTCTTGCCTGATCTCAACAAGCAATTTAAATATTTAACAGCGTAACAGTTATAATTAAACAAAGCTAGTGTAACGGGGAAAAACTATGACAACTCTCGACATTTTACCGGAAGTTACCTGTCCCCCCACCGATTTATGGAGTGATGAACCACCTTTGGAAAGTGATTTACATCTGCAACAAATTACAATTCTGATCGGTTGTTTAGAAAGGTTATGGCAAGAAAGAAGTAATTACTATGCTTCGGGCAATCTTACCATCTACTATAACGAAGAACAACTAAAAAAACGTGATTTTTGTGGTCCTGATTTTTTTGTAGTCTTGGATACGGAAAAACATCCGCGTAAAAGTTGGGTAGTCTGGGGGGAAGGGGGTAAATATCCCAATGTGATCGTGGAAATTCTCTCCCCATCCACCGCTAATATCGATCGCAATAAAAAGAAAATTCTCTATCAAAATACTTTTCGTACTCCTAATTATTTTTGGTTCGATCCTAATACCTTAGAATTACAAGGATTTAGACTAATTGAGGGACAATATCAAGCCATTTCTGCCAATGAA
>NZ_BJKP01000055.1 GCF_008974145.1 Microcystis aeruginosa NIES-4325 | reverse complement strand
GAGCGTAATGCTCACAACTTCCCCTTAGACTTAGCTAGTGGTGAACAGGCTCCTGTAGCTCTGACCGCTCCTGCTATCAATGGTTAATTCCTAGTCTGAACGAAAAGGCACTCCCGCAAGGGGGTGCTTTTTTGTTGAGAAGGGAGGGATAAACCGTGGCGATCGTGGCTATGACACTAAATTCTGACACCCTGTGCAACTATATTTTTATTCTTGATTTACAAGGCTTTCAGAAATCAAAAGTATCCTCTGGAACCCTGATTCTGTAGTTTTTAGTTGCACATTGCGTAAAACGTAGAAATTCCTCCACTATTTCCATAATCCCTAAAATTAATAGTAGCAACCTTACCACCCCCTTACCCTGATCGGTTAGCCAAAAATTGTCACTTTTCCGATTTAACCCGCTGCTAACCAGCGCACGGCATCCTTAGCGTGGTAGGTTAAGATAATATCAGCACCTGCCCGTTTAAAGCTGGTTAAAGTCTCTAAAGTCACCCGTTTTTCGTCAATCCAGCCATTTAACGCCGCCGCTTTAATCATTGAATATTCCCCTGACACATTGTAGGCAGCCACGGGTAAATTAGTCATTTCCTTGATTCTCCAGATAATATCCATGTAAGATAGAGCGGGTTTAACCATTAACATATCTGCACCCTCTAATACATCTAATTCCACCTCTTTTAAAGCTTCCCAGGCATTACCCGGATCCATTTGGTAGGTTCTGCGATCGCCGAATTGGGGGGTAGAATCAGCCGCATCCCGAAACGGACCATAATAGGCAGAGGCATATTTAGCTGTATAGGAAAGAATCGGTGTATCACTATAACCCGCCTCATCCAATCCTTGACGAATTGCCTGCACAAAACCATCCATCATTCCCGACGGTGCAATGATATCCACTCCCGCTTTTACCTGGGAAACGGCGGTTTTTTGCAATAATTCCAGAGTAGGATCGTTTAACACCCTGCCGGTTAAATCTCCCGTTTGTAGATAACCACAATGACCGTGGTTGGTATATTCACACAAACAAGTATCGGCTACAATGAGCAGATCGGGAACTGCCTCTTTAATTGCTGTGGCCGCTCTTTGCACAATACCATGATTGTGCCATGCTCCCGTCGCCTCTGTGTCTTTACTTTCCGGCAGCCCGAATAAAATAATCGCTGGGATTCCTAAATCCCGCACTTCCTTGGCTTCGTCAACAATTTTATCGATTGATAATTGGTACACCCCCGGCATCGATTTGACTTCCCGGGCAATACCTTCCCCAGCCGTGGCAAAAAGAGGATAGATAAAGTCATTGGCTGTCAAGACGGTTTCACTCACCAGACGGCGCATTTGAGGGGTTTGACGCAGACGACGGGGGCGATGAATAGGAAACATAGTTTTTTGTGATTAAATCGGGAATCTGGCCTCGATTCTTTAGTTTAAATCTTTGCTGAGGATCAACACAAATCGATTCAGTCGGCTGCGGGCTGCCAGCAACTATCCGCAATATTTAGTTATTTTGAGCTTAATCAAAATATTTAGGTCATTTTTGACCTAATGATGCTCTATCATCGTTTTGAGTCTGAAAAACCAGCAATTTGACTAAAATTTAATCTTTATAGTGATCAATTTTGGTGTCGTCACCACCTCATCTCTTTACAAAACTTTACCTGATCAGAGGATTCGGGAAATGGGGAAATTTCAACTAATACGCCAACGCCCCAACACCCCAACACCCAAAACCCATTTCCATTTGCGAGAAGGATCGTTTATTCTAGGAAGTAAGAGCGATCAATTCAGGATTTTTGCTATGGTCAACTTAGGTGATTTAGTCAAAAAAGCAGTTTATTTGGGCGTAGGCATTGCCGCTTATGCCGCCGAAAAAGCTGAAGTAAATTTACAAGAATTAAGAAATCAAGCCCAAAAATTAGCCGATGAGATGATTGCTCGTGGCGAAATAAACGCAGAAGAAGCGAGGAAATACGTTGATGAGTTGGTGAAACAGGCACAACAGCAAGCGGTGGCAGCTAACGAATCTAATATTCCCCATGAACCCCGACGGATAGAAATTATTGAAGATGAGGAGGACACCAAAGCAGCTGATCCCAAAGTAGATGAATTGCGGCAAAAGGTGGAACGTCTTCAGGAGGAATTACGGAAACTGCAACAGGATTAAAACCTAGATTTTAGCGACAAATAATTAATTATTCTCAGACAAGGGAAGCAAGTTTAAACATGGACGATTGGCAGAAAGATTTTTGGGAAGTTATCGAAACTGTGGCGCTAGGAATTGAAACTTTTTTCCAAGAAGTAGCCCAAACTATCGAAGAAATCAATGAGGAAATTATCATCGATCTGGAACAGTTTATTCAAGAGGTTTTACCCCAGGAATTAGAAGAATTTTTTAACCTCAATGAGTCCCTATTTTCGGAATTAGATGAACCCTCGGATTTTACCCTCACTCCTAAGGTTAACCCCGATCCTAACACCCATCCTGCTTGTATCGGTTGCCGTAATTATCACGGTTATATCTACGGAGGCAATCTTCTCGTCTGCGGTTTCCATCCCTACGGTTGGGATAGTGATAGTTGTCCCGATTGGCAAGCAGAGGATTAATTATTTTTCTATAAAATCAGGTAGGGTTATTATCCCTACCCATAACTTTTATCTCAAAGCAATTATCCGTCATTTTTAGTTAAGAATTACCCTTAGGAGCATGGTAAGGTTCAGAATCAAAAGGCTGCATCCCCACATCGGGGTATTCATCATTGTTGGGACTAAAAATGCGAGCGAAAGCCTCTGTTAGGTACTGGACAAAATTGTGTAATGTATCCTTGATATTCATTGCTTTTCTCTCCGACTCTCGACAACAATCTCTTTTTCGGATCAGGTTGATTCACCCCTCCATCCCCATTATCTGGCCAGAATCTCATCAATTGTTGACTTTTGAGATAATTCTTGAATAATCTTCATAAGACTTTATATTTTTTCTTGCTTATCTAAACTTTTATAATAATTCTTGTATTTTTGTCAAGGAACGATTATTCAATTAAATCGCTGAACAAATATTTGATTGTTGTCCAGAAAGGTTTGTATCTTTGTTGATCATCTAAGCATAAATATTCATTGACAAAGACTTGTAATTGAGCATTATCTATCTCCTCATCCAAAAAAGGATCGATGGCTGCCTTACGAAGTGCCTTGAGTTTATTTGAGGTTTAATCCCAACTTTTCGATAGTATTAATTGCTTTTTGATCATCTTCTTGTGCGGGTTTAATTGTACCATCATCATTAAAAGCAAAGTGAGACTCACAATCGGGATTAAGTGGAGAGATTAAGAGATTTTCATCAAACCAGTTATCTTTTAGATTACCACAGTGCCGAGGTTCACCAGACTTAAGATTTGCCTGACAGGAACATAGCAAATTGGCATAATCTAGGGGATCAACACTGGGATCACTTTGAGGTTTAAAATGTTCTATATGGCATTTACCATCAATCAATCGATTTTCACAATAACAACATATTTCCCCCTGTTCTGTCATCAACGCTTTAATTAGTATTTCTTTTGGGGTTCCCGCTAAATTTCTAAAGTCGGGCTGCCAATCTGAGTTAGCTTGCTCTTTCCAATTCTTAAACTCTGGTGGTTCTTGTCTTTTTATAATATACTTCATTTTCCGATAATTGCCTTGCGTCGAATAATAACTTCAGCTCTAATTAATTCTGGATCATTTTGAATTTTAGCTCTGAGATCATTGATATTATTTTTAGCTGCCTCTAATTGATTTTGAGAAATTTGTTCATAGATATCTTTCAAAGCTTCAGCGATTTCCTTGGGACGAGTTGTCTCTAACCCCATCAAATCTTCTAAAATTCGATCAACATTTTTGCCGTAGGACTCCTGCACGGGATGAACTTTTATTCCCATTTCTGTTTGTTCCATGAAGTGTAAACTTTCTGGTTGAACATGAGTGATAATATTAGGAGAATGGGTGGAAATAAAAAATTGACAGTTAGGAAAAACTTCTAGTAATTTAGGTACTACAAATCTTTGCCATTGAGGATGTAAATGTAAATCAATTTCGTCAATGATAATAACGCCAGTACCCGTTAAGGGATAAGGATTTTGAGGATTAGCAATCGCCATTCTTCGAGCTAAATCTCCAAGCATAGCAATCAGACATTTTTCTCCATCAGAAAGTTGATTAACAGTAACTATTTTATTCTTTTTTGTTACTTCCATTCTCAAGGGATTACGACGGACGCTAAGATTACTAAAATCGGGTAGAAAACGTTCGATCGTTTCCCGAACTGCTTCCAATTGGGGATCGGGAAAACAAAAACCTTCCGGTTTAATTAGATCATACTGATATTTTCTATTTTCATTTTCTAAATCTTCACGTTTGCGAAACCATTCAAAAAAAGTGCGAAAATCTGATCCACTGGTTAAAGCATTTTCGTAGGCACTCAGAGAATCAAATTGATGTTTTGTTTTAATTTTTAATGGTATATCCAGCACCGCTCGATTAACAGAATAATAAACAAATAAAGGTAAGTTAATTTGTCCTTGATGTTCAGTAATTTGTCGTTGTATTTGTTGAGTGTATTCATTTAATTGGCTGAAATTACTCCGTTCTCCAGCGTGGATATATCCAGTCCTAGTTTTTACTATTTTCCAAGTAATCTCTTGACTATCTTCCGTCAACCCAGTGATTTCAATTATAGCCGTCCCCTGACCATTATTAATCTCGGTTTTGCTAATCTGTTGTCCACTGGCATTAGTATTTTTTAGGCGATTAACTAACCATGAAAGCATAATCGCCAAACTGTCTAAAATGGTGGATTTTCCAGCACCATTAACTCCTATAAATACGTTTAATTGCCGATGAAAGTCGATGTTTAAACTAACTGCACCTCGATAATTAATAAGCTTTATATACTTAATTTTCATTGATTTTTGTATCGGCAAGATTTGCTTATATTTGAGATAATTGTTAGAGAATGACTCTCGAATAATTGCCAGTAAAACTTAGATAGGGTTAAGAGACAGTAGGACAAGGAATAGAAAAGAATATTGACCAAGGAAATAATATCTAGTTTTAGCACAGAACTGGATATTCATAATGATTATTTATCATTTACTCCCGACCAACTCAAAAAAATACTAGGCTGACTTTCCCGATCGCTGCTGTCTGTGAGACAATCGATCGAGTGTTATCCTAAACTCCGCCAATTTTCATGTCCGACGACGCTACTATTCGCACTGCTGTACAACGTCTCTACAATACCTATCCTTTCCCCCCCGAACCGCTCCTAGACGAACCTCCTCCGGGTTACAATTGGCGCTGGAATTGGATTGCTGCCTATAACTTTTGTTGTCATCGTAAACCCGAACGAGAGGATATCCGCATTCTCGATGCAGGTTGTGGTACTGGTGCGGGAACCGAATATCTGCTCGCGCTCAACCCTTTCGCTCATGTAGTCGCGATAGATATCAGTGAAAAAGCCCTAGAAATTGCCAAAGAACGCTGTAATCGATCGGGAGTCGAAGCAAAGCACCGAGGTTCTCTGGATTTTCACCATTTACCCCTCGAATCGGCCACCAATCTCCCCGGAGAATTTGATTTAATTAACTGCGTCGGGGTGCTGCACCATCTCCCGGACCCAGTTAAAGGTATTCAATCCCTCGCGCAAAAACTGGCCCCCGGTGGTCTGCTGCACATTTTCGTCTATGCACAATTGGGACGCTGGGAAATTCTGTTAATGCAATCAGCGATCGCACTTTTACAGGGAGACCGACGCGGCGATTATAAAGATGGGGTCGCTGTCGGCCGAGAGATTTTTGCCTCCCTACCGGAAAATAATCGCATTTTGAAACGGGAAAAAGAGCGTTGGTCAATGGAAAATCATCGCGACGAGTCCTTCGCTGATATGTATGTTCACCCCCGGGAAGTGGACTATAATATCGATACCCTCTTTCAACTGATTGATGCGTCAGGATTAGCCTTTATTGGCTTTTCTAACCCTTCCTACTGGCAATTAGACCGTTTATTGGGTAAATCCCCCGAATTGATGGCTAGAGCGCAAAATTTAGGGGAAAGGGAACGTTATCGCTTGACGGAATTATTAGACCCAGAAATCACCCACTATGAATTTTTCCTCGCTAAACCACCGATTTTGACTGCCGATTGGTCCAGGGATCAAGTCCTAGAGAATGCAGTGGCCGAAGTTCATCCCTGTCTTTACGGTTGGCCTAGTGCAAGTGTTCTAGACTACGATTATCGACCGGTTAATCTCTCGGAGAGAGAATTTGCTTTTTTACAAGCTTGTGATGGTCGTTTAACCGTGGCAGCAATCGACGCTCAAGTTGCTTTAGGATTAACCGGTGTGCGTTCCTTACAACAGCGCCAACTGCTGATTTTAAGTTAGGGAAAATTCGGGGATGTTAGAGATAGTGTCCCTTGGCAATCGGCAACTTTTAAACTAACTTGGCTAAATTTTGCCAAAACTTTTTTTTCTTAACAATTACACCCTTCCTATCCCCATAGTTTCAGCCCCAGAATTAACCGGGGCTGAATTATAATAGTTTAAGAAAGTGGACAAGGCTGCTAAATTTCTGATCAGTCCGATTTTTGCCCATCGGCAACCGGGAGAGTTTAATCATTATCCCAAGATTCCGAGGCGATTAAGTCACCAATTTGATCCCTGAGAAGGTAGTCACACCGTTCTAGTTCACATTCAACACAAACCCACTCCCGGGGGGGAATGAACTGACAGAGGGTGTAGATCGGTTGGTGTCTGCTCACTACCCCCTGTTCTACCATCTGACGTACTTCGTCCTTAATCATCCTGATAGAGTAAGCGGTGGGAGCGGTGGAGAAAGTTATGGCACTCATGGGAGATTTCCTGCAAGATCTACAAAAGAAGTCTTATCACTAACTATAGTCTAACCTATAGAGGGACAAAAGAGATTTTTTGCTGTATCGACGATTACAATTTTTTATATATAGCGAAACCCTCTCCCCTCGCCAGTTTAGGCTTAGGTTAAGAAAAGTTAAATTTATCGGCTAAAAGCTGTCGAGTACCCTTATGCCAAATCGGCTTTTTTAGCCGTCAGGAGTTAGCTTTTTCTCCCCACTCCTCTCTCACCACTACCCACTTCCCGCTTCCCGCTTACCCTAATAAATGGGGAATAAAAATAAAAGCCGCTACGAGTAAAGCGGCGATCGAGGCGATTAAAACGGCACCAGCGGCACAATCTTTGGCTATTTTGGCTAAATCATGGTAGGATTGCCCCACCGTCAGATCTACCACTGATTCTAGGGCAGTGTTAATTAATTCTAAGACCATCACCAGAGCGCAGGTGAGGGTGACAATCGCTATTTCCATAGCATTAACCCGCAAAAATAAGCCCCAACTAATCGCTACTAGGGTAATCAGGGTGTGAATGCGAAAATTTCTTTGACTAACAAAAGCATAACAGACTCCTGCCCAAGCGTAGCGAAAACTGACTAATAGATTCGAGGCGACTTGCCAAGCGTATTCTCTTTGACTGGGATTGTTGCCCTCACTCACCTGTCCCGATCGAGGGATAAAATTATTGTTGAGATAGGGATTAGGTATGCTGGCAGATTGGTTGGCTTGATGATAATTTGTCTTCATATTCCTCAATAATGCTTGACAAAAATAACTAACTATGTATCGGCATTTCGACGGTTTTTAACAAAGTTTCCTGTAAAGATAGCATTTCCAAGAGACTTGTTTCATCGGGATGGTCCCAACCCAAAAGATGTAAACAAGCGTGGGCAGTTAACCAGGCCAATTCTCGCGCCAAAGGATGATTTTGTGTTAAAGCCTGTTGTTGTGCTGTCTCGACAGAGATGATAATATCCCCCAAATATAAAGGTTCCGTCTCTAAAATGGCCTCATCGACTGGTAAATCCACTTCCAGAGCGGCAAAAGCGAGAACATCCGTCGGTTGATCTTTGTGGCGATATTGGCAATTATAGGTCTGAATTTCTTGATCGTCTGTTAAACGCAAACTTAGTTCATAACCGGCGGCAACGGGGAGATAATCCGATAGATAGCCTAACCATGTTTCTAACCAATAGTGCCAAGTTTCCCCATCCACAGGACTATTTCCGGGATCAAAATAATTATCCTGTAGGCATAAATCCACCCCTAGGGGCAAAGTCTCACTCACCAGATTTCACCCTAGGGACGCGTCAGATAGGAAATACCAACAAAAAAGCCTAATAGGGCTGCCGTAGTCAAAAAAAAGTGTTTTAACGAGATGCCTTTTTTCTTGACCATATTCCGCATAGCCAGCTTAACGTAACTCGGTTGCGCTTCGGTGGCGGTTTCTACTGCGGGGTCGGTGGCACTAACAGGTTCAGTCATCAGTAATTCCCCAGACAAAGATTGATCGCTATAAGTGTAACAGATTATTAAAAAAGTGCAAAAAAAATTCAATTATGGGAAAAATTGTTCCCCGTCCGGGATAGTCAAAACCGATCAAACTGTTTAACCCAGAGGTTTCTAACCAGTTGTGCCTTTAAACAGTCCTCTGAATTTTAATACAAATGCTCTTCTCTCCCCCACACCCCACACCCCAGCCGTCTAAACTATGTCTTCCCAAGATCCCGAAAGCATCCAGACTATTTTTCAGAAAATTTGGGGCTATGATAGCTTTCGCTTTCCCCAACAGGAGATTATCGAGACAATTCTAGCGGCAAAAGATGCCCTAATTGTCATGCCCACGGGATTTGGTAAATCTATCTGTTTTCAACTGCCCGCTTTATTAAAAACCGGCTTAACCCTAGTGATTTCTCCCCTGGTTGCCCTAATGGAAAATCAGGTGGAGGAATTATTAGCCAAAAAATTACCCGTTGCCCTGATTCATCACGAAATCCCCCGACAACAGAGAAAGAAAACTTTAGCAGCGATCGCAAGTCAAACCCTGCGACTTCTCTATCTTTCGCCGGAAACCCTCTTAAGTCCGCCCCTCTGGTCAAAATTAACCCTTCCCCACGTTAAAATTAACGCTCTCATCCTTGACGAAGCCCATTGTTTAACCCAGTGGGGCGATAATTTTCGTCCTGCTTACCGTCGTCTTGGGGCTGTCCGTCCCGCTCTTCTGCAATCAAAACCGGCTGGCAGCCAAATAGCGATCGCTGCTTTTACCGCCACCGCTAACCCCGCCACCCGTGAGACTCTCACCCGCGTCTTACAACTAGAAAAACCGCAGCTTTTCTTAATAAATCCTTACCGTCAAAACCTTGACCTAAGCACCAAAATATGTATTAGCCCCGGTTGTCGTCGTCATCAACTATTAAACTTCCTCACCGGTCAACCTCGACAATCCGGCCTGATCTATACTCGTTCCCGTCGCCATAGTGAAAATTTAGCGGCATGGTTGCAATCCCTCCACTATCGCACCAGTGCCTATCATGCCGGTTTATCCCCCTTTCAGCGTCGGGAGATAGAACAAAATTGGCTGCGGGGGGATTTAACTTTTGTTGTCTGTACCTCAGCTTTTGGCATGGGTATCAATAAACCCGATGTGCGTTGGGTTGTCCACTACCAACCCCCAGCTTTACTATCGGAATACCTACAGGAAATCGGCCGCGGTGGTCGCGATGGGGGTAAAATGCAGGCTCTCACCTTAATTAGTGAACCGACGGGATGGTTAGATAATAGCGATAAAAACCAGCAAAAATTCTTTAACTCCCAACAGGAGCGCCAATACCGACAAGTTTGGCAAATTTTAGCCCAAATTCCCCTAGAGGGCAAAGTAGAGGCGATTAGTGCCGAATTTCCCGATAGTGCGCTCATTCTCTCCCTTTTACACAGTCTCGATCGCCTAGAATGGCTCGATCCTTTTCATTATCGGCTTATTTATCGTCATAATTCAGCCAAGATGACTTTTAAACCCAAAAATGAGATGTTTCCCTATCTCTATACCCGTCGCTGTCGTTGGCACTTTCTCTTAAATGCCTTTGGTTTTCAGGAAAATGCCGATAATTTTCGCTGTGGTCATTGCGATAATTGTCGTCGCAATCGACCTCTGGCAAACTAGGGAGCACCAGAGCAGGGAGAGGAGAGCGTTTGTACTAAATTTTCTATGTCTTTTTTCTTCTCCTGTCTCGGATTCTCCTCAGCTAAGGTCAGATTTTTGATTTTTGCAGGAGATCTATAGCGGTTTTCCCAGAAGTGAGTCCCGATTGAATCTATCAAGGGATTTACGATACCTTACCCGAAATAATAGTGAAATTTTGTGACAAAGTGCAGCCAGATATAAGAATCTTTGCTAGATCTCTAGAAAGCTTCTGTGATAAGTTTCCTTAAAGGATGCTGTTTGCAGTAAGCTAATCTGGCTAACACGCTTTTGGGCGTGATATGGGGAAAAGTTTTGGCGATTGCGTCTAAATAGAATGCCGAAAGTTGACCCATATTCTTACTCTGGAGAGTGTTATACGGAAGTTTCCGTATAATATGTAGTTAGGTGGCTTAAGTTCTTGGTGGGGACAGCGACTGTAGGCTATCTGTCATTAGTTGAGTCAAGTTATCGTAGATCTTCTTTAAAGCAGTGGTTAGCAATTCAAGAGGTTTTAGTTGTGACGAAAGTGAAAAAACGACCCAATAATATTGGACTACTGTTAATTGGTGGAGTTATTGGACTTCCCACAGGATTAATTCTTTCCGGCTTGTTCCCTGAAGGGTCATCAATGAGAGTTATGGCAGGGCTTGGGGGTATTGCAGCACCTCCTATCGGAATACTAGTTTATTCCAGTAAAAGATGGTCTGAGTACGTGCAGTATATGTTGGAGCAATATGAAGTAACTAAGGAACAGCTTCGACAAAACCCCAATAGTGCCCAGGCTAGGGAAGCTATGCTCCAAGCTGGTAGAGCTTATTACTCTTGCATGAGAGAACAAGGAGTCCCAACTATTTACGATGAGCAAGCAATTAACAATGATATGAAAGCGATACTTGGGACGTAGTGCGATCGCAATCGCTGTAGGGTGCGTTCCCTAATGTGGCTCTTACTGCTCCAGCGATCGATTTTTGGGGAACGCACCATGCACATTAATTGAAGCTGTGATCCCAAATCCCGTTACAATAAAATGAGTAAAGACGAGGTTTTAGACCCGATTTTTTTGATACCATTTAGTGAATAATCGACCTCTGGTAAGCTAGGGAGCGCCAGGGCAGGGAGAGGAGAGTATTTGTACTAATTTTTTTTATGTCTTTTTTCTCCTCCTGTCTCGGATTCTCCTAACCTAACCGAAGATTTTTGATTTTTGCAGGAGATCTATAGCGGTCTTCACAGAAGTGAGTCCCGATTGAAACACTGAAACGCCTATCTATCAAAGGATCTACCATACCTTACCCGAAATAATAGTGAAATTTTGTGACAAAGTGCAGCCAGATACAAGAATCTTTGCTATATTCCTGGCTTCTGTGATAAGTCTCCTTAAAGAAGGCTGTTTGCAGTAAGCTAAGGGACTTGCGTATTAATAAATTACCATCTAGACTAGAGAAGCAACTTGTTACTCCCACTCTCAACTATGGTAACTGAACTGACTGAAAAAATCAAATCAAGCTTGAAAGATGCGGCAAAAAAGCTGACAGGTTTTAAGAAAAGGGCTTTTATGGCGCAAGTAACTATAGACTATTTTAA
>NZ_BJKP01000054.1 GCF_008974145.1 Microcystis aeruginosa NIES-4325 | reverse complement strand
TCTCTACATAATCAATTACTTTTTTTCTCAAGTCTAGGCTATAGGACATTTTTCTGTATGGGTTGCTTGTTTTTCCTTATTTTAACCTATTTTTTACTTGTATCATACTTATTTGAAATGACTATAACTGCATAAGGTTTATTGCTAACAGTTTTAGCCCAACAGTCCCCAATTTTTCAAGACCCCTTTAACAGAAATTAACATTTATACAGAAAACGGGTTTCTAAATAGGCGTTTGCAGAAAACGGGTTTCTAAATAGTTTCTCAAAGAAACCCGTTTTCTAAATAGAAACCCGTTTTCTTGGGCGACAAACCAGAATTATTCAGGTTTGATTAACTGATTTAAATAGTCCTGAAAATCTGAGATTGAGTCAAGAGTAATCGCTTGTCTGTGGAGATTTTTCAGAAGAGAAGTGTCTTGAATTTGGCTAATCTCATCAACCAGTTCCGAAGGCACATTCTCAAAGCGAATCTCAAGGGCATCAATGACAGATTCTCGAGCTTTTTGAATCATCCCCTTTTCCATTCCCATTCTTTCAACACTGGTAATATAAGGCATTCTTTTTTCCTCCTCGTACTGATTTAATTCCTGTTGAAACTCTTGTTCTAATTCAGTGGGTAAGCTCATCAACCAATCGATAAACTTAAAGAGGTTGATAATATCCTCTCGTTGATAACCCTGTTCGTACAACCGTTTAGTTAATGCTAATTTCGCTTCTTGGCGGGGGAGATGGGAGAATAAATAAAGGCAATATACTAACTCCTGACTCCTAACTCCTGACTCCTAACTCCTAACTACTGATAACTGTTTACTGATAACTGAAAAGTTTCGCTAATCTTTAGATAAATTGCGAGAAACATACCAAGTAAAACCACCGCCGATAACTGCCATAACTGCTAAAGCTAATAGTACCGGTCGGAGTCCGAATTGAGTTTCGGCGATACCCGCGACAGCTAAGGGTAAAGAGAGGGCAATATTAACGGCATTGTTTTCTAAACCAAAGACTTTACCGCGCATTTCGGGGGGTGTATCTGCCTGTAGGGTAGTTTGCATGGGAACCCCGACTAAAGCGGCAAAAATCCCTAATAAAGCGGTCATAGCGAAGGCTAAAATTAAACTCTTTGTGGCTAGAGATAAACCGATTAAAGCTGCCGCCATACCCAGGGAACCCCAGAGACTTAATTGGGTGTGGGAGAATTTTTGGCCCCAATAACCCAAAGTAATCGCACTAACTGCCATTCCTGCACCACAGGAGGCTAATAAAAAGCCGAATTGAGAAGCTTTTAACCCGGGTAGTTTTTCCGCCATACTGACGGCTAATACCGATAGAGCTGCAAAAATACAGAATAAGATGACTAATTGAATTAGAGCGTTACGAACTTTATGATTTTTGTTGAGGTAACGAATGCCGTCGCGGATATCTTGCCAAACATGGGGCTGTTCTGCGGTAGGAATAATATATTTTTCGTTAGTTCGCAGGATAATTAGAATTAAACCAGCAATTATATAAAAAGCACCGACAATCATCACTTTGCCAATATCAAATTGTCCGGCTCTCGTGCCGAAAATGCTATCGGCAAAAGCTAATACTGGTTCACCGATGGCAAAACCGATAATTAATACCGCCATGGTGGTTAAAGTGTTGAGGGAATTAGCTGGTAGAAGATGACGACGTTTTACTACTAATGGCAGGGTTGATTGTTCGGCGGGGGCAAAAAATTGGGTTAAGGTGGAGACAAGAAAAGTAATGACTAACAACAGGAAAAAACCGAAGGGTAAGTTAAATTCTCCCTGTAGTCGGTAATGCCAATTTCTTAAACCGTCAGGCAACCAACCGAGGGGAACGGCTAAAGTTTGCTCGCGAACTAACCACAATAATAGGGGAATGAGGAGGACAAAAGCCCCGCGTAAAAGGTTAGAAATAACTAAAACTTGTTTTTTTAGCCATCTATCAACATATACACCTGCTACTGAACCCACTAATACTGCTGGTATTGTATTAGCAATCATTATTGCTGATACCCAGCCACTAATTGACTGATCGGCTTTTTGGTAATGGGTGGCAATTAGGGAGATCATCAGGACTAAATAGAATTTATCCGCTAATTGGGAAAAAATTCCCCCCGCCCAGAGAATGAGAAAGCGCGGGTTTTTTAGCACTGGGGCAAAACCCTGACTAGGATTAGATTGGGGCGCACGTTTAGGCAAGCGGTTCATGGTTTCTGCGTCGGATTGCCTCGATGAGGGATCGGAAGAATTAAAAACAGGAGTGGGGGAGTCGCTAGGAATTGCGTCGTCAGTTTCTGAGTCAAACAGTTGCATTATGTTGATTTTTGCTATCTGTTTAAAATTCTAAGGGAGATAAACCCTCAACTAATGCCGAGGAGCGAAAAGTTTTTCCCAGATGGTACTGAGTATAGCGGCGCAACAGGCGATCGAGGTTAATCCAAGCTAGTTCTGAGGTAAGGTTTTCTTCTGGGGAAAAGTCTGTTTTTCCTAGGCATTGCAGTAATTGCAGTTCTTGCAACGTCAGTTTACTATCGATTTTGGGCGGGTTGATTGTTTCTGTCAGGGCGGCTAGATCTATTATTCCCCCTGCCTCGAAACTAAATCCTAGGGAATTATCCCCAATTAAAGCTTTTCCCGTCAACAGGCAGTTATGGACTTGCGGCACTAAGCCGGCAATTATTAAGAAATGAAAAATTGCTTGACAAAGGTAGGGAAGTATGTATTGATTCTCGTCGAGGACTTCAATTCTGGCCAGATGGCCGCAGATTAATTCGTATAATTCCCTCTGGGGTTGTTCGCTCAGTGCGATCGCCAAAACCAGTTCGCAGAGGTATTGACTAACGGTGAGTTTGGCGAGATTTTGACTTAATTTGGGATAAGACTGGATAGTTTCGGCTTGAACGACCTTATCTAGGGATTTTCCGGCGACTATCAACAGATTATTGACCACAAATAGTTCACTTCTACCCCGGAGGGAAGATTTATACTTGCGCGCACCAGGGGCAATGGCTCTAATTAAACCATACTCGGGGGTCAAAATAGTTAAGAGGCGATCGGCTTCTCCGAAGGCCATTCCTTGCAGATTGATTCCAGTAGCTTGATAGGTACGAGACATCATTTAATAATTAACTAGCTAATTGTCTTCCCAAAAAGACTTGAGCTAATCACCAAGCAAAGGGGAATCAGTCAGGACTATGGGGGAGATGCTATGGAGGTTAGCGGACTCGAACCGCTGACATCCTGCTTGCAAAGCAGGCGCTCTACCAACTGAGCTAAACCCCCGATCTGGTTTTTAAGACACTCTCGCTATTATAACCTATAGTGAAAAATATTACAAGTAAATTTTCCCTTTGCCTGCCATGTCTTATCTAGTCGCCACTTTTTACCAGTTTGTGGCTTTGTCAGATTATCGTCAAAAACAGCCAGAAATACAAAAATACTGCCAAGAAAGAGGAATTAAAGGAACTATTCTTCTGGCAGCCGAGGGGATTAACGCAACGATCGCTGGGAACCGTCAAGCGATCGCCGAGGTGATTAGTTGGTTAAAAACCGATACTCGTTTAGCTAATCTAGAAGTGAAAGAGTCTGTTTGCGATTATTTGCCCTTTCAACGCTTAAAAATTCGCTTAAAACAGGAAATTGTGACTTTTGGTCAACCCAAGGCTAATCCTCTCGAAAAAACAGGAATTCATCTCAAAACTGAAGAGTGGAACCAATTACTGAAAGAGCCGGACGTGGTGGTGATCGATACTCGTAATAATTATGAAGTGGCGATCGGTACTTTTGCGGGAGCGCTTAACCCAGAAATCCAGCATTTTCGCCAATTTCCTGAGTATATTCAGGAAAATTTTGATAGTATTAACAATAAGAAAATAGCTCTTTTTTGTACGGGGGGAATTCGCTGTGAAAAGGCGGCAGCTTTTTTATTAAATCAAGGCTTTTCTCAAGTTTATCAGCTAGAGGGAGGTATTTTGAAATACTTAGAAGAAGTTAGTCCCGATCAGAGTCTTTGGCAAGGAGAATGTTTTGTTTTTGATCAAAGAGTGGCCCTAACAGCTAATCTAGAGGTGGGACATTATGAAATGTGTCCCGCTTGCGGTCATCCCATCGATGAAAAAGATCAACAATCCCCCAATTACCGAGCAGGAATATCTTGTCCCTATTGTAGTTAATTTTATCCTATCGTCCCGCTCTCATCTCCCTACTTTTCTAGTATCTGGTTACTTTTTCTTGCGGATTTGTGTACCAGAAATCATGTCATGAAGGGCGCGTTTTTTCTTTGTCCAGGCTACCAGTAAAAAGCCTAAATATAAGGGAGCAGTGGAGAGATATTTTAGTAAGTAGCGGCGATTGGCTCTTGCAAAAGATATGCGTCGGCCTTGGCTATCGGTGACGGATAAATCAAAAAACATTTTACCAATAGTAGCTTTTAAAAGATATTCTAGAAAAACATAATATAACCATTTAATAACTATTCCTAAACCGAGGGCGCTAAGAATGGCAATATGTTCGTGAGTAAAGTTAATTTTGGCTTGAATATTATAGATAATTGCTGCTATAAATAAAGCAAAACCGATAATTGTTGTTCCAGCTGCACTTAATCCTGCTGCATAGTAAACCCAGATTTCTTTGGGTATATCAAAATCAAGATTTAAATCTTGGAAAGTTGACCATTGTTGTAAGCGAAAACAGATATAACCACCTAATAAAGCGGCGATAGTAAGAACGATAAAAGAATCAACTAAAGAAGCTTTTAAACGGAGCCAAAAACCAGCATAACTGGGAGAAATTGTAGCGAATACAGAAAGAAGTGCAGGATTAGAAATAGAAATAATTTTAGGTTTTTCAGGAGGAGAATTTTTGGTTTTTTTAGTTTGATGGGGATTAGCTTTAATATCGGTAATAATTTTTAGCAAATTTTTGGTATTTTTAGGCCGATCAATAGGTTTTTCTGCCATTAAATTATCGACAAAATCTGCTAATCGAGAAGGGATTTTTGGCGCATATTTACGCCAATTAAATTCATTGGTATTAATATTATAAATTTTTGGATCACTGGGTTCTTTTCCAGTTAACAAAAAGACGAAAGTTTTGCCCAAAGCATAAAAATCTGATTGGGGGACAGAGTGACCACGAGATTGTTCAGGAGGAGCATATCCGGGGGTATAAATTCCCGTATTTTTGCCTCCTGCTAGGACGGTTTTAGTCACTTGTCGTGCTGCCCCAAAATCAATTAAAACTAATTGACCATCGGGTTTTAAGATAATATTAGAGGGTTTGATGTCGCGATGATAGAATTTATGTTTATGAACTTCATGGAGAATATTAGCTAACTGAGTTAACCAATCCAAAGCGAGATGATAATCAATCGGTTTAAATCCCCTTTGTTTTTGATATTCTTCTAAGTCAATACCAGCAATTTTCTCCATGACTAAACAGTGTAAAGCAGTTTGACTTTCCCGGGGATGATAAATAAAATAGTTTTCTCCTTTGGGAATACCAGGGTGATTTAATTGTTTTAAAAGATTGGCTTCCTGTTGAAATAAATCAATAGCTTTGCTAGAATCGTAGGTAAGAACTTTTAATACTTTGGGTATTTTACGTTCATCTATCACTTCATAGGTATTACCAAATCCACCTTTGGCACTCAATAAATTTGTGACTCGATATTTACCATTTAAAAGCAAGTCGGAACCACAGGATTGACAGTAACGACTCTCCGTGATACTTTTCGGTTTAGGACAATGAGGATTAATACAAAAACTCATGGATTTTATTGGTAGAGTACAAAATCAACTTGATGATGACAATATTCCTTGATATATTTAAGGTTTATTACCAAGAAAAAAACCGCGCAATCCCAAAGTTACCACGGCACTTTAAAAAGCTACAACCATGGGGATAATCAGAGATTTAAACCCTTTCAAGTCCGCAATATCTTTAACTAGGATTGCATAGTTATCTTCGACTTTTTCCAGTCGTTTATTCATTGTTTCGACTTTCTGATCAAGAGTTTTAATATCTCCTTTTATTTCTGTGACTTCCACCTTTAAATCATTAACATCTTTTTGGAGACTGTCAAATTTTTGATTAACATCTTTTTGGAGACTGTCGATTTTCTGATCCACATCTCTTTGAAGATTGTCGATTTTCTGATCCACATCTCTGTGGAGATTGTCGATTTTACTCTCGATCCTTGTCAGGACAGATTCGAGAGAATAGGTAACGGTTTCACCAGTTTGAGTCATCAGTTAAAATCCTTAGCTACAATTCGATGGCTAATTGCCTACTCTCATCTTAACCAAATATTTAAATCTTACTGAAATCGTCTAAAACTGACTGAAAGTGTTGGCTAATTTATCAGCAATTCCCTCGATCCAAATTTCATCTTGTTTAGTATAACTGCGCGGTGCATTTGCCGCCAAAATTAACACCCCTTCCTTACCGATGGGTTGACAGATTAAGCCCTGGGTGTTTTCTGGCAAATAGTCAAATTCGATTTTAGCGGGATACAAATTTAAATTAACTAAATAAACTGCTTTACCGGTTTCTAAGACTCTTTTGATAATATTACTAACTTTAACTTCAGAATTCTGGCTTAAGATACCGCGACGTAATAAAACTTGTCCCCGATAGTAAACGATCAGAGATTTTGTCACGGTGTTAGTTAAAAGTAAATGGGAAGCCCAGGCAAGCTCAATTTTAACCAGTTCTGGCACATCTGGGGCAAATTCCAGGCCTTCGCGCCCAATTAATTCCACAGCATCGGGTAAGCGGGGTTGAACTCTTTGCCAGATTAAACCCACCAAAATTAAAACCCCACTCAAAATCACTCCCATCACATCGGAACGCGCTTGCGATGGGGTTAAATCGGCAGTGGCAAAACGATTAAACATTAATACCGTACCCCCGACGATGCCGGCGAACAGGGGTAACAGTCTTAAAATACGATTGGGATCAGCTGGTGCCATAGCTGAGAACTATTCCTCGTCTGCTTCTAGAATCCGTTGAAAAAGATAGCCTGTACCTCTAGCAGTGAGAATTAACTCAGGATTGCTGGGATCATCTTCTAATTTGGCTCGTAAACGGGAAATATGCACATCTACCACCCGCGTATCCACATGACGTTCGGGAGTATAACCCCAAACTTCCTGAAGGATTTCCGATCGCGAAAAAGCTTCTCCCGATCGACTGACCAATAATTCTAGTAAACTAAATTCCATACCGGTCAGACGGATGCGTTCATCTCCCTTATAAACTTGGCGTTTATTGGTATCGATTTTAATGGAACCGATATGAATCACACCGGAACTGGGAATCCCCAGGGTGCCATTTTTCTCTACCCGACGCAACACCGAACGAATCCGCGCTTCGAGTTCTTTGGGAGAGAAAGGTTTAACTACATAGTCATCCGCACCCAATTCTAGCCCGGTAATTCGATCGGCCACATCGCCCAAAGCGGTTAACATAATGATAGGAATATCCGATTCTTTGCGGAGTTCCTGACAGACACCGTAACCGTCTAATTTCGGCATCATCACATCCAAAACCACTAAATCGGGTTCGGCGGTTCGGAAGGTTTCTAAAGCTTCCTCTCCGTCGGCGGCGGTGACGACTTCATAACCAATCATCGACAAACGAGTCTCTAAGATACGACGGATGCTGGCTTCATCATCGACAACGAGAATTTTTTCCTTCTGGTTCTCCAACTGACTTAACACTCCTTAGTTAAATAGTGTGATGAATTTTAAAGTTAAATAACGAGCGTTCCTGTTTATAGAATATCCTTTTGCCGTTATCATTAAGCCTAAATTTCCTATTTTATTTCTTTTATGGCGATTATCAATAACTTTAGGGTCTTCCTTCCCCTTTATCATACTTAATTAAATTTGACAAGAGAATTGATCCCAAAACCGCTTTTCTTCAACTTTTCTTAAAAAACATGGCGAAATCGCGAACAATATATATCTGTAGCACTTGTGGGGCGGAATCTCCCCAATGGTTCGGCAAATGCCCCAGTTGTGACACCTACGGGACGCTAGAAGAACAAGTGGTGGCTGGTGGCAATAATCCGGCGGTAAATCGCCTAGGATGGCAAAATACTCGCCCAAATAACGGCAAAGGGCAACGCAACCCGCAACCGCGCATCTCGGTTCGCTTCTCGGAAATTACCCAGTATGAACAGGAACGTTTTCCCTCTGGTTACGGGGAATTTGATCGCGTTCTCGGTGGTGGCATTGTCCCCGGTTCCCTTGTACTAATTGGTGGCGACCCGGGCATCGGCAAATCGACGCTTTTACTGCAAGTTACCAACCAACTCGCCCAAAGATTACCGCGCATCCTCTACGTTTCCGCCGAAGAATCGGGACAACAGATTAAACTACGGGCTGCCCGTTTGGGGGTGGGCGTGGTTGCCGTGGAGTCAGAAAATAATGGCAATGGCAAGGAGAAAAAAGCCTCTGAATCAACCGCAGAACTCGATAATCATCTCTATGTTCTGCCAGAAACCGATTTAGAGGAAATTTTGCGAGAATTAGAATCTTTACGCCCACAGGTAGCGGTAATTGACAGTATTCAAACTCTTTATTTTGGGGCGTTAACTTCCGCGCCGGGATCTGTCGCCCAAGTTCGCGAATGTACCTCCGCCTTGATGCAGGTGGCAAAACGGGAGAATATTACTTTATTAATTGTCGGTCATGTTACCAAAGAAGGGGCGATCGCTGGTCCGCGAGTTTTGGAACATTTGGTCGATACGGTGTTATATTTTGAAGGCGATCGCTATGCATCCCATCGTCTCTTAAGATCGGTGAAAAACCGTTTTGGGGCAACCCATGAGATCGGTATTTTCGAGATGGTGGATCACGGTTTGGTGGAAGTGGAAAACCCCTCGGAATTGTTTTTAGGCAATCGCGACGAATTTTCACCAGGTACGGCGACGGTGGTAGCCTGTGAAGGTACACGCCCGATTGTGGTGGAGTTACAGGCATTAGTTAGCCCCACCAGCTATGCTTCCCCGCGAAGATCGACTACGGGCATAGAATACAACCGATTACAGCAAATTCTCGCCGTTTTAGAAAAGCGCGTCGGCATTCCTTTATCGAAATTAGATGCCTATGTTGCCTCCGCAGGAGGGTTGGGAGTGGAAGAACCAGCGGCGGATCTAGGAGTTGCGATCGCTGTTGTCGCCAGTTTTCGCGACCGAGTTGTCGATCCGCGCACAGTTTTAATCGGGGAAGTGGGATTAGGAGGACAAGTGCGCTTAGTGTCGCAAATGGAACTAAGATTAAAAGAAGCGGCGAAATTGGGCTTTAAACGGGCGATTGTCCCCAGAGGTCAAGTTTATCCCGAAGATGTGGGCTTAGAAATTGTTCCAGTCGGCAAGGTAATCGAGGCAATTGTCGCCGCAATTCCCCCCCAGCAGCGTTTTGGGGAAGATCCGGAAGACGAGGAAGGGGAAGGGCAAGAATAACGGTACAATGCTAAAAAAGATTAAATTACTTGGGAGATTTTCACCATGTCTGTGTTAGCTGTTGCTGCTTTAGCGGGTTATCTGATCGTTTTTACCGGAATTGCCCTCGGTCTCTTTTTCGGTCTGCGCTCCGCTAAAATTATCTAGTATATAAAAGGTGTAGTGATCGGTTTAACTGATCACTATTGCCAATTCTAGGGGAGATAAAAAATGACTGTTATTCCCGACTTAAAAACTCTCTACGAAATTGATGATTCTCTCTGGTTAGAAGCAACTATAGAACTGCTCAAGGCTAAAATTTTTGAAGCGCTAGACTTAGACAACTTAATCGAGGAGTTAGAAGACTTGGGAAACGAGAAGAAGTTTCGTGTTGCTAGTTTTTTACAGCCAATTATTAGACATTGTTTATTATTACAATTTTGGACAAGGGAAAGAGAATATAACCAAGCTCATTGGCAAGCAGAGATAATAAGTTTTCAATATCAGTTAAAGCGCTATTTAACCACAAATCTTCGCAAATATCTAGAACAGGAATTTAAGCAAATTTACTTTGAGTCTGTGCGATATGTTCGTCAAAAAACTGATAATCAAGTTAACTTTCCCGATATTTGTCCCTACAGTTTAGAAGAACTTCTCGATCCTAATTGGCTACCACCTTACGAATAAAGGAGATGATAATGACTGTTATTCCCGACTTAAAAACTCTCTACGAGATTGATGATTCTCTCTGGTTAGAAGAAACCATCGAACTCTTGAAAGCGAGAAGATTTGACGCTTTAGATTTAGACAATTTAATCGAGGAGTTAGAAGATTTGGGAAACGAAAAAAAGTTTCGTGTTGCTAGTTTATTAGAGCAAATTATTAGACATTTCTTACTTCTACAGTTCTGGACAGAGGAAAGAGCATATAATCAGGATCACTGGGAGTTAGAAATAGTCAACTTTCAAATTCAGCTAAAAAGACGTTTAACCACTAATCTCTGTAATTATTTACAAAATGAATTAACTAACATTTATGAAGATGCAGTTTTCTTTGTGCGGAAAAAGACAAAAAATAAAGTTACTTTCCCCGATACTTGTCCCTACAGTTTAGAAGAACTTCTCGATCCTAATTGCCTGCCATCTTACGAATAAAGGAAATAAAAAATGACTGTTATTCCCAACTTAAAAACTCTCTACGAGATTGATGATTCCCTCTGGTTAGAAGAAACTATAGAGATGCTCAAGGCTAAAAATTTTGACGCTTTAGATTTAGAAAACTTAATCGAGGAGTTAGAAGATTTGGGAGACGAAAAAAAGTTTCGTGTTGCTAGTTTGCTAGAACAAATTATTAGACATTGTTTACTCCTACAATTTTGGCAAAATGAAAGAACATATAATCGTAGTCATCGGAGATCAGAAATTGTCAATTTCAAAAACCAGATCGACAATTATTTAACTACTAATCTCCGCAATTATCTCACTCAAGAATTACCTCGTATTTACCTATTTACCAGAAAGCCTTAAATTATGTTAGAGAAAAAACGATAATCAAGTTAGTTTTCCTGGTAAATGTCCCTACAGTTTAGAAAATCTGATCGCTCTCGATTGGTTTCCTCCAGAAAATGAATAAAGGAAAAAATGAAATGCTGAAAAAGTTTCTACGTTGGCTGATTATTGGGGGAACCTTATTTTTTGTTCTCAGCAATCTTAGAAATAACTGGGATAACGTCACCTCAGTTAGAATTGAAAATCACGGTTGGTTATTTCTTTTCTTGGCACTTGTAACCACCATTATCGCTCAAATTTGGGCAGGATGGGTGTGGACATGGATACTCAAAAGCTATCAACAACCGATTAAAACCTCCGCAGGAATTGGCATCTATATGATTACCAATTTAGGAAAATACTTACCCGGTAATATCGGCCACTTTTATGCTCGTATTGTGGCAATTAATAAAGCAGGAAGTGATTGGGGAACCGCTAGTTTAAGTGTTTTATTAGAACTTTTACTACTGATGTGTGCAGCCTTAGCCATAGCAGTTATTGGTAGTGGTTTAGGTTGGATGAAATCTGGCTCAAGTCTAGGGATACAGATATTAGTTTTAGGATTAATTTTAATCGGCATTCATCCCAAATTTTTAAACTATCCTCTCAAAATCCTTAGCCAAAAGAAAAAGATTGCTCAAGAACCTGTTTATCTAACTAAATATCCTCTCGTCCCCCTCTTGGGTGAAACTGGATTTTTATTGTGGCGCGGTGCGGGTTTTATTTTAGCTTGGATGGTGTTAAAAATGATTAACCCCGATCAGATTTTACCCCTCTTAGGAACCTTTAGTTTTGCCTGGTTATTGGGTTTAGTTGTCCCCGGAGCGCCGGGAGGATTAGGAGTTTTTGAAGCCACAGCAATCGCACTTTTAGATAAAAAAAATTTTCCCGCCGCTAACGTACTTGTCACCGTTGCTATCTATCGTTTAATTAGCATTCTCTCCGAAGTCATTGCCGCTGGAATCGGGACAAAATTAGTTAAAGATAAAGCCAAGTTTTTTAGTTAGCTTAAGGATATTATTCGGGGGTGTTAGCCCAATGTAACCCACCCAGAAGAAAAGTTTTGATCATTGTTAAGCGAAGATAATTTTCTCAACTCCTAACATCTATCTCCTCACTCCTAAATTATGATGTAATATAAAATCAATAATCAGCAAAAATATGGACACTCCCACCTAGAGAGGCCGAAAAAATGACGATTGCCAAAAGCGACGAAACTGCCACCTCTCCGGCACTGATAGAAGAAGATTTCGAGGAATTCTGGGAACCCACCCCACCCCC
>NZ_BJKP01000053.1 GCF_008974145.1 Microcystis aeruginosa NIES-4325 | reverse complement strand
GATATCGAACATGATTTTAGTGCATTAAAGAGGGCAAGAATGTATGCTCCTGTGGGGACACCCCTTGATGAAATTATTCGTACTTATTGTGTCGCCTAGTGTCTCGTTCTTATTTGAAATAACTATAATGTCATGACTTCCTCTCTTTTGCCGATTCTTCCTGCTGTTGACGATGTTTTGTTCTATTTCGCTCAATCTGATGGTTTTTGGGCGAATTTAGAAACTGCTTTTGGCACAAGTTATGATGTGGTTAAGGCGACAGAACTACAACAGCAGTGGCAAAGCCGAAATTTTAGTCAACTTCCCTCAATTGAGGTACTTAGTGATGAGGTTTTGGGGACGGCGAATGGTGCTTATGCCAGTAGTAAGAATAAGATTTATCTATCAGCATCTTTTTTAAATACGGCATCGTCAGCAGCGATAATTAATGTAATTTTAGAAGAAATTGGGCATTATGTGGATGCTCAAATTAATCCAGTGGATAGCGCGGGAGATGAGGGGGCAATTTTTGCAGAGTTGGTGCAGGGAAATAGTCTGGATGTGGCAACCTTAGACGCTTTACGAGCAGAGAATGACCAGACAACAATTATAGTAAATGGGGAAATTATTCAAGTAGAACAGGCGGATTTTACGGGGACTAATGGGAATGATAGTATTACGGGTACATCTGGGGATGATAATATTTCTGGGTTAGATGGCAATGATACTTTAAGTGGTTTGGGGGGAAACGACAATCTTTCTGGTGGTAATGGTAATGACTCTCTTAACGGTGGGGATGGAAGTGATTACTTTACCAACGATGCAGGTAATGACACGATAAATGGTGGTAGTGGGACTGATCGCTATGAGGTTGACTACAGTAGTGCTAGTAGTGGTTTAACCATGACCTACAATACCGCTACCGGGAGTGGGACGATTACTGTCGGTACGGAAACTGATACCTTTACTTCGATTGAGAGTTTTGAAGGGTTTAAGGGAACTGAGTATAATGATGTCATTTTTGGCGGGACAGAAAGTGAATCTTATTATTATTATGCTGGACTCAAAGGTGGAAGTGGTAACGATACTATTTCAGGTAATGCTGGTTATGACGACATTTATGGAGAGGATGGAAATGATGTCCTCAATGGTGGTGCTGATAATGATCGGCTTTTTGGTGGTAGTGGGAATGATCTCCTCAATGGTGATGCAGGAAATGATTACTTTACCAATGATGGCGGTAATGACACGATAAATGGTGGTAGTGAGATTGATCACTATAAGGCTGACTACAGTAGTGCTAGTAGTGGTTTAACCATGACCTACAATACCACTACCGGGAGTGGGACGATTACTGTCGGTACAGAAACTGATACCTTTACTTCGATTGAGAGTTTTGGTGGGTTTAAGGGAACTGAGTATAATGATGTCATTTTTGGCGGTACGGAAAGTGAACAGTTATTTAATGGTTTTGGTTATGGTCAACTCAAAGGTGGAAGTGGTAACGATACTATTTCAGGTAATGCTGGTGATGACCAAATTTATGGAGAGGACGGGAATGATGTCCTCAATGGTGGGGATGGGAAGGATAGCCTTTTTGGTGGTAATGGGAATGATGTCCTCAATGGTGATTTAGGGAATGATAAATTTACCAATGATGCAGGTAATGACACGATCAATGGTGGTGCTGGTAGTGATATATATGAGGCTGACTACAGCTATGCTAGTAGTGGTTTAACCATGACCTACGACACCGCTACCGCGAGTGGGACGATTACTGTCGGCACGGAAACTGATACCTTTACTTCGATTGAGAGTTTTGGCCAGACTTCTCCATTTAAGGGAACTGAGTATAATGATGTTATCTTTGGCGGGATAGAAGGAGATAGACTCTCTGGTGGAAGGGGCAATGATACTATTTCAGGTAATGCTGGTAATGACGAAATTTATGGAGATGATGGGAATGATGTCCTCAATGGGGGTGCTGGTTATGATGATCTGAGAGGGGGTAATGGGAATGACACCCTACAAGGAACAAATAGCGGTATAGGAGAATCGGATGCGCTAAGAGGGGGAACAGAAAACGATCTCTTTATCCTTGGAGATACGACAAGGGTCTTCTATGATGACGGTTTTTCAACTACTGGAGGTACTAGCGACTACGCGATAATCTATGACTTTAACCCCACTGATGACACAATTCAGCTACGGGGTTCAAGTAGTGACTATCTCTTAACAGTTTCTGGTTCCACTACTAATCTCTACATCAACAAACCAGGCAGCGAAGCAGATGAACTGATTGCTTATATCAACAATCAAACAGCATTAAGTCTAACTGCTAGTTATTTTAGCTATGTTTCTAGTCCGACTCTTCCCAGTATTACGCTTGCGGTTGCTCCCAGTAGTGTGACAGAAGATGGGACAACTAACTTAGTCTATACCTTTACTCGTACCGGTTCTACTACCAGCGCCTTAACCGCTAACTATAGCGGTTCTCGCATCTGTGCAGCACACTTAAACCTTTGCTGATTAAGCTGTTCAGGATCGGGAATGTACCTCGTGTGAATCAGAAACGCTATATACAGTTGGGGGAACAGCTACTAATGGAACCGATTACACTTCTATTCCCACCAGTGTCACCTTTGCTGCTGGTTCATCCACTGCGACTGTAACCGTTGACCCCACTGCTGACACAACAGTCGAAAGTAATGAAACTGTTATTTTAACTCTTGCTTCTGGGACAGGTTATACAGTAGGTACGACCACCGCAGTGACGGGAACAATTACCAATGATGATTTCCCCAGTATTACTCTTGCTGTTGCTCCCAGTAGTGTGACAGAAGATGGGACAACTAACTTAGTCTATACCTTTACTCGTACCGGTTCTACTACCAGCGCCTTAACCGCTAACTATACAGTTGGGGGAACAGCTACTAATGGAACCGATTACACTTCTATTCCCACCAGTGTCACCTTTGCTGCTGGTTCATCCACTGCGACTGTAACCGTTGACCCCACTGCTGACACAACAGTCGAAAGTAATGAAACTGTTATTTTAACTCTTGCTTCTGGGACAGGTTATACAGTTGGGACAACTACCGCAGTGACGGGAACAATTAATAATGACGACTTTTCCCAACTCTCCATCAACGACATCACCGTGGTGGAAGGTCAAAATAGTAATGCCATCCTCACTGTTACTGTCAATAACCCCAATTCTCAACCAATTAGCGTCAACTATACCACTACAGCCATTAACGCTACCGCCAATGTAGATTACACTAGCCAGACAGGAACCCTCACCATTGCACCTAATACTTCCACTGCTACTATTAGCATTCCCATCCTCAATGATAACCTCAATGAACCTGATGAAGCTTTTACAGTAACCCTATCAAATCCGGTTAATGCTACCATCAATCCCGACGAAGCAATTGGACAAGTAATTATTACTGACACCCTACAAAGCGCAATTACTCGAACCTTACCCAATAATGTGGAAAACCTCAGACTAATTGGCAGTAATAATATTAATGGTACGGGTAACGCTGGTGACAATAAAATCACCGGAAATAGCGGTAACAATATCCTCGCTGGTGCTAATGGTAACGATATTTACTGTTTCAATGCTTCAACCCAATCAGGAAGCGATACCATCCAAGAAACTACCACCGGCGGTATCGATACCCTCGACTTTACTGGGACAAATACCGCAGTAAGAGTTAACTTGGGGACTACTGCTGTCCAAACCGTCGTCACCAATAATCTAAGATTGACTTTTTCGGCAAATAACACCATCGAAAATATTATTAGCGATAGCGGTAATGACCGACTAACCGGGAATAGCCTTAATAATACTCTAACTGGTGGTGGTGGCAACGATCAATTAACCGGTCAAGACGGAAACGATAGCTTAATTGGTGGTTTTGGTGATGATTTACTCACTGGTGGTAATGGTAGCGATAATTTTATCTTCAATAGTAGTAATTTAGGCATCGATGCCATCAGCGATTTCACCCCCGGCAGCGATAAAATAGTATTAAGTAAAGCCATCTTTACTGCCTTACAAAGTGTCATTGGCAATGGCTTCAGTCAAGCGGCTGAATTTGCCAGCGTCGCTGACGATGATTTAGTCGCCACTAGCAGCGCATTTATCGTTTACAGTAACAGCAGTGGCAGTATCTACTACAATCAAAATGGTAGTGCTGCTGGCTTAGGAAGTGGTGCTGAATTTGCCAATTTGTTGACTGTTCCTACCCTGATAGCGGCTGATTTCACACTGATAAATTAACCTAGCCAAACAGAGAAAAAGGGTTTCTTCGAGAAACCCTTTTTCTGGGAACAGTCTGACTGTTGATTTCTGATGGCTGATAGCTGTCCCCTGATTACTCCCGCAGTTTTATATTTTCTTTAGAGATGGACTGTCCTAAAACCTGCTCAGAGCGGCCAAAAGTCAGAAAATAGAAATAAAGGTGCGATTGGAGAACTTGAGCCGCGATCGCACCCGTCAGCCGCCATTGGAGAAAGATAAAGTTATGGCAGATAACTACAGAAGTCGCATTGTTACCCAAGGTACCCAACGCAGTCCGAATCGGGCCATGTTAAGAGCGGTAGGTTTTGGCGATGAGGACTTTAGCAAACCAATCATCGGCATCGCTAACGGATTTAGCACCATTACCCCCTGTAACATGGGAATTAATGATTTAGCAATGCGAGCCGAAGCAGGAACCAGATTAGCGGGGGGAATGCCGCAACTTTTCGGGACTATCACCATTAGTGACGGGATTTCCATGGGAACAGAAGGGATGAAATATTCTCTCGTTTCTAGGGAAGTAATCGCCGATTCCATTGAAACCGTCTGTAATGGTCAAAGTCTCGATGGAGTCCTCGCTATCGGGGGTTGTGACAAAAATATGCCAGGGGCAATGATTGCCATGGCCCGGATGAATATTCCCGCTATTTTCGTCTATGGTGGCACAATTAAACCGGGACGCTACAAAGATTGCGATTTAACCGTGGTCAGTTCCTTTGAAGCCGTGGGACAGTATAGCGCCGGTAAAATCAGTGAAGAAGACCTCATCGGAATTGAACGCAACGCTTGCCCCGGCGCAGGTTCCTGTGGTGGAATGTTTACTGCTAATACCATGTCTTCCATTTTTGAAGCCATGGGGATGAGTTTACCCTACTCCTCGACCATGGCCGCCGAAGATGCGGAAAAAGCCGATAGTACCGAAGAATCGGCCAAGGTTTTGGTCGAGGCGGTTAGAAAACAGATTCTCCCTAGCCAAATTTTGACCCGTAAAGCCTTTGAAAACGCCATTTCGGTAATTATGGCGGTGGGAGGTTCCACTAACGCTGTCCTGCACCTTTTAGCCATTTCCCGCACCATCGGGGTAGAATTATCGATCGATGATTTTGAAACCATCCGCCAGCGTGTACCGGTTATCTGCGATCTTAAACCCTCCGGTCGTTACGTTACCGTGGATCTGCATAAGGCTGGTGGTATTCCCCAAGTGATGAAAATTCTCCTGGTTAATGGTTTACTACACGGGGATGCTCTCACCATTAGCGGTCAGACTATCGCTGAGATTTTAGCCGATATTCCCGACCAACCGCCTTCAGGCCAAGATGTTATCCGTCCTTTTAGCAATCCTGTCTATAAAGAGGGTCATTTAGCCATTTTAAAAGGAAATCTGGCCACGGAGGGAGCCGTGGCCAAAATCAGCGGCGTGAAAACTCCGGTCATCACCGGACCCGCGCGGGTGTTTGAGTCGGAAGAAACCTGTTTAGAGGCAATTTTAGCCGGAAAAATTCAAGCCGGGGATGTGGTGGTTGTCCGTTACGAGGGACCAGTAGGCGGACCGGGTATGCGGGAAATGTTGGCCCCTACTTCGGCAATTATCGGCGCCGGTTTAGGGGATTCCGTGGGATTAATTACAGATGGTCGTTTTTCCGGGGGAACCTATGGCATGGTGGTCGGTCACGTCGCTCCAGAAGCGGCGGTGGGTGGTACAATTGCCCTAGTCGAGGAAGGGGATCAAATCACTATTGATGCTCGTCAGCGTCTCTTGAGTTTAAATGTATCGGAGGAAGAATTAACCCGTCGTCGTAACCATTGGCAACCGCGCCCCCCACGCTATAAAACGGGAATTCTCGGCAAATTCGCCAAGTTAGTCTCCTCTAGCAGTCTCGGCGCTTTAACGGATCTGAATCTGTTCTAAAAGTATAACGGGAAATGGCGATCAATTGTGATCGCCGTTTCTTGGTTATATCAGAGAACACCAGAGCTTTTTTGCTGTGATCGGTAAACAGTAATCAGTAGAGTTCTTGCATAATTAATTTTTGAGAGTGCAAAAACGAGAAAAATAGACATAAAATTGCATAAAATCCCTAAATAACCTCAGTTCTGGTTAAGGCTATTTTCCTACTCATTCCACAAAAGAATAGGTTTGACAGCGAACGAGAAAATTAGGGTTTTAGCTTATCCCTAACTTAGTTTAAATAGAGCATTTAATTAATTAATGCTCATTCTTAATTCTCCTGACTATTGACTCCTGCCTCCGTTAAAGATTAATAACTATGACCTATCTACTCACTGTCTATCGAGCGCTCGAGTGTCGTCCGGATACCTATCGGGACTGGTATGACCAAGGCAATATTTTAAGAGAAAGAATGGACTATTTTGGAGCCTTAATCAGCTACGAAAAAGCCTTAGAATATTATCCAGACGATTATTGGGCATGGTACAAAAGGGGTATGATACTAGAAGACTTGGGAATGTATGAAGAAGCGGCTGCAAGTTACTCTAATGCCGCACAGGTAAAGGAGGATAACTATTGGGCTTGGTATGATCAAGGTTGTGTTTATCTACAGGAATTAAAGGACTACCAAAAAGCGATCGCTTGTTTTCAACGGGCCTTAGGTCATAGTCCGGGGGACTATTGGGCCGCCTACCGGCAAGGAGAGGCCTATCGATTGCTCAAAAACTACGAATGCGCTATTACTTCCTATGATCTGGCCTTGGGGGCGCGACCCCGGGATTATTGGGCTTGGTATCGACGCGGCGACGCTTTCCGGGATTGGGGCAATCCCCAAGAGGCTTTATTTAATTATCGTACCGCCCTCGATATCCGACCGCAAGATTACTGGTCCTGGTATCAACAGGGTGTGATCCTACAGGAATTACAGCGTTTACCAGAAGCGATCGCCTGTTATGAAGAATCGTTAAAAATCGATCGAGATGATCGCTATGCGTGGTATAACGCCGCCTGCTGTTATGCCGCCCTCGGTCAACAACAACAAGCGATCGAATGTTTACGGGAAGCTCTAGACATAGAACCGGATATTTGCGGCGAATTAGTGCGTAATAACTTTGTTTTCGATGGTTTAAGGCAAAATGAAACTTTTAATGAGCTCTTGAGTTGCTATTCCCCCGGCTAAAATCCTTTTGACTCGATCGCCCTGATCAATACCCAAGAAAAATCAATTATACATCTAAGCCATCAGTATTCAGGAGTCAGGAGTCAATTAGCTACAATTGCAATTAGATACAAATTATTGAGAATCTTATGCGAGAACTAGACAGAGACAAAACCATCGAACAACTAAACGAAATCATGGAATTTGAACTAGCAGGAGTTGTCCGTTACACCCACTATTCCCTGATGGTGACAGGACCCCATCGCATCCCCATCGTCCAATTTTTCCAGACTCAGGCCACGGAGTCCCTCACCCACGCGCAACAAGTCGGGGAAATTCTCACTGGTTTAGAAGGTCATCCTAGCTTAAAAATTGCCCCCATCGAGGAAAGCTATGAACATAATATCAAAGCAATCTTGAGTGAGAGCCTCAATCACGAGAAAAAATCCCTTGATTTGTACAAAGCACTCCTAGAAACCGTCGAAGATGCCAGTATCTACCTAGAAGAATTCGCTCGCGGTATGATCGGACAAGAAGAATTACACAATCTGGAAATTCGCAAGATGCTGCGGGATTTTGCTTAAGCTAGGATCAAAGCTAGAGTTTATCGACTAGCTTATGAATCTTAGTTCCGCTTTACCCACTTTTATTATCACTCTCCGGGAAGGTTTTGAGGCCGCTTTAGTGGTGGGAATTGTCCTCGCTTGTTTACAAAAATCGGGTCGATCACAACTTAACTCATGGGTGTATCGTGGTATTGGTGCGGGAGTGGTGGCTAGTGTTTTGGTCGGTATTTTGCTAGGGGGAATCCTTTTTCAAGTGGATGCCTCTCCTAGTCCGTTCGTACCAATGCTTAAGGAATTACTGGCCGCCACTTTTGGACTGATTGCCGTTTTGATGTTGAGTTGGATGTTAATTTGGATGACTCAACAGGCCAAATCTTTGAAATCTGAGGTAGAAAGTGCGGTAAAATCGGGGTTAAAATCGGAAAATGGGGCAGGAAAAGCGATTTTTCTGCTCGTTTTTATCGCTGTCTTGCGAGAGGGATTTGAAACTGTCCTCTTTATCCTGGCCCAATTCCAAAAAGATTGGCAGATACAAACCCTCGGTGCAGTGGCAGGATTAAGTATGGCGACTTTGTTGGGAATTCTCCTATTTGCGGGGGGAGTAAAAATTAATATCCGTCTCTTTTTCCAAATTATGGGGACTTTCCTACTCTTAATCGTTGCGGGATTACTCATCGGTGTTTTGAAACATATCGACGCAGGAATCGGTCTTTTAAGTGAAATTGACCCTTTTTATCGCCATTTCTGTCCTTCTCTCCCCTCCTCCTGTCTTCTCGGTTTTCAAGTTTGGGACGGTTCCCAAATTTTGAGCGATCGCACTTTCCCCGGACTCCTCCTTAAATCTCTGTTTGGTTATCGTCAAAACCTCTATATCAGTCAAATTGTTGCTTATATCCTCTTTTTACTGCTTATCGGTGGCCTCTATTTCCAAAGCTTACGACAACGTCCTCAAACAGTAAACAGTGAACAGTAAACAGTAAACAGTAAAAAGACAGTAGGAAACTTCTATTTAATACTGCACACTTAAAAACTCACATCTGATGACTGTTAACTTACCCACTGATAACTGATAACTGATAACTGATAACTGATTATGACTACTTGGCAATGTGACGGTATCCCTAAAGATGGTAAAACTTATCCGCAAGCGATTGCGGGAGGTCATGAACCCTGCGAAAATACTACTCCTGATTGTCCTATCTGTGGCCTGCCTAGGGAAGCGATGGATCCCGTCACAACGACGGTTAAAACCACGGTTGTGGTCTCTCCAGGGGGGACAACTAGAGTCGGTCAAAAATCTAACTGGTTACTTCCCTTGGCTTTGATAATTACCGCTTTAACCGCAGGTTTAGGGGGTTGGAGTCTATTGCAAATGTTGATTCCCAAACCCGATACTCCCCAAGTTGTCGGGGAAGAAACCCCAGACAAGCAACCCAAGGCAACTTTTGTGAGTAATAGGGCTAAAAATCCCGATTTATTTAGCCAAGGTGAGAAAATACTGCTTAATTCCACTCCTAACAAAGAAAAAGGCGCAGCGGCCTTTAAAAAGGAAGATTGGGCAAATGCGATCGCATCTTACCAACTAGCAGCCACTCCCCAAGCAAACGATCCGGAGGGCAAAATCTATTACAATAACGCCAAAGCCAGAGAAAAAGGTAATCAAAATACTATAGCCGTCGTTGTCCCCATCGCTAACGACCCCAACAGCGCCAAGGAAATTCTCCGAGGTGTGGCAAAGTATCAAGAGGAGTTTAATAATTCTAATCCGGGTAATCCTTTGGAAATAGTCATCGCTAATGATGGCGGTGGGTTACAATCAAAGGCGATAGCCGATGATCTGATTCAATCCGGTCAAGTTTTAGCAGTTATGGGCCACGGAATCGATCCTTTTAGTCAAAAAGCGATTGAAAGTTACGAAAAAGAAGGATTAGCGATTCTCTCTCCCCTGACTACCAGTGTTAGTCAAACGGGAAAATCAACCCTGAAAACTATTCCCCTTAAGGATAAATCTCAGGAAGTTTTAGGTAGTTATCTGGAAGCAGTGGCCAAAACTTTGGCTAATTATGCTAGTAAACAAGAGACTTCTCCCTCAGTGGTTCTTTTTTATAATTCCGATAGTCCCTATAGTCAAAAATTAAAGGATTCCTTTGCTAAAGCGATAAAAAAACCTGGAGGCAAGATAGTTAAGGAAATAGACACCACCAAAGCCAATTTTAACGCTAAAACCGCCATAGATCAGGCCAAACAAGCCGGCGCTAGGGTGGTATTTTTGGCCTTGAGTAAAGATGGCGATCGCATAGATCAAGCCGTGGCTATTGCCCAAGAATCGTCAGGAATGCTCTTATTAGGCGGAAATGAACTTTATACACCCGATATACTTATTCAAGGATCGGATAGCATCGACGGATTAGTTCTAGCAGTACCTTGGAGTTTCCAAGCAACGGACCCTTTTGCCAAGGATGCGCTGAAAAGTTGGCGCGGTCGCGTCAGTTGGCGTACTGCTACCGCCTACGATACCATGAAAGTATTAGGAGAAGCGATCGCTAAAAGTTCTGACCGTGCTACTGTAGTCGAAACTTTAAATCGAGGAATCACCTTGCAGGGAAGCACCACCGATTTTAACATTTTTAACCAAGTTCCCCTGGTACGCGCTAATCGCGGCAATGAGGGGCCAAAGGGTTCTCAATATCAATTCGATCCTATCTAAAATAGACAATGTGATGTCGAGGAGTAGAATCAAGTCTAATTTTATGAAGAATATCTTACCCATTCTAGCTTTATTAATGTCGGTTTCGGGAATTGCCGTGTCTTTGGGACGGGAGGAAGTCCGATGTCATCTCGGTTTAGAATCGGCAGCCTGTCCCCGGGAAGAAGAAAAAACCAGCGAAGACACCCCCGCAACTACCCCCGCAACTACCCCAGAATCTCCCCAGATAGAAGCAACTCCCGCGGAAACTACCCGCAATAGCGAAGCTTCCCCCGAAGTTTCCCCGTCTCCTGAAAGCGAAACCCCAGTGGAATTCACCCCCATCCCGGAAAATAACCCCAGTCCAGAAGTCCCCCCCGAAAATCCCCCCACCCCGGAAACCAAAGCGCTGGAAAAAACTCCAGATGCAGAAAAAAGTCCCGATGTCAATCCATCTAAAGATGGAGAAACTGAAAGTATTCCGTTAGAAGTTATTCCCCCCGCACAGTAAAATCGGACAAAATCAATTTCTGGCTGAGGATAGGAACTCATGCACTCATGCAAGAAGTAGTTAGATATGTTTAATTAATTGTATCTAGCTACTTAATTTTTCTCCCGCTGTTGCTGATTAGGTAAAAACTATTTACTTTTAGTCAAAATTAATTAACTTCTAACCCTGGAATGCTTAACTGTTCGGTTTTTGGCTGTGTTTCCCCCAGATAATCCCCTTGCAACATATTAATTAAACAGCCACCAAGATGATAGGCCATATTCACGGGAACCGCGTTACCAATCTGTCGATATTGAGAGGTTAAATTACCGGTAAATTGCCAATCATCGGGAAAGGACTGCACTCGTGCATATTCTCTCACGGTCAAAGGACGAGTTTCTTGGGGATGGCATCTTTCTGTTTGGGTTTGTGCCGGACTACAGGTAATAGTTAAAGCTGGTTCATCCCAAGATAATCTTTTAGCATATCCTGTCCGTCCGCCGTGATTTTTGAGACTATTTTTCATATATTCTTTTTGAATATCCATCGGCAAATTCCGCCAATTTCCTCCTGCGGGAACTAAGGACATAATCTCTTTTTTTCTTTCTTTATATTCTACTCCTGGAGAACTTGGACAATTCTCTAGAGCTTTTTTCAGAGAGATAGTATAGTTTCTATATTGGGGAAAAATGGGTTTAATATTTAGATCTTGACGGGTAGCAATAATAATTAATCTTTCTCTTTTTTGAGGAACATCGAGAAATTGAGCCGATAAAACTTGATAAGCAGCATAATAACCGATTTCCTGTAAAGCTTCCAGCATTAATTGCAGGGTTTCTCCTTTTTTATTGCTTAATAATCCTCGAACATTTTCGGCCATAGCGATTTTAGGCTGCACTTCCTGTAAACAACGAGCAAACTCAAAAAATAAGCTCCCTCTCAAATCTTCTAATCCTTTTCCTAACCCAGCATAACTAAAAGGTTGGCAGGGAAAACCTCCAGCTACAATATCTATTTTGTCTCTAAAATCAGAAAATTTAATCTTTTTTATGTCTTGATTTATAACATTCCATTGCGGTCGATTGAGTCTTAAAGTATTAACACAATCTTGGTTAATTTCCACCAGTAATTGGGTTTTTAGTCCCGCATTTTCTAAACCTAAAGCCATACCACCACAGCCAGCAAATAATTCGATAACCGTGTAATTAGTTGGCTCAACAGTTTGTAAAATTATCAATTCTCCAGGGGATTGGTTATTTTTAAGATTGGTTAATTGCTCGATATCAAATAACCAATCAACTTGATTAATTTTCTGACCTTTGATTAATTTTTTCTTTTGCCATGTTAGTATTTCTGCGGTAGTTACACCGAGAATATTAGCGGCTTTTTGTAGATTTACCTGAGTCATAACCAATAATTAGCAACTTATCTACCTCTCTATTATACATCAAAGTAGCTAAACTTGATAAAGTTCTTTTTCGATTTTCCTGACTGTCATCTTTAACTTATTCAGGATAGTTTCATAATCTAAGTACAACATTGACCAAAAAGCTTGCCCTGCTAATAGCTCAATATTATTCTCTTTAGCTTTGGTTTTGCTAATTGTCCAAGAATTGCCCATATCTAAAGCAGCGGCAAAAACTGAGTTAGGATGTATTTTAAATTCATTGATACTCCGATCACTCTGGCTACCAGTAAGAGTATCTTTTTTAGTTTTTAATTGAGTGTATTTGATTATTCCTTGATTAAAAACTACTAAATCCACACCTTTGATTTTAAAATTTATAGTTATTTCAAATAAGAACGAGACACTAGGCGACACAATAAGTACGAATAATTTCATCAAGGGGTGTCCCCACAGGAGCATACATTCTTGCCCTCTTTAATGCACTAAAATCATGTTCGATATC
>NZ_BJKP01000052.1 GCF_008974145.1 Microcystis aeruginosa NIES-4325 | reverse complement strand
AAAATTTCTGGAGCCCAGTGGAATGAAGAAAATATCCCTCAAGTGCTTAAACACCGCTGTGCTTACCTAAATAACAGTCTTTAGCTATTGAATAGTATTTATGTTCTGACAAAACTGACTTGCTCCCATATTTCTTGGCTAGATTCTCTAGATAAATCGACATTAAATATCGGATGACTAAAGTTATTTCTATAGACATCTATAGCAGGTATCCAATTATCAAATGCAGCCACAATAGTAAACCCCGCTTTCTGGAAACCTAAAGATAAACCACCACAACCAGCGAATAAATCGATTGTGATCATTTTGCTCCCTCCTCTAAATTGACTCTCGAAAGCATAAAATAAATTATCGGAATCGGGAGCTAGACCGTATAACTCTTTTGTACTTAACTCCGCCGGTTGAATTTTTAAATTTTCATCAAGTTTCAAATATACATTTTTCGGTCTTTTCCCATCTAAGTAAGCGCACAAAGAAGCTGGAAATGAGGAATTAAATTGATTTTTACCCCATGTTTCTTTTTGGGTAAAATCCCGATTCGAGTGCTTCAATCCGAATAAACTAGGCTTAAATATTGCAGATTTTACCATTACCTCAACCCGATCGCTGAAATTATCTCATCAATAATCTTAATGGCAATAAACGGCGCAATCATGCCCCCCACGCCGTAGATGAGGATATTGCGCCGCAATAGTTGGTCAGCGGTGAGCGGGCGAAATTGAACGCCTTTAAGTGCTAGGGGAATCAAAACGGGGATAATCAGGGCATTGTAGATCAGGGCTGAGACGATCGCCGATTGAGCGCTTTTCAAACCCATGATATTTAAAGCACCGATCCCAGCGGCGGCGAAAATCGTCGGGATAATGGCGAAATACTTAGCAATATCGTTAGCTACCGAAAACGTGGTCAGGGCGCCGCGGGTAATTAATAACTGTTTGCCGATGGTCACTAAATCGATCAGCTTGGTCGGGTCAGAATCCAGATCCACCATATTAGCCGCCTCCTTCGCCGCTTGGGTTCCAGAGTTCATCGCCACACCGACATTAGCCTGGGCCAGTGCCGGTGCGTCGTTAGTGCCGTCCCCCGTCATGGCAACTAACTTGCCCTGGGATTGCTCGCGACGGATCACCTCGATCTTATCTTCTGGGGTAGCCTCGGCGATAAAATCATCCACCCCTGCCTCCGCTGCGATCACCGAGGCCGTGATCTGGTTGTCGCCGGTGAGCATGATCGTTCTCACCCCCATGCGCCGTAATTGGTCGAAACGCTCTTTTAATCCCGGTTTCACTATATCTTTGAGATAGATCACCCCGTAGATATCGTTACCCCGACAGACGGCCAGGGGAGTTCCCCCCAAACGGGAAACCCTTTCCTGGGCCTGATCGAGGGTATCGGGAACGGAACCACCCCTAGAACGGACGAAACCTTTAATCGCTTCTACGGCCCCCTTGCGGTATTCCTCGCCGTCCCTATCGGTGCCGCTCATGCGGGTACGAGCCGAGAATGGGATTACCTCGCCAGGTTGGCCATCGATATCGAGGTTCGCGCCCAAATTCCGGGCTAAGGCAACGATCGAGCGTCCTTCCGGGGTTTCGTCGAAAAGGCTGGCCGCTAGACAGATGCGGGCTAATTCCTCGAGGTTATGACCGTTCACGGGGATAAATTCGTCAGCCAGTCGGTTGCCGAGGGTGATCGTTCCCGTTTTGTCGAGAAGGAGGGTATTCACGTCGCCGCAGGCTTCCACCGCGCGCCCGGAGGTGGCGATGACGTTAAACTGAGCCACACGATCCATCCCGGCGATGCCGATCGCGCTCAATAAACCGCCGATCGTCGTGGGAATGAGGGCGACGAGGAGCGAGATCAAGATGGCGATACTGGAACCGGCCCGAAAGGTATCCGCAACCGCCGGCCCGAGGCTCGTTTCCAGGAAACCGGCGATATAGTTCCCGATCGGCGGAATCGTGGCCACGACAATTAGAAAGACTTGGGTTAACACGGCCAGAAGTACCGTCAGGGCGATCTCGTTGGGGGTTTTCGTGCGCTCGGCCCCTTCCACAAGGGAGATCATGCGATCGATAAAACCCTGGCCGGGGTCTTGGGTGATCCGCACTGTCAACTCGTCCGAGAGAAGCCGCGTACCACCGGTGACGGAACTGGCGATGTCGGTGCCGGGTTGTTTGAGGACCGGGGCCGATTCTCCGGTGATCGCCGATTCATCCACCGAACCGATTCCCTCGATCACTTCCCCATCGGCGGGAATCACGTCCCCGGCCACCAGTTTTACCCGATCGCCCCGACCCAAGGCCGTGGAACTGACCGACTCGATCGAGCCGTCGGCCAGGATTTTTCTGGCAGTCGTGTCGCTGCGGGTGGAGCGTAGGGCATCGGCCTGGGCTTTTCCCCGTCCCTCGGCGACCGCCTCGGCGAAGTTGGCGAACAGCACCGTGGAGAAGAGGATCAGGGTGATGATGCCGTTAAGTAGCCGTTGTTGTCCGCTGTCTGCGGCGATTGTGCCGAATAGATTCGGGTTGATCGTGACTAAGGCCGTGACGATCGTTCCTAACCAGACCACGAACAGGACCGGGTTACGCACGGCGATGCGCGGGTCGAGTTTGAGGAAGGACTGCCGGATCGCGCTTTGATAGAGACCGGTCCGGTTTACCTTGGGGGTGTGGCGGCGGTCGTCCCGGCGACCTCTCGGCACTCGCAACGGTCGGGGGGACTTAGAATTTCCTTTGTTCGTTCTCATAAATTATCTAAACTCCTAGCCGATCATCCGGGTGATTTGAAAGGCTTCCGCGATCGGCCCGAGAGCCAATATCGGCAAGAAAGTGAGCGCACCGAGAATTAAAATCACCCCCGCCGTCACGCCGGTAAAGAGTCCGGTATCGGTGCGGAGGGTTCCGGTGGTGGCGGGAACCGGTTGTTTGCGGGACATCCCATCGGCTAACAAGAGCAGGGCAGCGATCGGAATATACCGTCCGGCAAGTAAACTAAAGGAGGTGCTCAGATTCCACCAGAGAGCGGTCATCGTCGGTTTTGCCCCAGATGCGATCGCAAGCGGTGCGGGTTGGGAGTCCGCCAGTCCCTCGAATCCCGACCCGTTATTGGCAGCGGCGGAAGCGTACTCGTAGATAACTTGAGATAATCCGTGAAAGCCGGGGTTACTGATGCCTTGAAAATCAGGGATAGCAAGGGCGATCGCTCCGGGGATGAGGATGGCAATCGGGTGAACCAGCAGAATTAAAAAACTGGCTAATACCACTTCCCGTTTCTCAATTTTGCGCCCGAGGAATTCTGGGGTTCTTCCCACCATTAGCCCGGTGACGAATACCGCGAGGATTAGATAGGCGAACAGGTAGGCGGTGCCGGTTCCCTGGCCTCCAAAAACGATTTGCAGGAACAGATTCGAGAGGGTGGCAAAGCCGCCGTTCGGCATCAAGGAATCGTGCATGGCGATCACCGCACCGCACATGGTGGCCGTGGTAGTTACCGCGTACAGGGCCGATTGCGCCCAACCGAAGCGTACTTCTTTCCCCTCGAAGTTAACCGCTCGATCAACCCCTAGCAGGGAGTTAACCGCCTGGTTGCCGTTATATTCTCCGATCGCTGTGATGATCGTAAAGCCGATGAAGATACCGAGGGGAATTAGATAGATTAACCGAGCTTGCTTGAGATTATCGGCGAAAACCCCGTAGGTATAGATCAGGGAGGTGGGAATCGAGAGAATCGCCACCAACTGTACCAGATTGACGAATCCGTTCGGGTTTTCCAAGGGGTGGGCCGAGTTGCTGGCAAAAAAGCCGCCGCCGTTTTCTCCCAATTCCTTAATAATCTCGAAGTGGGCCACTGGACCGCGGGCGATCGCCTGACTCAGGTTGGGGTTTTCTAGCGTCGGCAAGATCGCCGGGCCGGCGAGGGTTTCCGGAACTCCGGCGATGATCAGGGCAATTGCCCCCACGATCGAGATCGGTAAGAGGATACGGGTGATCGCTCGGATCAGATCGACGTAGAAATTGCCCAACGGTCGCCCCGTCAGTCCCCGAATAAAGGCGATCCCCACCGCTAGACCGGTTCCGGCCGAGGTGAACATCTGGTAGCCGAGTCCCCAGCTCTGACTCCCGTAGCTGAGGGTGGTTTCTCCGGAATAATGCTGTTGGTCGGTGTTGGTGATAAAGGAAATCGTCGTATGTAGCGTGGTGTCCCAAGTGGGGGCGGGGATTCCGGTCGGGTTGAGGGGAAGGACTCCTTGTCCCGCAATCAGGGAAAAAACCAGAACTGCTATTACCGCGTTACTGTAGAGAACGGCGCGGGCGTACTGCCAGCCGGTCATATTCTCTTTTCCTTTCACTCCGACGAAGCTGTAAAGAAGATTCTCGGCTCGATCGCACAGTGGGTCGAGTAGGGTTCTCTGTTCCATGAAAACCCTCGCCATATACCCCCCGAAAAAGGGGGTGATTGCCACGATTATCAGGATCGTGAGCGCGATTTGAATCCATCCTTGCAACATGGTTCGATCAACTCCAAAAAAAGGCCTGTGGAGGCTCGATCAATGATCGACCGGGAAAATCACGGGTTCGCTGTCTCGAAACCGCTTGCTGAAAACCGAGTTTGTCTAATCATTAGCGATAGTTAGTGGGAGAAGGCCTGCGCCAGAGCAAGCTCCAACAGCTAGAAGAACCCCAGTTCGGGCTAAGTATAGTCATTTCAGATAAGTCTGATACACTCTAGACCAGTTAAACCCTTATGAACTATGGCATTGATATTGTCAATCTTAATTGAAATGACTATAATATCAGATTCGGATGATTAACCGCAACAAAAAAACACTGTGTCAGCAATTCTAAATGTGCCCTGTAGCAAGGCTTTTGGGAGTTAGTTCGCATCATACGGGGTAAAATTCAATGGGATGGCGAATTTCATTTGACGAGTCTTCAGGCTTTTGACGTGATAGTACACCCAAAGTTGCCCCAAAAATCCCCCTTTAAAATGTTCTTTAAATCCCTAAAAGGCTTGCTGTGTCTAAAACTGAGAATTGCTGCCGCTGCCCCTTGCCTATTCCCAGACTTGCCCCGATCCGATACAATTAAAAGGTTGTCTTGGAAGAATTAATAGTGATCGAGCGTTATACTCTCCCCGCAATGGGGAATTTGTGGACGGATAGATATAAATATCAAACATGGCTAGAGGTAGAGATAGCCGTCTGTGAAGCGCAGGCAGAATTAGGCTATATTCCCGCAGATGCAGTAGAAGAAATTAAGGCAAAGGCTAATTTTGATCCCGATCGCATTTTAGAAATAGAGGCAGAAGTGCGCCACGATGTCATCGCCTTTTTAACAAATGTTAACGAATATGTGGGTGAGCCGGGACGTTATATTCATTTGGGCTTAACCAGTTCTGATGTACTAGATACTGCTTTATCCTTACAATTAGTCGCCAGTTTAAACCTGATTTTAGAACAATTAGAAGATTTTATTCAAGCCCTGCGCTATCGCGCCCAAGAACACCGTTATACAGTCATGGTAGGACGTTCCCACGGCATTCACGCCGAACCGATCACCTTTGGCTTTAAACTAGCGGGATGGTTAGCGGAAGTGCTACGGGGACGCGATCGTTTAATTCGCTTGCGTCAAGACATCGCCATCGGTAAAATATCCGGTGCAGTGGGAACCTATGCCAATATTGACCCCAAAATTGAGGCGTTAACCTGTCAGAAGTTAGGATTAGAACCGGATACCGCTTCCACTCAAGTGATCTCGCGCGATCGACACGCCGATTATGTGCAACAATTAGCCTTATTAGCGGCTTCGATCGAACGTTTTGCCGTGGAGATTCGCAATCTGCAAAGAACCGATGTCCTAGAAGTGGAAGAATACTTTTCCAAAGGACAAAAAGGCTCCTCCGCTATGCCCCATAAACGTAATCCCATCCGTTCAGAACGCTTAACGGGAATGGCGAGAATTATCCGTAGTCATAGCGTTTCCGCCTTAGAAAATATCGCCCTCTGGCACGAAAGAGATATTTCCCATAGTTCCGTAGAACGGGTAATGCTGCCGGATGTCTGCATTTTGACCCACTTTATGATCAAGGAAATCACCGATTTAGTCAAAAATCTGCTGGTGTATCCCGAAAACATGAAGCGAAATATGAATGTTTACGGCGGCGTAATTTTCAGTCAAAGAGTTCTTTTAACTTTGGTGAGTAAGGGAATTAGCCGGGAATCTGCCTATAAAATCGTCCAAGAAAACGCCCATAGTGCTTGGAACACCGATAACGGCAATTTTAAAGCTTTTATCAGTCAAGATGAACGAGTTACCGCTATTTTATCCCCCGACGAGATCGAAAGTTGCTTTGATCCCCAGCAGCACTTGAATCATCTTAATAGCATCTACCAAAGGTTAGATATTTAAGGAGCTTTCAGTTATCAGCTATCGGCCACGTTTTTGAGATCGGCAACTTGAAACCTTGGGAGTAACAATACCATGACCATTACCGTGAGCGACACTTCGACACATTTCGACAAGCTCAATGTAAAAGCTCAATGTAAAAGCTCAGTGTCCGCCGGACGAGTTTCCCAAACAACCAGACAGAACTTGCCGAACATTGCTTGGCAAGAAATCAAGGGAATGCGAAATCGGTTGGTACATGAGTATGATGATGTCAACATCAACATCGTTTGGGATGTGGTTCAATCGCAGCTCCCATCACTAATTGAGGAGTTAAAGTGGCAAATTCCTCCTCAACGTTGAGGGTTGTTAGGCGGAATTTAACGACTTGCAACGGGGAGAACTTAATGATTTTGTCGGGTACGTTCCCTGCTGCAAATGCGACTAAGCAACTAATCGACGAGGGGGAACGCACCTAATAATTATTAGGAATAACCCTAGTAGTGTTAACGGTGATTATAATCCTAGAGATGATTCTTTTTTCCCTATCACTGCATAGAAGGGATCGGCGGCCATAATTCCTAACATTTGCAGGAAACTGGGGGTAGTAGCAGGACGAACGATCGCCTGTACTTCCCTAAATCCCGCCACCGATTTAAAATAGGATTTCACTAACGCTACCCGGCCTAAATCGCTATTATCGCGCCAAGCAGCGATCGCTTTTTGGTAAAACATACGATTGGAAAAACTGACCACCACCAGACCATTAGGCTTTAAAATGCGATAAAGTTCCGCAAAAATCGCCTCTGGATACTGCAAATACTGCACCGACACCGTGATTAACACCGCGTCAAAAGAACTATCCTCTAGGGGCAATTTTAGCTGTGCATTGAGGTCTTGGACAAAATAACTATGCAAGCGGGGATTTTTGGCTAACTCCTCCCCATTCATCCCGTGACCTTCGATATGCTCGAATTCCATCTCCTCCGGTAAATGGGACACCCAGCTGCTCATCAGGTCTAAAATGCGCGTATTCGGCGATAATATCTCTCGGTAGAGAGCAGTTAATTGATCGATAAAACCCTCATCCACGTGGGTGACAAAGCGGGGAAAAGCATAAAAATCGCTGTCTTTGGTCGGATCGAGTTTAGTTCTTTCTTCGGGTCGGAGCATTTTTGTCAAGTTAATTTTACTATTCTTAACATAGCCCAGAGACAGAAAAAAGGGTTAACCGAACTGGTCAACCCCTAGGCTTGGGAACGCGCTGTAAATCTTAGCTTTGAACGACTAGCTTAACGTTAGCGTTTTGCAGACCGCGCTGTTTCACTTCGGATAGGGTTTTGTTCACAGCGTATTTTTGGTTGATCGAGTTGATCAATTCGGTTTGATTGTGTTTTTTGGCCACACCCCAGAGGTCAGCGATTAAATCGAAACTGCCGTCGGTATTGCGAGACCAACCGAGATCATATTCGCCATCGAGAACAGCAACGATGTCGGAGCGAACCCGTTGACCGTTGTAACCACGAACATCAGCTTCGGTTTTAACGCTAATGCCGAGGTCGCGGAGAGAAGCTTTGAGGATTTCGGCATCGGTGATTTTTGTCCGGAGAGTGCTGAAATGAGACATTGGAATTTCCTCTTTGTAGATAAGAATTAACAACAACAGATTGAGAGTTAAAGAGTGCCGCCAAGCGGCTTTTCGAGGCATTGCTAGTCCCTGAGAACTAGCCTTTCATCCCGTTGGGAGCGGGCGAAAGTCTGTTAGAACTCCAATCGCTGGTACTCAGCGACGGAGGCCGAAGCAGGTCGGGCGCGTTGTCTGGCCCAATCACGCAGGGCAGTTACCTGTTCGGTCATGGTGCGAGATAGGGGCAGAGTCGCCTTAATCGCCGCAATAATGTCCAATTGCGTGAATTCGCGATCTTGGGCGAAGGCCTCATACATGGCGGCAATCAGCGCCTGTTCTATTTCCGCACCGGAAAACCCATCGGATACCTTGGCTAACTGCTCCAAATCGAAGCGAGAAATGTCGGAGCGTCGTTTAGTCAGGTGAATATTAAAGATATCTTGTCTTTCTTCGGAATTGGGCAAATCCACAAAGAAGATTTCATCGAAGCGCCCCTTGCGGAGAAATTCCCCCGGTAGCCGTTCAATCCGGTTAGCTGTGGCCATAACGAAGACGGGCGAGGTTTTTTCCTGCATCCAGGTCAGGAAGGAGCCGAAGATGCGGCTAGAGGTTCCCCCATCGGAATCGGCGGACCCTGTACCACCGGCAAAAGCTTTATCTAATTCATCGATGAACAGAATCGCCGGGGAGATGGATTCGGCAGTTTTTAAGGCATTACGCAGGTTAGCCTCAGACCGTCCCACCATGGAACCATCGTAAACCCTTCCCATATCTAAGCGCAGGAGCGGTAAACTCCAGAGGCGCGAGGTGGTTTTAGCGATTAAGGACTTACCACAGCCCGGTACTCCTAAAATTAGCATCCCTTTCGGTTGGGGGAGTCCGTAACCTCTGGCTCTTTCCGTAAAGGCGTTCGAGCGCTGTTTTAACCATTTTTTTAATTCTTCCAGACCGCCGACGGCGTTGATGGTCTCGTCTTCTTCAACGTATTCTAAAATTCCGTTGCGGCGAATCAGTTGTTTTTTCTCGGAAAGGACGATTTCTACCTCGTCTTCCGTAAGTTTGTTCGCTTTTACATGGGCTTTGCGGTAAACTTTTTCAGCTTCATCTTTGGTTAAACCCAAAGCTGCTTTCAGGAGTTTTTCCCGGACCTCTGTGGTGGTACGACGATTTTGATTTTTGCCCAGGTGCTGCGAGAGAACTGTATCTAACTCTCCCATGTCCGGCAGGGGAAAATCTAGAACTACTACGTCTTTCTCTAGTTCTATGGGGACTTCTTGCAGGGGAGACATTAGAATTATGATTTTTTCGGTTCCTTTAAAGCTGGCGATCGCATCTCTTAACCAGCGAGTGACCGGAGCAGAAGTGATGAACGGATGCAGGTCTTTGAAAATGTAGATGCCCGCTTCCCGTTGACGCACTACCCATTCGATCGCCGCTTCTGGCGACACGGTATTATGTTGACTGGTTTGGCGCGGTTGACCCAGTTCGATCATGCCGTGGGTGACAGTCCAGACAAACACCCGTCGATGTTGTGTATTTAGTTGGGCTATTTTGCTGATGGCTTCTTCCGCCCTTTCCTCCTCGGAGGTGACGAGGTAAATCAGGGGATACTGAGCCTTGACGAGAATTTCTAGCTCTTCTTTCATAACATCGACCCTATTTGTGGTAACGGTTTTGACCTTGGGCGGCTGATGGCTGTAGATGCCTTGTTCGGCTACTGAGAGTTTAGCAGGGAACTAAGGCCGCTTCTCCCTCTGTGATTCCTTGAGCGCCAACGGGTTCGGGAACTTCGATCGGGAACTCGTCGCCCACTATTGCGGGCTGGTGTTTGATCGACCTTAGCCGATCTTCTTTCATTACTAACGCGGCATCACACTCGGGACAGACATGAACCTGATAGGTTTTGCCATAGGCGGCGGCTTCAATTTCTTCTACCTTTTCGGGGTATTTTAGGTAAAAAGCGATCGCTTTTTCCACCAGCCCTGACATCGATTCTTCATCGATCGCAGCTTTTATCTTTAGTTGACGATGGACTCCAGGGGGAAGGTACAGTGTGACTTTTTGCTTGTCTTGCATATCACTAAATTGGTTTACCCGGGTATGTGTCCTTACTATAACCACTGTCTTCCCTCCCTGTCAAGATGGTAAGCTGTTATAACGGCATAATTGTAATATTTCTTTACAATTGTTGGGAAAGTGGGGTGATGGGGAGGTGGGGGTGTGGGGTGTGGGGAGAATACTGTCTCCTACCTCCTGTCTCCTGAATTCAGCCAACCCTAATTACTATTGATGCGACTTAAAAAAGCTTGTAGGCGCTCGCTGTGGGGATGATTAAAGAAGGTGTCGGGATCGCCTGCTTCTTCGATGACACCTTGATTAAAGAACAAAACCTTGTTAGAGACCTCCTTGGCGAACTGCATTTCGTGGGTGACGACCACCATAGTCATACCGTCATCGGCCAATTGACGCATAACGTTTAACACTTCCCCGACTAATTCCGGATCCAGGGACGAAGTGGGTTCATCAAATAAAATCACCTCTGGTTTCATGCAGAGACTGCGAGCGATCGCCACCCGTTGTTTTTGTCCTCCCGATAATTGGTCGGGATAAACATCGGCTTTTGGGGCTAATCCCACCTTTTCCAGATAATGAATTGCGGTATCTTTAGCCTCATTTTCCGAGTGGTGTAACACTTGCTTGGGGGCCAACATCAAGTTTTGTAAAACGGTGAGATGGGGAAAAAGATTAAAGTGTTGAAACACCATACTTACCCGGCTGCGTAACTTGCGGAGGACTGATTGATTTAACTTCGGGGAAGAGATGTCAATTCCCATCACCTCCAAGCGGCCGCCGTTAATTGTTTCCAAACGATTGAGACAGCGTAAAAAGGTACTTTTGCCGCAGCCAGAGGGACCGATTACCGATACCACATCCCCTTGATAAAGAGTGCCTGTAACTCCTTTAAGTACCTCTAAAGAGCCGTAACTTTTGCGTAAACCTTCACTAACAATCACAGGGGTGGTAGTGGCCATGATGTCCTCTCGTAAAAAATTTTACATTCTGTATCAAAATATCCAGATTAGTTTCTGCTAAATTGTATCCTTAACGACATTTTATCAAAGGCAATAATCACTTTACTAAATTACCCGTTAAAAGTCGATACAAAAGCCTAGTCTCGTAAAACAGTAAACGGCAAAGTCCATCTTTGCCTAGTGCTTTAAAACTTGGTAGCTCTTGGGTGACTTTGGTTTTTTGCCCGGTTTTCTCGTTTTGAGTAAAATAGGAGTGACTTCTAGGATTTAACCAAGAGTTCTTAAGTTTAGCGATAATCTCCGTTTTAGCGGGTTTATTCGGGCAAATAGTCACCATTGCATGAGCATACAAGTGAGAACGTACCAAGTCGGAACCCTTCCAAGACTTTTTGACTTTGTTCTGCTTAGCTGATGTATCCCCTGAAATTTGATAGGAGTAGCTTAACCCTAGATAAGCCTGAAACTTTCTCAGACTGATATCGTGATTACTTCTAAAATAGCGTTTACCGTTGACTAAGAATCTTTCGATAGGATAACAGTGTAGAAGTAATAAACTTTGAGTAACAGTCCCGAAAAGAAATTGGTCAAATACCTGGCAATAGGGCTTAAAATGACTTAACCCTAGTATTTCTCTTAACTCTTGTTCCTTGACCAGGATTCTAGATTGATAAGTAATAATGTCACAAGCTAATAACCGACTATATTCCTTAATTCCAGTTCCGGCAGTGTCCTTAATACGCGAGTTTTTTTTTAACCCGGCGATATGCCCTAACGTGGGGTTATGCCCATTAACCCCGATATATTCAAAGTCTTTCTGAGCAATTTCGGGAAACTCACAACATAATCGCTGTCTAAGTTGATTAATCAAAGAGTTTTTATTCTTATCAAGTTGTTCTCTTTCGTGAAAAGTCAAGCGGAGTAGATCGATTGAGTCATGGTCATAATTGTTTAAGATCGGAGGATTACCTAGATCGTCTAACCCTGACTTGTCGAAATAGGTTAATGCAATAGTTAAAGCGTCAAGATAGTCGTCTTTGTTCTTAGTCTTAAAGTAGTGCTGACGATTTATCTTAGTTTGCTGATGAGATATCCAATAGATATCTAGTCCTAACTTCTTAGCACAATTAACCCAGAAGCTTGCATACCAGTAACCCGTAGGTTCTAAGATGATAGCATCGACTTCTAAGGATTTAACAATCTCGATTGCTTCTGCATTACACTCTAACTTGTAAGCTATCTCATTAAGTTGAGTATTTCCTTTGATCCGCGAGTATCCTTTAATTGGTTCTCCAATATTTTTCGAGTATTGCAAGGGAGAAACAGACGGAAATTCGCACAACAAAACCACGATAGCCCAATTACGACTAACGTCTATCCCTAGTATTCTTTTCATGGTTTATAATGGGAGTTAATTAGATTTAAAAAGAATTAGCCTTACGATACTCCCGTAGGGCCTTTTAGTCCCTATCTCACTTTAAAAGGCAAAATTCTTAAAAGTCCTCGAAGTCTTACGATTATTGGACAAGCTAAAGCTCGAAATCATAATAAAAGACACTCTCGGACTAGGATCAGGTTTGGATCCTAACCCCGGCCTCTCGCTTTTTAGGCGAGAGGGCGCGACTAGGTTAAAACTCACTTTCTTCTAGACGAATTCCTGTAGATGCTATCCAGGGAAAGTCATCATCGTCGTCGTCGTCGTCGTCACGTTTTAGATCAGGATAGTCCTCGTGTATTTCTTCTAGAGTCGGTTCATAATTTGGCTCATTTTGCATTACTTCCTCTAGGCTAGGAATATCCTCGTGATTGTAGCGCTTGTCATCTCGGAATTCTTCATCCCAATTAACGGTTTCATTCCAAAGAACTTGGGACAAAGCGATCACGTCTTCACCATCAACAAAAATACTAGAATTATTTGACATTTTTAGGATTAACTTGTCACTTTCTAAGTTAATAAAAGTAACGTGATCTAGATTAACCCAACATTGGCCGATCGAGTCTCGAACAAAATAAAATTTACTCATTAGTTACCTCATCAGTATCGTAGGCCGTGCTGCTGTTTTTAATGAAATTATCGCAATCTACATGGATTAAATTATCAACGTTGACTAACTTCCCATTGTCAAACACCCATGAGTTAACAATAGGAGAATAGTAATCGTTCTGATAGCTAAAACCAGCAGAATAACGCTTAGAATGATTAGGTAGTCCATCATCACTCTAGTTAAAAAGGAACTTGTTCCAAAACTCCACCATTTAACTCCCAATTGCGGATCGGATCCTTTTTGAAATAATACCCGTCAGGTTTTATTTTGAAATTCTCTCGGTATCTCTTGGTATATCGGGGAATTATCTCACCTGTCTTGGTACGGAGATGACTACTCTCATAGTTATCGCTAGAATCTAGTGGAATTTCTGCGACAGGTACGATATGATAAGAGTTAACCCCTACTTTAACCCTTACATATTCATAGTTTTCTAATTCTTGGTTACTTATTT
>NZ_BJKP01000051.1 GCF_008974145.1 Microcystis aeruginosa NIES-4325 | reverse complement strand
CGCTTGCTTTGGTTTAACCTGAGCAGCTTAGCTTTTGCTGCGCTTTTTTCCGGCTTGAGATTTTGAGTTTTACGGCAACTGCTTGAGTTTTTTTGAATTACCCCTTGACAATCAAGACAGTCGCTACGAGGCTCACCTGGAAAGACTAGGCTCAACCGCCTTCAAGTAATCCTGAAAAATTTGGCGCGCGACCTTATGATCACCTTCTGGAGTCATGTCGCATAACCACCAGATGGGACTACTTTGATAACATCTCGGTTGATCTGTTGCAATTAATCGACCAAGGTGTTCGCAATTCCAGCCAGTCAAAGTGTACTCCCAGTCTGCAAAAACATGGAGAGCGTGTTTGAGTCGCTTAACTGTTTGATCCGGCTTAAAAGCGATGTGGTCAATGTCAACGACAAGCTTTGCTTCTCTCTTTTCAAATGGACATAATCCACGACCTGTATCGAAGATGTGCAGCTCTGACAAACCGATCCCATAATGCCAAAACGGATCGAATGGATTTTGCCAGTTGAGTAATCGCCCATATCGCTCACTTGACGGATTAGCTAGGTAATCGATTTCTTCTATTGTCTTCTCAATCTGGTTCCGAGATAACGGCATAGATAAAAGGGAAATGTAACTTGTCAATTGGATGTGTTAGTTTTCAATGTTTGTTGCTGATCCAAACCTAACACTTTTGAAAAATGATATCACTATAGCAATAATCATACTCGTGAGGGACAGAAGTTATCACTTTGAGGTAACAGGGAAGTGGGGAAATAGGGGGAATGGGGAAATAGGGGAATAGGGAAGTGGGGAGCAGGGGAAATTCAACTAAAACCCTAAAACCCAATACCCAACCGCCAAAACCTAAAGCTCAACAGTTAAACCCTAACAGCTAACGCACCGATCGAGCGATCAATCATTACATTATCATAGATACAGTAACAAATATTTATGAAACTTCATGCTTATTAATCGCCTTGGCATCGATCGCGGGAAAAAATTCCTTAAAGAGACTATCTTGTTCGGAAATGACCCTAATCCCGAATTAATTGGCATTTTAGGGGTTTATTTCGTGCAGGGCATTCTCGGACTCTCCCGATTAGCGGTTAGCTTCTTTTTAAAAGACGATTTGGCCTTGAGTCCCTCCCAGATGGGGGCATTAATCGGAGTGGCGGCGATTCCTTGGGTGATTAAACCAGCTTTTGGCTTTCTTTCGGATGGTTTGCCTATTTTCGGCTATCGTCGTCGGCCCTACCTAATTTTATCGGGAATTCTCGGGGTTTTAGCTTGGTTGGCCCTAGCCACTGTGGTGGAGAATGCTTGGCAAGCGACGGCGGCGATCCTGCTTGGTTCCCTTTCTGTCACCATTAGTGATGTCATCGTCGATTCTTTGGTAGTAGAAAGGGCGCGCAGAGAGTCCTTCACTCAATCCGGTTCTCTACAGTCCTTAACTTGGGGAATATCGGCCCTAGGCGGCTTAATTACGGCTTATCTAGGTGGTTGGTTACTGGCACACCTCGGTACTCGTCCTGTCTTTGCTCTCACGGCTATTTTTCCCCTGATTGCCTCAGCCATGGCGTTTTTAATTACAGAGGAAAAAGTCAAGAATAATAATGGTGAACCACAATCCACGCCGAAAGTCAAGGAGCAAATCGGGCAATTATGGTCAGCAGTTAGACAAAAATCAATTTTATTACCCACTGCCTTTATTTTTCTCTGGCAGGCTACACCTAGCGCCGATTCTGCCTTTTTCTACTTCACCACCAACGAGTTAGGATTTGAACCAGAATTTTTAGGACGAGTGCGCTTAGTCACCAGTTTAGCCTCGATCCTGGGGATATGGGTATATCAACGGTTTTTAAAAGCGATTTCCTTTCGGTTAATTTTGGGTTGGAGTACGGTGATTTCTGCGCTTTTAGGGATGACTACCCTAATCTTAGTTACCCATACTAATCGAGCGCTCGGTATTGACGATCATTGGTTTAGTTTGGGGGATAGTCTCATCCTCACCGTCATGGGACAAATTGCCTTTTTACCCGTCTTAATTTTATCGGCCCGTCTTTGTCCCGTGGGTATTGAAGCATCTCTATTCGCTTTATTAATGTCTATCTGGAATATGTCAGGATTAGTTTCACAAGAAATCGGCGCTTTATTAACCCATTGGTTGGGAGTCACCGAAACCAATTTTGATAACCTTTGGTTATTGGTAGTGATTACTAATCTCTCTACTCTCCTACCTTTACCCCTAATTAAATGGCTACCTTCTACGGATCCGCAATCTCAAGAAGTCAAGAAAACTTTTCCCCCCGCAGAAGTCTTTGAACATCATGTTACCGGTTCTTTAGCTGAACCCGGTTTTATACCTGAACTTGTACCCGAATTAATTGACACAAGAGATTGACTCCAGAAAACGGGTTTCTTTGAGAAACCCGTTTTCTAGAAGACTATTTAAACAGATCCGAATGAGTCCCAGTCCGAACGAGTGTTAAGCTTTCCTCATCTCGCTCAATCTTGTAGAGTAACAACCAATCTGGCTCGATATGGCACTCACCATAACCCGACCAATCTCCAACGAGATTATGATCTCGGTATCGCTCTGGTAGTATTTGTTCTTGCACCAGTAGTTCTACCACAGTTTTTAACTTTTCCAAGTCTTTACCCCGTTTTTTCATCCGCCTCAAATCGCGTCGAAAGCGGGTGCTTTCCTGTGGGGTTAACATTCCCCTGTATCCTTGTTCCAGTCCTCGAACATCTGCCCAACGCTAGTATAACGCTTAAGACGCTCAGGATGTTTTTCTACTTCTTCAATGGCGGCGAGCGTTTCTGTATTAGGAATTTGAACATCAAAGGGAAAACCTTGATGACAATTGACATCAGATAAGGCTGGATGCTGAATTTTTTGTAGGAGAAGCTGTTGTTCTTCGTCAGTTAAGGAAAGGATAATTTGAGCAAGGGAATCAATTAGTTTAGTATTGATTGCAGCAGCTTGACTCATGGTTAAACAAATGATTGGGAGTTAATTAATTATTTTAATCTAGTCTAGCGCGAGTTAGCAACCCCTAGCGATCTCCAAAAGTTGAGAAAACGGGTTTCTCAAAGAAATCCGTTTTCTTCTTAAAGAAACCCGTTTTCTCAGTCCAAATGGCGCTTAAACAGAAAACGGGTTTCTCAAAGAAATCAGTTTTCTTCCGTTTTCTTCTCAAAGAAACCCGTTTTCTCAGTCCAAATGGCGCCTAAATGCCGCTGCCGTTCCCAGTAAGCCTAGGGCCAGCAAACCTAAGACAGAATTTGATTCGGGAACAGAAACGGGAGCAATGGGAGTCCCCTCCAAATTCAGAGTCCAACTGCCAAGACTGCCAGCATCACCCGGCGCATTGTCGGAAATCCTCAGCCGCCAGTCGCCGGCGGTCTGGGATCCACCCAAGGAAGTGAGCATGGGAACAAGGGTGCCACTACCCGCACCGGTGGGGAAGTAGTTGCCGCTGGGGATGACAAAATCACTACCCCCAGAAGCAGCTACCGTCCAGAGGTTGCCGGTAACGGCATCATTGAAGCTGTAGTTGCCGTTGAAGTTGCTGGAGTCACCCAAGGTATTGGTAGGCCGACCGATCCGGTTGAACAGCGATACTGTCGTGTTGGTTGGGACGTAGGTGAGATTGGCGATCAAATCACCTAACCAGGAGTGGGTTAGGTTATTGAGGGTGACGGTGATGTTGGTGATCGAGAAGTTGGAACTGGTGGGAATGGTAATAGTGCTGGAAGCACCTGTGGCGTTGTTTTCAGGGATGCTGAAACCAGTACCAGTTCCAGTAAAGGTGACGGCGCTGGCGGGGAGGACAGTCATTCCAGCGATCGCGCTAACTGTGCTGGCGAGGACAACACCAGCCAGAGAGAGAGATTTGAAGTTAGTTGTAAAATTCATGGGCAATTTTGGGCAAATTCCACCAGCATTCTACCCCCCCCCCCGATTTTGTCAAATATCGCTTTTTTATCGATTGCATAGATGTATAGAGTTTTATCTCCAGAAAACGGGTTTCTCAAAGAAACCCGTTTTATCAGTGCGATCGCTTGGGGAAGATCGGGTTTAGGATATTTGTAATGTTTGATACAAATATCTCGATCATCTGTTCTTAAGATTAAGGCTGGTGTTGCTAATTGATCGGAAAAGAGGCCGGCGCAAGCAGATAAAAACCGCACAGAAGCTTGTGCCGTGGGATCAAAATTATTAAGCGGAGAATAGCCTCTGACCGGAATTCAACATCAAAATCAGTAGGAAACTTGTCATCGCCTAAGTAAAGTAACCCTTTATCCACGACACAGCAAAATAGGAAAAATACTTATGAGTTATGGAACCCGTGTTCAAGCTATCTCTCAAGTCACAGACCGTAAACCCCTACCTAGCAAAATTCCTCAGCGTTTAGAGGCCCTCTGGGCAACCGATGTCTTTACCCTGAGCAAAATGCAGGCCAGTCTTCCCAAAGACGTATTCAAATCAGTCAAAAACACGATTTTAACTGGGGGAAAATTAGACGTTTCCATCGCTGGTACGGTAGCGGCAGCGATGAAGGATTGGGCCACGTCCAAAGGGGCGCTGTACTATGCCCACGTCTTCTATCCGATGACCAACGCCACCGCCGAAAAACACGACGGCTTTATTTCCGTGCAGAGCGACGGCTCGGTGATCACGGAATTTACGGGCAAAGTCTTAGTACAGGGAGAACCGGACGGGTCTTCCTTTCCTAACGGCGGACTTCGCTCCACCTTTGAAGCGCGGGGTTACACCGCTTGGGATGTCACCAGTCCCGCCTACGTCATGGAGACCGATAATGGTGTAACCCTGTGTATTCCCACGGTTTTCATCTCTTGGACAGGAGAGGCCCTCGACAAAAAAACGCCGCTTTTACGCTCGATTTCGTCGATGAGTAAAGCCGCCACCAGGGTGCTTAAGCTCTTAGGACATACGGAAGTCGCCCCCGTTAACTCCAGCTGCGGTGCTGAACAGGAATATTTCCTAGTCGATGCTCATTTTGCCCATAGTCGCCCCGATTTACTGCTCACCGGTCGCACCCTATTTGGTAAACCCGCCGCTAAGGGTCAACAGTTCGACGATCATTATTTTGGCGCGATTCCCGAACGGGTTCAGGTGTTTATGCAGGAAGTAGAGGAAAGAATGTATCGCCTCGGCATTCCAGCTAAAACCCGCCATAACGAAGTCGCCCCCGGACAGTTCGAGATTGCGCCCTTTTTCGAGGCTGCTAACGTGGCCAGTGACCATCAGCAGTTAATTATGACCTTGCTGAAAAGTACGGCTAAAAAACACGGTTTTGTCTGCCTACTACACGAAAAACCCTTTGCGGGAATTAATGGTTCGGGAAAACACGTTAACTGGTCCGTCGGCAACGCCACCCAGGGCAATCTGTTGGATCCGGGCGATACTCCCCACGCTAATATGCAGTTTTTGTTATTCTGTGGGGCTGTGATTCGTGGTGTTCACAAGTACGGGCCGCTTTTACGGGCAGTGGTGGCTACCGCCAGCAATGATCACCGTTTGGGGGCAAATGAAGCCCCTCCCGCCATTATTTCGGTATATTTGGGCAGCCAGTTAGAAAAGGTATTCGACCAAATTAGCCAAGGCCGAATTGAGGGTTCTGATGCTCCGGGGTTGATGGATCTGGGTGTCGATACCCTGCCGGTATTCCCCAAGGATCCTGGCGATCGCAATCGTACCTCTCCTTTTGCTTTTACGGGCAATCGCTTTGAATTCCGCGCCGTGGGTTCTAATCAGTCAGTTTCCGGTCCGCTGGTGGCGATGAACACGATTCTAGCCGATTCCCTGACTTGGGTGGCGGATAACCTAGAAAGCCGGATGAAAGCCGGGGAAGACCTCAATACTGCCGCCGAGGGTGTTCTCAAGGAGATCATGGACAAACACAGAAATGTGATCTTCGGAGGTAACGGATATTCCCCGGAATGGCACAAAATGGCGGTAGAAGAGCGCGGTTTGGCTAATCTCCGCACCACTGCCGATGCTTTACCCGTGCTGAAAGCCGATTATATCGAAGAACTGTTTACCCGCATGGGTGTGCTTACTCCCATTGAACTGGAAAGCCGTTTTGATGTCTATGCGGAACAGTATTTGCTGGCCATCGAGGTGGAGGCGAAACTGGTGGTAAGTATGGCTAAAACGATCATTTATCCCGCTGCTGTTCGCTACTTGTCGGAATTGTCATCGGCGATCGCTAATGCGGCGGCGATCGGCATCGAGATGAATAAGGAAAGCGCCCAAACGGTCTCGAATCTGGTTAAATTAATGATGGATAGCGTTGCCAAACTGAGTGAGGCCATGGCTAAACACGATTTTGACTCGATCGAGGAACATATGCAGTATTCTGCTCAAACAATCCGTCCCTTGATGGATAAGGTGCGCGAATATGCTGACACGCTGGAAGGGGAAGTGGCCGACAATTTCTGGCCCCTACCCACCTATCAAGAAATGTTGTTTGTTAAATAACAAGACGACAAGGAGGGGGTGAATAAATGATGAGCCACCCCCTTCTTTTTAGCTCTGGTAGTTTTAAGTTATGTTAAGAAAAGTAAATATAAATCTAAAACTACTATGGTACTAACTCCGACAATTGGCGAAAAATCCTATAATCGTCAGGATTGGCAAAAAGGCTATCAATCCCAACCCAACGAGTACGATTACGAGGTAGAAGACATCGAGGGGCAAATTCCCCCCGATTTACAGGGTACAGTCTTTAAAAACGGCCCCGGTTTACTCGATATCGCTGGCACTGCGATCGCACATCCCTTCGATGGGGATGGTATGATCAGCGCGATTAGCTTCAACCATGGGCGCGTACATTATCGTAACCGTTTTGTTAAAACCCAGGGTTATCTCCAGGAACAGAAAGCGGGAAAACCACTTTATCGCGGTGTTTTTGGCACGAAAAAACCGGGGGGAATTTTCGGCAATGCTTTTGATTTGCGTCTGAAAAATATTGCTAATACTAATGTTATCTACTGGGGCGATAAATTACTGGCACTTTGGGAAGCGGCCGAACCCCATCGTCTCGATGCTAAAACCCTTGATACTATTGGTTTAGACTATCTCGATGGTATCTTAGAAAAAGGCGATGCTTTTGCCGCTCATCCTCGCATTGATCCCGCTTGTATTTTCGATAATCATCAACCTTGTCTGGTAAATTTTGCCATTAAAACGGGTTTGTCCAGTGCCATTACTCTCTATGAAATTAGTCCCACGGGTAAGTTATTACGTCGTCATACCCACAGTGTACCGGGCTTTTGTTTTATCCACGATTTTGTTATTACTCCCCACTACGCTATCTTTTTCCAAAACCCGGTTAGTTATAATCCTTTTCCCTTTCTTTTTGGGTTAAAAGGTGCGGGAGAATGTCTCATCAATCAACCGGACAAGTTAACTAAGATTATTATTATCTCCCGGGATCCTAATAAAAGGGAAGTAAAAGTTTTAGAAACTCCATCAGGTTTTGTCTTCCATCATAGCAATGCTTTTGAACAACTTGCCATGAGCCACGTCGAAGGGGGCGAGAAAATTTATATTGATTCTATTTGCTATCAATCCTTACCACAACTGGATTCAAATAGCAGTTTTCAATCGGTAGATTTTGATAGTTTAGCGCCCGGACATCTGTGGCGATTTACACTAAATTTATCAGAAAATACCGTTACAAGAGAATGTATTCTAGAGCATTGTTGTGAGTTTCCCAGCATCAATCCGGCAAAAGTTGGTCGAGATTACCGTTATTTATACATGGCTGCCGCTCATCATGCCACCGGTAATGCTCCTTTGCAAGCAATCCTAAAACTAGACCTATTAACGGGAGAAAAACAGTTACATTCTTTTGCTCCCCAGGGATTTGCGGGTGAGCCAATTTTTGTGCCTAAACCCGATGGAATTGCTGAAGATGATGGTTGGTTATTGGTAGTCACTTACGATGCGGCCAATCATCGATCGAATGGGGTAATCTTAGATGCTAAAGATATCACTAATTCCCTAGCAGTTATCCATCTTAAACATCATATTCCCTACGGGTTACACGGTAGTTGGACTGGACAATGTTTTTAATTTAATTCTGTGGGGGTGGATTGAAAAACCACCTTTACTAAACTTTACTCTTGAGAGCCTTCTTGTAATAGCCAAAAACCAGCGAAGGATTCCGATTCAGGGTTAGATTGAATGGCTAAAAAATGCAGATTATTGGCTTTTTGTTTAGCTTCTTCAAAGTTTTTGGCTTCCTTTAAAGTCTCGGTATTAGTGACGTTGACGAGAATCCAGCTATCACTAGCACCCGTTTCTAAACGTAGCACGGGACGGGAACCAGTTTCTAACTTTAAATACGCCATTTCTAACCCTGACATCCAACCAGCAAGGGGTAAAGCGCGGGGAGAAAAAATAACTAAACCGGGTACTTTTAGATTCTCATCTAATCCCATCCCTAGTATAGGCAAATTTTCTCCGAAGCTAATATCCCAATCTTTTAAATCATTAAAAGAAGACAATTCTAGCGTAACAAAAGCCCATTTATCTGCCTTATCTCCCCGGACAGCATCGGGAAGGGGAACAGCATTTAAAGGGGGATAATTCACGGAAGCAGTTTTAGTTAAATTTTGATCATAACCAACTTCTTGAGGGTAGAAATTAACCATTCTTTCTTCTATCCATCTCGTTAAAGCATGAGTGCGACGACTAGGGGAAGCGGGAATACCGATATCCTCGCAAGCTTTGCTAATCATGTTATTCATCTGACGACGGAAAAAGCGAATTTTTTTGGGAGTTACCCCCGCTGCCTTGATAGCTGCAGTAATTGCCTCCCCTAACCATTGGGAATTAACCATCGTATTAGGACAATAACTGGCATATTTAAATATTGTATCGGAGGAGCGATCGATTGTTGCCGGAGTTTCACAGATTAATAATTCCCATCTTTTTTTATTATTTTCATCCACCACCGGCCGCGAATAAAAATCAAGTTCCCAAATAGTCATATTTTTTTAGTTATCAGTTATCAGTTATCAGTTATCAGTTATCAGTTATCAGTTATCAGTTATCAGTTATCAGTTATCAGTTATCAGTTATCAGTTATCAGTTATCAGTTATCAGTTATCAGTTATCAGTTATCAGTTATCAGATTTGAGTTTTAAGTGTGCAGTATGTATTAAGTGGGCAGTATTAAATAGCAGCTTCCTACTGTCTTTTTACTGTTCACTGTTTACTGATTACTGTTTACTGCTCACTGATTACTGCTCACTGTTCACTGAAAAATCCCCTATCCCCGACAACAGTACGAACGCGGTAGATAGGACGTTTTTGGGATTCATGGTAAGTTCGCATCAAAATTTCTGCCAAAAGACCAAAACAGAGTAATTGTACCCCAGTTAAAAAGAATAACACAGCTAGGATTAACAAAGGTCGATCGCCGATTTCTTGTCCGAAACCGAGTTTGAGAATAGTCAGATAAGTGCCTAAAATAATCCCCACTACCATGGATAACAGTCCGTAGAGTCCAAAAATGTGCATCGGACGGGTGAGGAACTTTTTCATAAAAAAGACAGTAAATAAGTCCATAATCACGCGAATTGTGCGACCTAAACCATATTTACTCTGTCCGAACCGTCTAGCATGGTGATTAACGGGAATTTCGGTTATTTTTGCCCCTTCAATAAAAGCTAATGCGGGTAAAAAGCGATGTAATTCCCCGTAGAGATTCATATCGGCGACTAATTCGGCTCGATAGGCTTTCAAAGAACAACCGTAGTCGTGTAATTTGACCCCTGTTACCTTGCCAATCAGCCAATTAGCTATTTTTGAGGGTAAAAGCCGTTTTACCTGGTCATCTTGGCGATTTTTGCGCCAGCCACTTACGAGGTCATAACCTTCCTCCAATTTGGCCAATAATAGGGGTATATCATTGGGATCGTTCTGTAAATCGCCGTCGAGGGTAATGATGACCTGTCCCGTGGCATAATTAAATCCGGCAGCCATAGCGGGGGTTTGTCCGTAGTTGCGTCGCAATATTACCGCCTTGAGATCATCGCGATTTTTGGCTAAATTAGTTAAAACCTCGGTGGAACCGTCCTTAGAACCGTCGTCAACACAGATAATCTCGTAGTTAATTTGATAAGAACGCAAAATCGAGGCGATACTCTCCACGAGATGGGGGATACTGTCCACTTCGTTATAAATGGGAACCACTACCGATAAAGTCTGGATAGCAGCCTGCGGGTTGGGTTCGTTGACACTGATGGACGGTGTAATCGGGGACATAGTTGACTGACGCGGGGAAGTTTTGGGGCGATTGTACCACAATTCAGTTATCAGTTATCAGTTATCAGTTATCAGATGTGAGTTGTCAGTTCACTGATTACTGTTCACTGTTTACTGTTTACTGTTCCCCTTTCTCTGTTTGCTTTTTGGCTAAAATTGCCTGACGAAAACCTAAGACGACGAGAATATTGGAGAGGGTGAGGAAAAGTTCGGCGCTGCCGTGTAACCAATCGACGTTGGCTAATTCTTGACCATAGTGGATTTTAGCGTAGATACCAGCAGGAATGGTGATAAAAACGAAGATTAACAGCACATAAAAGCCAATTAAGGCTAAACGGGGCATTTTTCCTGAACGAGTGACAAACAAAAGAAACCCCAGATAGGGAAACAGGGAAATAGCAAATAAACTCTCTTTATTCATTGTTAACGCTGATTTTGCTGGAACGCCACAGCCACCAACCGGCAGCACAGAGGGTAAAATTTCCTAAGACAGTCATGGCTGCCTGTAGGGTGACTAACCAGGATAAGGCACTGATATTATCAAAAAAATGCCATGTACAGGCACACATGGCCCCAATTAAAGCGGGTAACATTCCCCAAGATAACATTCGCCACGATCGATCGTTACTGATGTCGCTATAGGTCCAGACTAACCAGATCGCCGCTATCCATTCTACGACACTCGATACATGAACTATCCACGTCGGTATTGATAAAGCATTCATTTTTTTACAGTTATCAGTTATCAGTTATCAGTTATCAGTGGGTAAGTTATCAGTTATCAGATTTGAGTTTTAAGTGTGCAGTATTAAATAGAAGTTTCCTACTGTCTTTTCGCTGATTACTGTTTACTGTTTGCTGTTCACTGAAAATACTCCCCATTTCCCGAAAAATTTTCTAGCCATTTAATCACCTGTTGACCTAAACTAACATTGTTTAATCGATCGATCTCGCGAATGCCGGTGGGACTGGTGACATTAACTTCCGTCAGATAGCCACCAATCACATCTAATCCGACAAAATATAGGCCATCTTCTCGTAATTTTGGGGCTAAAGTGGCACAGATTTCTAATTCTTGATCGCTGATTTCTGTTTTTGCTACTCGTCCACCCACGGCCATATTACCGCGAAATTCCGAACCGGTGGGAATGCGATTAACTGCCCCGATCGGTTCACCATTGAGGACAATAATGCGTTTATCTCCTTCTTTGGCAGCTGGTAAATAATCTTGAATCATTACCGGTTCTTGTCCCCATTTTGTGCTAATTTCAATCATTGAATTGAGATTGCGATCTTCGGGACTAAGAAATAAAATTCCCTCCCCTGCTTTGCCCCCCAAAGGTTTCATAACCGCCGCCCCTTTTTGGTTGACAAATTCCCTAATTGTCGCTTTATCTTGGGAAACAATTGTAGCGGGCATTACTTGAGCAAAGTGAATCGTATATAACTTTTCGTTGGCATGGCGTAAACCCCTAGTTGAGTTAATTACTTGAGTTTTTTGGGAGTCGATCAAGTCTAATAAATAGGTGGCATAAAGATAGGCAATTGTCACGGGTGGGTCTTTTCTCATCCAGACAAAATCGAAGTTTTCTAAGCAGGTAAAAACTGTCTCTTGTCTTTGATACCATTGAGATACAGCAACCCAGTGATTATCTTTTAACTCCACGGGAACCAGTTCAATTTTAGTTAGTTTTGCCCAAGCTTTTCCCGCAATCGCACTGAGATCGGTGATGGAAGTAATCCAAATTTCATGACCTAATAATTGGGATGCTTCCATGATAGCTACACTGGTATCATGGCCCGGATCTAGATACTCGATCGGATCGATAATAAAGGCTAGTTTCATTAATAGTTTTTATCCTTAATTCTGCAACAGGGGATCTAAACCACCACTTCTATCTAAAGCATAGATGTCATCGCAGCCCCCGATGTGTTGATCGTCTATAAAAATCTGTGGTACACTTGTACGACCATTGGCTCGATCGGACATTTTGGCTCGCGCTTCTTCATCACCATCGATACAATATTCGGTAAACTCCACCCCTTTTTTCTTGAGTAATGCTTTAGCGCGGATACAGAAAGGACAGGAACTCCAAGTATAGATCTCAACTTTAGCGGTCATAAAATTTATCTGTTTTCTTTACAGTTCTTAAATTTTAGCCGATAACCGAGCAGTGATCTTCCTTCAGGTCAGAAAACGCCAATTAGGGCGATTACACTGATATATTTCTTGTATTTCCCATTCTTCACCGTTTTGAAAGCGAATACGGCAACCAACAGCGCAAGAATCATCCTCACTTTCATTTACTTTTATAGTCATTTCAATTAAGATTGAGAATATCAATCCCAGATTTCATAAGGGTTTTGTCAGCCCAGACTGTATCAGACTTATCTGAAATGACTATATTACCTACCAGGGAAACCAGTCGCAACTATCGGCAGCGTCTGCGGGAATCCATTCCCATGAAAGTCCTAAAAAAGCTGATTTCAAAGAGTGACGATCGACGATAATCTAAGTATTGGGGAAATCATACCGTAAAATCACTCATCTATGACACCACGCTCGCTCACCGTTTTACTGCTTTCTGTTCTCTTCTGGCTGTCTAGCTTGCTTATCATCCCTACTGCTCAAGCTTTGACCCCAATTCAACTATTAGATGTATCTTACAAAGACTGTCCCCCCGAATTAGCCGAGGGGAGTGTCACCAGTGGGGGAACCAGTTTTCCGGCTAATTGTTTTTTAATCACCGGCAAAGCTAAAAATAATTCTGGAAAAACCGTCTATGATGCCGATGTTTTTGGTCGGATTTACGATGCTAACGGGGAACCAGCCTTACAAAATCGTAGCCGAGTCGGGGCAATTCCAGAAGTGCCACCGGGGATTAGTGATTTCGAGATCAGAATTTCTGTTTCTACCAATCAACCAACCCCCTTGCGACTGGAAAAATTCAAAGCTTCCGGTTTTACCAGTAGTGTGGATCCCCGGATTTAGAAACTGCTGCTGACCAGACTGCTGGCCCCTGTGGCTACGACACTCTGAACGACGTTGAGCAGCAGGAATGCGAGGATCGGGGACAAGTCCATCCCGCCTAGAGGTGGGATAATCGAGCGAAAGAGGTTTAAATAGGGATCGGTAATCGGACTAAGAAAAGACATAATCTGATAGGCCCAACCGGCATTTTGGAACCAAGTCAGTAAAACCCTAACAATTAGGATTACTGAGTAAATTTGCAGGAAATTGTTGATTATCGTCAAAATAAACCCTATATCGCTCATAAATAAATATTCCCTCAAGAGGGCGTGATGGTTAGTTTAGCTTTGATCTTACCAAAAAAATGGTCTTTAGTTACTCTCGCCGCCCTATCCTACTGGTTTTAACCGGCTATCGGCATTCATCGGGGTTGACACTCCCGTTACCTAAATGCGTGGGGATTCTTGGACGGAATCTTACCTTAGAAGTGACATCATGAGAGAATCAGTCATCTATCAAGCTATTTTAGAAGAAGGAGAATTATCGGCTAAATTAAACTCTATACCCCGTTTATCGGCCTTAGGATTAAGTGTAGAACAAATTGCCCAAGCTTTAGACTCAGAGATTGAACAAGTACCACAAGTCATTGAGGGACACAATTGAGTGAAAACGGACAGTATTTTCTATCGTCTCTTTCAGACTTTTCCCGAAAGTTTCTTTGATTTGCTCAATCTTCCCCCGGAAACCGTCAATCATTATCAATTTTCCTCCCTAGAAGTTAAACAACTAGCTTTTCGTTTAGATGGGGTTTTTCTTCCCGATAACCTCAATGATCC
>NZ_BJKP01000050.1 GCF_008974145.1 Microcystis aeruginosa NIES-4325 | reverse complement strand
TACTCACAATGGTGGACACATTCATGAAGCGATTTCTACTCAGCCTTGGTCTGGTGAGGCGAATGTTCATGTTAGTATTGTCAATTGGAGTAAAGTTGAACCAGTAAGTTATTATTTAGATAATCATTCAGTTTCTCAGATTAATTCTTCTTTAAAAGCGACTGTAGATATTTCCAAAGCAGTTAGACTATTGGCAAACAAAAACATTAGTTTTCAAGGAGTGATACCAGTTGGTAAGGGATTTTATATTAAAAGTGAGCAAGCGGAAAAATGGATCGAAAATGATCTTAAGAATAAAGAGGTTTTAAAATTATCATCCTCTGCTAGTGATTTAACTGATGATCCTCAGGGAAAACCTAGCCGCTGGATTATTGATTTTAACAATATGAGTTTAGAAGATGCTAGTGAATATAAATTACCTTTTGAGCATATTAAAGTAAATGTTAAGCCAGAAAGAGAGCAAAATAGACGAGAAGTTACTAAACTAAACTGGTGGAAATATGGTGAAAAAAGACCAGCAATGAGAACAGCAATTGAATCTTTAGCTTGTTACTTTAGTATTCCCGCACACTCAAAATGGTTTATTTTTGTTCCTACTTCTTTAGATTGGCTACCTAATAATTCGATTCATGTCGTTGCTTCTGATGATTTCTATATTCTCGGTATCTTAACATCAAATATACATCGAATTTGGATAAAAGCCCAAAGTTCAACTCTTGAAGACAGAACTCGCTACACTCCTAACACCTGTTTTGAAACCTTCCCCTTTCCCCAGAAAACTTCACAGGAACTTGTCGAAAAAATCCGTAAAACCGCCAACGAATTACACGAATACCGCAGCCAACAGATGGAGAAAAAACAATGGGGAATCACTAAACTATATAACCAATTCTTTAACGAACCCAGTAGCCAACTGTATCAACTCCATCAGAAATTAGACAAGCTAGTAATGGAAGCATATCACTTCCAAGCTGACGACGACATCTTAGAGAAACTATTAACCTTAAACCTGGAATTAGCAGAAAAAGAGAAGCGAGGAGAAACCGTCATCGGTCCCTGGTCCCCTTACTCTTAGTGAGTAACGCACAGAAAACGGGTTTCTCGGAGAAACCCGTTTTCTACTCATGCAAAAAGGTGAATAAATAATCAGTCTTTAATAACCAGATTTAGTATGACTACTATTGCACGGGTACATCAAGAAAAGTTAACGGGTCTATCTATTGCTGGATAAGGGTTTTCGGCTCTTGTAGTAGATATGTATGGGTAGTTCAGGTGTTTTAGGTGGGAACTGGTTCACCAGGACGCAAACTAGACCATTTACCGGTTTCGCGTAAAAAGCTTTCACAACCCACCACATCCCACTCCATTTCGATATAATCTTCCTTGGTGCGAATGTTAACGTTAATAGAAGGATTCTTCGCATCAAAGTCCGGTGTCTCGGTGAGATGACGTTCCTGATGTTGTGTTTCTACGGCATGATAGGTGAGACAGCGATCAACAAAATAGCAGTTAATACAAATACACATAGGTTTAACTCTATAAGTCTTTTCCGTTAATCTAGCTCAGTCTCTCCCCAAATGGGGCCGGTCAAAATTATATTTTTGTAAATTTATCTTCTCGATGTCTTGTCAAAAAAACCTAGATAGTTTAGTTAAAGAAGTTTTTGCGATTAATCAGCAAGAATTGCCAGAAAATGCTTATTTAGTCGGTGGTGCTGTGCGAGACGCTTTATTAAACCGTCAGAAAGACTATATAGACCTAGATTTTGTGGTTCCCGAAAAAGCGATCGAAATTGCCCAAACTATTGCCCATCAGTATAAGGCCGGTTTTGTGGTTTTAGATGCCGTTCGTCAAATTGCTCGCGTCGTTTTTCCCCAGGGGACCCTTGATTTCGCGCAACAGGAGGGAGAATCTCTAGAAATAGACCTAAAAAGACGGGATTTCACCGTTAATGCTCTTGCTTATAATCTCCACACCCAAGAAATTTTCGATCCTTTAGGGGGATTACAAGATTTAGGATGCCAATCCCTGCGGATGATTTCCCCCGAAAATCTTCAGGATGATCCCCTAAGATTATTAAGGGCCTATCGACAAGCGGCTCAATTGGACTTTGAGATCGAACCCCATACCCGTGCAACTATTCGTTCTCTTGCCCCTTTATTGTACCGTGTAGCCGCCGAAAGGGTACAATCCGAGTTGAATTACCTTTTGCTCAATTCCCGTGGCAATAAATGGCTAAAAAGTGCCTGGGAAGATGGCTTATTATCTCTCTGGTTGCGTCGGATTACCCCCGCAAAAATGGAGCGAGTTATGGGGGTGGAAGCGGCAGCGGGATTTTTAGAATCTTTGTTACCAGAAAAATTTATCTTTTCCCCTTCTCAGTTACAGTTGACAAAATTGGCCCTATTGGTATCGGATATTTTAGCAGAAGCGGAAAAAGAGTTAATCGATCTCAAGTATTCCCGCGGGGAAATTCGCACGGTAATCACGGTAATTAAGTCTTTACCTCCCCTCAAGGAGCCAGATAATTTGAGTGTGCGGGAACAGTATTTTATTTATCTAAATACGGGAAAAGTATTTCCTGTCTTTGCCCTTTTTGCTTTATCAATGGGGATTAACAAAAATATCGTCGCTTCTCTGTTGACTTCCTATCTCGATCCCGATAATATTATCGCCCATCCCCGACCTTTATTAAGGGGCGATGATTTAATCAACCATTTACACCTGAAACCCAGTCCAATTATCGGTAAGTTATTAACCGAGGTACAAATTGCCCAAATTGAAGGCAAAGTTACAGTTTTTCAGGAGGCGATCGATTTTGCTAAAAAGTTATTATAAGTGGTTGGTTATAATTAAATTAAAAATGGATTTTAGGTTCGATCCCCCCTTAATAAGGGGGGCATCTGATAATTTTTAACGCCTACCTACTTAAGTGGTTGGAGAAGAGAGAAGTGAGGCTCTGTTCCCTATTGATAACCGTCCCTGGGAACTAATTTTCTGAGCGAATTTTAAACAAAAACACGATGTTGCAGGGAAGGCATTTGTCGTCGCACCTGTTGCAGACGTTGGGGATTAATTTCAGCAATTGCCACCCCCGCTTCTTCCCCTGCGTCGGCTAAAACCACACCCCAAGGATCGATAATCATAGCGTGACCGTGGGTGTGACGGCGTGCGTAATTATTGCCCGTTTGAGCAGGAGCTATTATATAACAAGTATTCTCGATCGCTCGCGCTTGTAACAAAACTTTCCAATGATCTTTCCCTGTAAAAGCTGTAAACGCCGCAGGTACAAATAAAACATCGGCCCCTTGCTGCGATAAATAGCGATAGAGTTCAGGAAAACGCACATCATAGCAAATCGAGAGGCCAATTTTACCCAAGCTATCGGAGCCATAAATTGGCGGTAAATCGACTCCTGCCATGACTGTACTCGATTCCTGATAGGTGTTACCATCCGGGACATTGACATCAAAGAGATGGACTTTTTGATAACGGGCTAATTCCGCACCGTTGCCATCAACTAAAATAGCGGTATTATAAGCCTTATCGGGAATACCCGTCACCGGCACGGGAAAACCACCCCCTAAAATGGTCACTTGAAACCGTTGGGCCATGGTGCGGAGGAATTTATCGGCTTTTCGAGCAATAGTCTCGGCCTGGGCGATTTTATCGCTTTCTGCCCCCATAAAAGCGAAATTTTCTGGTAAACCGATTAATTCCGCCCCTTTACCCACGGCAAGTTCGATCAATTCTTCAGCGGCAGCGAGATTTTTCTCTAAATCCGGCTGACTGGTCATTTGAATGGCGGCGGCGAGATAGGATTTCATGGGGGTTGAAGCTCTAGAGTCAGATAATCTCTGTAAAATTAATCATAACCTTCGATTATATCCAATTTCAGATATTTTGTCACCCCATGAGTAAAATTGTTTTCTGTGACTTTGATGGCACTATCACCGCCGTGGAAACCTTTGCGGGTATGCTCAAAGAATTCGCCCCCGATTTATCAGCCCAAATTATGCCCCAAATGTACGCTCGCACTCTGACTCTGCGCCGGGGTGTCCGTCAACTGCTAGAGTCGATACCGAGCCAAAAATACGCCGATATTCTCGCCTATGCCGAAAGCAAGCCAATTCGCCCCGGATTAGCTGAATTCCTCGCTTTTTTACAGGAGCAATCCATCCCTTTTATTATTATCTCCGGTGGCATCCAAGGCATGATTGAAACGGTCTTAAAACGGGAGGGACTATTAGATAAGGTGACGGCAATTTATGGGGTCAATCTTCATACTCAAGGGGAATATCTGCAAGTTCGCTCCGATTGGGAAAATGAGACGGAATTAGTGGCTAAAGCCTTGATTATGGACAAATATTCAGGAGTAGAAACTATTGCGATCGGTGATTCCGTTACCGATATTACCATGGCTAGAAGGGCCGATCTAGTTTTTGCTAGGGATCGTTTAATCGATTATCTGCAAGCGGAAAATCAACCCTATATTCCTTGGGATAACTTTTTTGAGATTCGTGAATATCTGTTATTGAGAGATTAGGGATTGGCTGTTATAAGTAATGGTTAGGATAGGCAAGGGGCAAGAGGTAGTTAGATATGTGTAATTAATCGTGTATAGCTACATACAAAAATTCTCAATTCCCGACAGACATAGAGATTCTAATAATCCAAGACCAACCCGTTAAAAGATTTTTTACTACCCTACTCTCAAGGGTAACAATAATTATAAATTTTTTGTTAATTTTTAGGCTTGACAAAATCGGGGGGGGGTAGAATCCCGTTATGGCTCTGTCTTGTCATTGAGGAACTAACTTAAAATTTAGTGATTGGCAATTTTGAAAAAATCAGTCTTTCTCCCTTGCCAATCTCGCTTAATTCCAGGTTTTCTCCTTTAAAGGTCAGTCAGGACATTTGTTTGTTTATTTGTTTTGAGGAAAATTTCTGGATATGAAAACTTCGACTGTGATCGAAAAACTTTCGCTGGCTGCGGCTGGAGCTACCTTTGTAGTCACCTTTGCCCATACAACTGCTGCCAATGCAGCCATTGTCGCTTTGGATGATAGCAATTCATGGATTTCACCGGGGACAAACACGCTAACCAATTTAGGTTTTAACATGGTTACTGTTCCCGATCCTGGCTTAGCAGAGTTCACAAATGTTACAACTCTATCCTCGCCTTTAGGTAACTTAACTTTCACTCCAAGTGTAGATTACCGAAAGATTGGTAGTGGTTGGGCAACCTGGAGTAACGGCTACACGGGAGAGGTGTATTATTCCCAAGGTGCAACATCGATTGAGATTGACCTGCCCGCTAGTATTGCCGCTTTTGACCTGTATGTGGAGCCAAATCCATTCGGCATCTTCGATATTACTGTAACTGCTCAGGATGGCACTACGACAAGTCTGACACAACCTGTAGATGGTAATGGGGGAGCCAAGTACTTTGGCTTCTACGGCATAGGCGGAGATTTGATTGACAAAATCACAGTTTCCAGTAGCGTAGATTTTGCCGTAGGACAGCTTCGCTTGGGTGCTAAGCCTGTTCCCGAACCTGCTTCAGTCTTAGGTTTACTCGCCATCGGTGCTTTGGGTGCTGGTTCAGTCTTGAAGCGCAAATTAAAATAAAAAACTGGTCAATCTAGCCTTAAATTAGCAGCGATCGCACTTTATCGATATAGCGCGATCGCTTTTTTGGCGTTAGAATAGTTAAAGACACGATAAATTGATTCAAGTCAAGCCCATGCCACTAACTCTTAATTTAACATCGGAAATCGAACAATATCTCGGCCAAAAAGCGAGGGAGAAAGGTCTTTCTCTAGAAGATTATGTCCTCAAGCTACTTAAAGATACTATTTTAGAACAAGAAAAACAGACCAAACTGGTTAATTTACTTCAATCTTGGATTGATGAAGAAGATGAACAAGAACAACAAGAAACCGGTGAATATTTAATCGAAGCACTCGATCAAGATCGTTTATCTGAGCGTCCTTTATTTCCGGCTGAATTAAAGGGAGTAACTTGGTGAATAAGCTGCCCGCAAATTTAAATTGCTTGTTGAGATCAGGCAAGGGGGGATTGGCGGAGATTTAGCTGCGCGGGGGTCGCAAGATCTGGTTCTCGCCAACGGGGTTTGGGAGGTAGAAACCCTCAAGGGCTGGGATTGGGTGATAAAATTAGAAATAACGCCCAATTTTAACCGAGGGGTTCCTTTAAAAAATCCCAACTTAGTCAATATCAAAAATGAGATGTACCCCAGAGGAGTTCTCCCTATGGATAGCAACCGATTAATCGAAGAATTAAAAAATCCCGACTTTTATCCTCATGCTGTCAAAATTCCCGTTGAAATTATCCAAACCCATGCTTCAATTATCTTCTTGACAGGAGATTATGCCTATAAAATCAAGAAACCAGTTAATTATAATTTTTTAGATTTCTCCACTTTAGAAAAGAGAAAGTATTATCTAGAACAGGAACTAGAGTTAAATAAAAAAGTTGCCGCTAATATCTATCTGGAAGTTTTGTCAATTAATGATCAACAGGGTAGCATAAGTTTAAATGGAAAAGGAAAAGCGATCGAATACGTTTTAAAAATGAATCAGTTTCCCCAAGAATGTTTACTTAGTAGAGTCTTTGAACGGGGAGAACTAACGGAAAAAGTGATCGAGTCTTTGGCTGAAAAAGTGGCACAATTTCATCGGCAAGCTCTGACTAATTCCTATATTACTCAATTTGGCAATTTAGAAGTTATTAAACAAGCTTTTGATGAAAACTACCAACAAACCGAGAAATATATTAATTTTGTCCAAACCAAAAAACAATACAATGAAACGAAAGCTTATACAGATAAATTCTTTGCAGAACACCGAGATTGGTTAGAGGAAAGACAAATAAAAGGGATGATTCGCGAATGTCATGGAGACCTACATTTAAATAATATCTGTCAGTGGCAGGGAGAAATACAATTATTTGATCGCATAGAATTTAATGAATCTTTTCGCTTCGTTGATGTCATGTATGATATTGCTTTTACAGTCATGGATTTAAGCGCTAGAGGGAGAAAAGATTTCGCTAATTTATTTGTGAATACTTATTTAGAACAAACCGCCGACTGGGAGGGTTTAAAAGTCTTGCCTCTCTACCTGACAAGACAAGCGTATGTGAGGGCAAAAGTCAATAGTTTTCTGCTTGATGGTGACAGTTTTTCCGAGAAAATTAAAGCCGATGCACAGGATTATTATCAATTAGCTTGGCAGTACACACAACCGCAGAAACCGAGATTAATTCTGATGTCGGGATTTTCTGCATCTGGTAAGAGTACCATAGGTAAAGTAATTGCTAAAAATCTTAATGCTATTCAGATTCGTTCCGATGCAGTTCGCAAACATTTAGCTGGAATTGACTTAAATCAAACAGGAAGTCTAGATATATATAGTCTCGAAATGAGTCAAAAAACCTTCGCTAGACTGGCGGAATTAGCCCGAATTTTAATAGCTTTAGGTTATCCAGTTATTCTCGATGCACGCTACGATAAATATGCTTGGAGAGAACCTTTATTAACCTATGCCCAAAATTTACAGATTCCTTTTCATATTGTCCATTGTCACGCACCTATAGAAGTTTTAAAACAACGGATTGCCGCTAGAAAAGGCGATATTTCTGACGCTACTATCGAGGTTTTAAATGCCCAAATTGAGAAAACAGAACCTTTTAATGAAAAAGAACAACCCTATCTAATTTCCCTAGACACTACTAACCCCAATTGGTCAGAATTTTTAGAGAGTCAATTAGGTAAATAGGTTGAGATTAATCACGATATAGCCATTCTTATAAAGTAGCAAGAAGGAGAAGCGATTATGGAAACTGTAGTGTTAAATCTAGAAACAGTTAATCTGACCGATGAACAATTTTATCATCTCTGTCAGGCTAATCAAACATGGAATTTAGAACGTAATCAAAAAGGAGAATTATTAATTATGCCTCCCGTGGGTGGAAATAGTGGTAATCGAGAAGCTGATTTAATTGCTGATGTAACAATTTGGAATCGTCAAAGTAATTCAGGTAAAGTCTTTAGTTCTTCGACAATTTTTCATTTACCAAAGGGAGGATATCGTTCTCCTGATGTTGCTTGGATAAAACTGGAAAGATGGGAAGCTTTGAGCGCAGAAGAGCGAGAAAAGTTCCCACCTTTGTGTCCCGATTTTGTGATTGAATTACGTTCTCGTACTGATTCTCTCATCTCTTTACAGGAAAAGATGCGCGAATATTTAGCCAGTGGTTTACGTTTGGGTTGGTTAATTAATCCCCAACAGCAGCAGGTGGAAATCTACCGACTAAATAGCGATGTGGAAATTATTAATTTACCTGCTGTTTTATCCGGGGAAGATGTCTTACCCGGGTTTGTTTTGCATTTAACTTAGGAAGGATTGCAGGGAATAACAAAGGGAATGACACCGAGTCAGAATATCCCTATTCTGTCAAAACATTTCCAGAAAAGCGATCGATTGTCAGCTTGGAGGTGTATAATCTCTTAAAGGCCAGCATCAAGCTAAAAAGTTCTCAAGACCACCCAAAAAAAACATCAGGATTTCAGGAACAGATGCTCTGGCTTCTTCTTCAAAGAAAGAGGAAACTCTCAGCCACAACATTGATATTTGTCAATAATGTCCCCTAAAATTTTCAATCATCACTTTACTCCTCTTAAATCCCTCTCTCTGGGATTATTTCTCCTACAAGCTTTCACTCCCCTTACCCTAGCAGCCCCCCCGCGAGAACCAGATCAAAGCGTCGGCTGTGATATTCTGGTGGTGGGTGGTGGTTTAGCCGGTGCCGGTGCGGCCTACGAAGCTTTATTATTAGGAAAAACCGTCTGTTTAACCGAGATTACCGACTGGGTGGGGGGACAGATATCTTCTCAGGGAACCTCCGCATTAGATGAAAGACGAACACAAAGAGAAAAATTATTTTTCCCGAAAGGTTATCTAGAATTTAGGGAAAGAATTAGAAAGCATTACGGGAAACGCAACCCCGGAGAATGTTGGGTAAGCGGGTCCTGTTTTTTGCCTTTTGATGGACATAAATTATTATTTCAACAGTTAGAAGACGCTGCCAAAAAAGGCAAAGGAACCCTGAAATGGTTTCCCTCCACGGTAGTCAAAGAATTAAATATTGAAACTTTACCCAATCGCGGTACTGGTCAACAGATTACCAGTGTAATTGCTATTCAACATAGTCCCGCAAAAGAGACTCCTCCCCTAAATACCGAGTTTTTATCGCAAAAAATCGAGGATATCTATCGCTACGAAAATTCTCCCCGTTTTGATAAGAAAATCCTCCGTTTTGTCCCTAAATCCTCCCAACCGAATCAATTAGCAGATTGGTATGTGATTGAAGCGACCGAAACCGGGGAAATCATCGGATTATCAGATATTCCCTACCGTTTAGGGGTCGATAAGCGCAGTTATCTGGAACCTTCTTCCTCTAGCGTCACTGGTGACCCCTACTGTACCCAAGGGTTTACCTATACCTTCGCCATGGAGGAAACAGAAAAACCACAAACCCACGAGAAACCGGTTTATTACGAACGCTATGCCCCCTATTTTAGCTATGAATTGCAGCGATTAGCCGATTTTGACCTCGTTTTCACCTATCGTCGTATTTGGAGTCCACAACTGGGTAAAGAGAAAACCTTTGGGGGAATTACTTTTACCGAACCCGTCCCGGGGGATATCTCCATGCAGAATTGGACCTGGGGAAATGATTATCGTCCGGGTACTGCCAAGGATAACTTTATCTACACCCGTGAACAGTTGCAACAGTTAGGACAGTTATCCCCGGGGGGATGGATGGGAGGATTACGCACAGAAACCCTCGCGAGGGGCGAAGAACACGCCATTTCCTACTATTATTGGTTAGTAGAAGGAACCACCGATTCCCAGTTAGGAGACGGGGTAAAAGTTCCCCATTTGAATAACCGTTATCTCTCTGGTTTTGATTCTCCCATGGGTACTGCCCACGGTTTGTCAAAATATCCCTATATTCGGGAAGCAAGACGGATTATCGGTCGTCCTTCCCTGACTTTCCCCGCTGGTTTTACCGTCACAGAAATCGATATTTCCCGACAAAATTTTCAAAGCGATTTCTATCGTCAAAATCTTTCCCCAGCAGAATATCGGCGCTTAATTGCCACCTTGGCAGGATTAGAGGGATTTTCCGTACTTGATGGCACATTATCCCCCGACAAGGCCGTTAAACGCAAGCGATCAACTATTTACCCCGATTCCGTCGGTATCGGTCACTATGCGATTGATTTTCACCCCTGCATGACGGAACATCCCCCCGAAAAACCGGGTAATACAGAAAAAGCAGGAGAAAGACAGGGACAAGGGCAAGCTTATCCCTTTGAGATACCTTTAAGGGCTATAATTCCCCAAAAAATCGATAATTTACTGATAGCGGGTAAAAGTATCGCCCTCAGTCATATTGCTGCGGCCGCCTATCGTGTCCATTCCTTCGAGTGGTCCTCCGGGGTAGCTGCTGGCATCACGGCAGTATATGCTTTAGATAATAATGTACTGCCCTATCAATTAGTAGAAAGTGATTTTCTCATCGGCAATAAACAACTGCGAGAATTACGGCAAAAAATCGACGCAAGTGGTAATCCAACTATGTTCCCCGATGCCTCAATTTTCCAGTCGATGGATAATTGGTATTAATTAGGGTTTACTGAAAAAGTTTGTTGGTGGGGTTAGTAGTCAGTAGTCAGTAGTCAGCTTTTATTTATTCTCCCCTTTCCCTTTTCCCCACTCTCTTATACTTTTTTAAACAGGATTTAGTATTACAAGAGGTCTAATAGGAAAAACCCCATCTTTCTTCAAGATAGGGTCAGGTAAAAATCAAATCAATCTAAACAGTAACAGGTTCTCGATCGAGGGGTTTAACGCGATCGAGCAGGGTCTGCAATTGTTCCCCTTCAATCACCTCTTTACTGAGGATTTCTTGGGCAATTTCTTCGAGTAAATCGCGATTTTGAGCAAGGATATCCAAGGCCTGCTGATGACCATTTTCGACAATCTCTTTCACTTCATTATCGATCGCTTTGGCCGTATCATCGCTCACCAAACGCCGGGGATTCATCATGCCATCTCCCAGAAAACTATTCTGTTGACCTTTTTCGTAGGCTAGGGGACCCAGGGTCTTACTCATACCATAGGTTGTCACCATGCGTTCGGCCAAATCCGTCGCCCGCTGTAGGTCATTAGCCGCCCCAGTAGTAATACTACCAAAAATAATCTCCTCGGCGGCCCGACCGCCTAAAAGAGTAGCAATTTGGTCGCGTAATTCCGTATCATCCATAAGGAAACGGTCTTCCGTGGGCATTTGCAGGGTATAACCGAGGGCTGCCATGCCGCGAGGCACGATCGAAATCTTAGCAACTTTACCACCCCCCGGCATAACTGCACCGACGAGAGCGTGACCAACTTCGTGATAAGCGACGATTTTCTTCTCTTTTTCCGAGAGAACTCGGCTTTTCTTCTCTAAACCCGCCACTACCCGCTCGATTGCCTCATTAAAGTCCTCTTGGGCAACGGTGCTGCGTTGATTGCGGGCTGCCAATAAAGCGGCCTCATTGACTAGATTAGCTAAGTCAGCACCAGCAAAACCGGGGGTACGGGTAGCAATCTGTTTTAAATCTGCATCCGAGCCTAATTTTACCTTACCTGCGTAGATTTCGAGGATTTTTAAGCGTCCAGCCAGATCGGGGCGATCAACTAACACTTGGCGATCAAAACGGCCGGGGCGTAAAAGGGCGGGATCAAGAGTTTCGGGGCGATTAGTGGCGGCCAGCACGATCACCGTCGCATCACCAGCGTTAAAACCGTCCATTTCCGTCAATAATTGGTTTAAAGTCTGTTCCCGTTCATCGTTACCCCCCATAAAATTACCGTTAGCGCGAGATTTACCGATCGCGTCTAATTCATCGATAAAAATAATACAGGGGGCTTTTTTCTTGGCCTGTTCAAACAGATCTCGCACTCGGGCCGCCCCTGCACCGACAAAGAGTTCCACGAATTCCGAACCTGAGATACTAAAGAAAGAAACTCCCGCTTCTCCCGCTACTGCTTTCGCCAGCAGGGTTTTTCCTGTCCCCGGCGGACCGACGAGGAGGACACCCTTAGGAATCCGCGCCCCGATTTGAATGTAACGTTGGGGATATTTGAGAAATTCGACGATTTCGGCCAGTTCAGTTTTCGCTTCTTCCACACCGGCCACATCTTTAAAAGTGGTTTTGGTGGTGTCTCCTTCCACATAGACTTTAGCGCGACTTTTGGTAATCGAGAGGGCCCCGGCCGGACCACCGCCACCGCTGCGGGCGAGGAAAAATTGCCAAATACCGACAAAAATCAGGGGAGGAATCACCCAACTAAGAACACTACCAATCCAGCCATTTTTTGGCGGTGGTGCGGCGGCGAATTCTACGCCCTTAGCTTCCAGACGTTTGGGCAATTCTAGGTCAAAAATCGGTGTAGTGCTGAAAATTCGTCCGTAGTTGCCCTCTTGGTCGTTTTTAAGCTGATAACGAATCTCATTCTGTCCCACGGATACCCTAGCGACGTTGCCATCTTCCACTTGGTCGATAAAAAGACTGTAGGGAACTTTGGGGACGCTAGGGCCAAATAATTGCGGGAAAAGGAGGTTAACAATCAGAAATAAGCCGCCTACGGCTAATAAAACATTACCGATCAGGCGAGATTGTGAAGGAGGTTTGCTTTTTATACTCATTGCTGGGCCTGATTCATTAAAATTAGTCTCTATACTTTCCCCATTGTAGGCTGTTGACTGCTCAAGTTCAGATTGAATCAGGCGGGGGGATTACCGTCGTCTTCGGGCGGTTTTTGCTCTAGTAAAGCCTCTAGACGGGTTTGGGCAAGCTCAAAATCCGGCGCAATCCCTAAAGCTTTTTGATAACAGGCGATCGCTGCTTGGGTTTCGCCTAAATTTTCTAGGGTACTGCCGCGATTGTACCAAGCTTGATAAAAACTATCGTCTGCTTCTAGCACCTGTTGCCAACATTCTAACGCTTCTTGCCAACGTTGCAGTCCGTATAGGGCGCTGCCCCTAGCGTTAATGACTTGGTGATCGTTGGGGGTGATTTCTAGGGCGCGATCATAGCTATTTAACGCCTCCTCGTAGTTACCGATCATGGCTAAGGCACCACCACGATTATGCCAGGCCGAAGCCAATTGGGGATCGATCGTCAGGGCCTGTTCCCAATCGGCGATCGCATTTGACCAATTGCCTAAATTTGCCTGTTCTAAGCCCTGATTAAACCAATCTGCGGCAGTTTCAGGGTTTTTATCTTCCTGGTGGGAAAATTGAGCGATCAGACTATCAATAATGCTTTCTGCGTCCTTATTTTCGATGCCCAATTGTTCGGCCATTTGGCCCGCTAGGGTAGGATCGTTTTGCAGACGGTTAAATAATTCATCGAGGGTCAGGGTTTCTAATTGGGGATTTTCTGCGTCATTACCGTTAAAATCGCTAGTTTCACCGGAATATAAGAGATTTTCGGGGGGTTGCGGCAGGGAATAACTACCCGGGGCTTCATCTTCGCCGGCGTATTCCCAGATTAAAGTGGCAGTTTCTTTGGTGTAGAGTTGATAACCGACCTCGTAGGAAGCTTCACCAATACGTTCAATACCCGGGAAAGCGCGGGCTAATTCTCCTAAACGGATCATTCTGGTGGCGAGAAGTTGGTTAAGGGAAGCGGAGGATTGCAGACGGGTTCCAAAACGCTCTAACCATTCTACCCAATCTTTTTGCCGACCTCGATCGCCCAATTTCTCAAAAAATCTCAGAATTCTGCCTTCGTGCCAACCGTGGGCCACTCCATCGAGTAACTGCATATAGAGAAACTCGTAGTCTGTATCGGTTAGGGGAACAGATTCGATCGCTTGTACTCTCCCCTTTCCCCCTTGTCCCCCCAAAAGTCGGGTAAAAAAGTTTTCGATCGCACGCCAAAGTTTTCTTAAAAGTCCCTGCATTCTAATCTCGACACTGGTTTTATTAATCTTGCAAGCATCACCCAATTAGTCTAGCAGTTATCAGTTATTGGGGAATAGGGGTTAGGGTTTGGGGAGATTTTTCAGGGATCGGTAAACAGTAATCAGTAAAAATACTCCTCACTTAATACCGCTTACCGATCACCGATAACTTAATTATTGGCCATCACCCAATTAACTAGAGTGCGGACGGGAAAACCAGTGGCCCCGGCATTATTAACGCCATTTTCCTTGTCCGACCAGACCGGACCTGCGATATCTAGGTGCAGCCAGGGAGTATTATTAATGAATTGCTTCAAAAATAAAGCGGCTGTAATGGAACCGCCAGGGCGCGGGCCAGTGTTTTTCATATCGGCAATTTGAGACTTCATCCCCTCGAAATATTTTTCTTCTAGAGGCATCGGCCAGAATTTTTCGCCAGCTAATTTAGCGGACTGTTGGAGTTGATCGGTGAGACTCTCATCGCTACTCCATAAACCGGCGATATCGTCCCCCAAAGCGACGACACAGGCCCCGGTTAAAGTGGCTAGATCCACGATCGCATCCACCTCTAATTTTTCCGCAAAAACCAAGCCATCGGCCAGGGTTAATCGTCCCTCGGCATCGGTGTTATTGACTTCAATAGTTTTGCCGTTGGAAGCGGTTAAAATATCCCCGGGGTGCATAGCGCGACCACTAATCATATTTTCTGTAGCCGGACAGATAAAGTGTACTTCCACTTCCGGCCGTAATTGAGCGATCGCCTTAGCCGCGCCTAGGGTAGCGGCACCACCCCCCATATCCATTTTCATGGTTTCGATGCCACTGCCGGCCCCTTTAATATTCAAACCGCCGGAATCAAAGGTTAAACTTTTGCCGACGATTGCTAGTTTACGTTTCGGGGTTCCTTGGGGTTTATAGATTAAATGAAGGAATTTCGGGGGAATATCCGAGGCTTTGGCCACTCCTAAGAAAGCTCCCATGCCCAAGCTTTCGCATTCTTCCTGTTCCAGAATTTTCAGACTTAATCCGTATTCGCTGGCAATTTGCTCGGCGGTTTCTGCCATGGTTAGGGGGGTGACGGTGTTAGCGGGAGCATTGACTAATTCTCTGGCCAGAATCACCCCGGAACAGATCTGCTCGGCTTTGGCGATCGCTGATTTTTGCTCTCCTAAACCCAATAACTCGACGGTTTCTAATTTGGCTCCTTTTTCCTCTTTAGTGGACTTGAAGCGGGTATCCTGATGAGTGGCCAGCAGTAGTCCTTCCGTGATTGCTCCAGCAGTAGCGGACTGATCGCCAACTACTGGTAAACTAATGGCCAGAGCTTGGCTTTTTTGTTGTTTGGCCAGACGAGCGATGGCGGCGGCCGCTAGACGCAGGGTTTGCAGGTTGAAATCAGCAGTTTTTCCCAATCCCACCAGGATTAATTTGCGAATCGGACCACCACCTAGACGAGTCGCCGCACTGCTGCCTAATTTTCCCTCAAATTCCGTCTCGGAGATGAGATCACCTAGGTTTCCCCCTAGTTTATCGTTTAATTCGGCCAATTCTCCTGCAATCTCGATGGCTCCTTCTGGTAAACCTAGGGCTAAAGTATCTCCTGTCCAAGTAAGGAGCGAGGTGTCAGTCGATCGAATATCCATTCTTTATCTCGATAATTCTTTGCAAATTGCTTCTATTAATCACTATACTGTAAGCTCTATCTAAATGGAGCAAGAGGACTCCCGTTAAATTTCTCCTTAATTAAAAATATACCAGAAATTAACGTAACGATGAATTGCCACCAGAATCTAAACTAAGGCGACAGCGTTTCCTTATTGGGAAAGGCTTGATTCTCAAGGTATGTATGAGCTTGACATATTTAAGCGGTAAGTGTTATGCTGAAAAGGTGGCACAGATGGGTTCAGGCTGATGTTAAATGTTTTAAAAGTGAGAATATACCCAAACAAAGAACAAGAACTGTCCCTAAAAAGCCATTAAGGAGGTAGCCAAGGTTCACGAAAAGATAGCAAATACTAGACAAGATTTTCTTCATAAACTCTCCAGAAAGTTATGCGATGAAAACCAAATCGTTGTAGCCGAGAATCTGAATAT
>NZ_BJKP01000049.1 GCF_008974145.1 Microcystis aeruginosa NIES-4325 | reverse complement strand
AAATTGAAAAGTTCTGGGCTAGATTGAAAAACTATGTTAGTCAGATTATCAATGATAGTGAAAACCTTGTGGATGCTGTGAGTAAAGCCTTCAGGCATCTGTCCTAACTAACTCGTTCTATGCTATACATTTATAATCCCGATAAAAATGATTTGGGCGGCTGTATTCGTCGGGAAAATCGGCTCGAAAGTCTGGAAAATCTCGATAATTGGGTCAGTCCTCGCTTGGGCATTCGTTTTCAGTTAGCCGAACCAGAGTTACTCTTGTATTATCCCGATGGTCAACCTTTCACCAGTTACAACCAAGAACGACAACGGGCCGAAACGGAACGACAACGGGCCGAAAGGTTAGCGGCAAAACTGCGGGAGTTAAATATTAATCCCGAAGAAATTTAATCATTCTTGATCGCCTTGATTGAAATCTTACTGGGGTTAGTTTTGCCCTGACTACGGTGTTAGGTGTTAATTTTTGCCCAACCGCAATTACTAACAGTAATTACTGGTTTATATGTAGTTTTTTGTCTGGATTTAGGACTAAGTTTATAGCGCACCTAAAGGAATGTAAACCCCCTCTGGTGGCTCTCTTCTTCTTTGTGTGATAAGTTTAACTTATATAGGAGCGATCAATCTTTGTGTCCTTTGTGTCTTTGTGGTTCGTTCCAGTCGCTCGCCGGCAGGACTGTATTTTAGAATACATTTTACCCACCAAACCCAAGAGAGCCAGAGTTACTATAAAGCCAACTCAGATTAAGAAGCATTGACAGCGTTTCTCAGATCGATGAGGTTCGTTCTTGCATCTAATAGCTTCTCTATTTTCCCTCAAACTGACAATTTTTAGCTTAACAGACCGCTAGATTGGCCAGGTGAGGGTAAAAGTGGTGACAGCATTGGCGCTGGTGACATCGATGGTGGCATTTAGGGGTTTAATCAGTTTGCGGACTAAAGCTAAACCTAAACCGGTGCCACTGTAGCGCCAGGGATCTTGGTGAGGAATACGATAAAAAGGGGCGAATATTTTTGATAATTCCTCTGGGGCGATTTCTACACCTGAATTGCTCACACTAATTAATATTTGCTCGTCCGCACGCCTGACATTTACCCTAATTATCCCTTGTTCTGGGGTATATTTAGAAGCATTGGTCAGTAATTCCGCTATGATGCGCTCGATAGCACACAGACTGGTGTTAATCTCCGGTATATCCCCATCTATATCTAAAATTAACTGCTGTTGTCGCTCGCGGGTGAGAGTCCGAAAAGGTTCCACTAATAAGGGTAGCCAAGAAAGTAAGTCGATTGTTTCGATCGCCGGAGGTTCGGTTTCGGCATCCAGATAGGTTAAAGTCAACAAATCATTAACTAACTTACTCTGACGTTGAGATTCAATGTTAAGAATTTGCAACAGTTGACCGATCGAATCCTGTGCATCGATCTCGATCCCTTGATATTCTAGAAGACTTTCTAGGGTTTCCACCGCTAGACGAATACTGGTAATCGGGGTTCGCAGTTCATGGGAAAGGGTTTTCAGGAATTCGCTTTTTAATCTTTCCAGTTTTTCTAATTCCCTCACTTGTGCTTGGGAAGATTCGTAAAGTCGCGCCTGGCGAATAGCGATCGCACATTCGGTGGCAATATGTTGAATCAAATTAGTTTCTAAGGAGTTAAAAATCTGATTAGCTGGTCGAATTAGCCAAAGATTGCCCAAAAAACCCTGATCGTCAAAGATAGGACAAGCGCAACGGTTAACACGACAGATTTGGGGATTGCCAAGGGGAAGATGATCGACAAATTGTAAAATTTGTTTGTGCAGCAGCGGTTGATAGATTTCAGGAAAATCGCTAATTTGACGAGTAATTCCCTGACAGATAAGCTCTTGAGTGGTATATTCGTGGACAATAGTGGCTTTGCTGCGACTGGGATCGTAAAGCTCAATTTGGGCGCGTTCTACGGGTAAAACCTGGACTAATTCTCTGGTGGTGGTTTGCAAAATATGATTTTCATCGAGACTATCGCGAATTTTTTCGGTAATCCGTCCGATTAATGCTTCATACTTCAAAGTCATCTGCAATTCGGCGGTTCTTTGTTGAACCTCCGATTCTAAGGCAGTATTCAAGCATTTTACCCGTTGGTGCAGTTCCGCTTGTTGAATGGCAATTCCCACTTGAATGGCTAATTGTTTGAGTAGATCGATTTCTTGGGATTGCCAAGAGCGAGTTTTTTGGCAATTTTGGGCAATTAGTAACCCCCAGAGTTGGTTATCGCAGATAATTGGCACCACCAGGTTAGCCTGTACTTGCAAAGAGGTCAGTAAGCTGCGATAACAGGGATCAAGTCCCGAATTATGGACATTTTCAATAACTTGAATTCTCCCGCGACGATAATTTTCCAGACGTTCTGGGGATAAATTAAAACAGGGATCCTCGATGCTGTTTCCTAAGACAGAATTAATCCTCGCAGTATGGGATTCCACCACAATCATGCCACTACGATCAGGGAATAAACGATAAATTAACACTCGATCGCAGTTGAGAAATTGTCGCACCTCTTTAACAGTTCTTTGCAAAATGCGATCGAGATCCAACGATTGCCGGATTCTTTCCTGCATTACCCCCAGTAGTTGTTCTCGTTCTGCTTGTAATCTTAAAGCTTCTTCGGCCTGTTTGCGTTCGGTGATATTGGTACTGGTTCCCACTAAACGATAGATGCACCCATTGTTATCCCGTAGGGGTGTTAAAGTCGTTAGCCACCAGTAGGGTATATTTTGAAAAGGTAAATACTGTTCGTAGGAAATAGTCGTTCCGTAACGCACACAATCACTGTAGTGTTGCCGCACACTACGCGCATCATCGGGGGGAAGGATTTGTTCGGGAGTTTTGCCTTTAATATCTGACGTTCGCAATCCTGTCCAGCGTTCATGAACAGGGTTTGCTCCCACATAGCGAAAATCTCTATTTTCCAGCACGTCCACCACAAAAATCGACGCTTGCACGGAATTAAATATACTACGCAGAAACTGCTCGGAATCCTCCTCTTTTAGCTGTTCATCTAACTCGGTATCGATTGCTGATGGCTGCTTTTCCATAAGAGCCTCCCATTATGCTAATTGGTGGATTTGGATCGACAATCACAAAATCGTTGGCTACTCCTAGAGCGATTTAACAATTTCTTTAGATTCTCGCACAAATCTTCCTATCCGCTGCCGATTCCGATATATTTCTTTGCAAAAACGAGAAAGCGACCCCAATATACTGAGATCGCTTATCAGTTATCAGTTATCAGTGACCAGTTATCAGTTATCAGGTTTAAGTTTTAAGTTAAGTAGCTAGATACAATTAATTACACATATCCAATTACTTCTTCCATGAGTGCCTATCCTCACCAAGAAGTTAATTTTGTCCTATTACTTATATGTGTTATTTTCAGCGATCACTGTTCACTGATTACTGATTACTGATCACTGAATTTAGGCTTCTTGGTTGACAAAAGGCAATAAAGCCATTAAACGGGCGCGTTTAACCGCTTCAGTTAAATCTCGCTGTTGTTTAGAAGTTAAACCGGTGATACGTCTAGGTAGAAGTTTACCGCGTTCGGTGATGAATTTGCGGAGGAGTTCGGTGTCTTTGTAGTCAATCGGTTGACTGGGGGAGATGGGAGAGAGACGTTTACGATAGTAGCTCATAGATTTGTAAAGATTGCTTGACTTTTTAACTAAAGTGTGCTTACTTAATTTCCTTGTGGACGGTGTGCTTATTGCAGTGGGGACAGTATTTCTTGATTTCCAGTCTGCCGGTGGTATTGCGACGGTTTTTGCTGGTGGTGTAGCGAGAAACGCCGGGGGTACGCTTATCGGGATTACTGCGGCATTCCGTGCATTCTACAGTGATGATCAGGCGAACGCCTTTTTTACTAGCCATAACAACAGGGGATCGGGTAAATTTACACGCAATCGATCATTATGACATATCTGGGGCTTTTTAGGCAAGAGCAGCCAGGACACCTGCGAGAAATTGTCGGCTAAAAAGTTGATTTTGAGATGAAATCCAGCACAAAAAAGCTAGAATAATCAAAGCAGTTGGCAAGGATGAGGAAAAATGACGGTAAGATTGGGTAAACCGATTTTAGTGACGGGGATAGGCATTACCATCGCTTTCACCCTGGGGGAAACTCTCAATAGTACACTGAGCGAAATCAGTTCCTGGGGTATTTTCGGTGCGATTGCTCTTGGTGCCGGTATCTGGTTTTGGCAAAAACCCAACTCGAAAATCGATTTTTCCCCCCCCACTCCCCTGAGTCTAGAAAAGGTTAAACAAGCGATTAGCAAAGCCGAGAAGATAATTAATTATCTGGCCAAAGAAGACCCCAATCAAGACTTAACCCCACTCAAAATCACTTTAACCCAATTAAATCAAGAATTTAGTCGCCAAGACCTGAAAATTGCCATTACCGGCGCTAGAAAAACTGGTAAAACTGCCTTAAAAAAACTACTAGAAAGCTGCAACTTTGGGGAATCTATCGCTTTTCTGGAAACGGAACCGCTTCTAACTCTCGACTCCACCGCTAACCAGAAAAAGGCCTTAGCAGCCGACTTAGTTTTGTATCTGATCAATGGGGATTTAAGCGATTCCGAATGGCAAATCCTCCAGCAATTCGCTCGAATGCACCAGCGTGTTATCCTGTTACTGAATAAACAGGATCGTTTACCCGCCGAAACCAGAGAAGAAATACTCCTTTCCCTGAAACAAAGACTGAAAGAAACTATTCCCGCTCATCATATTTTAGCCATAGCCGCTGCCCCTGAACCCCTAAAAGTTCGTCAACATCAAAGCAATGGAGAAATCAAGGAATGGACGGAACCTCAAACTGTGGTTATCGCTCCTTTAGATAATCATCTCCGACAAATTATCGAACAACAAAAGCCCGAATTAGTTCTCGGAACTATCTGGAGACAAGCGCTCGAATTAGCTAAGGAAACCAAACAATTACTTAATCAATCCCGACGCAAAAAGGCTTTACCTGTTATCGAACAATACCAATGGATAGCCGCTACTGCTACTTTTGCTAATCCTCTCGCAGCCCTAGATTTAGTTTTAGCGGCAGCCACTAACACTCAAATGTTAGTGGATTTAGGGGCAATTTATCAACAAAAAATGTCCCTTGAACAAGCAAAAACAGCCATGACTACCCTGGGGAAAATGATGGTACAATTGGGCATGGTAGAAGTGACAACCCAAGCATTAGGAACAATTCTCAAGGGAAATGCGATTACTTATATTGCCGGTGGTACAGTGCAGGGAATTGGTGCAGCCTATCTAACTCGTTTAGCCGGTTTAAGTTTAGTTGAATATTTCCAAGAACAGGAAATTAACGAGCAACTGAATAATGATTGGAATTGGACGAGTTTGCAGAATAAAGTTAAACAGGTCTGGGAACAAAATCAGCGCCTAGCATTTTTACAGGATTTTGTCAAGCAAACGAGCACTCGTTGGTCGGCATTCTCTGGTTAAAAAATGTGGTTAAGAACCGGGGAAAGGTAAATGCTGACGCAGTACATCCCAGCGCGAACAATCCCAATAATCGATATGAGAAATAATCAGATTATTGTCATCGAGAGTTAATTGGCTGCGTCCAGAAATAGCGATGCGGGGGCGCCAAGGTAAAGGAGTTGTCCAGTGCAATGTCCAACGGGTATTAATAATATTTCCCTGCTGTTCAATTGCGTGGACATCCATCTTAATAGCTTGGAACCATTGACTCATAAAACCAATCATTTCCCGATAGCGTTTAATCCCCCGAAATTGATTGAGAGGGTCTTTAAAATAAACGTTATCAGCATAAATGTCATAGGTTTGATCGAGGGGAAATCTTTGATAATCTTGCTGCAAAATAGCGATAATATCCATAAAATACCCAATTATTACCGATAGCTATTGACTTTTTTCACTGTTGAAAAGTCACTCTTAACTATTAAGTACCTAAGCAAAATTAGTTACACATATTTAACTACATCTTGCCCTTTGCCTCTCCTAACCAAGAAATTAGTTTTGCACCACTACTTAAAAGCTCACTCCCGTCAAACTAAAGGGACGGACTTCGGTAATTTTAACCTTAACCAATTTGCCGCGCAATTCCTCAATATTTCCCGTAAAGAAAGTTAAGCGATTGCCTCTAGTTCTTCCCATAACTTGACTAGCATCTTTAGGGTTCACTTCCTCCACTAAAATTTCCTCAATTCTGCCTAAATATCTGTGGGAACGTTCAGCCGCTTTTGTGGCCACTAGATGATTTAATCTTTGTAAGCGATCGCTTTTTACCTGCTCACTTAATTGATTATCCCAAATAGCGGCTGGAGTACCGGGACGGGGAGAATAGGCTGCCGTATTTAATTGATCAAAACCAATCTCATCAACTAATTTTAAAGTATTCTCGAACTGTGCCTCTGTTTCTCCAGGGAATCCGACAATCGCATCGGCACTAATGGCAGCATCCGGCATTAAATCGCGAATATTAGCAATAATTTGTCGGTATTTTTCCTGAGTATAGCCCCGTTTCATGGCCTTGAGGATATCATTATCCCCCGATTGAAAAGGGATATGAAAATGTTCACAAACCTTAGGTAATTCCTGACAAGCTTTAATCAAACGTTCGGTAAAATAGCGGGGGTGACTGGTGGCAAAACGGAGACGTTCAATGCCGGCCACATCGTGAATGTAGTAGAGTAAATCGGTGAAATTGTGCAAATGTCGGCCGCTTGCCGTCACTCCGGGTAAATCCCGTCCGTAGGCATCGATATTTTGACCTAAAAGGGTGATTTCTTGATAACCCTGTTGTCCTAATTGTTCCATTTCTGCTCGAATTGCCGCAGGAGTGCGAGATTGTTCCACCCCACGCACCCCCGGAACCACACAATAGGTACAGCGTTCATTACAACCATAGATGACGTTCACCCAAGCGGTAATATTACTATCCCGGCGCGGTTTGGTGATATCTTCCATGATGTGGATGGGTTCAGTGGCCACCACCTGGGAACCGTCAAAAACTTGTTGTAATAAGTCTCCCAAACGATTTGCGTGTTGGGGACCGATAATTAAATCCACTTCGGGAACCCGTCTTAATAATTGTTCCCCTTCCTGTTGGGCCACGCAGCCAGCGACAACTAAAGTAAGATCCGGTTGAGTTTGTTTGCGTTTAGCCTGTCTGCCGAGATAAGAATAAACCTTCTGTTCGGCATTATCGCGAATTGTACAGGTATTGTAGAGGATTAAATCGGCTTCGTTGGCATCCTCAGACCATTGAAACCCCAAATCTTCTAAAATACCCGCCATGCGTTCGGAGTCAGCTTTATTCATCTGACAACCAAAGGTGGTGATATGGTAACGACGTGGGGACTTATTCATGATGCTGGCTACAGAAACAAGAGTGCAGGTTTCTATTTTAGGCTATTTATTCTCTGACTTGAAAGAAGCGGTCGGCGGTGGGCAGGAGATTATTTTTATTTATTATCCCCACACCCCACACCCCACTTCCCAGAAAAAGCATACTCAGCCATACAAGCAAATAAAAACGAAACTTTTGCTTTGAGGATATCTCCTGACTGGTAGGATAAAAATAAACCATACTAGGCAGTTTAACCTCCACGCCGCCGAGGCCACACCTTTAATCATCAAAGGAAAAGTATTTATATGTCTAAAAATCAAGTGTTCGATTTCTTCGCCTTAGCCGCTAAAAATGAAGAATTGGGTCAAAAAATGCGCTCAACCCAAGATCCTCAGCAATTACTAGAGATAGCTCGCTCCCAAGGCTTCGATTTCTCCCGTCCGGAATTAGAAGCAGCACTCAAATCCTTGCACGAGAGTCCTGACTTTTTCCAAAAGTTAGCTCATGCAGTCTTAGAAGTTTTCAGTCCTAACCACGATAATTATCCCTCGATCGGTGTCCAACCCTACGAAGGTGAGATCGATCGCTAGAATCAGTGATCGGTGATCAGTTACCAGTGATCAGAGGTGAGTTTTCCTTTCACTGTTTACTGATCACTGAAAAAGGCTCCCTCACTCCCCAATTCATAAGGGAGCAGCCCACTAAGCATTTCGCATCTAAGTATAATTGCTTATGGCATAATTGGGATGATGCCAATTGATAATTCATAATTCCTAATTTATAATTTATAATTCCCAGAACTCCCGAAAAGGCTTGCCGTCTAAGCATTTCGCATCTAAGTACAATTGCTTATGGCATAATTGGGATGCTGCCAATTGATAATTCATAATTTATAATTCCCACTCCCCTCACCCCACTCCCCACTCCCAGCCGTATATAGTATAAAAAAATTATAAAAAAGCCGAAATCAGGGAAAAATAGGCTTTTATCTGCCAGTAAATCCGGCAGAGACAATCGAGCTGCCAAGAGAGAAGTTAAAGCGGAAATACAGTCAGAGCAAAGGTTTTAACCGTAAATCTCTTGAGAATTGCTGAGGCTGATGAGCGAAGTCAAGGAATGATTAACTTTCGTTAACCTGAAGATGAGAAATAATCATAATGTTTTATATTGTCAAAGGTGTCATAGTTTCCTATGCTTTTTTTAGGTTGATAATTTTGCCTGACTCGTCAAATTTTTACCAACCAGCCCTAGAAAATAAAATTAGTGGATGAAACCGGTCACGATCGAGATAAAATTCAGGATGGTCTTACCCACCTTGCCACGATCCCGACCGCCACCAAAGCTAGAGCAGGAAAAGTAACAAGGAAAGAATTTGACTGAAACAAAGTTGATAACGCTAACGAAATTAATAGTTTAGTTTGGCTTGACAAGCGAGGAACAAAAAAATGCCAATTGCAGTAGGAATGATTGAAACCCTAGGATTTCCCGCCGTTGTGGAAGCGGCCGATGCCATGGTCAAGGCCGCCAGGGTGACTCTAGTGGGTTACGAAAAGATCGGTAGTGGTCGCGTCACTGTCATTGTCCGGGGGGACGTTTCAGAAGTGCAAGCTTCTGTGGCTGCCGGAGTGGAAAACGCCAACCGGGTTAACGGAGGACAAGTGCTATCTACCCATATCATCGCTCGTCCCCACGAAAACCTCGAATATGTGCTGCCCATTCGCTACACCGAAGAAGTAGAGCAATTCCGCAGCTATTAAACACCGTTAATCGGGGTCAGCATCTATAGAGTCGAAGAAAGCCAACCATTAGGAGACAAAAATATTATGTCAATTGCAGTGGGCATGGTGGAAACCTTGGGTTTCCCAGCCGTCGTCGAGGCGGCTGATGCCATGGTAAAAGCCGCCCGCGTAACCCTAGTAGGTTACGAAAAAATTGGTAGTGGTCGCGTCACCGTCATCGTCCGGGGAGACGTTTCGGAAGTACAGGCCTCCGTATCGGCGGGGACAGAAGCGGCATCTAATCGTGTTAAAGGTGGTCAAGTCCTCTCGACCCACATCATCGCCCGTCCCCACGAAAACCTCGAATACGTTCTTCCCATTCGTTATACAGAAGCCGTGGAACAGTTTCGTGAAAGTGTTAACCCGCAACCTTTAAGACGAATCTAGAGCGCAACTAACTTTTAGTGTAAACAAATTCCATGCAAATTGCCAAAGTTTGCGGAACCGTCGTTAGCACCCTGAAACCTCGCAGTATGACGGGAGTGAAACTTCTGCTTTTGCAATTCATCGACGCTCAAGGGCAACTTTTGCCTAAATACGAAGTAGCGGGTGATATTGTCGGAGCGGGAATTAACGAATGGGTGCTAGTGTCCCGGGGAGGAGCAGCTCGGATCGAAGACGGGCAGAACAATCGCCCCCTTGACGCAATGGTGGTGGGGATTATTGACACTATAACCGTAGAAAATCGCACCCTCTACAGCAAGAGAGACGAATTTCGTCAATCCGGTTAAACATCGATAGAACCCAAACACAGTTAATTAACAACCAGCCAGCCAAATTCAGTATGGAGGAAGACTAACTATGGTCGTCCGCACAACGGCGGCTAGTCCGAAAAAGCGGACGAAATCCCCAGAGGAAACGCACCTAGACCAGAGTGCCAAAGTTCACACCTTCTCTAACCTCAGTGGCACTATCGAGATCGGGGCGCGAGTGGTGATCGCTCCGGGGACTTCCATCCGCGCTGATGAAGGAACCCCCTTTCACATTGGCGACGACAGCAAAATTCAGGACGGAGCAATCATCCACGGTTTAGAAAAAAGCCGTGTGGTGGGAGATGACAGCCGAGAATATTCGGTGTGGATCGGCCGGGGCAGCTGCATCACCCACATGGCACTCATTCACGGGCCAGCCTATGTGGGCGATCGCTGTTTTATCGGTTTTCGCTCCACCGTCTTTAATGCCCGCATCGGGGCCGATTGCATCGTCATGATGCACGCCCTCGTTCAAGACGTGGAAATCCCCGCCGGTAAATTCGTGCCATCCGGTTCCGTGATCACCAGCCAACAGCAGGCCGATCGCTTACCCGATGTCACAGAAATCGATCGAGCCTTCACTCGTCACATTGTCGATATCGACCTCGCCCCCAGCGTCCCGGTCAAAGCCCACAGTCCAGCGACTCCGCCACCGGCAGCCGCTATAAACATCCCTAATGAGACGCTATATAGAAATTCGGTGACACCTATGAGTTTAAATACAAACATTCGAGCGCAGGTTCGCTCCCTCCTCTCCCAAGGCTACAAGATCGGCATCGAATACGCTGACAAACGCCGCTTTAAAACCAGTTCTTGGTTAAGTGCCGGCTTTATCGACGGCGGCCGCGAAGAACAGGTATCCCAATCCCTAGAAGCCTCCCTGAGAGACCTGCAAGGCGAATACGTCCGCCTGATCGGAGTCGATCCCGCCGCTAAACGGCGCATACTGGAAATGATTATCCAGCGCCCCGAAGACACACCGGGAGAACCGGCCCGCACCACCACCGCCGTCCACGGCGGTCATGGCAACGGTAACGGCCATTCCGACCTGTCGGTACAAGTGCGTTCCCTGCTGGCCCAAGGGCTGAAAATCGCCACCGAACACGCGGATAAACGCCGGTTTAAAACCAGTTCTTGGTTAACCGGACCTGCGATCGAAACCAAGGGCGAAGCGGGCATCATTCGCGATATTGAAGCGATCGTGGCTGAAAATAGCGATGAGTACGTCCGCCTGATCGGGATCGACCCGCACGCGAAAAAACGCGTCGTCGAAATGATTATTCACCGCCCCGGCAGCGCCCCCGCTAGTAACGGCAGCGGCAAAGCCAGCAGCTACAGCAGCCCCGCTAGTAACGGAGCCAGTTATAGCAGCAGTGGTAGCTTAAGTGGAGAAACGATCGCTCAAATTCGTTCCCTGCTCGCCCAAGGCTACAAAATCGGCACCGAACACGCCGATAAACGCCGGTTTAAAACCAGTTCTTGGCAGAGTTGCGCTCCGATCGAAAGCAATCGCGAATCTGATGTAATTACTGCCTTGGAAGATTGTTTACGGGAACATAGCGGCGAATACGTCCGCTTACTCGGTATCGATGCTAAAGCCAAAAAACGGGTTTTAGAAACGGTGATCCAGCGTCCCGATGGTTCGGTGGCTAGTAATGGCAACGGTAAAACCGCCACCGTTGCTGAACCGAGTTTCAAAAGCTATGCTTCCGGTTCCTCCGGCGGCGGTACTGCCACTTTAACCAGTACCTTAACCGCGGAAACGATCGCTCAAATTCGTTCTTTATTGAACCAAGGTCACAAAATTGGGGTCGAACACGCGGATAAACGTCGTTTTAAAACCAGTTCTTGGCAAAGCTGCACCCCCATCGATAGCAGTCGCGAATCCGATGTGGTGGCCGCTTTAGAAACCTGTCTGCGCGACCATCAAGGGGAATACGTCCGTCTGATCGGGATTGACTCCCAAGCAAAACGTCGTGTTCTCGAATCGATTATTCAACGCCCTTAATTTCAGGACTCGGCGATCGGTGAACGGAGATAGGTGTTAGGTGTTGGTGGATCGGGAAAAATACCTGAAACTCTAACCCCTACCCCCTAACCCCTGATCACTGATCACTGATCACTGAGTAACTGTCAATTATGTCCTTACCCCCTGTTCAACCTATTAGCCGCTCGGAATTCTATGTCAATGGTGATGTAACCATTGATGAGAGTGCGATCGTGGCTGCGGGGGTGATTCTCCGAGCAGCCCCCAATAGCCAAATAATTATCGGTGCGGGTGCTTGCCTGGGTATGGGAACGATTTTAACCGCCTATCAGGGTGTTATTGCTATCGGTGCAGGGGCAATTTTAGGTACAGGAGTTCTAATAGTCGGTCAGGGTGAAATCGGTGAAAATGCCTGTATCGGGTCAACCACAACGATTTTTAATGCTTCCGTGGCAGCGATGTCGATCGTGCCGTCTGGTTCCCTGATCGGAGATACTTCCCGTCAAATTACCATCGAGGTGTCAGCGACCCCATCGGAACCGGAAAGACCCCCTTTACCGGAACCGCAACCCGTAGTCAGTCAAGTGTCCCCAGTGCCGTCCGTGGAGGAAGTGGTCTCCGAAACCGTGGCCAGTCCTTGGGATGGCGAGGAAATGGTCGCCGAGGCCAGTCCCGCGGAAACCAGAGAACAAGCATCTACTACTAACCGACCGAATCAAGCATCGGTGGTCGGAAAGGTCTATATCAATCAGTTATTGGTCACGCTATTTCCAGAACGTCATCGTTTTAATGGCAACAATAACCATAATTCTTGAAGGGGAAAATAATCGTTCACAAGCCAAAAATTTCCACAATAATTACTGAGTAATTAGACCTAATTTATCTAGAGTTCACTGCTGTCTAACTGTCCTCTAGGTACTGGGTATAATTGCTTAGAAATCCCAGTAATATTTAGCGATTGCCGACATTTTTTGAGGTTGTAATTATTGATAATCTTCCTCAATTAAAGAGTAGTTTTAATCGCTCAAAGCCTGATGAGCAGAAGTTTCTGTGTGTCAATCAGGTAAATTTTTGTTGATTTTTTTGTGTTTTTGTAGAGATTGTCAAAGTTAGATGACGACAGATTAAAGAAACTAATCCCCCCGAGAAAAAAAAACAATCAAAATTTTAGGGATAGAGAAAAAAAATGATCAGAATAGGATAAAGTTCGTGTTAAGATGATCAGTTGAAAAAAACATTAGTGAAAATTGCTCCCTAACTTCGCTCCTAGCAGCAGGGGAAAGGAGCTTAAGAAAAATCTATGTCGGTTGACGGCGAGATTTTACAGGTGCGACTAATCATGCAGTTTATGGAGGAATAATCCCAATGGTGCAAGCCAAATCCAAAGGTTTCCAGGCCGGCGTAAAAGACTACCGCCTTACCTACTACACCCCCGACTACACCCCCAAAGATACCGATCTACTAGCTTGCTTCCGGGTAACACCCCAACCCGGAGTTCCTCCTGAAGAAGCAGGTGCGGCGGTAGCGGCGGAATCTTCCACAGGTACCTGGACCACCGTTTGGACAGATAACTTAACCGACCTCGATCGCTATAAAGGCCGTTGTTATGATATCGAACCCGTACCCAACGAAGATAACCAGTTCTTCTGTTTCGTTGCCTATCCTTTAGATCTATTTGAAGAAGGTTCCGTCACCAACATCCTCACCTCGATCGTTGGTAACGTTTTCGGTTTCAAAGCTCTACGCGGTCTCCGCTTAGAAGATATCCGTTTCCCCGTCGCTTTAATCAAAACCTTCCAAGGTCCTCCCCACGGTATCACCGTTGAACGGGACAAATTAAACAAATACGGTCGCCCCCTACTCGGTTGCACCATCAAACCCAAACTCGGCCTTTCCGCTAAAAACTACGGTCGTGCCGTTTATGAATGTCTCCGCGGTGGTTTAGACTTCACCAAAGACGACGAAAATATTAACTCTCAACCCTTCATGCGTTGGCGCGATCGTTTCCTCTTTGTCCAAGAGGCGATCGTTAAATCCCAAGCAGAAACCAACGAAGTTAAAGGACATTACTTAAACGTAACCGCTCCTACCTGCGAGCAGATGATGCAACGGGCTGAATTCGCCGCCGAAATCAAAACCCCCATCATCATGCACGACTACCTCACCGGTGGTTTCACCGCTAACACCACCCTGGCGAAATTCTGCCGCGACAAAGGGTTACTGCTCCACATTCACCGGGCAATGCACGCGGTTATCGACCGTCAGAAAAATCATGGTATCCACTTCCGCGTTTTAGCTAAGTGCTTACGTCTCTCTGGTGGTGATCACCTGCACTCGGGAACCGTTGTCGGTAAACTCGAAGGTGAACGCGGGATCACGATGGGTTTTGTTGACCTGATGCGTGAAGACTATGTAGAAGAAGATCGCGCTCGTGGTATTTTCTTCACCCAAGACTACGCTTCCTTACCCGGGGTAATGCCGGTGGCTTCCGGTGGTATCCACGTTTGGCATATGCCCGCGCTGGTGGAAATCTTCGGTGACGATTCCTGCTTACAGTTCGGTGGTGGAACCCTCGGCCACCCCTGGGGTAACGCACCGGGTGCCACCGCTAACCGTGTGGCTCTGGAAGCTTGTATCCAAGCTCGTAACGAAGGACGCTCCTTGGCCCGCGAAGGTAACGACGTTATCCGGGAAGCTTGCCGTTGGAGTCCTGAACTGGCTGCCGCTTGCGAACTCTGGAAAGAAATCAAATTCGAGTTCGAGGCTATGGATACCCTCTAATACAGCCCTTCAGAAGGTTGTTAGCAGTTATCGGTGGAAAATAATGCCGGGGACTTGCCCAAAATCGGCAAGCAGTCGCTAGAATTTCAACACTGATAACTGCCTAGCCAATAACTGAAAACTGTATAAAATGTATCCGAAAAAAGTTGTTCAAGATACTGCGAAAGTCTTACAAAGTTACCTAACTTACCAAGCGGTTCGCACGATTATCGATCAATTGTCAGAAACTAATCCCACTTTAGCTATTTGGCTGAGTCACTATACTTCTAGCCATTCCATTCAGGATGGCGAGGCCTATATTGCGGGGTTAATGACTGAGAATAAAGAGTTAGTTTTGCGGATCATGACGGTAAGAGAACATCTAGCCGAACAGGTTTTAGAGTTCTTGCCAGAGATGGTAAAAACGGGAATTATTAATGACAATACCGAACATCGTCGGCAACTTTTGGAACGTCTCACCCGTACTGCTATAAGTCAACCAGAGACATCGGAATTAAATCTCGATGTTGATGATCTACCCAACCCATAAGGAATCAAGAAACCCATGAAAACTTTACCTAAAGAGAAGCGTTACGAAACTCTTTCCTACTTGCCCCCCCTCACCGATCAACAAATTGCTAAACAAATTCAATACATGATCGATCAGGGTTATATTCCTGCTGTGGAATTTGAAAAAGATCCCAAACCCGCAGATTATCATTGGACGATGTGGAAACTGCCTTTATTCTCTGTTTCTGGCCCCCAAGAAGTTCTTAATGAAGTTCGCGAGTGCCGCACCGAGTATTCTGATTGCTACATCCGCGTTATCGCTTTTGACAACATCAAACAATGTCAAACCATGAGCTTTATTGTCCATAAACCCAATGCCGGCCGCTACTAATTTGGTTGTCATCTAATTATTAACTATTGAGGGGGGTTCTTAAACCTCCCTTTTTTTTGATAGAAAACGGTTTTCTTGAAGAAACCCGTTTTCTACTCATGCACTGATGCAAAAAGGGGAATAAATAATCAGTCTTTAATAACCAGATTTAGTATCAGACAGATTTAGGTGTTGGCTGTTGGGTTTCGCTTTCCCTGAGAATTTAGAGGTTTTCCTTAACATATTTATTCGCTCAACCCAACCTACGAAACTCACCCCCCTAATTCCCGTAAAATCTGCATCACTTGTTCATAAGCAGCCATATTATTCTGTTGGCGGAATAATATGGCTGCTTGTTGTAGATCAATTTTTGCTTTTTCGGTTTGTCGTAATATGGCATATAAAAGACCACGACCTAAGTAAGCCTCAGCCAAATTAGGATTAATTTCAATGGCTTTGCTGTGGTCAGCTAAAGCTAATTCGTATTTTTCTTGGTAAAAGTAAAGAATCCCCCGAATTTGGTAAGCCTCAACATAATTATGATTAATGTCAATAGCTTTGTTGAGGTCAGCTAAAGCTAATTCATATTTTTTTTGGTCATAGTAAAGAAGCCCCCGATTTAAATAAGCCTGAGCCAAATTAGGATTAATGTCAATAGCTTTGGTGTAGTCAGAGAGGGCTAAATCGTATTTCTGCAAGTCAGAGTAAAGATTCCCTCGATTGTAGTAAGCCTCAGCATAACTACGATTAATGTCAATGGCTTTGCTGTAGTCAGAGAGGGCTAAATCGTATTTCTGCAAGTTTTTGTAAAGATTCCCTCGATTGTAGTAAGCCATAGCAAAATTACGATTAAGTTCAATAGCTTTGTCGTAGTCAGCTAAAGCTAATTCGTATTTTTCTTGGAGACGGTAAAGAATCCCCCGATTGTTGTAAGCCATAGCAAAATTAGGATTAAGTTCAATGGCTTTGTTCCAGTCAGCTAATGCTAAATCGTATTTTTTTTGGTAATAGTAAAGAATCCCCCGATTGCCATACCAAGCAGCACGGGGAGCGAGATTAATTGCCTGAGTAATCGCCGCTAATCCCTCATCATAGCGTTTTAAACAATATAATACTGCCCATTTTTCCTGATAGTAATTAGGGTTATTGGGAACCAGAGAAATCGCCTGATTAATCACCGTTAAGGCTTGCTCATAATTTTCTAAAGAGCGATAAACTACACTTTGCCGTTGTAAAATACTACTGTGAAACTTCTTTAAATCTTCCCCTTTAGGTAAGGTATTAATCGCTTGTTGCAAAGCTTCTATAGATGTTTGATATTTACGTAACTGACCTAACGCGAATCCCTTCCCATAC
>NZ_BJKP01000048.1 GCF_008974145.1 Microcystis aeruginosa NIES-4325 | reverse complement strand
GGTGCGAGTAACTCTCAACATCTTTATGGTCGAGCGGTTGATATTCGACCAAGCAGCCCGGCATCATTAGCTAAATTTGAGGGGTTTCTTGATCGGTATTGGTTTGGAGCGCTAGGGTACGGAGCGCATCGGGGGTTTATCCACATTGACACTCGGAACGGAAAAGGTTGGAGAAGCGGTGGGGAAAAAGGACCGAGATGGGATTATTAGGTTTTTGCTTGGGGTATCATTCTAGAAGAATTTTTTGCTCTAGGAATCGATTAATATTCTGAAGATTATCTATAGCGTTTCCTGTTCGCAAGAGGTACATTATCAATGCTGAAAAGCTTAATTATCAAAGGTTTAAGTGTGCCACCCAGGTGTGAGAACCGCTATGTAAACAACCAGAAATAGCTAAAATAGCTGGCTAAGGAACCCTCATCCTCAATCCCGTTTAAAATGTATAGGAAAGTGGGGTGTGGGAAGTGGGGAAGTGGGTCAATTTCAACTAAAACCCTAAAACCCTAACACCCCAAAACCCCCCGCAATGGGCACGCAGTGACTACCCTGTCTCCGTTCGGACCTCGGCGTGAGCTCGGTCGAACGCTGAGCTCACGGCCGAAGCCTGACGACCGACGACCGACGACCGGTACTATATAATAAAGAACGCTCTTTAGTTAGATATTGAGAAAAACATGGAAGTTATCCCCGCTATTGATATTCTCGATGGCAAATGTGTGCGACTTTATCAGGGAGATTACCAACAATCGCAGGTTTTTAACGATAATCCCGCAATAGTGGCGCGAGAATGGGTCAATCAGGGGGCAACCAGATTACATTTAGTTGATTTGGATGGAGCCAAAGAGGGTAAATCGGTTAATTTGTCAACTATTGAAACAATTCTTAATGATATTGCCATCCCAGTGCAGGTGGGGGGTGGACTGCGAGATATAGAAACGGTGAGTAATCTCCTGAAAATCGGGGTAGAAAAGGCGATTTTAGGGACAGTAGCCGTAGAAAAGCCGGAATTAGTCAGCGAACTTTGTCAAAGCTTTCCGGGGCAAATAATTGTCGGTATTGATGCCCGCGATGGCAAAGTAGCCACCAGGGGTTGGTTAGAAACCTCCGAGGTAGATGCGATCGCTCTTGGTCAAGATATGGCAAAAAGAGGAGCCAGCAGGATTATCTACACTGATATTCATCGAGACGGCACCCTTTCTGGTCCTAATCTCGCCGCTTTGCGAGAATTAGCCGAATCTGTCGAAATTCCCGTGATCGCCTCTGGGGGCATTAGTTCCCTGACGGACCTACTGAGTTTATTGTCTTTGGAACCTTTCGGAGTAACGGGAGTAATCGTCGGCCGCGCCCTTTATACCAGTGCAGTTAACCTCTCGGAAGCGATTAGCGCGATCGGTTCGGGCCGTTGGCAAGATGTACCCCCGAATTTTTTCGCTTAACGGACTTGTTTGAGAGTATCCACCTGTTTATTGAACATATCGGTAAATAAGCTCAAAACAGTGCGATTTTCATTGACTTTGACGTTAACGCTCACGGACATCCCCGATTGCAGCGGTAGAGTCGATTGATTTTTCAAAACTAACTCTTGACTGTTCAAGCGTACCCGGACGGGGAACCGATAAAAACGGTGATTTTCGTCGGGAGGTAGAGCATCGGAACCGATCGAGATTACTTCTCCCTTAATATCGCCGTATTCACTGTAAGAAAAGGAATCAATGCGAATATCGGCCTTTTGTCCCACGCGCACAAAACCGATGTCTTGGTTAGTCACGTCCACCTCTGCCACTAAACAACCTTTAGCGGCATCTTTGACCTGGGTGGGACAGCCATCGGGAACAATTTTTAACAATGCTTCCGCTTGACTCGGTTGGGGAACAAACCCAGGTCGGGCCTTGAGATCAAAGACCACACCATCGATGGGGGCGGTAATTTTTTGATATTTAATCGTCTGTTGTGCTTGACTAATTTGACTGTCTAGTTCGGCAATGCGTTTGTTGTTATCAATAATAATACGACTGATCTGACTATCGATTTCAGCAATCCGTTTGTGATTGTCCGCCATTTTATCACGCACATCTTTTTCCGTGATTACTGTGGTATTAATCAGCCTTTCTCTCGCTTGGGAGATCAACAGGGAATAACGCTTTTCTTCCTGTTCCAAACGGGAAATTTCGGCGATGCGGGTTTGTACTTCTTTCTCTTGTTTTTCTCGATCGATTTTGCCATTAGCCTCTTGCTGCTGCAGTTCATTTTGACGGTCAGTGACTGACTGTTTTTGTTTATTAATCTGATAACGGGCGACCGCTCCTTCTTCTCCCAAGGGTTCAATATCCTTAAGAATATTACGCTCGATATCCAAGCTTTCTTGGCCTTGTTTCATCGAATTGGCATTACGAGTCTTAATTTCTTCTAAGACGAAGCGATCATTGATTAATTGCGAGCGGGCATCGGCCAACTGTACCCTAGTTTGGTTCAATTGTTTTTCTAATTGTTCCATTTCCAATCTAGCCGCCGCTTGTCGAGAATTGGCCTCCCGTCGGGCAGCCTCTAAACGGGCTAATTGCTCCCCTTGTAAAGCAGAGCTAGAAGCACCTTCATTGACCTGTGCTTGATAAAGTTGATTTTCTGTCACCAAAGCGGCACGATTACGGGCTAAATCGGCGATTTCGCTCGGTAATTTTAATTGAGCGATTGAACTCTCCACTTGTGCTGGTGTCAGATCCTGCGCCATTAAGAGACGATAGAATTGATTTTCCTTCTCGGCAGTAGTGCGAATTTTTTTCAAGGATTCTAACTGCACTTGCGAGGCACTGGAATCCATTAAAACCAGTACATCACCTTTGTTAACTCGATCGCCATCTTTAACTTTCACGAACTGTACTACCCCATTCACCGGGGCTTGTACTTCTTGCACTTTGCCCTGGGGTTTAAGTTGTCCTTGGGCGCCCACCACCTGCTCGATTTTGGCGAACGCTGACCAAATTAAAGCGGCAGTGGTGACACTCATTAATGTCCAGATAATCGTCCGCGACCAAATGGGCGATTGTTTGAGGATCACCGATTGTTCCGGTGGGCTGAAAGTGGGTAAAGAAGGGGTAATACTTTTATTTTTCGTGGTAGTGGCAACGTTTTTACCCGCTTGGGTAAGTTCATCGCTTTTACCGTTGCCGTTGCCGTTTTGACCGTTGTTAGAATTACCGTTCATGGGGATTCTCCTATATTTATTTTTTCAGTTATCGGTTATCAGTGAACCGATACCCGTTCACTGATAACCGATAACTGATAACTGACTGACTAGATTTGCGAATCCTGTTGTTTATAGAGAGTATAGTAAAGACCTTTTTTGGCCATTAATTCCTCGTGGGTGCCTTCCTCCGCTACTGTCCCTTTATCCATCATGACAATAATATCGGCGGATTTGATCGAAGCTAAACGATGGGTAATAAAGAAGACCGTATGATCCTTGAAAGCTTCCTTGAGATTCAGACACACTTGCCGTTCGGTGTTATAGTCGAGGGCGCTGGTGGCCTCATCAAGAATGAGAATTTGCGGTCTTTGCAGGACGGAACGAGCGATCGCAACCCGTTGTCGTTGTCCCCCCGATAGGGATGCCCCCCGTTCACCGACGCGGGTATTATAGCCATTGGGCAGAGTCATAATAAATTCGTGGGCTGCCGCCGTTTTCGCTGCCGAGACAATTTCCTCCACAGTCGCATCGGGGTTAGTCAGGGCGATATTTTCCTGTACCGTACCGTCAAATAATAAGGTTTCTTGGGGAACCATGCCGATTTGACGACGCAGGGAATAGAGTTCCACTTTGTTGATATCGTAGCCATCGATGAGAATCCGTCCCGATTCCGGTTCGTAGAGACGGGCCAATAGTTTAGTGATGGTACTTTTCCCGGCGCCACTTTCTCCCACCAAAGCGACAAAAGTGCCGGCGGGGAATTCTAAATTGACGTTGTATAGTTGCAGGGCGCCGTGGGGATTGAAGCGGAAAGCGAGGTTTTCGTAGGTGACAGTGCCTTTAATTAAGGGCATGGGGATGTTTTGGCGATCTAGTTCCGCTTCTTGGGGAGTATCGACGATATCTGCTAATCTTTCCAGTGATAAGCCGGTTTCTTGGAAGTTTTGCCAGAGTTGGGTCAAACGCAGAATCGGCGAGGTAACGTAGGAAGCGATAATCCGGAAGGCGATTAATTGACCAAGGGTGAGTTTTCCGTCTAAAACTAAGGCTGCTCCCACCCACAGCACTAATAAACCCGATAATTGGTTAAAGAAGTGACTAAAGGAACCGGCCAAAGTTGAGGTCATTACCGTTTGAAAACCTTCGGCCACATAGCGCGCATAACGTTCTTGCCACTGCCAACGGGAACGCAATTCGATATTCTGTGCTTTTACTGTTTGGATCCCCGTCATCACCTCTACGAGATAGGATTGGGTTTCGGCATTTCGTTCGGCTTTTGCTCGCAGTTGTCGCCGCACGATCGGTGCGAAAATAGCTGTGGAGAGAACTAAAATCGGTACGACTCCCAGTGCCCAGAAGGTTAGAATCGGGCTATAGATCAACATAACCACGATGTAGATAACCGAGAAAATGGCATCTAATACCACCGTTAGGGCTGTACCTGTTAAAAATTGCCGAATATTCTCTAATTCGTTGATTCTTGTCGAAATTTCCCCCACTGGCCGCCGTTCAAAGTATTTCAGGGGTAAGCGCAGCAGGTGATCGATAATTTCCGAACCGAGGGTCATGTCGATGCGGTTAGTGGTATCGACAAAAAGGGATGTTCTCAAAAAGGTTAAAATTCCCTCAAAAACGGCAATTACCAAGAGGAAAACCCCGAGGGTATTCAGGGTTTCCGGGCTATTCTGCACGATCACTTTATCGATGATCACCTGAATCATCAAGGGATTGGCCAGGGCAAATAACTGCACGAAGAAAGAAGCAATAAAAACTTCTATTAAGACTCGTTTATGTTTCTTGACAGAAGGCCAAAACCATGATAGACCAAAACGCTGCTGCTGGGTGTGTTTGGTGGGTTTGAGCAGAATTACTTCCCCTTTTTCGTCCCAAGATTCCAGAAATTCGCTGGTTTTGCGTTTAATTATCCCCCGTTCGGGAACAGCGATCGTGGTTTCCCGTTGATTAATTTCGTAGAGGATAACGATGCTGTCTTGCCAGCGAATTAGGGCAGGAGGGTTGATATTGGGCAAGGAAGAAGCATTTAGCGGTACTAATTGGCTATGGAGTCCCACTACCTCGGCCACAGCCCCACACAGGGGCAGGGAAAGGCTGCCAGTTCTTTGCATTTGATCCCCTAGAATGCGTTGGATCACGTCCTTGCGAAAGGGGATATTAAAATATTTGCAGAGCATCTGAAAACAGGCACTCACCGCCTCTAGTTCCGTTTTTCCCCTGAAAAAAGGATATGACTTGCGGTTTTTCTGGACAGTTTTTTCAACGGCGATATCGCTGGTGATGTCGCTTATTTTTCCCTGGGGGATATCTAATACCTGGGTGGGTTTATTTCCCTTAATGACTTGGGTTTCCCAGATATCATCGGTTTCTGTTTCCGCAGCCGCTTCGGTTGCAACTGTCAAGAACTTGTCTAACCGGTCGCAACGCGCTCGCTCCGCGAGATCGGAGGAAACACCTAATAAGCGGGTGTTAGTCGGATTATTCTGGGTGATAACTGTGCCGATAGGATAATTGTCGGTATTTTCGCTGACTAACCAGAGATAATCATCGTTAATCTGGTTATAGGACACAGAAGCTTTGTTTAAAAGAGCCTGTGCAATTTCTTTGAGGTCTCCCCCACCCCAGGCCTGTTGATTAAGATAGGAGCCTAGGGTCGCATAAACTTCAGCAATCGAGGTTTGTTTAAAGAAATATTCCTTAAATTCGGGATAATTATTGATTAAAGACCAAAAATCCTCTTCTTTTAAGGTTAAACAGATAGTGACTTCCGAAGAAGCGATCACCGTTTCACAGGGGGTACCGCGCAGGAGACTGATCCACCCGAATAAATCCCCTGGCTGTAATTTAGCCAAAGTAACCGGCAACGGATTGTTAACCCTAGCATCGTAACCCAAAAGTCTGGCCTCTCCCTCGTAGAGAAGGACGAGGTGAGAGGGTAAGCGATCGCACTTGAGCATGGCATTGCCCATCTCATAGCGAAAGGGTTGTAATTTCTGGCCGAGGGAACGTCTCACTTCGACGGGCAGGCGCTCGAAGGGCTGTACGGTCTCCAGAAAGGCGGTAAAATCTAAAGTGGTATAACTCATTAGCTAGGTGAAAATTGACTAGGTTGGCAAATAATTAGGCGAAAAGACTGAGTAAACCGAGTGTTATCCGGAATGCTATATAACTGATATCTGCTCGCTATTGACTGGGGTTGATTCGGAGATAAATTTCACTGTTTGCATTTGAGTCATTAACCATTGTTGGAATAAATCATTCCGTAAGCGTTGACGGGTGGGAGGATCCAGTTCACAGGATAAATATTTTTCTAGTCGGACAATTACGACCCATTCTCCCACTTGCGTCGGTGGCCACAGTTGCCCCGGTTTACTTACTTTGAGAATTTGCCCGATCTGGGGATGGGGTGCGCTCAGTTCCACCGGTCCGATTAGTCCTCCGGTTTCTGCTTCTGCTCCTTGGGAGTATTTTTTGGCTAGTTCAGCGAAGCTAGTTTCTCGATCCTGTATCCGGAAAAATAGTTCTTGGGCAATGCCGATATTTTTTGTCCGAATCAAGGAATAAACCACCTTATCCAATTGATTTTTGACTTGCAAGAAGTAGGATTCTACTTTGTTATCCCAAGTCTCCTGTTTAAATTTTTCTAATTTAATATCCCGAAGAATTAGATATTCTAGTTGTTCGGAATTCATCCCGTTTTGTTGTAACCAAGATTTTATTTGTTCATCGTTGGCAATTTGATTATTTTGATAGAAACGGGAATAGGCTGCGTTTCTTTCTTCGGGATTGCAGGTGATATTGGCGATAGCTTGCTCGATAATTACTTCCCGGATTAACTCGGGTAACATACCATATTTTGCCAAAAGAGGCAAGACCTCTGACTCGCTAATTTTTTGATCGCCGATTTCAATAATTGAACTCATAATAAATACATTTTCCTCTCAGAAAGGTTTAAAAGTAAACTATAAACTCTAGAACCGACATTCCGCACATCTTCATATACTTTTATATATTTTTACATTCCCCAAGATGTTTTGACGAAAAACCTTGATTGTAGAAACTACTATTGAGAACATTTTCAATAATTGATTTTTTCTGAGAAAAAAATTACAATAGACATCGACCTAATATTATCTCAAGACTAAAATTCTCTCTAGTTAAGGAATCTACCCGAATAAAAATGATTTTAATTGCCTCATATTTTTTCAGTAAAATTGAATTAGCAAGGATAGATATACATTCCAACCATTGAACTATTTAATTATAGCAAAAAATGGGTTATTTAGGACGCTTTAAATTTTCAAACTCTTATCGGTCAAGGGTTTCAGCGATTGATTGTCCTAAACACACCGATCTTTGCTATAGTACATAAGACAAAGGTAAGCTGTGACTAGGTTGTAATTTTTGGAGATGTCTAATTATTCACCTTGATAAAAATCAATCATTGTAGCTATAGTCTTTACTGGCAATGGGTTTTAAGCAATATATTAGTAAAAATTATCAATTGAATGTTAAGAAGTGCGGAAAGTGAGCTAGAAGCTTCTAAATTTTATTAAGGTGATTATACGTCAAAACAGCAATTTTAAGGCACTCATCCCTATTTTAATGGGAGTTTCCCCCGTCAAAGCCGAAAATTATCAAAATTAAGGCAATAAGTCGGTCATCTTGGTGGGGGTGATGAGGGGAAGTAGTCCTAGTCTATCGGCCCACCCAAAAATTCTGCTCAGAAAGCCCTAATTACTCCTCTAATTGACTAGAATCGACCTCTTGCAGAAGTTGGGGAAGGGGGAAAGGGGAAATTTTAACCCTTAACCCTTAACCCTATAATATGCACCCCTTTTCCCTACATTTGCGGAAAATTTTTTGATTTAGGCAAGAGATCTAATGATAGGATATAGGTCTAGCTAACTTGGAGAGGTGGCAGAGTGGTCGATCGCGCTCGACTTGAAATCGAGTAACCAGAAATGGTTCGTGGGTTCAAATCCCACCCTCTCCGTACTGAACCAATCTAAATTTGGACTCGGGTTTCCCAATTGTTCCTAGAGACGGGAAAATAAAATATACTAGGCTAAAAAGATAACATTGAGGCAGTAGCCCTTCGGCATGGTTTTTTGGAAAAGATTGTTTAATAGCTCGGAAGTCACTGCATCACCTGACTATTCGGGAGACTTGGTAGAGGTTGCCCAGAATGACCTCGGACAGACGCGAGTGTTTTTTAGTACCGATCGAGAGCTAGATCTGTATGAGTTAGAAGAACTTTGTGACTCGGTGGGTTGGGCCCGTCGTCCTTTACGCAAAGTTAAAAAGGCGATCGAATGTAGTTTTTTAGTGGTGTCGATGTGGGAAGTGCGAGGTAATCGCCGTCGTTTAGTGGGTTTTGCTCGTGCCACTTCCGATCACGCTTTTAATGCTACAGTCTGGGATGTGGTTGTTCATCCTCACTATCAAAGTAAAGGCTTTGGTAAAGCATTAATGAAATTTATGATCAGGAAGTTGCGGGGTGAGGACATCAGTAATATAACTCTTTTCGCCGATCCGCAGGTGGTGGATTTCTATCGTCGTCTCGGTTTTGTTCTCGATCCCGAAGGTATCAAAGGGATGTTTTGGTATCCGGATTAAGAATGCCGCTCTTAGGCTATACTGGAAAGGGAGTCTATTTCGGGATGTAGCGCAGCTTGGTAGCGCGCCTGCTTTGGGAGCAGGATGCCGCAGGTTCAAATCCTGTCATCCCGACTTGAGAGAACATTATTAAAATCTTAACTTTGTCTCCGTTCTGGTTGATGGGAGAGGCTGCCTTCTTTTATTGCCAAACTGAGGTGAATTAGCTGAAAAATTAGGGGGTGCGGGGAGAGAAGGAGGATTGGCGGGAATAACAAGGGTTATTCCCGCCAATCCTCCTTGTAAGATATCGACAGACGATTATTCTTCTTCTTCGTAATCCTCCTCGAAATCTTCCTCCTCCCCTTCCTCATCAGCAGCTGACCAGCTGTCGCTGATGGGTTGGCGACTAAAGCGACTGCTGCTGCGGGAGGAGAGGAAAGCCATTTCATCATCCTCTAAATCGACCACATCACCTTCAGCGTAGGCGCGGGCGGTTTGATCGTCAAGAATCATATCGCTATCGTCACTACTATCGCCGAAACCGGGACGAGGGGGGAAACCGATACCGCCGGGGGCAGCGTAATAACCACGATTGTTGTAGTTATATTCTTCCTCTGGGGGTGTGTAGTCGCTGATTCCCAACCTGTTTTCGTGGGCATTGAAGCCGGTACCCGCTGGAATCAGACGACCGATGATGACGTTTTCTTTGAGGCCTCGTAACCAGTCGGATTTACCTTCGATCGCTGCTTCGGTGAGGACGCGGGTGGTTTCTTGGAAGGAGGCGGCACTGATGAAGCTGTCGGTATTTAGGGAGGCTTTGGTGATGCCCAGTAGTACGGGCGTATATTTAGCTGCTGCGCCGCCGGTGATTGACATGGCTTCGTTGACTGTTTCTACTTGTCGCAGTTCTAATAATTCACCGGGTAACATACTGGTGTCGCCGCCGTCGTCGATCCGCACTTTTGAGGTCATCTGACGGACGATGACTTCGATGTGTTTATCGGCTATGTCGATTCCTTGGGATTGGTAAACGGATTGTACTTGATCGACGAGGTACATTTGGGTTTTTTCTAGGGCTTTTAGGGCGGCTTCGTAACTGCCTAGGCTGTCGAGATAATAGTTGAAGAATACTTCTAATATCTCGTGGGGGTTGGCTTGACCATCGGTTAGGGCTTGACCTACTTCGATGCGCTGATTGTCGCTGACTAGGGGGTTTTGACTGCCTAAAAGGGGATATTCACTGATGGTTCCGTCTTCTTCGACTACTTTTATGTCGACGATTTCAGAGTCTTGGTACTCCACTTGACAAACTCCTGGTTTGCGGGCTAGGACGCAAGCTTCTTTTGGTTTGCGGGCTTCGAGTAGTTCTTCGATTCTGGGTAGGCCTTGAATGATGTCGCCGGTTTTTGAGCGTTCAAATACTAGTAGCACTAGGTTGTCGCCCCGTTGGACTAGGTCTCCTTGGTCGATGTGGAGAATGGCTCCGGCTGATACTCGGTAGGGTCGGGCTTTTCGTAGTCGGATTTGATGGCCGGTGGTGGTTTGGTCTATGGCGAGTATTTGTCCGGAGTTGGGGGCTAGTATTCCGGGGGCGATTTCTGTTTCGGCGATTACTAGGTCTCCTGCTTTGACGGTGGGGGCTACGGGGAGGGGGAGGATTTTTTCGTCTCGGTCGCTGACTATTAGGAGACGGCGCACTGCTTCGCTTCCTTGGCGAATTCCGCGAATTTCTCCTGCTTCTTTGCTCTGGATTTCGGTGCGGGCTACTACTGCTCCTGGTGGAATTTCTTGGCCGTCTTGGACGAGTATGCGGGTTTGTATGTTGCCTCCTAGGGGGTCGTTGTCGCTATCGCGACGTAGGACTAGGGTTTCGAGGATAACTAGCTGTAATCTCTGACTTTCGCTGTTTTCGATGGGCTTGAATTCGATGTCGGCTGTGAGATGGGTGACTGATTCTGGTTCTTCGCTTTTTATTTCTAGGACTAATTGGGTGCTGATCAGTTGACATCCTTCGACGGTTTTTACTTTTTCTCCGTCTTTGAAGTGGATGCGTTGTACTGAGCGTAGTTGGATCTGTCTTCCTCTTTCTTGGTTGGCGGTTGCTTGGGTGGGGGAGGTGGTTTGGTCAAGGACGGTGAATTCTTGTACTGGTCGCAGTAGTAATCCTAGGCCTTCGTTGGTTTCTACCCATTCTGCTTGCCGTAATTCTTGGATGGTGATTTCGGGGGTTATTTGTGTGCCGGGGTGGATTATTTGTTCTTGGGCTATTCCGGTGGTTTCTGGTTCGAGGTCCATGAATAATAGCCCTGGTTTGACTATTATTTCTCGGAGGATGTCGTTTTTTTGGATGATTGACACGCAGCCGCTGGTGTTACAGAAGATGTCTTTTACTATTTCTTCTCCTGCTTCTACATATTGGCCGTCTTCTACTTGTAGGAGGGAGATGTCTTTGTTGATTTCGTGGGTTTCTTCGGGTATCCAGAGGATGGTGCCGCCTTTGGTGATTTCATATCCTTGTTTGCGGCTGCCTTTGGCGATTTCGATGTCGATGTATTTGATTGTGCCGCCGGTGTGGGTTTGATAGCGATCGTCGATTAGTTCGGCGACTATGGCATGATTCTGTACTTTTGTGCCGGGGGTGGTTTTTAGTAGGAAGCTTTGACTGTCGTTGGTATGGATGATATATTGTTCTCGTCCGGCGGTGCTTTCTATTTTTACTTGGGCTTGATCTAAAGATACGGCGGCGGTGACGATATCGATTTCCCGGCTGTTGGGGGCTAAACGGACTAGGCCGCCGTTTGTGGATACTAATTTGGTTTCGGCTAGTACGTCTCCTTTTTGTATTTGTTGGCCGTTTTTGACTACGGGTTCGGCTCCGGGGGGGAGGTTATATACTTCTCCGGAGAGGATCCATAGTAGGCCTCCTCGTTGGGCTGTGCGGGTGGTGTTGCCTTGGCGGTCGGTTTTTTCTTCGGGGACTAATTGGCTGAAGAGGACTTCGCCGGCTAGGTCGCTGGTTACGTCTTTTGTGGCTTTTTCTGTGGATTTTTGGACTTTTTCGGGGGTTATTTCTGCTAGTAGTTGTTCTTGGTGCACGAGGGCGCCGTCGGTGATGAATAGTAGTGAGCCGGGGGTTAGGGTGTGGGTGACTGGTTCTTTGGTTTTTTCTTTGGGTGTTATTTTTATTTCTCCTGGGGCTTCTACTTGGTCTCGTTCGTCTCCGTGGCGGGTTCGCACGTTTCGGATGCTTAAGCCTGGTAGAAATCTCACGGTTCCTTCGAAGGGACTGCGTATTTGTCGGGCTACTTCTCCGGTGAATACGCCGCCGGTGTGGAAGGTTCGCATGGTTAGTTGTGTTCCTGGTTCGCCGATGGATTGGGCTGCTATAATTCCTACTGCTTCTCCCATGTCTACTGGGTGTCCGTGGGCTAGACTCCAACCGTAACAGGTTTGACACACTGAGCGGGCGGCTTCACAGGTTAGGGGGCTGCGGACTTTGATTTTTTCGACGAGTGTCCCTAGTTTTTCGGCGGTTTCGTCGTCGATTATTTGGTTGCGGCGGGCGATTATTTGTCCGTTTACTTCTATGTCGACCGCGAGGGCTCGACCTAGTAGGCGATCGCTTAGGGGGATGAGGATGCGATCTCCGTCGGTCATGGGGGTTATTTGGATGTAACGATTGGTGCCACAATCGGCTTCGCGGACGATGACGTCTTGGGATACGTCGACGAGTCGGCGGGTGAGATAACCGGAGTCGGCGGTTCTTAGGGCGGTGTCGACTAAACCTTTGCGGGCTCCGTAGGAGGAGATGACGTATTCGGTGACGGTTAGTCCTTCTCGGAAGTTGGTTTTGATGGGGAGGTCGATGATTTCTCCTTGGGGATTTGCCATTAGTCCGCGCATTCCGACTAGTTGACGGACTTGGCTCATGTTGCCTCTGGCTCCAGAGAAGGCCATCATGTAGACGGAGTTGAGGGGATCTGTGTTTTGGAAGTTCCTTATTACTTCGTCTTTTAGTGATTCGGATGTGCTGTTCCAGGTGTCGATTACTTTTTGGAAGCGTTCTACTTCGGTGATTTCGCCGCGCACGTAACGCTGTTCGGTTTGCCGGATTTCTTGTTCGGCGCTTTCGATCATTTGTCGTTTTGCGGGGGGGACGGTTAAGTCGTCGACGCTGATGGAAACTCCTGCTTTGGTGGCGAATCGAAAACCGAGGTTTTTTATTTGGTCGGCCATTTGTGAACAGCGCGCTGAGCCGTAGTTTTGATAGGCCCATGCGATTAGTTTTTTTAGTTTTCCTTTGTCTACGGTTTGGTTATAAAACATTTGGTTTCGGGTGATGAGTAAATAAAACGGCTATTGGCTTTCGGGGTTTTGGGCTGAGGGCGGCGGCTTTTCTTTTTTCTGATCGCTGTTTTTACGCTTCTGTTTCTTCTTCTTCGAGGTCTTCTGTGGTTAGGGATTCGTAGGTGGGGCGGGAGGGGGCGCGACGACCGATATCGATCATTAGGTCGATTTCGATGTCGCGGGATGTGCCGTCGGGGGCGTTTTCTACTTTGTGGACGGCGATGTCGAGGCCAAGGGATTGTAGTTCTCGCATTAATACTTTGAAGGATTCTGGTGTGCCGGGGCGGGGGATGGGTTTGCCTTTTACGATGGCGTTTAGGGCTTCATTCCGTCCTTGCATGTCGTCGGATTTTACGGTTAGTATTTCTTGTAGGGTATAGGCTGCGCCGTAGGCTTCTAGGGCCCAGACTTCCATTTCTCCGAAGCGTTGGCCGCCTTGTTGGGCTTTGCCGCCTAGGGGTTGCTGGGTGACTAGGGAGTAGGGACCGGTGGAACGGGCGTGAATTTTATCGTCTACTAGGTGAACTAGTTTTAACATGTAGGCCATGCCTACGGTGACGGGTCGGTCGAAGGGTTCGCCGGTGCGACCATCATAGACGGTGACTTTGCCGGGGTGTTCTTCTGTGAAGACCCAATTGCGGTTGGTTTTTTTTGAGGCTTTTTCTAGTAGTCCGTGGACGGTTAAGCGGCTGGCTTCTTCTCCGTACATTTCGTCGAAGGGGGTAATTTTAAAGCGTATGCCTAGGTTTTCGCCGGCCCAACCGAGTAAGCATTCAAATACTTGACCGACGTTCATGCGGCTGGGGACTCCTAGGGGGTTGAGTACGATGTCGACGGGTCGACCATCGGGGAGGTAGGGCATGTCTTCTAGGGGTAGTATTCTGGAGATTATTCCTTTGTTGCCGTGACGACCTGCCATTTTATCGCCGACTTGGATTTTGCGTTTTTGGGCGACGTAAACTCGGACTACCATGTTGGCGCCGGGGGGTAGTTCGTCTCCTTGTTCGCGGGTGAATACGCGTACGTCTACTACTCGGCCTTTTTCTCCGTTGGGTACGCGTAGGGAGTTGTCTCGTACGTCCCGGGCTTTTTCTCCGAATATTGCCCGCAGTAGTTTTTCTTCGGGGGGTTGATCTGATTCGCCTTTGGGGGTGACTTTGCCGACGAGGATATCGCTGGCTTCTACCCAGGCGCCGATGCGGATTATGCCGCGTTCGTCGAGGTTGCGCAGGGCATCTTCGCCGACGTTGGGGATTTCTCTGGTGATTTCTTCTGGTCCGAGTTTGGTTTGACGGGCTTCGATTTCGTATTTTTCGATGTGGATGCTGGTATAGACATCTTGTGCTACGAGTCTTTCGCTGATTAGAATTGCGTCTTCGTAGTTATAGCCTTCCCAGGGCATGTAGGCGACGAGGATATTCTGGCCGAGAGCGATTTCTCCTCCTTCGGTGGCGGAACCGTCGGCGAGGATCTGCCCTGGCACTACTTGTTCGCCTTGATAGACTAAGGGTCGCTGATTTAGGCAGGTATCTTGGTTAGAGCGTTGATATTTCTGAATTTCGTACTCGATCTCGCTTTTGCCGAATGTTTCTTTGTCTTCATCGGCTACTTTGATGCGAATCCGGTTGGCATCGACGTGGGAAACGATTCCATTGGTACGGGAAACGATGACCATGCCGGAGTCGCGGGCGGTTTGTGCTTCTAGTCCGGTACCTACAAGGGGACGTTCGGGACGCAGTAGGGGAACTGCTTGTCGCTGCATGTTGGAACCCATGAGGGCGCGGTTGGCGTCGTCGTGTTCGAGGAAGGGGATGAGGGAGGTGGCGACGGAGACGATTTGGACGGGGGAAACACAAACGTAGTCTACTTGTTCGGGGGTGGTGGTGGAGAATTCCTGCCGATAGCGTACGGGGATGGTTTCGCCGAGTATGTAACCTTTTTCGTCGGTGGCTACGTCTCCTGGTGCTACTCGCAGGTCGTCTTCTTCGTCGGCGGTGAGGTATTTTACGGGGAGATCGTAGCGGACTTGGCCATTTTCTACTACATAACAGGGGGTTTCTATGAAACCGTAGTCGTTGACGCGGGCGTAGGTGGCGAGGGAACCGATTAAGCCGGCGTTGGGTCCTTCTGGGGTTTCCACTGGACAGATGCGACCGTGGTGGGAGGGGTGAATGTCACGCACGGCAAAACCGGCCCGTTCCCGGGTGAGACCGCCGGGGCCAAGGGCGGAAATACGGCGTTTATGGGTCAATTCCGCTAGGGGGTTGGTTTGATCCATGAACTGGGAGAGTTGCGAGGAACCAAAGAATTCTTTAATCGCCGCTACTAGGGGTTTCGGGTTGACTAGGGATGCGGGGGTGAGGTTTTGGGATTCGCTGACGGTCATCCGTTCTCGAATGATTCTTTCTAGGCGGTTTAATCCTACTCGCACTTGGTTTTGGAGGAGTTCTCCGACGGAACGGACGCGACGGTTGCCTAGGTGGTCGATGTCGTCGGTGTTGCCGATGTCGAATTCGAGGTTGATTAGGTAGTCGATGGCTGCTAGGATGTCGGTGGTGGTGAGAACGCGCTGGTTATCGGGGACGTTGAGGCGTAGTTTTTTGTTGAGTTTGTAGCGACCTACGCGACCGAGATCGTAGCGTTTATTGTCAAAAAAGCGGGATTCGAGCAGTTGTTGTCCGCCGGTGACGGTGGGGGGTTCGCCGGGGCGTAGTTTGCGGTAGAGGTCGAGGAGGGATTCTTCTTCGGTGGGGTTGCCTTCTTTGTCGAGGGTTTTTTGGTAGAATTCGGGGTGGCGTAGGGAGTCAAGGATTTCGTTGTCGCTTAATCCGATCGCTTTGAGGAGAACTTGGGCGGATAGTTTGCGGGTTTTGTCGATTCTGACCCAGACTAGGCCGTTTTTGTCGGTTTCAAATTTTAACCAAGCTCCTCGGTTGGGTATGAGGGAGGCGGAGTAGGTGCGGCGACCGTTTTTGTCGATTTCGGCTTTGTAGTAAACGCCGGGGGATCGGACGATCTGATTGACGATGACTCGTTCGGCTCCGTTGATGATAAAGGTTCCTCGTTCGGTCATTAGGGGTAGGTCGCCGATGAAGACTTCTTGTTCGATGTTTTCTCCGGTTTCTTTGTTGATTAGACGGGTGGGGACGTACATTTGAACGGAGTAGCTGCTGTCCCGTCGTTTGGCTTCGTCGACGTTGTATTTGGGTTCTTTGAGTCTGTAGTCTTGGCCGAGGAAATGTAGTTCTAGTTTGCCTGTGTAGTCGCTGATGGGGGAAAAGCTGTTGAGTTCTTCGATTAGTCCTTGTTCTAAGAACCACCGGAAGCTGGAGTGTTGGATTTCGATGAGGTCGGGTAGGAGGTTAAAGGTAAGATTGTTCATTATGGTTGTAAGGGCTGATGACACGATGGCGAGGGTCGGATATCAGTGAGCGGTTTTCTTCGGTTCTGTTATTTCTGTTTCCTGACTCCTGTTTTCTGTCTAATAAACTATGTTTTTTAACTGGGGAGTTGAAATAGGTTGCGGGCGTTGTGGGTGGTTTGTTCGGCTATGGTTTCGAGGGAAACGCCGCGCAGATGGGCGAGGGTTTGGGCTACATGAGGGACGAAGGATGGTTCACAGGGTTTACCGCGGTGGGGGTTGGGTGAGAGAAAGGGGCAATCGGTTTCGATTAGTAGGCGATCGCTGGGGACGATTTGGGCGGTTGCTTGCACGGTTTTACTGTTTTTAAAGGTGACAATGCCGCTAAAGCTGATGTAAAAACCCAAATCTAAAAACCATTGAGTTTCTTCGGGGTTGCCAGTCCAGCAGTGCATCACGCCGCCAATTTTGCCCACTTGTTGCCGAAAAGCACTGATTTCCTCCCGCATTGACTTGGCCGCATCCCGACAATGGATAATCACGGGTTTATCGAGACGATGGGCGATTTCTAGTTGCTTCCAAAACACCTTTTTTTGCTGCTCTTGGTTTTCTGCTTTATAGAAATCTAAACCCATTTCCCCGATCGCCACGACGCGCCGATCAGATCGGGCTAGGGATTCGATCTGATCGGCACTATTATCTCGCCATTTTTGGGCATCTAGGGGATGTAAACCGACGGCGAAGGAAATTTCCTCAAATTGATCAGCAATGGCTTTAATCGCTGCAAATTCCTCTGGTTCGACACAGGAGTGAACCAGATGAACGACTCCCACACTTCGCCAACGTTCGGAGATAGCGGGCAAGTCGGCTTGCAAAACGTCAAAGTTCAGATGAACGTGCGTATCTATTAATTGCATCGACCCCTGATCGCTTGTTGCGTCTGTCCTGATTACAGCTTACTTGTTTCTTAGGAAGCTTGGCTAACTTTTTGCAAAGCTTTAGCTAAACCAGCTTTTTTTCTAGCGCCGTTGTTCCGGTGCAAGACGTTGCGCTTGACGGCTTTATCGATTTTACTGTAAGCTTCCGATAGAGCTTGTTGGGCGCTCTCTAGCCCTTCTGGGCTAGGGTTGGCTCCGTAGGCTGAGACAGCGACAAGACACTTTTTGATCAGGGTTCTTACGGCTGACTTGTACGCTTTGTTGCGTTGTCGATTTCTTTCGGAGATTTGGACTCGTTTGAGTGCAGACTTTGTATTAGCCACAGTCGTTTCTTGTTCTCAATACTGGTATGGTTAATCGGGACACAGACAAGCCATCATAACAGATTTGTTCTATTTGTTGCAAGAGTTTTCTGGACAAGATTGGGACAACCCCTAGAGATATTTTCAGGATGAGGCTCCCACGGATGGGGAAGGATTGAAGGTTAAGGGGACTGCCACAACTGAATTCAGGTTCAGGGGATTTAGCCGTGACTGTGCCGATAACTAATGGCCAAACTTGTCATGAGGGGCTAAAGTGTGCTATAAGCAGTCAGACCCTGCCCTGGTCTTTATTCTTTCCGATTAGGTAAATTACTGATGACTGAAGCTAAACGCGCCCTAATTACCGGCATCACCGGTCAAGATGGTTCCTATCTGAGCGAATTATTATTAGAAAAAGGCTATGAAGTCC
>NZ_BJKP01000047.1 GCF_008974145.1 Microcystis aeruginosa NIES-4325 | reverse complement strand
GCCACTCATGCCCCCATAAGTGATGCTGGTATAAACTAATTCATACCCTCCGGTTAAAGAAGCAACACTTTGTAATGTTCCACTTTGTTGCGTGCTTAAGTCACTTTGGGGGTTTTCTATTAACCCCCGTTTTTTATCGAAAATTATACCGCCACTAAACAACCATTTCGAGGGATTGTCGCCAATTTTGGGGAAGCCTGCGGCAAAAACAAAATCACCGGTATTTGGGTTATAATTCGCTATTTCCGCAACGGGATAATTGTCCAGGCTTTCAAACTGAAAAACTGCTAAATCTACCCCTTCCTGACGGATGATGGTGCTTTTCTCGATGTTTCGAGTTTTGCCGTCGCTGGTGACGACGGTGTAGGTGTGATCGGCACATCTGGTGGTGCCTTTGATTTTTTCGCAGAAGACGTGATCGGCGGTTAAAACTGTGTAAATATTTCCTTCTTTTGCGATAATGACACCGCTACCGTTTCCACCGCTCGTACTATCAATCCGGACGGTGAAACCCTTGGCTTTCGCTTCTAATTCGGCGATATAGTCAGTAGGGGCGGTGGTTTCTATATCGGGGTTCACCTGCGGTAGGGGTAGGTTATAGGCGCTGAGGATTTCGGGACGGATGTAGGTTAATAGGGTATTGATAGAAATGCCCCAGTTAACCGCTCTCATCTGTTGGATTTCTGCGTCTGTGGGTTTCGTACCGTCCTCGTAGATGTAGTTAGAGAGAATCGGATGGGCCGATCGCCCGTTAATGCCGATTAACTCCCCATCAACAAAAATGCCGCCGCCACTCATTCCCTGCACGATCTCGCCACTATAACCGACGCTGTAGCCTTCCCGGAGGGGTCGATCGCTCACCTGTTCGAGGGTTCCCTTTGTCGTCCGATACTGTCCCGTTTCGGCAACATATCCCGCGGCCACCACTTCTAAACCGATCCTGTTTTGATTGATGGTAAACTCCGCGATGGTGGCGATCGGATAATCCCGGGTATCGCTAAACTCCAGCAGAGCGAGATCTTGATTCTCCGATAGGGAATTGGGGACAATGCGGGCCGCACGGCTGTGGCCGTCGTAAGTTTGTACCTGTAGGGTTTTCGTGTTGCGGGTAACGTGGGCGTTGGTTAGGATAAGGTAATTATCGCCTTTTTTAGCGATAATCGTCCCCGATCCCCGATTTATCTCGCTAGTAATCTTAACGGTGACTCGTTGTAGGAATTGCTCCTCGGTAAGCTCCCGATCGCCCTGTGCCGTCAGAATGGGATGATTAGAAATATTTCCGGCAGCCGGGGTGACAAGGGTTAACCCGGGTTGAGGCAGTAGGGAGAAAAGAAGGATGAGGGCGATCGAAGGTTTGATCATGGCTGTTACCTAGCTATTTTAAATAGTAGAAAACGGGTTTCTCGGAGAAACCCGTTTTCTGTGCGTTACTCAACGGATTTAGTATAAGAACGAAGAAAAAAGAAGATACCGGAGGTGGTGAGAAGTGCGATCGCTGAGGGGATAATCGGAACCCAGAGACCGAAATAACTAAAGAGAAGCCAACCGATACCAGTAAGGGAAATCACAGCGATCACCACTGTCAAAAGTACCGTTTTTACCCGAAGAAAACGCCACGTTAACAATCCCCCCACCAGGGACCAACCCAGCACCCAGAAAGCCTCCTGTAGGGGATTCCAGAAAGCGATCGAGGTACGTTTTCCTGTCATTGTATCGAGAATTTGACTGACTGCGTGCGCGTGCAAATAAACCCCCGGAATTGCTTCCGATGGGTTGCGACTAAAGGGGGTTAAAAAATCATCGATCCCGGGTTCTGTTACTCCAATCAGGACAATTTTTTCCCGGACTGATTCGGGATTAAAACGCGGATCTAAAACCTGTTGGAGAGATTTTTTCGGGGCAATTTTTGTGATTGCATCGCTGCCATTATCGGCGATTCGACGGTAAGCGAGCATAACTTGACGGCCGGATCGGGTATCGGATTGACTGGTTCTGTAGGGGCCGCGGTTGGATTGTAGCCAGTCACCGAGATGAGTATCCCCGATATTAATTTCTAGAATTCCCCGCTGCAGTTTATTGCAGTCAAAATCTTGATTCTGGGATTCTAGATATCGTTTGGCAATTAGGAGACTAAAACTAGGAGCATAATCTTTAAAATTACAGGACATTGAGTCAACTTTGGCCAAAGAATCCGGGGGAAGACAGGGAGAGGTGCGATCGAGTTTTGCCTGATATAAAAAACGACGAATTCGGGGAACTCCGGCAATGGTTTCGTCTAGGACTATGTTACTAAAACCACTCTGATTTTTTGGCAGTTCCGGGGGTGGGGGAAATCCGTCCGGTTGCGGGTAATTATTGAACTTACAAATCGAGATAAAATTAGGAGTATTTTGTAATTGTTTGGCTAGGGGTGGATAATCTTGACTGGCAGCGATGGGACGGAGGATATCTAAGGCGATAATTTGCGGTTCGTAGGGCAGTAATTTATTTAAAAGCTGCGATAATGCTTCTCCTGCGAGGGAACGTTTTTGATCGCTTCCGGGTATTGTTGGTCTTTTCATACCCATGCGATCTTGATATTCCCAATCTTGGCGATCAATGGTAATAATTAATAATCTTTCGTCGGGTTTATCTTTGGGTTTTAGTTGCATCAGGCGATCATAAATATTTAATTCTAAGGGTTCTAAAATTCCTGTTTCTCTTATTGCCAAGACTGTCATCGTTACGGCTAAACCTAAACCGAAAGTTAGAGCAAATCGTCGCCAATTTTGTTGTTTTTGAGGGGAGTTACTGAAACTATGCCAAGTGGGGGGTTCTTCGGTGGGATTGGGGCAAACTACGGGCAGCCAACTGGCACAGGGATAGTCTTTTTCCCAGTCATCGTGGAGATTTTTTTGGGCTTCATGTACGGCGCTATAGAGAGATTTATTATTGGTAAAAGCGGTTAAAAAGTATTGCAGAAATTTGGGAGAAACGGGATCGGGTAATTTCTCGCGCATAAAGATTAGATGGGGTAATGCCATCCCTTTTTCCCGGGATAGTTGTTGTGCCAAACCGATACCATCACAGGAGTTAAATATCGCTAACTTTAACCCGTTTTTAGTGGCTTCTCCCAGGGAAAAGCTAAAATCAGCTATCTTTAATTTATGAGTTTCTGTTAGTTGAATTTCGCAATCTTGGCCATCTTCTGTACTGGCACTATGACCGCTAAAAAAGAGAATATTCCAAGTTTCTTGACGCAATAACTGATTTAATTTTTGCGGGTGGGGAGCTTTTTCCCAGATAATTTCGGCTCCTGCTTTTCCCGCAATATCGTCTAAGGTTTTGCGATCTTCTTCCAGAAATTTTAAGTCGGTGGCATAGCCTAAAATGGCTAAAATCCGAATTTTTTTATGATTTTTTAATTGTCTGGCTAAGGTATCGTATTCTGAGACAATAATGGCTATATCTGCGCCGGTATTTTGGAGAATTTCCCATTTTTCCCAGGGGAATCTTTGTAGCCAAATATTATCGGTTTGTACCCAGATACGAAAGTTATTACCAGAGCGCAGAATTGCGGTTTTAATCGGTTCAAATTCTGGGCTATTATTCAACCATCTGTTTAAGTTATCCTCAAATAATTTGGCTTTTTCTTGGCAGTTTTTAAAGACTAAACTCTGCTGAGAACTATTGGTAATTTGTTGGGGATTGCTATCTTTTAAGACTTTAAAAAATCCCTCTAATTCACTATAGTGACGTTGCCATTGACGGTAAAGAGTTAATAACTCTAAATTAGCTGGTAGCCTTGCTTTGATCACAGTTTGGGGACGAGAATTAAGATCGGGACGAATTTCTAATTTTACTTTAAATCCCCGATCGAATGTGCCATCTAGTTCGAGAGTTAGGAGTTTAATCATTAAGTTTTTCCTCGCTTATACTTGTAAATATTCGGTTACTCTTGCCGATTCTAAGGCCACTTCAATGAAGAATTTATCCCCCAATTCAGCATCAAATCGATAACGAATAAATTCATCGTTATCTGTGGCAATTACTTCTCGAAAAACCTGACCAGTTTCGGTGAGAATACTTAATTTTAAATGGGGGGGTAAAGTGCTTGTTTCTCCCGTGGGGTAAACAGTCGCTTGCAGGCTAAATATTTCTTGAGTTTTAGCGATAGTAATCATCAAAGCGAGGGAATTTCCGAGTAATTCTACTCCTAAATCTTTGATGCGTTTAATTTCTGTATTTTTGAATGCTGGAACCAGTGACAGTGAGCTAAAATCGAGTATACTTTGCCAATCAATGGGGAAATTATGGGCAAACCAATTGGTTAACTTGACGGGGGATTTTTGCCGACGGGTAATTAAAATTTTTCTCCAGTTACTATTGACGATAACTGCTGCCCATTCCTGAAAAGTAACGGCTTTTCTGGGAAAGATTAACTGAGGATTAGCTAAGATGTCTAGCAAGGTTGTCAATCTATCTAAAGATAGTTTTTCCTCCATCTTTTCCCGTTCAATCTTCACTGGTTGTAATTGACACTCTCCCCATAAATCTAAAGAATCTGATCCTGATTGCAGTTGATTTCTCGGTAGAGAGTAGTTAAGATTGCGCTTAATATATTGTCCTTTTTCCTTAATATCTTTATGGGTAGTAGAACCCCAAATTCTCAGATGACTTTCGGCAGTGTTTACCTGTACCGCTAGATAATAATCACCAATTAATTGAGGAATATCTACCCATTCTTGAGGAATTTCGATCGCTTCTAGATCCAGAGTTTCGCTGGCAATAACTATTACTGACTTTTCGCCTAATTTAACGGTAAAACCATTAACTCCTAGTTGCCAGAAATCCTCTTGATTTTCTACTAAGCTAACCCCAGGCATCCCTGACTGTAGATAGTTAAAAATAACTTGTTGACAGAGATAATTAATATAAAATCTCTGACGAATACTGGCATCAGTAAAACTGGCACTTTTTGCCCAACTTATCTCTTGAATATCTGCGGGTATTTCTAGCCAAATGCTATCAGGAGTTAGTTCTAACCAATCATTAACCATAATTAATCCTCCTGAGTTGTTGCGCTGGTTTGATAGTAGTATGTTAGCCATGGTTCTATTGCTTTACTAATAACTTCTCTATCGTGAGACTGGAAAGAAATATGCAGGTTTTCGCTGGCCCAGGGTAAAAACTTTTTAGCGAGGTGACGATAAACTTTATCCAGTTCCCTAGAAACCTGATATTGTTTGATAACCACCGTGGTAATTTCTGTAATCTTAGCGGCAATTGCCACTTGTCCCAACCCTAACCCATAAGTCATCTCTAGAATTAACTGAATTTGCGGATGCAGTTTTGCCTGTTGCGGCTGCTGACAAATCTGTGAAATTTCTGCCCCTAACCAAGCTAGAATTTTTTGGTGGTTTTGTTGCGACTCGCGAAAATTTTCCGCCGCTTCTAATTGCTGCCAAGGGTTATTATGGAGAGTATCTTCGATCATTTCTTCCCTCGTGCTACTTTCCCCATCCCCGAAAGGTTGCTGTAGAGAAATTGTTTTTCCTTGGGGAAATAAATAATCAAAAATAGCTTGTCCTGCATCCTGTAACCATCGGGTAATTGTCCCAGAATTGATTTTGATGGTAGAGTGGCTATCCGAGTTATAAGCAGCGGCGATTTTTTGCCAGATTTCTGGACTAGGTTCCTGAATTTTACCATCGGTTTTTATTTTTGCCTGGGCATAAATTTCTTTATAGTAATCCCAAGCTAAAAGGTAATTTTCGAGAGTTTCTCCCACTAATCCCCTCGCCAGGAGAGCTTGGCTGAGACGCGCTCCGGTAGAATTAAGTAGTAGGCTCCAAGTATTATGGCCGAATGCTTGACTAATCTGACGGATGCGATCGATTAAGCGATATTTAATCCTCTGGGTGGCAAAATTATCGAAGCGAGTGGAGAATAAAGGCTTAAAGTCAGCTAAGATAGCCTCAAAACCAAGACTTCCTTCGTTAAAGTAGTCTTCGATCTGATAATCCAGTTTAGCTTGATATTTGTGATAGATTTCGGCAGCGGCCCAGTAGCAAGGTTCCTGTAAATAAGCGTATAAATGCCCACGAAAAAGATGATTTTTGGAACCGTGATTCTGATACTGTTGGTGAAAGAATAGAGACCAATATTCCTCGGACTCGACATTAGGATCGATTGGGCCATAGCTTTCTATGTTACGACGCAAACGCCGATCGCAATTCCATTTTGTCCTATTTTGCTGCAAAACTAAAAAGCAACAAAAATTCTCCAGCAAAGTCTCTCGTTTTTTCATCTAGCTAGTCCCCGTGGAGGTCAACTAAACTCTCTATCGTTCCACTTGCAGCTTTTATGCAGTATTTTGGCATTTGCTTACTAAGTGATCTTACTCGGTCTAGGAGAGTCACATTGACATACTCCCCCACCCCCAACAGCTAACCCCCATGGCGGACCAGAACAGGCATATTAAAAAAAAACCTGTCCACTGTTCCTGAGAAACGTTAACATAAGTTAACAACCCCTTAACAACCGATAAGATCATCCTCAATTTATCAGGAGTTCGACAGCGTGAACAAAAACGGTAATAACAAAAAATGGCGCAATGCGGGACTATATGCCCTATTGTTAATCGTAGTCCTTGCCTTGGCCTCAGCTTTCTTTGATCGCCAGCCAGCAGTGCAACAGACTTGGAAGTATAGTGAATTTTTACAGGAAGTGCGGGAAGGTAAAGTAGAAACCGTGCGCTTAAGTGCCGACCGGCAACGAGCGATCGTACCCACTCAAGATGGAACCAATGTATTAGTTAACCTGCCCAACGATCCGCAATTAATCAACATCTTGGCAGAAAATAACGTTGATATTTCCGTACTACCCCAAAGAGAAGAAGGAGTATGGGTAAGAGCTTTCAGTAGCCTCTTTTTCCCGATTTTACTTCTTGTTGGTCTATTTTTCTTGCTCCGTCGCGCCCAAAGTGGCCCCGGTTCCCAAGCGATGAACTTCGGCAAATCGAAAGCAAGAGTACAGATGGAACCCCAAACCCAGGTTACTTTCGGTGATGTGGCCGGGATTGAAGGGGCAAAATTAGAATTAAACGAAGTGGTGGACTTCCTCAAAAATGCCGATCGCTTCACGGCAATTGGAGCAAAAATCCCCAAAGGAGTCCTTTTAGTCGGTCCTCCGGGGACAGGTAAAACCCTGCTCGCTCGCGCAGTAGCTGGAGAAGCAGGAGTCCCGTTTTTTAGCATTTCCGGTTCGGAATTCGTGGAAATGTTCGTCGGGGTGGGTGCTTCTCGCGTCCGCGACCTATTTGAACAAGCGAAAGCGAATGCACCTTGTATCGTCTTTATCGATGAGATTGATGCTGTCGGTCGTCAACGGGGTGCCGGTTTAGGGGGGGGTAACGATGAACGGGAACAAACCCTCAACCAATTATTAACGGAAATGGACGGTTTTGAAGGTAATACAGGTATTATCATTATCGCCGCCACTAACCGCCCTGATGTGCTGGATGCCGCTTTATTACGTCCGGGTCGTTTCGATCGCCAAGTGGTGGTGGATCGTCCCGATTACGCTGGCCGTAAGGAAATCCTTAATGTCCACTCCAGAGGCAAAACTTTGGCCCAAGACGTGGATCTCGATAAAATCGCCCGTCGTACCCCCGGTTTTACCGGTGCGGATCTGGCTAATTTGCTCAACGAAGCTGCAATTTTAGCGGCACGTCGCAATTTAACCGAGATTTCCATGGATGAGATCAACGATGCGATCGATCGTGTCCTAGCAGGTCCTGAGAAGAAAAATCGCGTCATGAGCGAAAAACGCAAAACTTTAGTTGCTTACCATGAAGCTGGTCACGCTTTGGTGGGTGCTTTAATGCCGGATTACGATCCTGTCCAGAAAATTAGTATTATTCCTCGCGGTCGCGCTGGGGGTTTAACTTGGTTCACTCCTAGCGAGGATCGCATGGAATCCGGGTTATATTCTCGCGCTTATCTGCAAAATCAGATGGCTGTAGCTTTGGGAGGTCGTTTAGCTGAAGAAATTATCTTCGGTGAGGAGGAAGTGACTACGGGTGCTTCTAATGACCTGCAACAGGTGGCACGAGTAGCGCGGCAAATGGTCACTCGTTTCGGCATGAGCGATCGCCTCGGTCCGGTGGCCTTAGGTCGTCAAAATGGTAATGTTTTCCTAGGTCGTGATATCGCTTCCGATCGAGATTTCTCCGATGAAACTGCGGCAGCTATTGACGAGGAGGTGCGTAACTTAGTGGAACAGGCCTATCGTCGCGCTAAAGAGGTTTTAGTCAATAACCGCGCCATCTTGGACCAGTTAGCGCAAATGTTAGTGGAAAAAGAAACCGTGGACGCAGAGGAGTTGCAAAATATCCTCGCTAATAACGATGTGAAAATGGCGGCTTTAGCTTAAGTTTTGTAACATTTTCTTGACAAACAGCATCCTCATGGGTGCTGTTTTTTTTTGTTAAATGACAAACTTAATTTCTTGCTGATAAGCTGTTAATCAGCTTAACAATACCCTGTTTAAATGCGTCTTAGCTTAACAGTCCTGTCTTTTCACTGATTACTGATTACTGTCATGTAAAATCGATGACTACTTCCTCTTTCCTCTTGGCTGCATCTCACATTTGCAGAAATACCGACAATCAGCAATTATCAGTGACTCTGAAATTGGTACAAATGTATGAACAACTGCGTGTAAGCATCCCACCGAAAAGCTAATGCGCGGGGGGTTCTACCCCCCAAACCCCCCAAAAGCTTGGATTGAGTGATAAAATCGCAAGTAAAGCCCGATTTTAACCGAGAGTTTCCCCTTAAAAATCCCAACTTGGTAGATTTACGAAAATGAGATGCAGCCTTCCTCTTTACCTATTTTGATTGTTATTTGTGGGGCAACTGCCACAGGAAAATCCAGTTTAGCCCTACAATTGGCTGAAAAGTTTAATTCAGTAATTCTCAGTGCCGATTCTCGACAAATCTATCGAGAATTTAATATTGGTACCGCTAAACCTAGCTTAGAAGAATGTCAGCGGATTCCCCATTATCTAATTGATATTTGTGATCCTCAAGATAATTTTACCCTAGCACAGTACCAAGAACAGGCTGAGGATTTAATCAGCAATCTCCACTATTCTCCTCTGTTTTTAGTCGGTGGTACGGGACTTTATATCAAGTCCATTGTCAAGGGTTTAAAAATACCGAGGGTTTCTCCTCAACCGGATCTAAGACAGCAATTACAAGCTTTAGGACAATCCTATCTTTATCAAATTCTGACGCAGGTAGATGAAGAGGCCGCTAAAAAAATTCATCCCCATGATCAGGTCAGGACTTTACGCGCTTTAGAGGTTTTTTATCTAACAGGAAAACCTATCTCTAGTCAGCAGGGAGAAAATCCCCCCACTTATCCAATTTTACAAATTGGTTTAGACTGTTCCCCAGAAAGTTTAGACAAGCGGATCACTGTTCGTACTCATCAAATGATCGCCAGGGGATTAGTAGCAGAGGTGCAGAATTTGGGGGATAAATACGGTTGGGATTTGCCACTTTTGCAGACTTTGGGTTATGCAGAGATTAAGCAATATCTCCTCGGGGAAATTTCTTTAGAACAGGCGATCGATCTAATTATCCTCCACACCCGTCAATTTGCTAAACGTCAGCGCACTTGGTTTCGTGCCGATGCTGATATTGTCTGGGTTCCCATCGATAAAGAAAATTTATTGAAATCGGTAGAACGAAAAATTATTTTATTCCTTGAGGGTTTGTCAAGGCCCGATATAAAAACACATCATCCTGATTAACGATTAACTGAAAGTTCTCATTTTGATTCAGTTTATTTAAGTGATCATCAATTAGTTCTGGTGAACTAGACCAACCAGGATGACGGCGATCGAGTAGGATATAATTAAATTGATTTAAATCTAGGGATTGGGAACCTTCGATCGCTAATTTGATCATTTCTCGATGGGTAAGATGGGGGGCAATTCTAGAAGTAGTCAAGACACTCTCGCTGGTGGTAATTTGGGTGAGAGCTTTTTGGGTGGCGGACCAAGTATCGAGGGAATTTAAATACAGTGACCAAAAATAGCCGTATTTAGCTAAGGCAAAAAAGGCAATAATTGCCCAAGTAATTATCCATTTAGGTTTTTTTAACCAGTTACTATTATGGGCTAAAGTGGCGATAACCGCTAGAAATAAAAAAGGTAAAATTGGCAGGGAATATTGAGTGGTTAAGTTTTTTTGTGGGGCATGATCTGCCAATAAATTTAAAGCGAGTGCGGGAATAGCAGCAATTATTGGGGCAGAATAGCGCCAGGATAAACCCCAAACTAAGGGAATAATTAATAGGATGAGGTATTCTAGATTATTGCCAGTAAAGATTTTTCCAAAGACTAGATCGGGTTTGAGGAAAAGATTAAAGATAATTGCTGGCAAACTATCTCCTAGATAACTATATCGAGAATCAGCCATTTCGATAACTGCTGATTTTCCTGTCAGGAGAGGGATTAATAATTTCGTGGTGATAATAAACCAAAGAATGCCAGTGATAATAGCAATTATTCCAGGGATTTTTTTCTTTTCCCAGAGAAGTAACCAAATACCCATTCCCAACAATGTTAAAGAGAGAATTGCTTTACAACCGAGAATAATAATGATTCCTAGACAAAATCCCCAGAGATTATTTAATCTTGCGGCCAAAATTGTCCAAAAAATGGCTGAAACTGCGATAACTTCAGGATGAAAATCAAAGAGATTAACGTTAAAAATCAAAGGATAGAGCAGATAAACTAAGGCTAATGTATAAGCTTTTTTTTCTTCTAATCCCGCTTCTATTGCCAATTGCCAGAGGGGAAAAACGGCAAGGGAAAGGGAAAAAGCTTGTAAGAAAAGCAACCAATAAACGCTAGGATAAATTTTATAAAGTAAGGCTATAGGATAGAGGATAAAAGCGATATGATCGCCTAAAATATGGTAGTCAACAAAAGATATAATCGGTGGTTTACCTTGAGAAATTAAGTAAACTCCTTGATCGAACCAACCAAGATCGAGAGCATTAGATTGAAATAAAATATGTCTGACAGCACTGCAAATAAACAGGATTATTGTAGCGCAACCAATTAACCAAAATAAATCATTTTTTGTGTGCATAATCGTTAAGTTTTACTGGGATTTTTCGGGATTATTACGACAATACTGCCAGGTATCTCTAAAATAGGAAGCAACTTCAGTAAACCATGCTTTAAAAATATTTCTGTTCTCACTGGTGACGATAACCCCATTAATAAACTCTTGCCATTGGGGATCATTAGCGGGAAGAATGAAACCATAATAATCACAATTTAAAGGATTGCGCGGGATAAGTTGATAATCTTGTCCTAGGGATAAACCGAGAATGACAGCTTCTCCAATTAGCAGAATACCATCACTAGCAAAAGCATCTATTCTATTCCTTCTTAAACTTTGGATACCCCGCAGTCTTCCCGTCACTCCTTGAAATTCCTGATAGATAGCAAGAGGATATTTTTCTCTTAATAATTCTTGAGTGGTGGTATCTCGCAAAACTCCAATACTTATCCCTTCTAAGGACGAAGAAAAGTTAAAATTCTTCTGATTATCACTCCGAACTAAAAACTGAGTTCCCGTTACAAAAAAAGGACGAGAAAAACTGACGCCATCAGGTATATTTTTTCTGATACTATTTGGACCACACTCAAAATCAACGGTTTTATTTTCCAATAACTGGAAGCGATTAAATAAAGTTGATTTATAAATTTTGATACTGATGATCTGGAGGTTTAATTTATGTTTGAGTTCCTCTCTGAGCAATTGGATAAAATCTAAGCATAATCCCTGTAAATTATTATTACTATCTCGATAGCCAAAAGGAATGGCATCTTCTCTCATCGCTACTTCTAATAATCCCGTGCGTTTAATTTTTTCTAGCACTGTTTCAGACTTAGCTGGGAGAGCAGCAAAACAGTTAGATAAAATAACGAGAGTAAGAATGATTAATTTCATGGTTTTTGCCGAGATTATTTAAGATTCGTTATGACCGTGATCCCATTGATCTAAAATATCTTTGAATAGTAATTCATCTAACCATGTTTTTACTACCACTGTCAAAGGTAAAGCCAATAACAAACCTAAGATGCCAAATATTTGAGCGAAGAAAATTTGAGCGATTAGGGTAATTGCTGGTAGTAAAGATACCTGTTTAGCCATGACAGTGGGTGTCAGCAAATAACTTTCGACATTTTGGATAATAAAATAGAGAATCAGAATAGCGACAATTTTCCAAGGAGCATCGATAACAGCAATGAGGATCGGAAAAATCACACTAGCAGTCGGTCCGATATTAGGGATAAAATTGAGCAATCCTGCCAGGATAGCATGAACGAGAACTAGATTGATTTGTAGAACAAAAAGACCGAAACCACTGAATAATCCTACCATAGTTGAACTAATGGCAATTCCCAACAACCAATTACCTAAACCCGCTTCCGATAGGGTAAGAATTTCCTCGGCACGACGACGATAGAAGTTAGGAAATAATTTTAAGAAAGCTTGTCGATAGGGTTGGGGGTTGGCTAACATCATAATTGCTAACACCAGCACGAATAATAATTGCAAAATTGCCGCAACTGAGTTAGAAAAGAAGGTAAAAAAGTTACTAAAAACAAAGGTTCCTAAAGGTTGTAACTGCTGGACTAAATCAGTTAAGTTAGGCAGCGATGGCAACCAATCAAATTGAAATTGTTGTCGCCATCGAATCGAGTTATTGCGGACTAAATCCCAAGCTTGCGGTAAAAGTTCAATTAATTTTTGAAACTGTTCGATAAAGGGGGGAACAATAATTATAAAAAATAAAATCACAATTGCTAGACTCGTCAGCAGGGTAATTAAAATAGCCAAACCCCTTTTAATCCCCAATCTCTGCAATCCTTTTACACATCTATTTAAGGCTACGGTAAACACGATCGCCATAAAAATCAATAATAACAGCTGTCGAATCTGCCACAATACATAGAGAGCCATTATTAAACAGATAAACCCCAACCACTGACCAAATTTCACGACCTTGATTTATCCTATCGGGACAAGTTTTATCATACAGCAGTCGGGAGGCAGGAGCCGGTCGTCAGTATTCAGGAGATTATTTTTATTTGTTCTCCCATCTCCCTAACCCCCAACAGTAAAATTAAGTTTCATATCAAAAATTTGCTGATTTTGCTGTTATGTGCTATACAATTACGTCACAAAACAGGATAGAAAAACAAGATTTTCTGAATTACCAGACATTTTCTCAAATTTTATGGCAACTCTCCCAGAGTCAAATTATCCTAAAAGAAATCCTCTCCTAGAAAATCCGACAAGACTCAGAGAAATTGTGGCCGTTAATGCTTTTATCCTTGTACTAGGACTTCGATGATGAAAGAATTGGAGCGATACTATAAAGTTTTAGGGTTAGATCATGGGGCATCTCTCGACGAGATCAATCAAGCCTACAAAGATTTGGTGTTTATTTGGCATCCCGATCGCATTCCCAAAGATAATCAGCGTCTTTTGGAAAAAGCCACCGCTAAACTGCAAGAAATTAACCAAGCTAGGGAACAATTGCGGCAAATTCATCAAAATTCTCCTAAACGCTCTAATTACGCCCCTAAAACTGAAAAACAGCCCGCCCACGCCTCTAAAACTGCTTCCCCCTATCAGCCTCACCCTAGCCAACCCAGCCAAAATTCCCAAACCCACAGTCATAAAACCCATAATCAACACAGCCACTCTCAGAATAACCATCAGGTCCACAATCATGCCGCCTGGCGCCCCCACTATCGGGATTTAAACGGGGCTGATTTACAGGGGGCTAACCTGAAAGAAAAAGATCTCTCTAGTTGCAGTCTCATCGGGGCAGATTTAAGCCATGCCGACTTAAGCGATAGCTTCCTGCACAAAGTTAACCTAGAAAAAGCTAATCTCTACAAAGCTAATCTTTTTCGCGCCAATCTCCTCGAAGCTAACCTTAAAGACGCAAATTTACAGGAAGCCAATCTCATCGGGGCGGATTTAAGCGGGGCAGATTTGTCGGCGGCGGATTTACGCGGGGCAAAAATTGGCTTTGGTAAGCGTATTATGGTGAAATTAACTGGGGCAATTTTAACGGGAACAATTCTCCCCGATGGTTCGATTCATCAATGAATAACCTCCTGCTAATTTTGATATTTTTTTAATAGGAACTATCACCCGATGGGCATTTATTATAAAATTGCCGCTGTTTTTCTAGGGATGCAATTAGCTGCAGGAGAAAATTTATCGGCGGCAAATCCTGATTTTTTACTGCTGCAAAAAGCTCTAGAAAAACATAATTTTATCGTTAAAATTTCCCCACCACCAGTGCGAGGAGCCTACGGGTTATTTGATAGTAAAACTAGAATTATTTGGATTCATCCCCTAGTTTTTGACTTAGGTATTGCCGGACCAACATTAATTCATGAAGCTGTCCATGCTGCCCAACTTTGTCATGGGGGCAAAACAGTTAAAGCTCTTAATTTAGGCATAGAACCCCCGGCAATGACCAGAAGATTTTTTATGAATTATGAGGGTTTTAGCAGACAAATTGAAGCGGAAGCCTATACTGTTCAAGTTCAGCCGGATGGTCTGGATTTAGTGATCTCTTTACTGCAAAAATATTGTCCTTAGAAAACCTGTTCATAAATCTACCAATCCCGTTCTAATTCTTCGGCCACACGACGATAATCGGCGCTGGCTTCTTGGGCATTTTTACCGCGCCAATTGGTAATAGCTACCCCATCTAAAACGGCTTTTTCGTGGGCCTTATAATTTCTGACAAAAGCATGACAGGCGGGAATACCTAATTCTAATAAAGTATTTTGTGCTTCCAAAGTTTCCTTAAGACTACGAGAATCCACTTTCGTTAATAAAACCCGATAGGCAATTCCTAGGGGTTTAACTGCCGTGCGTACCGTGTCAATTAAAGCCATTAAATCCATCGGTGCGGGAGGAGTCGGTAAAATTAAATAATCTGATTCTGCTATGACTGCGGTAAGTAATTCGGAACGCAAAGCTGGTGGTGTGTCAATCACGATCAGATCGTACTCGATAATTTGACGCAATTCTCCTAATTTCTCTGTATTAATTTGCTTGGCTAAATCAAATACCATACCCGCTTGATTTCTTTCTACCCACCAAGTGGAGGAACCCTGCGGATCGGCATCCACCAGCAAAACACGCTGATTCTGTCCCCAAATTGCCGCTAAATTAACCGCAGTGGTGGTTTTACCCACACCACCTTTACCATTGACAACAGCGAGAATTTTTGGGCTATTAGACTTTAATTGCGAGGTCATTTTCAGTTATCAGTTATCAGTTATCAGTTACCAGTTACCAGTTACCAGTTACCAGTTATCAGTTATCAGATTTGAGTTTTAAGTTCAATGATTACTGTTTACTGGACGGCTACGCCGTGCCTTTGGCAACACTGAAAAAAAGCTCCCCACTGATTACTGTTTACTGATTACTGATCACTGAATATAACTAACCAGAAAGTTTTTGATCTAAGATTTGGCTAGTTAATTTAGGATCGGCCTTACCGCCGCTTTTTTTCATGACTTGACCGACAAAAAATCCCTTAAGATTGGTTTTACCCGCCCGGAATTTTTCTAACTCGCTTGGATGGGAAGCGATAATTTCCTCGATCAGTTTTTCGATCGCAGAACTGTCAGAAATTTGTATTAATCCTTTCTTTTCCACCAGCGCTTTGGGTGAACCGCCTTCGGTGAGAAGTTCTGGTAAAATTTCCTTAGCAATTTTGCCGCTAATTGTTCCGGTTTCAATCAGTTTAACTAATTCGGCTAAGTCTGCCGCTTGCAGGGCAATTTCTGTGATCGTCAGCTTATTATTATTCAAATAAGCGGCGATATCTTGACTGATCCAGTTAGCGACTAATTTCGCATTTGCCCCCGCAATTACAGCAGTTTCAAAATATTCGGCTACGCTGCGATCATCGGTTAAAACCCTGGCATCGTAGGGGGAAAGACCAAATTCTTCCTCATAACGACGACGTTTACTAGCGGGTAATTCCGGTAATTCTTCCGCCCAAGCTTTTAACTGTTCGGGGGAAACTTCTAGGGGGGGTAAATCCGGTTCGGGAAAATAGCGATAATCGCTAGAACCTTCTTTTTTCCGCATACTAATCGTCCGTTGAGTAGCTTCTTCCCAAAGACGGGTTTCCTGTACGATCAATTCCCCATTTTCGATCGCTTCAATTTGTCGATCAATCTCGTATTCTATGGCTTTTTGGATAGCACTAAAGGAGTTCATATTTTTAATTTCTACCTTAGTCCCGAACTTTTTAGCGCCTTTTTTGCGAACGGAAATATTGACATCGCAGCGCAGGGAACCTTCCTGCATATTACCGTCACTGATGCCGAGATAACGCACTAAACGCCGTAATTCTTGGGCATATTCCGCCGCTTCGGTGCCGGTGCGTAAATCCGGTTCTGAGACAATTTCCAATAATGGTACACCTGTACGATTAAAATCCACGAGGGAATGGGTGGAACCGGAGAGACGTTCGCTGCCAGCATGAACCAGTTTTCCTGCGTCTTCTTCCATGTGCAGACGGGTAATGCCGATAATTTTGCGGCTAACTTCCTTAGTTTTTTTATCGACGATCTCGATTTCTAGTTGACCCTGTTCGACAATAGGGAGATCATACTGGGAAATTTGATAATTTTTCGGCAGGTCGGGATAAAAATACTGTTTGCGATCGAATTTGCTATGAGGTGTGATTTTACCATCGATAGCTAATCCCAGTTTAACAGCACTGGCCAGGACTTCTTGGTTAAGGACGGGTAATACCCCCGGATAACCCAAACAGACGGGACAGACGTTAGTATTGGGGGGACTATCGAAACTGGTAGGACAGGAACAAAATATCTTGCTTTTGGTGTTCAGTTGACAGTGGGTTTCTAAACCGATAATTGCTTCGTATTCAGTAGCAGACATATTTTCTCGCTCTTGCCGACACAGGAATGATCTGTTTACTCATTATAGTCGCGATTCTAGAGCATTCCCTCCCTTCAAAAAACTTAATACTGTAGTTAATAATAACTCTAGGCAGCCTAAATATAGCTAAAAAAAGATAATTTATCCAACCAATGTACGCCATTGTTTTTGATTTTATCAAAGGCATAAGATACATAGGAGGAGTCGGTAGATATTCAAATCGACTCCCGTTTGTCTCCCTGAGATAATTTTAATCTTGACTGTCCGCTAACAATCGGAATTATCGGTTAGAAAGACCGCAGTTTCCCCGGGACCAACCCCATTCTTCCACTCCCACGGAAATTTGCGAACCGGGACGGACATCGCCTTTCGATAAGTCTATCAGAGTCACACTGACCGCGGCGAATAAACTGCCGCGATAAATCGGTTGTCCTTTGTTGTTAGTATTTTTAAAACTAAGGCTAGAAACTTGGGGGGGTTGACCGGAACGCTTCCAGCGAATACGTTCAAAACGTCCATTGATAAATTCTGCTGAATAGAACCAACCGTTATTCATGCGACCTCGACAAAAAAGCTGTTGTGTGGCCACAGTAGCGGGAATATTAATAGATAAACTGAGAAGGCTGAATGCAGCGAGAGTGATCGGCAAAAATTTCATAAAAGTTGGCACCATAGCGTCAAATAATCCTATTATAGGTTTTTAGTTCGCAAATTTAACTATCGCAGCTGCGGTAAGTTCTGGTTTTTCGAGGTGGGGAACATGACCACAGCGAGGAATCCAGACCAGTTGATTATTAGGTAAAGCCTGCTGAAATTTCTTGGCGTCTTCTGTGCCTAAGATTTGATCGTTTTCGCCCCAAATAATCAGCGTTTCTCGGTTTATTTGGCTTAATTTCGGCAAAAATGCCCCATAACCCCCACTTTTGGTAAAGGAGATTAAAGCCTCACTCCAGTGGGGACAATTCAGGTGCAGATTAGCACAGGTGCAAGCATCAACAGTGGCCAAAGTTGCATCAAAATAGGCAGTACGACTGATATTTTGACGCACGCGGGGATTGGCTAAAAAATTAGTTGCCCACTTATCGAGGGGAGAAAACATCAATTTACCCAAAACTGGGGGATTAGCTAGTCCTGCGCTGTCAATCAGGACTAATTTTGCCACTATTTCTGGGTAGGAGAGGGCAAAATCCAGGGCTACTGCACCCCCCATGGAAGCACCGACTAAAATCAGCGGTTTAGCGATCGCAGTTTGCCAGAAATGGTAAAGATGGCTTTTAATAGTTTTGGGAGATACTTGTAAATCTGGGTATCGCTCAGTAAAACCGAAGCCGAGCAGATCTATCGCCCAAGTTTCCCTATTTTGGGCGAGTAAAGGTAGTAAACGCCGAAATTCCAGCAGGGAACTATCAAAACCGTGCAGGAGAACAAAGGGCGGTTGACCTTGCCCTTGTTGACTATAGGTGGTTAGAATCGATCGAGGATAGATGGGGCTATCGATGGCAATTTGTTGGATATTTTGGAGGAGAGCAAGGGAGGTATCTTCACTCAATCCCTCCCTAACAGTGGGTAAAAAGTTGGGATAATTCACGGATGAGGGCGAAAGTTTGATCCGGCAACAGGCAAGAGGTGTTTAGATATGTGTAGTTAATTGTCTCTAGCTACAGATCTTAATAGCTAATTTCGAGGGTGACAGCAGCCCGCAGGGTTTGTTCCCCTCCGATAACCGGGCTACTGGCAGCATCGGCACTCCGAAAAACCGCTTCTGATCGGGCTATTGGCACGGGATTACTGGTATTACCCACTTGGATAGAAACCGTTTCTTTCGGCACTAAACCGAGGGCTTGTAACACGATTGTCGCCTGTTCTCTAGCTTGTTCCGTGGCTTTGATGAGAGCGGTTCTTTGGGCAGCTGCGATCGCTGATTCTCCAGCAGTAAAACTGACCCCATCGATGCGTGTTGCCCCGACTTTCACCGCTTCATCGATTAAACTCCCCGCTTGGGCTATATCAACCTGAAAACTAATCAAATTAGCCCCGATATAACCGATTAAACGTCTTTGATTGTTGCTGAAGTCGTAATTGGGCTGTAAACTAATGCCGGTGGTTTCCAATTTTTCCACTTGACGGGAACGGAGAAATTTAACCACCGCATCGCTACGATTGGCGGTTTCCCGCTGCACCTTACCCGCTTCTTTGCCTTGAACTTCCACCCCTAAGCGCACTATTGCCTTAGAAGTGGCGATATTTTCTATTCCTTCTCCCGTTACGGTAATTGTCCTCAATTCTCTTTCGTTTGCGTAACTAGGCATAACTAATCCGGTGTTGATGAGGATAAGGGACAGCAAAAAAGCCAAGCAAAATTTTTGGTAATTCATCAAAAATCTCTAGCGATCGATACTATATTTCGATTCTAGCCTTTTTTTTGAGCAATTGAGTGGAAGATTATCCCTTTTCCGTCACTTTCGGAATATTGGTGACTAAGCTCTGGGAACTTGAGAAGGGGCCTTTAAGCAAGATTGGTGACTCTCTTAGGTGTGGTGGGTAAAATGTATTCTAAGATACAGTCTTGCGGGCAAGTGAGTGTAAAGAACCACAGAGACGCAAAGGACACAAAGACCGATCGCTACTATATAAGTTAAACTTGTTACACAAAGAATAAGAGAGCCGATTGGTTCGCACACTGGTGCTGTTAATTAAAAAGATAAATTCTCAAAACTTGCTATGATCCAAAAAGATTGTTAATGCACTTTCTCGGCTTAATTATCCCCTGCAATGACTCGCCAAATTCACGACCAATTTGCCAAGAGACATCTCCAAAAATTTGTAAGTCAGTCACAGCAAGGAAGACAGGCAGATTAGACGAAGAGTCAAAATTAGCTCTAAAAACCGATTAATCAGGGTTTTAAGAGACAAAATCGAATTTTGACGGAAA
>NZ_BJKP01000046.1:510-20759 GCF_008974145.1 Microcystis aeruginosa NIES-4325 | reverse complement strand
CTCGTAGGTCTCGATGATCTTTTGTCGCAAGTCTAAAGAATAGGGCTTCATCGGGTCGTGGCTCCTGCCTAGGTCTATAATTTATTGTCCTCTTCTATTGTACCTCATGCAAGTGCATACCGCTATATCAGTTATCAGATGTGAGTTTTCAGTTCACTGTTTACTGTTTACTGAAAAGCTTCCCACTTCCCACACCCCACACCCCACACCCTACACCCCACACCCCAGACCCCACACCCCACTTGCGTCTAAGGTTAAACTTTAATTCCTAATACTTGTGTATGGGTTCCCCGCGCTTGGGTGACACCGATGGTTCTTTCCGATGCTTCAATCATCGGCCGACGCAAACTAACAACAATAAACTGCGCTTGTTGGGCTTGTTTTTGAATCATTTTAGCCAATTTCTCCACATTTGCCCCATCTAAAAACATATCCACTTCATCAAAGGCATAAAAGGGGGAAGGACGATATCTTTGTAGGGAAAAAATAAAGCTTAAAGCGGTTAAAGATTTCTCCCCCCCAGACATGGAACTTAATCGCTGTACGGGTTTTCCCTTCGGATGGGCCACCAGATTTAAGCCACCATTAAAGGGGTCATTTTCGTCTTCTAGTTGTAAGTAACCATCGCCATCGGACAGGGTAGCAAATATGGTCTTAAAGTTTTCGTTAACGGCAGTAAATGCTTCCTGAAAAGCATTAAATCTAAGGGTGGTAAAGTTTTCTATCCGCAAAAGTAGTTCGGTTCTTTCTCCTTCTAGAGTTTGCAGTTTTTCTGATAGTTCATCTAATCTCTCTTTAGTCTTTTGGTGTTCTTCTAAAGCTAACATATTCACAGGTTCTAAAGCTGCTAATTTCTTTTGTAACTGCCGAATATCGCTTTGAATTTTCTCGAAGTCTCGCTCACTTTCAGGAATTTCGGGCAAGGGATTGGGTAAGTCCCTTTCTAGTTGACTAATTTCTGTCTGTAAAGTGGTTAGTAATGCTTGTCTTTCCTCTTGATTGTTGACTAACTTTTCCGATTGCCAGATAGCCTGTTGTTGTTGGTTTTGTTGTTGTCGCAAAACTGTCTCTGATTGGTCTCTTTTTTGCTTAGTTTCCCCTAGTTGTCGTGATAATTGCTGTAAAGCTTGATTGATTTCTAAAATATTGTGATCAAGTTTTTCTATCTCCAGATTTCCGATATTTCTCTGATTAACTGCATCGGTAATTATTTTCTCAATCTCAATAATTCTATCCGCAGACTCTTGACTTTTTTCCTCTAGTCTGATTTGTTGACTTTGTAAATCTTTTAACTGTTCCCGGACTGTAACGAGATGATTTTCTTGAGTTTGTAACTCTAATTCTTGAGCGCGAATTATTCCCTGTACCTGTTGCCATTCGCTATGGTTATGATTGGCCTCTAAAGCAGTTAATTTCTCCTGTTCTTGCTGTAAGGATAACTCTAACTGAGGAATTTCTCTAGTTAATACCTCTAACCGTTGACGAGAAATAGTAATTTCCTCTTGCTGACCCGATAATTGACGGGTTAAATCCTCTTTTTCTGTGGTTAAACGTTCTAAATCCTTGCTTAATTGTTGTAGAGATAATTGATTTTCCCGATGACTTTGACGGCTTTCGGTCAACTGTTGGGTTAACTGACTGATAAGATTATTAACTTGGGTAATTTTTTCTTCGTTGCGGGTAAGAATGCGATCGATTTCTGCTAATCTTTCCCGTAGAGATTCCGCTTCACTAGACTCCTTGGCAGAAATTTTACCAAAACGCAGCCCCGATCGAGTCGGTTTGCTGCCTCCCGTCATAGCGCCAGTCATCTCTAATAACTCGCCATCCAAAGTAACGATGCGATATTGATTGATATAATAACGGGCAGAATCTATATCATCAAAAACCACCGTACTGCCAAAAATATAGTTGAAAACCTCCCGATACTGGGGTTGAAACTTAACTAAATTCACCGCTAAATCCAGATAACCCCGCGCATGACGCAGAGAGGAAATATCCTGGGGACGGGAAGGACGAATTTTATTCAGGGGTAAAAAAGTGGCCCTACCGATGCGACGCTGTTTTAGCAAGGCAATTCCGGCAGCCGCAACGCTATCATCTTGGACGACTACATGACCTAAACGACCTCCAGCGGCGATTTCAAGAGCAATTTGATAACGTTCCTCTACTTCGCCCAATTGTGCTACTAATCCGCAGATTCCGGGCAAATCTGACTGTAATAATATTTGAGTAGCATAGGTTCCCTGGGCTTCCTGTTGTGCTTGCTTGGTCGCTTCCAGTTTATCTAATTCCCTCTGTTTGTCCCGTTGTTCCTTTAGCAGACGTTTTTGGGTGTCCTGACTGATAACGCGATTTTGTTCGGCAATGGTGAGTTTTTGGGCTAAATTTTGGATATCGGGGGCTAATTGATTAATTTTTTGTAATATTTCTTGACTTTCTTCTGCTTTTGTCCTATTAACTTGCTCTAATTCTTGCAAACGTTGACCAGCTTCTACTATATTAGTTTGTAATCGATCGCATCTTTCGGTCAATTGGGCCCGTTGGCTACGGTAGGGGTTTAATTGTTCCTGAAGACGGGTAATATTGCGGGAAAGGTCACTTTGTTCTTTTACCCAAGCTTCTGACGCTTCCGCGAGACTACTTGCTTGCAGACGATAGGTTTCTAGGGTTTCCCTTGCGGTTTCGGTTGTCCGTAGGAGACTGGGTAAAATTTCAGTTTCTAAACGGCTTTTTTGGGCAGTAATCTGGTTTAATTCGAGATTATAGCGATTAATTTCCTCTAAAAGTCTGTTTTTCTGTGCCTTAGATTCTTTTTCGAGGTTTTCTAACTCTTTTTGTCGTTGTTGCTGTTGTTGTCGTTTGGCCTGTTGACTCGCTAATCGGGAAGTCAGGGATAGGTGTTCATCTTCCCCGAAAGCTTTGACCTGTTGATTGAGTTTCTCTAATTCTTGACTATTTTGGGCGATTTGTTCGGATAAATTGGCGATAGTCTCCGTTAAAACCTGTTTTTCCCTTTCCCCAGCTTGAATTTGTCCTTGTACTTGCTGGCAGCGCTGCTGGAGATTTTGCCAATGGAGGACAATTTCCCATTGTTGTTTTTCTTGGACTTGGGCCTTGAGTTTTTGGTATTTTTCGGCTTTAATGCGATCGAGTGCTAATTTTTCCAGAGATTTTTGCAATTCTGTGGCAATAATTTGGCAGCGTTCTTCTCTTTCTTTAACCGAATCGATATTCTCCTTAGTTTTCTCAATTTTGCGGTCAAATTCGGCTACTCCTGCCAATTCGTCGATAATTTCCCGTCTTTCCTTAGCATTCATGCTGATAATTCGGGTTACGTCCCCCTGTAACACCACGTTGTACCCTTCGGGATAGATGCGTAAACGGTTTAATTGGTCGTGAAGTTCGCTAACCGTACAGGTTTCCCCATTGATATAGTAGGTAGAAGTGTAGCTGCCACCCTTAGCCACTTTTAAGCGTCGGGAAACTGTCCAATCCCTATCGGTTGCGTCAGGAATATCGGCAACATCAAAAGTCACCGAGACACTCGCTTCCGCGCTATGACGTTGATTGTTATAGCTATGATTGACTAAATCCGGTAATCTTTCGGCCCGCATTCCCTTGGAAGTAGCTAATCCCAAGCAAAATAGCAAAGCGTCGAGGATATTCGACTTTCCCGAACCATTTGGACCGGAAACCACCGTAAACCCTGGTAAAAAGGGGATGGGAGTCGTTCCCCCGAAGGATTTGAAGTGTGAGAGTTCGACCTTTTTGATGTAAACCATGGCAATAAGCAAAAAGTAGGCAAGCTATCAGCTTTAAGACAACACCCTTATAGAAAAATATAGCTGATAGTCCCCTTAGATGGCTTGAATCCATTCTTTGACTTGGTACTCTGTCCAGATACCATTTTGCCAGTAGGGATCCGCTTCGATTAATTCTCGCACTTCCGACTCGCTGACTGCCTGATAAATTCCAAAAACTTGGCTTAAATCTGCCGTTGGTCCGATAGTAATGAGAATTCCCCGTTCTTTCTGTCGATTTAATCCCTCTAGATGCGCTTGACGATAGGGTGAGCGTTTTTCCAGCACGTTTTCACAATAACTACCCCAGACAACAAATTTCGGCATATTTGACCTGTACTCTCTTGATCTGTTGCTATTTTACGATCGAATCGTCCGTCAGACTAAATCGATATAGAAAAGTGGGGGAAGTACACAGATACTGTAGGATGCAGATAGTCGGGGTGGTGATTTACAAACTTATTCGGACCGTTTACTGGGTTCTCAAATCGGGAAAAAGGCAGCATATAATTATTTTTTAAGATAAATACGAACTCCTTGAACTTCATCAACTAGCCAATAATTTTCCTTGATAACCCTAGCAATTTCAGGAAAAACTTCGTGTCCCTGAGTTTCTCTATCTTTAAATCCAGTCATTCTTGGAGCTACAGCATCAACAAATAACCTAGCATTAGAATTAATCAGATCGTCTGCATATCTTTTCAGAAAATATTCTTGCAGTGAACCTGGTAGGATTTGCCAAACAGGAACACTATCTCTTGTCGCTTGTACTATGCTTGTGTCAACATATAACTCTGGTACCCACCCCCAAACAGCCATAGATTCACCAGGAGAAGCATACTTCAGAATAGTTTTAGCAATCCGACTGAGATAATTTTTAGCAAATCTTCTGCGATTATCGAGGTGAAAATTATCTGATACTATTGTTATGGTAAATTGCAAAAAACTACTAGCAACTGTAATGAAAACTACACCTGTTAAAAGAGACAACTTTAAGTTTGAACGAGTTAATTTTGACACTTGTAAAACTTTTGCTAGTTCACCTATAAAAACGCCGATTAGAAATCCACTAGGTATAATTAGAAACAGTAAATAATGAGAAAAACCATTCCCTGGTTTAATAATTGAATAACTCGATGCAACCAAAATAAATAAACTGTAATAGACAAAACAAAATGTGTTAGAATTCTCTCGATGTCGGCTTAAAGAAAAACGCTTTATTATTAAAAATGGTATTCCTAATATCAAGGCAATTGCTGTTAATAAAAATAACATCTGTGTATCTTGCACTGTTACTAACATATCCAGAACTATGTTAATTTTGTCCAAAAAGTTTACTTGCGTTGGGTTTCCTCCCAAAACATTAGAATAAATCAAGAAATTTTGTTGTATATAAGATGTCCAGAAAGCATCATATATTGAGAAAATTGTTAAATATAGTACAACTAAAACCGAGAACAACATTACCCCAAGAAAGAAAGTAGCAAGACTCCTGATAAATTGACCTCTTGCGATGCTTTTTAGCCAGAGTATGTGCAAAAATACACAAGCAATTGAGAAAGCTATAGGAACTGACTGCATTTTGGCAAAGGGAGTAAGTCCTAGTATAAAACCCAAAGCAAATATCAGGTGATTAGGATTAGATGAATTACCAGCATAATATTTACAAACGATTAACAAAGCCACACTTAATATGGCAATTGAAAAATGTTCACTTGTATAATGCACATAGCCTGATTTTGTCATTAAGGCGACAGTGGTGACAACGGGAACTATTGCTATGCGAGAAAGGCTCTTATCGTAGAGAGTGGATAAAACATAATAAAGACAAACAATAGCAGCAATGATCATGATCAAGCCGATTACACGACTACTAGCATATTCAATTCTGAACCCGAAAAAAGCTGGTAGAGTCAGAGGATAGACATTGAGCGGTCCAGATGAACCCGCATCTACCGCACGCCAGAAAACTGGGTCTTTCAACAATTTTATCGCACCTGCAATAAACTGCGCCTCGTCTGGGTCTAGCATGGGTGACAAGAAGCCTGGCCAGCGTGCTGCTAAAATAAAAGTCACTAAGGAGATAATAAATATTAGATTTGACAATAAAAATTTCTGGAGCTTACCCGTGGGAGTTCTCAGGAATATGAGAGGAGAAAAAGTGAAAAAAATGAAGATAATAAAAGTGACTATTACCGATATTCTGTAAATAATTGACAAAGATTGAACACTTGCCAAGTTGCTCAGTAGCCACCAGCGTAAATCAATTTGATTATCTACCATTTTTTCACTACTCTATTTTCTCACATAAATCCGAATGCCCTCAACTTCATCCACCATGCGATAGTTATTTTCAATCACAGTGGCGATTTCGGGATAGGCATCATAACGACAATTCGTATTCTTGCGACGACAAATCGTCTTATCGACATAGGACTTATCCCCAGCTGTCGCATCTACAAAAACCTTTGATTTTGACTGTAATAGATCGTCTGCGAAGCTTTTTAGATGATAAGCCTGCTGGGGACCTTTAAAAGCCATCCATATAATCAAACCGTCTCTAACTCCTGGATACAGTCCAGTCTCGACATATAGATCATTCCTCTTGCCCCAGACCGCCATTGAATCAGTCGGTAAAGCGTATTGCAAGATTGTCTGCACGACGGGAGTTTGATAGTCCTGAAGATATTTTTGGTGTCGAGAGAGATAGGGGTTTTTGCTTCTGATAAAAGTATAGCTCTGTGGGAGGATGACCGCGATCATCAATAGCAATATCAAAAACTGTATCTGTTTATAAAAAGCATTATTCTCCGACAATTTAAAAATTTCTCCGATTATCACACCGATCAAAAAACCACAGGGGAAAACAAGAAAAAGAAGATAATGCAGGAAATGATTACCAGGGCGAACGACGACATAAAGAGAAACTACTAGGATAAACAGGCTGTAGAAGAAGAAGATAAAAGTATTTGTGAAAAATAGCTTTCGCCGTACAATACTTTCCCTGAAAAATAAAATCGTTGCAGGGATGAGAAAAATCGAGGTAATTTGAAATAGTGAACTTGAGTTTAATCCTTCACGACTAGCCATTGATATAAATTGGCTGAACTTTTCGCCGAAGGTTCGGTTCTTTAGGTCGGCATAAATTAATAAATTCTGGATGATATACCTTCTCCAGAAATCCTCAGAGGTTGAAAAAAGAATTAAGAAAAAGAGATTGATAGCAGAAAACAGCAATAAGCCTAAGGCAAGCGTGGCTAAACTTTTAAGAAATTGTCGGAGACTTTCTTTTTTTGTCCAAAGTATGTGAGCGAAAATTAAAGTGATTGCCAGCGCGACGGGAAGACCCTGCATTTTTGCGTAGGGCATCATTCCGATAACTGCACCAAAGATAAAAACCATGCGATCACTAAACTCGCGGGTGTAAACGTAGCAGGTCATCCAAAGAGCAGCACTTAAAATAGCGATCGGGAAATGTTCGCTGCTATAGTGAACGAAATTACTGTGGACTGCCGAGGAGAAAAATAAAACAACTGGGATAGTCGCAATACGGGCGACTCGATTATCGTATAAATATTTAAGCGAGTAATAGAAAAAAATAACGGACAGAATAACTAAAAATAAGCCGATAACTCGAGCGCTGGCGTAATCGATGCGAATATTCAATAGTTTAGGAATAGTCAGGGGTATAATATTCAGCGGACCCGATGAGCCAGTATCAACCGAACGCCAGAAAGCTGCATCTTTAAACAGTTTCATCGCGGCGGCAATGAAGAGATCTTCATCCGAATTAATAGATGGAGCGAGTAAAACTGGCCAACGACCGGCGAGAATCGCTAACCCCGTCCACGCTAAAAAAACAGGTTCCGAGAAAACCCGCAAGACAAATCTACTAATCTTCGACTCGTTGAAGATTGTAGGAGAAAGCGCTAGAACGACAAATATGAATAATACAATAATCAGACTTATCCTATATAGATTAGGTAATCCAGAGAGGTTTTCTATTGCATTTAATAAAGATAAGCGTAAGTCAAAATTTTTCATGATCACTTGGGGCATTAGTTCGACAGTTATAGATTAGTAAAAGTTGATTCTTTCCCGTTCGACCACTAAAGGCCTTTTTAAAATTCTCATGTGCATTAAGCCAATGTATTCCCCAATAATACCGATAAAAAATAGTTGCACAGAAGCTAGTAAAAATAGTCCGACCATGATTGGTGCGGTTCCTAAAGGAAAATAATCCCAGAACAACAATTTGGCGATTAAATAACCTAACGCCACTAGCAGACTCAAGAGGGACAAAATAAAGCCTAACATGGTGGCCAGTCTGAGGGGTACTTGGGAGTGACTGGTAATACCCAACATCGCTTCGCTATAGTATCGATAGAAATTGTAACTACTTATACCCCGTTTTCGCCGTTGTTGTTGATACTCAAAAGAGAAACTTTCAAAACCCAACTCTTCGATCAGTCCCCTAAAATAGGGATAGGGATCGTTAATCTCTCGTAGAACATTAATGACTTTCTGATCGTATAAACCGAAACCTGTAAAGTTTCTAGTAACTTTTATATCTGAAAGATTGTCCATTAAATAATAAAAAATTTGTCTAGCAAAATAGAAAAAAGCTCCTTCTTTCATCGGAGTTTTAACCGCTTTAACAACTTTATAGCCTTCCTCCCACTTCTTGACAAATTCTAGGATTAATTCGGGAGGATCTTGCAAATCTGCTACCATAAAAATAACCGCATCTCCGTAACACTGAAGAATACCATAGTAACCAGAACGAACGGGTCCGAAATTTCTAGCATTAACGATGACTTTTACCCTAGAGTCTTTTTGAGCAATTTTTTTTAATTCATCTACAGTTTTATCTTGGGAAGCGTTATCGATAAAAAGATGTTCATACTCATAGTTAGGTAACTGATAAAAGACTTCTTTAACCCGCAAGTAAATATCTTCAACATTCTCTTCTTCATTATAACAAGGAGTCATAATCGTAATTTTTTTCATCATCTACTTCCTCTAAAAACAAAGGTTTTATTTAAGAAATAGGAAACAATTGCTAGAGGCAATACTAAGATAGCTTGTGCCACTAAGATATTAATTCCTAGCATCTTAACAATTCGTAAGGATTCAGCGTTTAATAAGTAAATCACTAAATAAACACCAATAAAGCGAGATAGTAGTCGATTATTTTGGTCTTTAAAAACAATAGCTCCGATAGTTTTAAAGTTGAATAATACCCCGCAAATAGTAGCGATAAGTAAGGAATAGCGATAATCTAATCCTAGACAAATCAGCAAGGCAAACACCGAATAACCAAATAAGGTATTAACTACCCCCACTAACAAAAATCTAACAAATTTACTTTTTTTGATTAGATACATTTTTCTACAATCGTGACATAAAATTTCTAACTTTTTTCTTAACTGAGGCAACATCTAGCCGATGTTCTTGCATCAAATATTGATAAGTTCCGCAAAATTGAGAAAATCGATCTTCAATACCAATGCGACAAATCCAACTGGGATGATAGGTGCTGGCAATTTCAGAAATAGCAGAACCCAAACCCCCATAGATAGAATGTTCTTCTATCACCACAATAGCTTGATATTGCTGACAAATTTCTCTCACTTGTTGGACATCAAGAGGCTTAATAAAAGGAACACTCCACACCCCACTATTATCCCATTCTTGGGCCACTTCTAGAGCCGTTTTAACCATCGAACCTGTCGCCAAAAATCCAAGGTTGCCGGTGCCTGGTTTAACGGGGTAAAGTTTACCCGGATCAATATTAGGTAAAGTCTCATGAATTACACCTAAATCTGCCTTACCCATGCGTAAATAAACCGCTCCATCAGTGTTAAAAGCCCAATTCATACATTGAGTCATTTCGGAGGCATCTGCTGGGGAGAGAATCGAGATATTAGGTAAAGCCCTTAAAGCGGCAATATCTTCGGTAGACTGATGACTAGAACCCAGACTACTATAGACCACTCCAGCACCATCTCCAATCAATAAAACCTTTAATTGTTCATAACAAATATCTAACTTAATTTGTTCTAGAACTCTTATCGGCAGAAAAGAACTTAAACCATAAACTACTGGAAAAAATCCCGATTTAGCGAGTCCTGCCGCCACCCCTACCATATTTTGTTCTGCTACCCCCGCATTGATATATTGTTTAGGGCAAGCCTGACGAAAATCATCGAATAAAGCATAACCATGATCCCCAGTTAATAACAGAACTCGCTCATCCCCTAAAGCAAATTTGACTAAAGCATCTGAAAAAGCGTTTCTCATAAACTTAATTTGTCCTTGTAAACTTGAGTTTCTAATTCGGCTTTAGCTTGGGCATAAATCTCACGATTTAATCGGCTATAATGCCAAACATTATTATCTTCCATGAAAGAAACACCTTTCCCTTTAACCGTGTGAGCGATAACAGCTTTAGGACAAGAAGAAGACAGTTCTAATAATCCTTGAAAGACCTGATCTAATGCCTTTTCATCATGACCATCTACTTCTCGACACTCAAAACCAAAAGCCCGGAACTTATCAGCAATTTGGCCTAAATTCATCACTTCTTGAGTAGGCCCCATCGCTTGATAACCATTAGCATCTACAATGACTAACAAGTTAGACAGTTGAAAATGAGAGGCAAAAAGTAGGGCTTCCCAAATCGACCCCTCATTAATTTCTCCATCCCCCACAAGGGCAAAACAACGCTGTCCGGTTCCTTTAATTTTACTAGCTAACGCCATCCCTACACCCACAGATAAACCATGCCCTAAAGACCCTGAACTTACTTCTAAACCAGGCACATGAGCATCAGATAACCCTTTAAGAATTGTACCATCCCCAAAGTAATTATCAATATCCTTATCCGTTAGCCAGCCTAACTCATACATACAAGCATATTGAGCCATTACTCCATGACCTTTACTGAGAATTAAATAATCTCTGCCAGAGGACTCCGGTTGACCATTCCCTAGATTTAGGTAAGAACGATAGAGAACTGCGAGAATCTCGATAATAGAAAAGGCACAGCCAATATGCACGGTCGAACCAGCAAAGGCCATCCTCAGAACAGTTTGACGGAGTTGATTTCCTTGAAATTTCATGAGTTAAACCCCTCAATGATTATCAGTTTGTGTTAGTCTTTGTGGATACCATGCAAGGGTTTTTTTTATACCCGTAGATAAATCAACGGTTGCCTTGAGTCCTAATTCTTTTAATGCTCTGTCAGTAGCGGGTACATATCTGGCAATCCGTTGACCTACAACTGGTTCTTGAGCAACAGTGATAGAATTAGGGTGTCCAGCAATTTCCGCCACTGCTAAGGCGGTATCTTTGATGTTGATTTCCACATTTGAACCCACATTATAAGGACGACAAGACTCGCCCTTAAATAATATAGTCCATAACCAAATCATCAAATCCGAAGCATATAAATAGGAACGATAGGGGGTTCCATCTCCTTTAATATGAATCGTTTTTCCCTCTAAAATGTCCTTGATAAAGTTGCCAATGGCAAAAGATTCATCTAAAGGTAAATACGGACCGACAAAGGCAAAACACCGGGCAATTTTTACCCCTATATTATACTCCTGAGCATACAAGACACTCAAGAGTTCTGCGAGTCGTTTTCCCTCTCCATAAACGGAGTTAGGAGAACTCACATCCGGCGCCCCTTGATAACTTTCCGGAATATGACTTATATCTGAGGGTTGTTGACCATAAATTGCTCCTGAGCTAGTTAGTAATAATTTTTTTGTGCCACAATTTTTAGCAAAATCTAGCACTCGCCAAGTCCCTTGTACTGTAGTATCTAGCACAGAAAGACGATCCTCTTGATGTACTAGAGAACTTGCATCCGTTGCCGCATGAATAATATAAGAAAACTCCCCTTCAGGAAACTCAAATGACCTAACATCCCCGCTATGGAATTGAATAGCGGGATGATTGGCTAAATGAGGAGCTTTTTGCCTGAAACTATCGGGATTTCTGGTTAAAACCACTGCTGATGCTTTTAAGTCTAGCTGATCATTGGCCCAGATAAAACTTTCTAATAACCAACAGCCAAAAAAGCCTGTACCTCCGGTAATAAATATTCGCTGTCCCCGCAATTCTTCCCACAGGTCCTTAGTGTGGGCGAGAATGTGATTTAAGTCATTTGTTAGAAGATTGGTCATAAGAGCATATTACACCAGCTATGAATATTATGATACATAACGAATTACATTTACCCTTTTATCTTTGATTATTTAATCCTTCTTTGATAACTAAACCTCCAAGTATTAACATCAATAGAGGACTCAAGATGACAATAATACTCGGTTCTTGTGCTGTCATTTGCGGAATGATAAAGTAGTTTTTCAGGATTAACAAAAGCCCAAAAAGAACACCATACATTAGATCATGTTTACCTTGTTTTTCTTCATTGACAAAAAAAGCTAAATGTACATATAATTCAACAAAAGTAAGGTGAGAGACAGTAAAGGATAAGATTCGTTTTATATCATAAACTATCATCAATGTCAACCCCTAGTGATCGCAATTGTGATGCCAATCGCTCGGCTCGTTGCTTTTCCTGCTCGGCTCGTTGCCGCTCTTGCTCGGCCCGTTGCTTTTCCTGCTCTACTAACTCACTCCCCCACAATAACAGATTGCCCGACTTATCCCACCAACGTAACCAATAGGCTGTTACTTCCGCTTTTTTTCCCTGCCAGACTCCCAAAAATAAGTTAATCTCTGCTATCCAATAACGATTGTTTTCATTAGGTTTTTGTTGTTCATATCTTCCTTGATTCAATCGATAAATTTCTAATTCTCCGGTTTTTGGCTGAAATATTCCATAGACAGGTACTTGTAAGATTTGCTCGTAAAAATACCATTTTCCATAGGGATAGTGAGGATTGATGGAATACTCACCCCCTTCGGTTTCCGAGATAAACTCTAGGACGATGGTAGGAATTTCTCCTTGGAGGTGGGGAGTGTAACTGCGCCGAATTTCTCCACTAGCAATGGGTTTTACTGAGGGAATATAAACCCAATCAGGTGCTTTGACAACTGTTTGAGTTTTAACGGTAGCACACAAGCCAAAATTAGAGGCAATTAGCATCGATTCTAGAATTAGTCCTGCTAATTCTAGGGATTCGCGTAAAGCGGCTGCTAAGAGAGGTTGCAGGTTATTGTCCACAGGTTCGTCAGGTAATACAAAATCATCTGGCAGTTTTTCCCAGGTGATTGGCGGTGATTTTGGGGGTAAATCAATAGCAGATGGTGTCATTGTCCTAAACAGTCCTTTCTATATTTAATAAGCTCTCATAAACTGTCCACGACTAAGTAGGTGCATTAAATTAATTATAAAATAGACCTGTAGGTGAACAATGCCTGCAATTATTTCATACACTATCATCAACTTCAACTCCTAGCGCTCTTAATTTTGCTGCCAAGCGTTCAGCCCGTTGCTTTTCCTGCTCGGCCCGGTGCTTTTCCTGCTCGGCCAACTCCTCTATGGTGGGGAGCAATTGCCCCTCTGCTGTTGCCCAACGTAGCCAAGTAATCGGCTCTTGTTCATCCCCATAAATTCCCTGCCACCGCACTAACACTAGCCCTAATATTTCGCTGCTGAACCTGCCTTGAGCATCTGGGTTTAAAGATTTATAAACACCCCCTTCTAAGCGATGTCCCGCTAAATCTTCTGGGTCAAAGGGATCATACCAAAAGTATTCTGTCACCCGCAAACGATTCTGATAGATAAGCTTTTTCTCTTCTTTATCTTTTTTTGCTGTACTTTCAGAAAGCAACTCAATCACCACATCAGGAGCTTTTTCTTCTTCCCAGACGACCCAGCTTTTCCGTTCTTTTCGAGGCACGTCCACAACGACAAATACATCGGGCCCGCGATAATCCTCGTTACGCACTTGATTGGGGCTAAAGTAAACAAACATATTGCCTCCGACAAACGCTTCCCGTCCTTGGTTTTTTAACCACCGGGAGAGAGGTCTGACTAATAACTGCATTTGCAGTCCGTGTCGCTGGGTTTCCATGGGAATACCATCATCAGAAGGTAGTTCATCTTCGGTCGGTGGTAGCTTGATCCCTTGTGGGTTAGCTGCAATTAGGAGGGTTTCTTGAGCCATTGGTTGGTTGGGGTGAACAACTGATGCCACTTTCTTATCATAAACCATTGTCAATGTCAACCCAATTGCTACCGCATTTGTGCTGCCAAGCCTTCGGCTCGTTTTAGGTTATGTGATTTTGTCAAGATTCTCTGATTCTATTACAATTCTAATCTTTTATGTAAATCTGACAATTTTTCAGGATAGGGTCATCTATGTTTTTCCCTGACTCTACAAGCTTGTAATTATTCTCATAGAGTAATTGTAAAAAAGTGTCATGAAGATTTTCTTTTATGACAGGTACATTTATGGGACATAGGGTGACAATTGGATTGAATTTATTGAGAGCATCAATAAAACGGGGCTGAAAAGAATTGTCCTCAGAGAAAATAGAAGTTATCTCGGGATAAAACAATACTTTTCTGTTTTTGTGAAGATAATAATAGGATTCAAATGAATCTGAAAGAAGAATTGATGGGCGGTTTAATTGTTTTTCTAATGTAGCCACTCTCTCGGACAAGCTGACTAAAGCAGACATTTGCGAATAGCTTTTAGGGCTTTTAAAATTGGATATAGTTAAGGGGATAAATTTTACACAAGCGATTAGGGACATAATAATAAAGGGCATGACTAATACACTGACAAGGGAGAGTCTGAATAGCTCAAACGAATTGGGCAATAGGATTGGCAAGAACTCCCTCAATGCAATTTTATTCTGCATCAATTTCGGTTCAGATTCAGACATTTTTTGTTGATAAGAACTAAAGGCATAATCAATCAAACAACCATAGGAAAGAAAAAATGGAAGTGATACAAATAACAAATTCCAAGGATGACTTCTATTGACAAAATAAAAGAGGCTAACTATTCCCCAGATGGCAATTACAAAACGATACTTAGCGTTTTTATCCTCAATAGGACTCTGAAAAGATTGTATGATGTTAAAACCGTAAACAACCATAAATATCATCCATATATTATCTGGAAAAGGCAAACCTAGAAAGCCAGAGCCAAATTTAAGAGTAGAACCCGTATAATTGAGAAAATTTATAAATTCTCCAGCAATAATTCTAAAGCCAAAAATAACTATGGACATGATAATTATGAGATTTATACTAAATCCCGCTAATCTTTTAATCATGTTTTTTGCGCTAAAACCATCTATTTTAAACTCATTCCAAATGTAAATAAAAAAGTACATAATCAACACAACTACACCAGAATCAAAATTACTTAATAGAGCCATTGCCACTATAAAATCTAGAATCAAATCTCGTAAGTTAATTGTTAAAAATCCAATGGAAAAAGTAGCTTTATCGAGAAATTTTCTTTCAGATATATAGAACGAAGTGACCAGTAAAAGACAAGGAAATAAAGTTCTTAAAGGAAAATATTGAAAGTATAAATCTCCTCCTACTACCCTAAAATAAAAATAACTCCAAAATAGGCAGCTGATGAATACCAAAATTCTGAACAACGGATTTTTGTAAATAGCTTTAACTATTAAATAGTAAAGAATAATCTGAAGAGCAATCAAACTACACACAACAATTTTCATAGACAATAGACTATTTCCCATTAATCGTGATAGTAGGCCAAGCCAAAGATAATATCCGCCATATAAAGTTTTAAACCCATCATCAACAAGAGGAATAAAAGGGGAATCGCTATTAATGGCCGCTAATGGGAAGAGAAACGCATTAAAATGGTAGTTAGATGGATCAGTATAAACCAGACTCCAAGCAACTGATGTAACCGTTACTAAAACTCCAATAAAAATTATATTCTCAATCAATAATGTTCTCAAAAATTTACGAAGGGAAAATAAATGTAATAGAAAAAAGAAAATAAATGTTAAAATTAATGCAACTGGAATTAGCACCAAAAAATTCAAGCTTGATAAAAAGGTTGTCAGTTTACCCCAATTGTAGAAACTGAGACTTCTACCAGTTCCTTCGGTAAAGAGCTTTTGAATTGCTATCGTGTTGAAAACAAGACCAAGTCCCCACGAAAATAAAAACTCAAGATTACGACTTTGATTTGTCACTTGCCAATTATTGATTATTTTTGATAAAATAGAACTCAAATAATTCAAAACTTTACCCAAAAATATAGGGAAAACAATAATGGAAATTAAAATCAATAGATACCACATTGCTTCATACCTTTCATTTCCTTTCAAGCTTTCAAATCTTGTGGTAAGAAGATAATTTACATTAATAAAAATAAGTAAGAACGCCCCTACTCCTTTAAGCCATTGATCAACAATCACAGGTTTATTCATTTGATACATTTTATTTTCCTCTTTATTTATTGTCTTTTACAATTTAGATTAAAGAACATCCCTAGGTAACTCTTAATCAAAGTTGACTCGCGCTCTCTCTACAACTAGAGGTCTTTTTAAGCTTCGTCTATTTATCAAACCAATATATTCTCCTAAAATACCTATAAAAAATAATTGTACAGAAGAAAAAAGAAACAATCCGATAATGATTGCCGCTATCCCTATAGGGAAAAGGTTCCAAAACAGAAGCTTCAAAATCAAAGTCCCCAGACCGACCAGAAAACTCAGTAGAGATAGAGCGAACCCGATCATTGTCGCCAATCTTAGCGGAAAATTAGAATAGGTAGTTATACCCAGCATTGCTAGGTCGTACATTCGATAAAAATTGAAACTACTCTTACCTCGTTTTCGGACTTTCTGATGATACTCGATTTTAGCGATCTTAAAACCGACTTCTGAAATAAGACCCTTCAAGTAGGGATAAGGATCATCGATCAAACGCAATGCTTCTATCACTTTGTGATCATATAAACCGAAGCCGGTAAAATTAGCAGTTAAGTCAATCTCTTCTGATAGGGTTCTAACTAAAAAATAATAAAATCTTCTTACATTATAGACCAAATAATTCTCTTGACTCGATCTTTTAATCCCTTTAACAACTTGATAGCCTTCCTCCCATTTTTCTAAAAAATCGACGATTAGTTCGGGAGGATCCTGACAATCGGCGAAGACTAAAATAACCGCATCTCCAGTTCCTTGTAAAAGTCCGTAATAGGTAGAACGAACAAAGCCAAAATTCCTAGCGTTAATGATAATTTTGACTCTAGAGTCGCTTTGAGAAATTTGCTCTAATATACTGACTGTTTGATCTTGAGAGTCATTATCAATAAAAATATGTTCGTATTCATACTTTCCTAATCTTGCAAAAATCTCTTTGACCTCAGTATATGAAAACTCAACATTATCTTGTTCATTATAGCAGGGAGTAACAACACTAATTAATTTTTTACTCATCTTAAATTTCCTCAATTTTATTTATGTTCAAATGGTCTTTATACCATTCAATTGTATTTTTTAATCCCGTCGTTAAATTATATTTTTGTGTCCAATCAGTCTTTTTTCTCAGCAACTCATTATTAGCACAAATAAACATGGGATCATTGGGACGGTAAGGCAAAGCCCCCAGATGAATTAAATCAGGTTTTCCTAATAAATTACCAAGTTCAAGTGCTATTTGTCCAACGGTTACAGGTTGACCAGAACCAACATTAACTACACCTGAAACGTTGCTCTTAGCAACTGCCCAAATTGCTGATGCTATATCCTCAACATGAAGAAAATCCAGAACTTGTTCACCTTTAGTTGTTTTTACCACTTCATCCCGCAGCAGTGAACAAATAACCGACGGAACTAACCGTCGCTCATCCTCCATTGGTCCATACTGATAAAACAAACGAACCCATGTTAACTCCACTTCGGCGATCTGCGCTAGTTGTTGTAAAATAGTCAACAGTGCCACCTTGCTCGCTGCATATAAAGTTATGGGTTTTGTCGGACTTGATTCAGAAAAATATCCTAGATTGAAATCATACTCAAAACAAGTCCCTATACCCACAAACCGCTTACAACCTACTTCAGCTAGTTGAGAGAATAAATTGAGACTTGCCTGGAATGAATTCAAGTTTTCCTGAGAATTTAGTTGTTTTCCTGACCCAACATGCCAAGCTAAGTGAATGCACAATTCAGGCTTGATTTTCTGCAAATAAGCATTCACTGTTTCAAATGCTACTAAGTCAGATTGCCATAAATGTAGTGATGGCAGAATATCTTGAATTCGCCATTGGTTGCTGCCTTCTCGTACAAGCGCATATACCTCACACCCTTCGGCTACTAAAAGCCTTGCTACATGGGAACCAACAAAACCACTCGCACCAGTAATTAATACTTTCATGCTTTCTTTAAATTGTTTTGATTCTCGATAAACAAATGGACTCCGAAATTCTGAAAAAGGAACGCCCCTACTCCTTTAAGCCATTGATCAATCGCAGTTTTATTCATTTGATACATTTTATTTTCCTCTTTATTTATTGTCTTTTACAATTTAGATTAAAGAACATCCCTAGGTAACTCTTAATCAAAGTTGACTCGCGCTCTCTCTACAACTAGAGGTCTTTTTAAGCTTCGTCTATTTATCAAACCAATATATTCTCCTAAAATACCTATAAAAAATAATTGTACAGAAGAAAAAAGAAACAATCCGATAATGATTGCCGCTATCCCTATAGGGAAAAGGTTCCAAAACAGAAGCTTCAAAATCAAAGTCCCCAGACCGACCAGAAAACTCAGTAGAGATAGAGCGAACCCGATCATTGTCGCCAATCTTAGCGGAAAATTAGAATAGGTAGTTATACCCAGCATTGCTAGATCGTACATTCGATAAAAATTGAAACTACTCTTACCTCGTTTTCGGACTTTCTGATGATACTCGATTTTAGCACTCTTAAAACCGACTTCTGAAATAAGACCCTTCAAGTAGGGATAAGGATCATCGATCAAACGCAATGCTTCTATCACTTTGTGATCATATAAACCGAAGCCGGTAAAATTAGCAGTTAAGTCAATCTCTTCTGATAGGGTTCTAACTAAAAAATAATAAAATCTTCTTACATTATAGACCAAATAATTCTCTTGACTCGATCTTTTAATCCCTTTAACAACTTGATAGCCTTCCTCCCATTTTTCTAAAAAATCGACGATTAGTTCGGGAGGATCCTGACAATCGGCGAAGACTAAAATAACCGCATCTCCAGTTCCTTGTAAAAGTCCGTAATAGGTAGAACGAACAAAGCCAAAATTCCTAGCGTTAATGATAATTTTGACTCTAGAGTCGCTTTGAGAAATTTGCTCTAATATACTGACTGTTTGATCTTGAGAGTCATTATCAATAAAAATATGTTCGTATTCATACTTTCCTAATCTTGCAAAAATCTCTTTGACCTCAGTATATGAAAACTCAACATTATCTTGTTCATTATAGCAGGGAGTAACAACACTAATTAATTTTTTACTCATCTTAAATTTCCTCAATTTTATTTATGTTCAAATGGTCTTTATACCATTCAATTGTATTTTTTAATCCCGTCGTTAAATTATATTTTTGTGTCCAATCAGTCTTTTTTCTCAGCAACTCATTATTAGCACAAATAAACATGGGATCATTGGGACGGTAAGGCAAAGCCCCCAGATGAATTAAATCAGGTTTTCCTAATAAATTACCAAGTTCAAGTGCTATTTGTCCAACGGTTACAGGTTGACCAGAACCAACATTAACTACACCTGAAACGTTGCTCTTAGCAACTGCCCAAATTGCTGATGCTATATCCTCAACATGAAGAAAATCCAGAACTTGTTCACCTTTAGTTGTTTTTACCACTTCATCCCGCAGCAGTGAACAAATAACCGACGGAACTAACCGTCGCTCATCCTCCATTGGTCCATACTGATAAAACAAACGAACCCATGTTAACTCCACTTCGGCGATCTGCGCTAGTTGTTGTAAAATAGTCAACAGTGCCACCTTGCTCGCTGCATATAAAGTTATGGGTTTTGTCGGACTTGATTCAGAAAAATATCCTAGATTGAAATCATACTCAAAACAAGTCCCTATACCCACAAACCGCTTACAACCTACTTCAGCTAGTTGAGAGAATAAATTGAGACTTGCCTGGAATGAATTCAAGTTTTCCTGAGAATTTAGTTGTTTTCCTGACCCAACATGCCAAGCTAAGTGAATGCACAATTCAGGCTTGATTTTCTGCAAATAAGCATTCACTGTTTCAAATGCTACTAAGTCAGATTGCCATAAATGTAGTGATGGCAGAATATCTTGAATTCGCCATTGGTTGCTGCCTTCTCGTACAAGCGCATATACCTCACACCCTTCGGCTACTAAAAGCCTTGCTACATGGGAACCAACAAAACCACTCGCACCAGTAATTAATACTTTCATGCTTTCTTTAAATTGTTTTGATTCTC
>NZ_BJKP01000046.1:0-411 GCF_008974145.1 Microcystis aeruginosa NIES-4325 | reverse complement strand
GCCTTCTCGTACAAGCGCATATACCTCACACCCTTCGGCTACTAAAAGCCTTGCTACATGGGAACCAACAAAACCACTCGCACCAGTAATTAATACTTTCATGCTTTCTTTAAATTGTTTTGATTCTCAATAAACAAATGGACTCCGAAATTCTGAAAAAGGAAGAAAACTCTGATCTCGTTCAGACAAGATAGGATTTGTATTTGGCCAAGGTATTGCTACGGAATTCCAAAGAATTCCTGTATCTTCTTTGGGAGAATATACTGTTGACACTTTATACAACATATAGTTATTTCAAATAAGAACGAGACACTAGGCGACACAATAAGTACGAATAATTTCATCAAGGGGTGTCCCCACAGGAGCATACATTCTTGCCCTCTTTAATGCACTAAAATCATGTTCGATATC
>NZ_BJKP01000045.1 GCF_008974145.1 Microcystis aeruginosa NIES-4325 | reverse complement strand
ATGTCGGCAACGCTTTAATAAAAATTATGTTAAAAGTGATTTTACTCAAGTAAAACTTATCACTTGGGCGACAAATTATTGGCACTCAATAGCATAATTCTTTGAGCGACTTTTTCAGCAAACCCTAGATATAGTGATAAAAAAATTCCTTTTTCCCTAGAACAGTTTAATCTGGATGCTGATACAGTCAATGTTCTTGAGCAAATGGGAGTAATTTATGAGGACAAGGATAAAGAAGATGCAGTTCGTTATTATATGCCCGAAATATTCCGTGAAGGGTTAGGATTTTCTAGTCAAGGTGCGCGTCCTCGTGTTCTAGCTTTAAAGCGCAAAGTTTTGGGGAAATCAAATTTTTAATGATTCGAGCTTTTTGGCAATGACTATATGATTGATTGTTGTCAGCTTTTCAAAACAGGATTTGCTATTACCTAACATTGGGGAATTGATTCGTTCATCAAAAAAGCTACACTACTGGGATTCTTGTTTTTTTTAGCTTTCCTGAAAAATGAAAAGGATAAAATTAATGATTGTACTTCTGTTCTCAAAGCAGCCGAAAAAGGTCAGGTAATCTGTCACCGCCGCCTACTCCAGTGCAGTCGAAGCCGATCACCCGAAGCCATCAAAACTATCCAGGGTGCAGGAGTTGAACCTGCCTAGCACGAATTATGAGTTCGTTGCCTCAACCGCTCGGCCAACCCTGGGTTATACTAATAACTCATTATAGATCGGTAATTACTCTGAACGTGAAAATTCAGCCCCACCAAGATGAAAAATTTTTCAATCAGCACCTCCTTGCAGTTAGGACTCCTTTTGATGGTAGCCATGGTAGCCGCTGGCTTCGGTAGCGGTTGGGTAGCCTATCAATTGGGAATCGCCTCCCTGAAGGGAGTCAGTCAACCGGATATCAACCCCGCTAAAAAGTTTACCAACGATCGCACCAGTTATGGTCGCAATCAAACTTTTATCCCGGTTAAAGAAGAAGAAGTAATTAAAAGAGTGAAAGTTTATATGCAACAACAGAAAAACAAACCGCAATCAAAGGACGAAACCAAAGGATAGGCTTTAAAAAAGGCGAATTTTGCCTTTTCGCTATGGATAATCAGGATTTATTGACTCGTTTAATTTTAGTCTTTTTACTAATCGTCCTCAATGCTTTTTTCGTAGCGGCCGAATTTTCGCTTGTGTCTGTCCGTCGTACCCGCATCAGTCAGCTAGTGGCTGCGGGAGATGTGCCAGCGCAGACGGTACAATCTCTACAAAGAAGTCTCGATCGCTTACTTTCCACTACCCAATTAGGCATCACTCTTTCTAGTTTAGCTTTAGGTTGGATCGGGGAGAGTACCATGACCGTTTTTGTGAGGAAATTACTAAGTTTTTTACCCTTTTCTTTAAACTGGCAAAATCTTCTCTCCCATGGATTCTCTCTTTGTCTAGCTTTTTTAATCGTTGCCTATCTCCAGATAGTTTTTGGGGAACTTTATCCCAAATCTCTAGCTTTAATTTATGCCGAACCGATGGCGCGATTATTAGCGGCACCCATTGGCGTTATTTCCCGGATTTTTAAGCCTTTTATCGGTATTCTTAACCAATCAACTCGTTTTTTATTGGTTTTAACCCGTATCCCCGAAGTGGATCTACAGCGTTCTAGTCGGGTAACTTCCGAGGAATTACAATTAATTATCAGCATGGAAGAAGAATTAACGGGATTAGAAGCAGCGGAAAGGAAAATTTTAAATAATGTTTTCCAGTTTAGCGAAATCACTGCCGCAGAAATCATGGTTCCCCATAACCGTTTAATAGCTATTCCCTCAACGGCAACTTTTCAGGAATTACTGCTCCAAGTCGTTAATAGTGGCTATTCTTGTTATCCTGTGGAAGGAAATTCCGGTGATGATATCCGTGGTTTGATCGATTTTAAAGATTTAGCTTTACCCCTTGCCGAAGGTCAGTTAAATTTAACGACCCCGATTAAACCTTGGTTAAAACCTGTGCGTTTTTTCCCCGAAACTACCCCTTTAAATGAATTACTAACAGTGATGCAGGAATCATCCTTAAAGATGGTTATCATTGTGGATGAATTTGGCAGAACAGCTGGTTTATTAACCCTCAAAGATTTAATCGGCGAGATTCTGGGAACTTTTTCCCCTAGTGATCAATCGGGAACAGTGGAATATCAAATCCTCGATGAATCAACTTTTCTCGTGCAAGCACAAATGAATTTAGAGGAGGTGAACAAAGCATTAAATTTAAGTTTACCCTTGGCCGATGAATACCAAACCCTAGCTGGTTTTGTCCTCCATCATTGGCAAAAAATACCGAGGGTGGGAGAACAACTATATTACCAAAGTTTAGAATTTACCATCATTTCTAAGGTAGGCCCTCGCTTGGAACAAATTAAGATTTATCGTCAACAACCATCCTAAAGATATAAATAATAAACAACTTTTCTCATTTATCCTTCTTGATTGTTAATCGAGTCAATAGCTGCCCACTCCTGTCACCATGAAACACCTTTTGACACTCCTCCCCCTCAGCTTGGGATTAATTGCCCTCACTCCCGCAAATTTGCCCCTAGAACGTTTTGAAATCTCACAATTAGGAACATCTACGGGATACGATGAACGACTGCTAACGGACAAAAAAACCCTACTACAAGCGATCGATCATAGTTTACGTTATCTGAATAGCTCGGCAGCGATCCGCACCTATCAAAATTATCCTATTCCTGAAATAACTCGTCAGCGAGTCCAGCGTTCCTTAGTACGTTTTCGTCAATTAGTGCAGAATTCTCCCACTCCCGCAGCTCTACAAAAGGCAGTTAAAAAAGAATTTATTTGGTATCGTTCTTTAGGTAATGATAGCCAAGGTGATGTTAAATTTACTGGTTATTTTGAGCCAATTTATCAAGCAAGTCGGCAAAAAACCGCCGAATATAAATATCCTCTCTATCGCCGCCCCTCTAACTTTTCTCGCTGGTCTAAACCCCATCCGGCTAGGGTAGAATTAGAGGGAAAAGATGGTTTACTAGGGGAAAATAGCCGTCTAGCGGGATACGAGTTAGTCTGGTTAAAAGATCGCCTAGAAGCTTATTTAGTTCATGTGCAAGGTTCGGCGAAATTACGTTTACCTAATGGTCAAATTATGAGCATCGGTTTTGATGGCAATACCGAGCATCCCTACACAAGTCTAGGAAAAGAAATGATTGCCGATGGTATTTTTCCCGCCGAGGGTTTAACCTTACCAATGGTTTTAGATTTTCTCAGAAATAATCCCGAGCAATTAAAGAATTATATTCCCCGCAATAATCGGTTTATTTTCTTTCGAGAAACCCACGGCGCACCTGCCACTGGTAGTATTGGAGTTCCGGTTTTACCAGAAAGGTCGATCGCTACAGATAAAAGTATTTTTCCCCCCGGTGCTTTAGCTGTAATTGAGACAGAAATTCCCCAGGAAAATCTTAATAAAAAATTAGTTAGTCGCTATGTTCTCGATCAAGATACTGGCAGCGCGATTAAAGGTACTGGGAGGGTAGATATTTTTATGGGAACAGGAAAAAATGCTGGCGAGAGAGCCGGTTTAATTAATACTCCTGGTCAATTATATTATTTATTATTGAGGGAATAGGAAATAGTATAGGTAGAATTAAGATAGACTTCCCAGAATCAGTTATCATAACTTAAGTGAGAATTTAAACAATAGAATCATGAAAAAAACCATAAATATAGATTGGTCGGATTGTGGTCCAATTACTTTAGTAGTCGTGCAGCCGACTTCTTTTTGTAATCTCAATTGTGATTACTGTTATTTACCTGATCGCCATTTAAAAAATACCCTATCCTTAGATTTAATCGAGCCGATTTTTCAGAGGGTTTTTAGTAGTCGTTTTCTCCAAGATGATTTTACCATTTGCTGGCACGCCGGCGAACCCTTAGCAGTTCCCATCAGTTTTTATGAAAGTGCCTTTGCTAAAATTGCAGAAGTTAGCGAGAAATATAATCAGCAGGGTTACTGTTTTCGTCATTCGGTACAAACTAACGCCACTTATATTAACGATGCTTGGTGTCAATTATTTAAAAAGCATGATGTTTATGTGGGAGTCAGTCTTGATGGACCGGCTTTTATTCACGATATCCACCGACAAAACCGCAAGGGAACTGGCAGTCATGCTGCTACGATGCGGGGGATTTCTTTCTTGCAAAAACATAAAATTGATGTGAGTGTTATCGCTGTTTTAACAGAAGATTCCCTCGACTATCCCGACGAAATTTTTAACTTTTTTTGGGATCATGGTCTTACCGATGTGGCTTTTAATATGGAAGAAACCGAGGGTATTCATTCACAATCTTCCTTAGATAAATTAGGTATTGAACAACGTTATCGCCAGTTTATCGCCAGATTTTGGGAGTTAGTCACGGCTAAACAAGGAGAATTTAAGCTGAGGGAATTTGAATCAATCTGTAGTTTGATTTATGCCGATGAACGCTTAGAAAATACTGATATGAACCGACCTTTTATGATTGTCAATTTCGATCATGAAGGTAATTTTTCCACCTTTGATCCGGAATTACTATCGATTAAAACCCAACCCTACGGCGATTTTATCTTTGGTAATGTTTTGACCGATTCCCTAGAATCTATCTGTGAAACTGAGAAATTTCAACAAATTTACGCTGATATGCGCGGTGGAGTCGATTCATGTCGGCAAAACTGCGATTATTTTGGGGTTTGTGGGGGGGGTGCCGGTAGTAACAAATATTGGGAAAATGGCACTTTCAACTCCACAGATACTAAAGCCTGTTTATACCGGATTAAGTGTATCACCGATATCGTTCTTGATCGCCTGGAAAACTTATTAGAAGTTTAGGGATTTTTTTAGCTATCAGTTATCAGTTTACTGATAACTGTTTACTAATAACCTATGAAAAAAACTTGATCTAAATACCATTTTTCCAAAGTAATGGCAGAGATGGTTATGCCTAGTGCATCTCAATTTTGGATAAATATCTAGATGACATTTTGTACCATTGGCGCAATAATATCATTGTAGGGGCGAATTGCATTCGCCCGCTTTGAACAACTGCTGCTGCTCATCTATATGTGAGAGAAAATCACAAATAGGAGATGCACCCGGTCATGTCTGCTACGAATAAAGAAAAATGGGATTATTCTTCTTCTAAATTTAATCCTAACGCCTGTAAGCGTTCCGCTAGTCGGTCCGCACGTTGTTTTTCTTTATCAGCGCGTTTCTTTTCTTTATCGGCACGTTTCTTTTCTTTATCGGCGCGTTTCTTTTCTTGACGCATTTGAGACTCTAACTCAACAGTTGTTAAAAATTTCTCTCCATTGGGACGGTACAATTCTAAACTAGATTTATCCCAGATAAAACGCATACCTAAACGGGGACTTATCCAGTCATTGATAGGTATAATTTCTCTTAATTTTTCTCCCTGTCTTTGCCATCCTTGTAAACGACAGCGCATCGGGTTATATAAATAGTATTCTTCTACCCTATATGTGTCATAAAACTCTAATTTTCGACTCATTTCTGCTTTTGTATTCTTCGGTGATAGAATTTCAAAAACCACTTGAGGAGCGATATTTTCCTCCTGCCATTGACGATAGGAACCCCTTCGTCCTTTGGGACGGCCAAAAGCTACCATCACATCAGGAGCAACCGGTGAAACCAAAGTAGAACGCAGAGGATACCAGAGTAAATCTCCAGCAATAAACACCTTAGGGTCATCGGCAAAGATAATCTCTAAATTCTCCTTAATTTTAACAATCCACTCATATTGTTCGGTATTATCTGCCATCGGTTGACCATCGCTATCCGGGAAAAGAAGATCGTCGTCAATATCAAGATAACTAACCATTGTCTTTTAATTTTAATAGATAGTTGTTTTCTGATTGTAGCAAGATAATTATGAATGATGAATTATGAATTATGAATTGGGGAGGGGAAATTAGGAATTATCAATTATCAATTATCAATTGGGGAGATGGGAGATGGGAGATGGGAGGAGGGAGATGGGAGGAGGGAGATGGGAGATGGGAGATGGAAGATGGGAGAAAAAGGCTGATAACTGATAACTGATTCAAGGCCGACGGCCGACGAAAGGTCTTAAGCTGTGGTTATATCTAGTAGAGTCTATATTTATCAAAAAGTTAATTGACTAAAATCTATAAAAGCGTTAGGATTGATGGTAACAAATAGTTGTTATTGAGAAGGGGATAAGAACTTGATACAGGCAACCCTGCACCAGTTAAGGGTTTTCGAGGCTACCGCTCGACACAGTAGCTTTACCAAGGCGGCCGAGGAGTTATTTATCACTCAACCTACCGTCTCAACCCAAGTCAAACAACTCACAAAAGCCGTGGGTTTACCGCTATTCGAGCAAATCGGCAAACGTTTATTTTTAACCGAAGCGGGTCAGGAATTACTGTTCACCTGTCAAGAGATTTTTAATAAATTGGACAACTTTCAGATGAAAGTGGCCGATATTAAGGGAACTAAACAGGGAAAGCTGACTTTAGGCGTGATTACTACCGCTAAATACTTTGTGCCGCGATTACTGGGGGCATTCTGTCAACAGTATCCCGGTATTGACATCGCCCTGCAAGTGACTAATCATCAGAAACTGCAAGAGCGAATGTTAAACAACGAGGATGACCTCTATATTCTCAGTCAACCGCCGGAAGAAGTGGAACTTTGTTCTCAGTCTTTTCTGGAAAATCCCCTAGTGGTGGTGGCGCGACGGGATCATCCCTTGGTGGGGCAGAAAAATCTCCCCCTTGAGTCCCTCAACCATCAACCTTTTATTATGCGCGAATCGGGATCCGGAACCCGCCAAGCGGTACAAAAATTATTTAATCTCCACGATATTAAAGTTAGGGTGCGCTTGGAATTAGGCAGTAACGAGGCGATTAAACAGGCTATTTCTGGCGGTTTGGGGCTATCGGTACTCTCTAAGCATACTCTCATCTCGGAAGGGGAAAACGGCGAATTGGCCATCCTCGACGTGGAACAGTTTCCAATTCAGCGCAATTGGTACGTTTGTTACCTGGCCGGAAAACAACTTTCCGTGATTGCCGATGCTTTTTTAAAATACCTGCTGGAAGCTAGTCAAACCATCCCCATTAATGCCCCGTTAAAAAATGCTCACAGCTTATTAGTGAGCCATTAAACCTTAAACTTTAATTCAGGATCATTTTTCTTCTTGAGGTGGTTATATGTTCGAGTCCTTCAGCCAGACTATCTGGTTGGTACCTCTTTATGCCCTTGCGGGCGCACTTCTCGCCCTACCCTGGTCTCCCGGTATTATCCGGCAAACCGGCCCGCGACCGGCCGGTTATCTGAACTTGATCATGACCTGCTGGGCTTTTTTGCATAGCCTTTTTGCTTTGCTCGCCGTTTGGGGTCGTCCGCCGCAATCTTTAGCATTTAATTGGCTAAATGCCGCAGATTTAAGCATATCTTTAGATGTGCAGATTTCGGCTGTTAATATTGGGGCTTTATTGCTAATTACTGGCTTAAACCTCGCCGCTCAGGTATATGCGATCGCCTATCTGGAAATGGATTGGGGTTGGGCAAGGTTTTATTCTCTCGTCGCTCTCTTTGAAGGAGGTATGTGCGCCCTCGTTATCTGTAATTCGCTATTTTTCAGCTATTGTGTGCTAGAAGTTCTCACCCTCGGCACTTATCTGCTAATTGGTTTCTGGTTTAATCAATCTCTGGTGGTAACGGGGGCGCGGGATGCTTTTCTGACTAAACGGATTGGCGATTTAATCCTGTTGATGGGAGTGGTGGCCCTTTTACCCCTGGCGGGAACCTGGAACTTTGACCAATTAGCAGAATGGGCGGCTACAGCCAATTTAAACCCCAATGTGGCTAATTTACTCTGTTTAGCCCTGATTGCAGGTCCGATGGGCAAATGCGCTCAATTTCCCCTGCATTTATGGCTAGATGAGGCCATGGAAGGACCGATGCCGGCGACAATTCTGCGGAATACCGTCGTCGTTTCCACTGGCGCTTGGTTATTGGTCAAATTAGAGCCGGTGCTACAATTATCGCCCCTAACCTTGCAAGTAATGATCGTTGTTGGCTCTGTCACTGCCATCGGTGCGGGTTTAATTGCGATCGCCCAGATCGATGTTAAGCGCTCCCTTTCCTATTCCGTCAGTGCCTACATGGGACTGATTTTTATCGCTGTGGCCACCGGACAAACGGAAACCGCTTTAGTGTTACTCTTTACTTATGCGATCGCTATGTCCCTGTTAGTCATGGTGGTGGGTAACATCGTTTGGAATAATATCAGCCAAGATTTAAGCCAATACGGGGGTTTATGGTCCCGTCGTCCCGTTTCCGGCATTTGTTATCTCGTCGGTGCCGCTAGTTTAGTCGCACTGCCTCCCTTTGGTGGTTTTTGGTCATTGGCCCGCATGGGCGATCGCCTAGCAGAAATCAGTGGTTTACTGTTATTAGTGCTATTGTTGGTCAATGCTTTAACTGCCTTTAGTGTCACTAGAGAATTCTGTGTTTTCTTTGGCGGCAAAATCAAACCAATGACCCTGCGCTCTCCAGAAGCTCTTTGGCCCTTAGTTATCCCCATGACTGTGACCATGGGTTTCGCCCTTCATCTGCCGATTTTATTGGCACAATGGCATTTATTACCCAGTGACTTAAATCTGGGAGTGGCTTTTCTCTTGGTACTTGCCACTGCTGCGGGCGTAATTCCGGCGGCATATATTTATCTAAATGAAAATATCCCCAAACCGATCGTTTTTCAACCGAAAGCCGTTCAAGATTTCTTCGCCAACGACCTTTATACAGCCCAATTGTATAAAGTTACCATCGTTTTTGTCGTCGGATTAATCTCGCAAATTATTAACTGGATCGATACCTTTCTGGTGGATGGGATCGTTAACTTGGTGGGATTAGCCACGGTTTTTGGTGGTCAGAGTTTGAAATATAACGTCTCGGGCCAGACCCAATTTTACTTTCTGTCGATTATTTTGGGGGTGGCTTTGATTGGTATTATCATCTGCTGGCCCCTACTATCACAAATTTCTCTAGTTTTCAGTTAAAGATTTGATAACTTAGGCTTTTCTTTAGCATCCCCGGCCCTGACAATAGGATTTGTCCTGATTAATAGAAACAACTACCGATGTTCAATACCTCTCGTCGTCAATTAATCCGTTATGGTGGTGGTTTTTTGGGAACCAGTCTAGCCGCCACTGTTTTGGGTTCTCAGTTGTCCAAAACTAACGCCCAAACCACCGTTAATTCCCAGCCATCGCTAACCGCTCAAAATCAAGGATTGAACCCAGATCAGGCCTTAACTATGCTCATGGAAGGCAATCAACGTTTCTGGGAACGAAGAAAAAAAAGTCCTAACCGCGATCAGGTGCGACTCACAGAAGTAGCCGAAAGTCAAGCCCCTTTTGCGGCAATTTTGGGCTGTGCCGATTCTCGCGTGCCGGCAGAAATCGTTTTTGATCAAGGATTAGGAGATCTATTTGTTTGTCGGGTAGCGGGAAATTTAGCCACTTCTGAAGAAATTGGTAGTCTAGAGTTCGGCACGTTGGTGTTAGGAGCTAAGGTAATTGTTGTACTCGGCCATTCCCGTTGTGGAGCGGTAAAAGCTACCATTGAAGGGGGGCGTTTCCCTGGTCGAATCGGTAGTTTAATCGATGGCCTACAGGTGGGAGTTGAGCGGGCCGAAAGACAACCCGGATCCAACCAACTTGAGCGAGCAATTAAATCCAACGTTAACTATCAAGTAGAGAAATTAGGCAAATCCCCGGTCATGGGTGAATTAGTAGATAAAAAACAATTAAAAATTGTTGGAGCCTACTATGATCTCGATAGCGGCAAAGTGAGTTTAATCTAGTCAATTACCGATTAGTCATCGTGTTTGTTGGCTAATCGTTTTCTCATCCCAGTCATTATAAATTTGATCGATCCCAATATGCTCAGTACCCTGCTTTGGTTGCCAATAATTGGAGCAATTATCGTCGGTCTTTTCCCCGATAAATTTGCGCCAGCAAAATTACGTCAAATAACCATCTTTTTTGTTGCCGCCGTCTTCTTGTGGTCTTTATATCTGCTGACCCAATATAACTTAACCAGCAATGGCTTTCAATTTTCTGAATACCGCGAATGGGCAAAACCAATCGGTTTAAGTTATAACCTCGGAGTCGATGGTTTGTCCTTACCGTTAATTATTTTAAACTGTTTCTTGACAGGAATAGCTATCTATAGTAGCGAAGAAAAAATAGAGCGTCCCCGACTTTATTACATCCTAATCCTCCTGATTAACTCCGGGGTTTCTGGGGCATTAATGGCCAAAAACCTGCTGCTGTTCATCGTTTTCTATGAACTAGAATTAATCCCCTTTTATCTGATGATTGCTATCTGGGGAGGCGAAAAACGTGGCTATGCTTCGATTAAATTTCTTCTCTACACTGCCGTCTCCGGATTATTAGTCCTAGCGGCATTTTTAGGCATAGGTTTCCTCAACGGTGGTACTTTTGACTATTCCTCCCTCTCCACCGCCGATTTCTCCCAAAAAACCCAGTTACTACTCTTAACTCTGCTGTTAGTGGGATTTGGCATCAAAATCCCCCTCGTACCTCTCCATACTTGGCTACCGGATGCCTATACGGAAGCTTCCCCCGCTACAGCCATTTTATTAGGTGGTATCCTCGCTAAACTCGGTACTTATGGCTTAGTTCGCTTTGGTCTGCAATTATTCCCGGAAACTTGGTCTTTAATCGCCCCCGGACTGGCAATTATCGGCGTTATTAGCGTTATTTATGGGGCCTTGAGCGCTATTGCCCAAAAAGACATTAAACGCATGGTGGCCTACAGTTCGATCGGTCACATGGGCTATATACTGGTAGCAGCCGCCGCCGGCACGGGTTTAAGCGTCCTTGGTGCCGTCGCGCAAATGATTAGCCACGGTCTCATTCTCGCCCTCTTATTCTATCTGGTGGGCATCGTCGAACGCAAAGCCGGAACCAGAGATTTAGACGTTTTAAACGGTTTAATGAACCCAATTCGCGGTTTACCCTTGGTTAGCGCCCTGTTAATTCTCGCCGGTATGGCCAGCGCTGGGATCCCCGGATTAGTGGGATTTGTGGCGGAATTTATCGTTTTTCAGGGTAGTTTCTCCCGTTTTCCCGTGCAGACGGTTCTCTGTATCATCGCTTCCGGTTTAACGGCGGTTTACTTTGTTATCCTGCTTAATCGCACCTGTTTTGGTAAATTGGATAATAAACTTGCCTACTATCCCAAAGTCCTGAAATCGGAAACTATCCCCGCTTTTGTCCTAATGGTATTAATCGTCTTTTTAGGTATTCAACCCAATTATTTAGTCCGTTGGATTGAACCCACCACTAACTCGATGGTTGCCAGCTTATCGGGGGAAGCAAAACCTAGTTTTGTCTTCAAAAAATCTCCGCAAAAGTCCTCAAAAACCAACTGGTTGAATCGGGGTAAATTTTTGAGTAATAGTTAGTTATCCCTTGCTGTTTCCGAATTATTGTAACCGCTGCTAATTACTTTACCTAAAACTATGACTGGGACATTAATCAAAGCCAAAATTCCCCCTTCTACTCACGAATTCGCCGACATTATCCACCGTTTAGAAGCGGGTGGATCCATGTTGCCGGATACTCCCGAAAACCTGATGCAAATTATCGGCATTTATAAAGCTTATGCTGTACCGATGGATTTTTATTGGCGAGATCTGCTCTATATTGCCGAACGAGTTTTCCTCGATCCTTTGCCCTTTTTTAAATATTTTCTACCCCAAGAATACCTAGACCTACAAAATCATTATGCCGGCGATAATGCCGATTTACGCATCTGGCGCGGTACGGGTTCTGCTCACCCTGAATTGTTAGAATTCATGGATAAAGGTAAAACCAGAAAAATGCCCAGATTAATCCATCATCTTTGGCATGACCGTATTAATATGGAATTTGCCGAAGCTTGTATGCAAGCCATGTTATGGCATGGCCGCGATATGGGTTGGGGTTTATTTGATGCCTATCTTGATTCAGAAGAATATCGCCAAAATGCCGACCGCGCTATTAAGGCCTATTTCAAGAAAAACCCCGTGATGATGAAACTTTATGACCTGTTCCCCGATATGTTCTTGGAACAGGTGCGGATGATGTCCTATTACTCTAATTTAGGACTATTCTGGGAAGTGATGGCTCCAGTATTTTTCGAGATGTCTGATATCTACGATGAAGGCGGGTTTAAAGGTGTTCCTGATGCCATGAATTTCCTCGTTAATGGCATTTTTGCCATCGCTGGCCGGCCAATTTATCATCACGTTTATATTGATGGTCAATGCTACGAAATTATCCCCAGATCAAAGGCTTTTACTTGGCTTTATGAAGCAGCTTTACCCTATGTAGAAGCAGTCTTTTATCGTACTGCTCCCTTCCGGGGTACAAAGTCCTATAATGCCCAAGCAAAACAGGTTCCCGACCAACAAAAAGACTTTCACTATGGTATTCTTTACGCGGATGTTTTCCCCGTCGGTACTGCGGGAATTCCCCCGACGTTGTTAATGGATGATATGTATCATTTTTTACCACAATATCTGATCGATTACTATCAGCAACAGTGCCGGGGGGAAGATGATATTTTGATTCAATTGGGTATTAGTTTCCAGCGATCGATGTATAATGTGACTTCGGCAGTTATTCAAGCTCTACGCACTGCTTTACTCTATCCCCTCGACGATCCTAATCCCAAACATTTACTGAAAAATCGTCAATTCTTTGAGGCACAAATGGATAGATTTAAACGCCCCGAAGCGCGTCTTAGAGATATCCAAAGTCCTAATTATCGTTAAGGTTTTTTGCCTACTTTTCTGGTGGGCTATAAGCCCACCTTTTTTGATATAATGAGATGGCCGACACCCAACCTCAAAAAAGATGACCACTTTTCCCATCATCGATAATTAAAATCTTGTTTACGGGAGTTAGGAGCAGATTGAGAAGGTATTTAAAGACAGTTTTTTTGAGGAGAAACAGGGAAATTTTCTCTAAATTCCCCCACCTCTCACCCCCAACCCCTCTCCCATTTAGATAGTCAACAACTTAGCATTTTTTGCCTCTTGTCTGACTGGGAGTCGCCAGTCTAAGCTAAGAATAGCTGGCCAACCCGTCCCGACCACTGGATAACTGATAGAATGAACGATCCTCATGCTAATTCCGCCGCTCAATCCTCAGAAGAGACAATAGATGAAACCAATTGGGTAGATATGGGGGAAGAGGGGAAACCCCTAGATCTACCCACTGCTAAACCTATCCAACCATCTCCCCTCAAGTCTATCTCTACCCTGATCACGGTGGAGACGGCTTTTTTGGCCAGTGCTACCAGTTTAATCTGGTTAATTGATTATTATTTTCCCCTCGGACCGTTATTAAGGGTTTTCTTCCCGATTCCTATCGCTTTAGCCTATTTACGTTGGGGTGCTCGTTGTGCTTGGATGACAGCATTAGTTTCTAGTTTACTTTTGTCGGTGTTAATGGGACCGACTCGCAGTATCGTCTTTTTGATTCCCCACGGCCTGATGGGGGTACAATTGGGGCTATGCTGGCGCCGGGGTGCGCGCTGGGAATTTTCTATCTTGACTGGGGGACTGTTGGGGGCTTTTGGTTTATTCTTTCGTTTTTGGCTATTTTCAATTCTTTTAGGCGAAAATCTCTGGTTATATGTGATTACCCAAGCGACTAATTTTATCGATTGGATTTTCACCTGGTTAGGGATTCTCGCTAAACCGACGCTGCTGCAAGTGCAATCCGTTGCAGTTGCGGGTATATTTGTCAATAGTTTATTATACTTATTTGCCGTGCATTTAGTGGCGTTATTAGTTCTCGATCGCCTCGGTAATCCGATTTCTCGTCCGCCCAAATGGGTGCAGGCCATACTAGATTATGAGTGATTATTTAGCGCTTTATCGTCGGTATCTCCAGTCAATTAATCCGGCAATGGATGGAGAGTTTTTAATCGCCGAAAATCTATCTACTAATTGGGATGAACCAGAAACGGCTTTAGATTTTCATAACTGTGCGGTGATGGCTTTAATTGAAGCGGAAAATTCCCCAATGCGATCGATGTATGTGGAGATGGCTTTTCAATCTCTGCAAAGAGTCCTAGAAATGGCGGTTTATCCCCTCGCTACTGCCCATTTAGCTTTAGTTTATTATCTAATTGGCGATCGAGATTTAGCGGCACAAAATGCTTTTAATGCTTTAGTCCAGGTGGTATCATCGGTGAATGCTAATTATCCTCCAGGGTTAATTTATTATTTTCCTGCCCATAACCGACAGGAGTTATTAAGGGATTTATTGGAGACTGCTAATTATAGCGAGCAGACCTTGTTCTTATCTACAGAAATATTATATCGCTCATCCCTGGCTTTTTATAATCAAAATGGGGTAAGATTTTTGGAATTAGCTAATCATGTTAACCCCAATTCCTGTCATCTCAATCGTCAATTAGGTATCGCCAAATTAATTAATCAACAGCTAGAGGGTTTATTTCATCTCCATCGCGCCGTTAATCTCGATCCAGAAGATGCTGACAATTTGCAAGCTCTTTATTTAGCCTATCGGGGATTAGGACAACAACAATTAGCTAATTTTTGGTTAGAAACAGCGAAAGTAACGGGGAAAAGTTGGACAAATTTAGATATAAATCAGCCCTTTACCTATCTCGATTTTGATCGGGATATTACCCTAGCTGTAGAAGCAAGTTTTCGCAGTTTTGTCACGGGAGTTTTACTCGCCCAAGGAGATTGGTTTGAAGCAGAAATGGAATTTTGGCGCCATAGTATTAGGGAAGGAATGACGGTTATTGATGTGGGGGCAAATGCTGGAGTTTATACTTTTAGTGCCGCTCATCGAGTCGGAAAGACGGGAAAAGTTATCGCTATAGAACCTTTTTCTCAATGTATCCAGTTACTAGAAGAAACCTGTCGGGTTAATCAATTTTCTTGGGTTTATCCCTGTGGAGGAGCGGCCAGTAATCAAGGAGGAAATGTTTATTTATCTCTTGAGCAAGCTAGTGAATTAAATGAAGTCGTTACCGATGCAACCCAATTAAAGTCAGACAATTACGAACCAGTTCCCTGTTTTACCCTCGATAGTTTAATTGATACCTATCAGTTAGAAAGGGTGGATTTACTCAAAATTGACGCGGAAGGCCACGAATTACCGATTTTAGAAGGTAGTCAACTGTTAATCGAGCGTTTTGCCCCGATTATTCTCTACGAAAATATTGCAGGTAATCAAGGCAGTAATTTAGCCGTAGCCCGATGGTTAGAGGGGAAAGGTTATCGACTATACCGTTATCGTCCCTACCTGCAAGAATTGCTAGAAATCGAGTCAGAAGCCGATTTACAGGGAATTTTGAACGTTATCGCCTTGCCCGAACAGGAATTAAGGGATTAAGGAGACCGTCAATCCGGTCATCTCGTCAATAATCCTAGCGGTACTGGCGGGTTAATTAATTCTTGAGAAAGCAAAAAGGGGATAAAAAGGGAATTTTAGCCTAAAAAGTCGCTATATAGCTTTTTAGGTCTATTTTATTGCTTATCATTGCTCCTGACTGCTGAATTTGAGCTACTGACTCCTTTCTTGTCCCGAAAAATTTATCTTGCCTAGGAGACTTATCGTCTTGTCAGAGAGTGACCGAGTGAGTTATAGTCGTCTATAAGACTCGATTAAAGCATTTCTTAAAAGAATCGTGGTTTTTGGAAAATCGAAAAGTGCGCTATTTTTCCCGTCCACAGAAACCTGTTGCCGAGGGGAGTAACTCAAAAACTCCTTTTTTCCTAGATTCTGATAGACAGAACTGGCGGAAACGGATAAAAAATGCTGTTATCGAGCAAGACTCAGGGATTAATTGAAAATCTCGTCTCTTGGCTGTGCTTGTCTAATTGTGGGTCAAGCCGGCAGTTGCCTCTCAGACTTAACAACTGAAACCAAGACTCAGTTCCCACGTCTGAGGGGCAGATGAATATCAAGATGAGGCTTTAACGATGCGGACTCATCTTCTTAGAACTTTCTTAACAAGACCAGATTTCCAGAAGTAGCCTCAAAGCATAGACAAATAGCCCATAGTCCGTCGCTTTTGAAACCGAAAGATTGAGGAAATTGAATGCCAAAACAAATAATCATAGCCGAACAACACCATATAGCGGCTGTTTTTTGGGAAGATCAAATTCAGGAATTAGTTGTAGCCACAGGTAATCAGCAGGTGGCCGACATCTATCTAGGATTAGTAGAAAATGTCATACCCGGTATAGATGCGGCCTTCGTCAATATTGGCGATGCGGAACGCAATGGCTTTATTCATGTCACCGACCTGGGTCCCTTAAGACTGAAAAAAACCGCCGGCGCTATCACGGAATTACTGGCCCCCCAGCAAAAAGTGCTGGTACAGGTAATGAAAGAACCCACTGGCAATAAAGGACCGCGACTAACGGGAAATGTCACTCTCCCCGGTCGTTATCTGGTATTGATGCCCAATGGTCGCGGGGTGAATCTTTCCCGTCGCATCCGCAGTGAAGACGAGCGCTCTCGTTTACGAGCTTTAGGGATTTTGGTCAAACCGGCGGGGATGGGTTTGCTGGTACGCACCGAGGCCGAAGGCAAAGCGGAAGAAGCGATTATCGAGGACTTGGAATTTCTGCAAAAACAGTGGGAGAGCATCCAACAGATGGCCGTCAGCACCCGCGCCCCGGCCCTGCTTAACCGCGATGATGACTTTATTCAAAGGGTTTTGCGGGATATGTACAGTGCCGATGTCAATCGCATTGTTGTTGATAACCCGATGGCGGTAAAACGAGTTAAACAGCAATTGACGAACTGGGGCGGCGGCAAAGCTCTCGAAGGGGTTTATATCGACTCCCATCGGGAAACCCCGCCAATTCTCGACTATTTCCGGGTTAACGCCGCCATTCGCGAAGCCCTGAAACCCCGGGTTGATTTACCCTCCGGCGGGTACATTATCATCGAACCGACGGAAGCTTTAACAGTAATTGATGTTAACTCCGGTTCCTTTACCCGTTCGGCCACGGCCCGGGAAACCGTACTCTGGACTAATAGCGAGGCCGCCACAGAAATCGCCCGACAACTGCGCTTGAGAAATATCGGCGGTGTGGTGGTGGTGGACTTCATCGATATGGATTCCCGTCGCGACCAGTTGAAACTGCTGGAATTGTTTAATAAGTCCCTGAAAAGCGATAAGGCCCGGCCTCAGATTGCCCAATTATCGGAATTGGGGTTAGTGGAATTAACTCGTAAGCGTCAGGGGAAAAACATTTATGAATTATTCGGCAAAACCTGTGACCATTGCGGCGGACTGGGCCATTTAGCCCATCTACCAGGAGAAGGCAACGCCATCGCCCTAGAAACCCCCACCCTTAGCCGCGCGGAAAAAGAAACCCTTGTCGTTGCTCCAACTAATACAAAAGTTCTACCAGATAAGAGCGCTCCTAGCGTTGCCGCTGCCGAACCCTATCTAGAAGTTTTCTCCGAATTTGAGGCCGAAGAAAACGCCCAAGAGATAGATCTTTCCTTCCATCCCAACTATCAAGAACAGGTTAATAATTCTCGCCGTCGTCGTCGCCGTCGTCCCTCGGAACTGTTACTAAAAGAGGAACGGAGCGAAAAAGCCTCTACTAACGGTGTTAACAACGAAATCGAGCCAGAATCAGAACCTCAACGCCTTGAGGAAAAACGAGAACGCCCCGCCCGTCTCTCGAAACGGGGAGAAGATGCCAGCAAAAATATCCCCGTCAGCGAACGGGAGCGGGTTTCCGTGGAAATGACCCCCGTAGAACAGGAAGTTTATTCTTTAATGGGCATTTCTCCCCTGATTCTGGTGGATAAGGAGTTTAAAGACCCGAAATCGCTGATTGTTTCCGTGAAACTGCCAGGGGAAAGAGAAGCGGAAAACCCAGAAACGGCCGCCACTCCCGAAATATCCTTGACTCCCACCCTAGAAGCCGAGGAGACAGCCGCCGCTACCCCGGTAGAGGCGACGGAAACCGCCGAGGAATCCGAAAATCGCCCCTTGGTGCGTCGTCGTCGTCGTTCCACCACTAGCGAAGTTGGTCAGGAAATCAGCCAAGAAGTTAGTCCGCCAGAGACTTTTACGCCCGAACCGCTTACGCCCGAAACTCCAGTTTTTCCGAGCGAAGTCATTCCTTTAGAGACACCAGTGAACGCCGAGGTGACGGAGGAGCCACAAATAGAGCCTGAAACTACGGTGCTGCGTCGTCGTCGTCGTCGTTCCTCCGCCACTGCCGATGAGTCATGAGCGCAGAACCCTTAATTGCCGGTGTCGATGAAGTGGGGCGCGGGGCTTTATTTGGACCCGTGGTGGCGGCGGTAGTGGTCACTGTCCCCTCTTTTTTTCCGCAGCTGTGGGAGTTGGGGGTAAAAGATAGTAAGCAACTTAGCCCCCAAAAACGGCAAAAGTTGAGCCAGCAAATACAACGGGATTTTGTTTGTCGCATCGGTTATGCTACGGTGAAAGAGATCGATCGCTTGAATATTTTTCAGGCCTCCCTACTGGCAATGAGCAGAGCGATCGGCAAATTACCCCTTTCCCCCAGTCTCTGCTTAATCGATGGCAAGCACATTGTTAAAGATTTGTCAATCCCCCAAAAGGCGGTAATTCAGGGAGATCAAGAATCGCCAGTAATTGCGGCGGCTAGTATCGTGGCCAAAGTCTGGCGCGATGACTTAATTACCCGTTGGCACGGACGCTATCCCGATTATGGACTCCCTCGTCACAAGGGTTATTGCACCGCTCAACACCTAGAAGCGATTGGCAACTATGGACTTACTTCTCAGCACCGGCTCTCTTTTAGTCCCTGTCAATGATAAGGCGTTGCTAAATCAAGGTATGAATGTTATCGGATGCAAAAGTTAGTTTGGGTCTAGGTTTTAAAAATCCCAGAAAAGAAGATTCATATCTCAAATCAGCAACCCCGTCAAAACTACTCTTCAACAATTTCGACTTCTCTAGTGAAAAGGGGTTCTTGGGTAACAATTTCTACTTCAATAGCCTTTTTCAGGTTAAGTTTTAGAACTGGAGAAATTGGCAAACCTTTCACCTCATTGATGAGATATTCTTGAGTTTCTGTTTCACGACGTTTGAGATATACCGCTTTCAGCACTGCCTCAATGCCATAACCCGTAACCATGTCACCAATAATAGTAGAGATACCTAAGACCCCAAGTCCACCAATTACCCCTAGCGGACCGCCTAACCCCAAAAGTGCATAAATCATGGGATAGGTTGTAGTAGTGGATGCGGCAACAGCAATAATGAAAATAATGCCGGGGAGTCCAAGAGAGGCAAGTTTTTGAACGACTTCATCCAGAGAAATTCCCCAGGAAACAAGTTTTTTGTTGATTTCTGCGGGATTAATTCCGAGAAAATCCCAGGCAATAACGGGTGCGGTAGTTTTCGTCATTGATGAGACTCCTAAAATCACTAAGTTGGATTGGTTGCTAGGGATTTCAGTCATATAAAGTCCATGGTAAGGCCAAGGCGTACAATAACGGCCGTCTAGGGATTCCGATGCCTGGCAGCATTCTACATCAGTCTTACTGTTCACACAACTTGCAGAAAATCCTCAGTTCTTAAAGAAATAGCCATTTTTGGGCATTATCGGGTTAACCCCTAGAGCATATCCCAGAGGAAGGCCAGAATGGGCAAGCTGACAATTTAGATTCTGTCTCTCTTGTCAAGTCCAATTTATACTAAAATTGATACGCTTACCAATCTCGGACAGAGCTATTATTATCACACCGTAAGATTAATGTTAATATCCTACAGTCATCAGTTCATTTTTTTTCATGTCACAAAAGCTGCGGGGACAAGCGTTAAAGCGGTCTTAGAACCTTATGCACAACAACCTGAAAAATTCAAAATTAATCGTCCTCCCAGAATGTTAGGAGAGCAAATTAATCCCCTGTATGAAATGTGGGAATCCTCTCTTTGGCACGCTAAAGCCAGAGATATGCGAAAAGAACTGTCAGAGGAAGTATATAATAATTTTTATAAATTTTCTTTTGTCAGAAACCCTTGGGATTGGCAGGTATCCTATTATCATTTTATTCTTAAGCAGAAAGATCATGTTAGATATGAATTAGTTAAATCTCTGGCTGGTTTTGAAGAATACTTGGAATGGGTTATTAGTACAAAAAATCCCTTTCCCAAAGGAGCAACTAAACTACAAAGAGATCTTATTACTGACTTAGAAGGCAGAATCATAGTTGACTTTGTTGGTAGATACGAAACTTTAGAAGCTGATTTTGATCGGGTCTGTCAAAGGCTAAATATTAAAGCTTCTCTGCCCTGTTTAAACAAGTCAAAACATCGTGATTATCGAGAATATTACAACAACAGAACCAGAAAATTAGTAGAAAAACACTTTCAGGATGACATCGCCTTATTTGGCTACACATTTGATAGTTATCAATCCCAAATTGCATCGGAAAAATTTTTCCTCACAGCTGCCGGGGGTTATTGAGAGTTTACAAAAATTTAGCTAAACCAATTTTCTGCCTCGGGTTTCAAAAGCAGCGTCTATGTGAGTGGTTCTAATTGGGAGCAAGTCAAAGCTGAAGAACAAATAAACTACTTGACAAAAGCATCAATTGGGTATGGGATAGAGAAAAGAGTAGGGAAAAGACAAAAATGACTCCAGAGCAACAACAAGAACTTAACCAACAT
>NZ_BJKP01000044.1 GCF_008974145.1 Microcystis aeruginosa NIES-4325 | reverse complement strand
GATATCGAACATGATTTTAGTGCATTAAAGAGGGCAAGAATGTATGCTCCTGTGGGGACACCCCTTGATGAAATTATTCGTACTTATTGTGTCGCCTAGTGTCTCGTTCTTATTTGAAATAACTATAGCTTATAAGTTAGAGTGTAATGCTGAAGCGATCAAGATTATTAAGTCTTTAGATGTTGACGCTATTATCCCAGAAACTAAGGTTTACTGGTATGCAAGCTTCTGGGTTAATTGCGCTAAGAAGTTCGGACTAGATATTTATTGGATATCTCATCAACAAACTAAAATAAACCGTCAACAATATTTCAAGACTAAAAACAAGGATGACTATCTAGATGCGTTAACTATTGCCTTAACTTGTTTTGACAAATCGGGGTTAGATTATCTAGGTAATCCACCGATTTTAAACAACTATGATCATGACTCAATTGATTTATTACGACAGACTTTTCACGAGAGAGAACAACTCGACAAGAACAAAAATTCCTTAATTATAGCGGTTCTCGTATCTGTGCGGCACACTTAAACCTTTGCTGATTAAGTTGTTCAGGATCGGGAATGTACCTCTTGTGAATCAGAAACGCTATAATCAACTTAGACAGCGATTATGTTGTGAACACCCCGAAATTGCTCAAAGAGACTTTGATTATATTGAAGTTAACGGATGTAACCCAACTTTAGGACATATTGCCGGATTGAGAAATAACCCGCTAAAACCGAGATTATTAGCAAACTTAAGCATTCTTGGCTTAATACTCGCATTCATGGTTACTATGAGACTGAAAATGGTCACAGAATCGAGAGAAAGAAAGAATTACCCAGTTTTAAGGCACTGGGTAAGGATGGATTATGCCGGCTATTGTTTTACGAGACTAGACTTTTATATCAACTTTTAACGGACAATTTAGTAAAGTGATGATGTTGAACAATTAAGACAGAACAGGGGGCATGATGGAGAACATAATTACTCACACTACCTAAGAATAACTCTCCTAGACCCGATCTCCCACGCCGACCGATGACAATTAAATCAACATTTTCCTCTTGCGCCACTTTACAGACAGTTTTGGCGGCATGACCGTAAATTTGCCGGTATTCTCCCTTTACACCCATTTCTCCCGCCTGATTAGCTCTTTTTTGCAACATTGCCACCCCTTTCTGCTCAAATTCTTCCCATTGTTGCCGCCAAAAATCGAGAGTGAGATCATTACCCTGGGCGGGGTAAATATCGGCTAAATTGGGCGGAATCGGTAAAGGGCTATAATCTTCTTCAGGGGAAAGGACGTGCAGTAGTAGGAGGTTAGCTTCGTACTTACTGGCTAAGGATACAGCCTCCTTAAAAACACTATCCCCCATCTCGGACAAATCTATTGCTATCAAGATTTTTTGATACATTTTTCAGCCTCTGCAACCATGCCTTATTTAACGGAATCCGACGCTATTAGAAATGCGATCGATCACTTTTGTCATTTTCCCATTCTTTGGTTAGATACGGAAGTAGCCGATTACAATAGCAAGACTCCCCGTTTGTCTCTGATTCAAATTCTTGCTGATTCCACGGACTTGACGGGTGAGCGGGTGACAATTTTGGATGTTCTCGATCGACCGGGTCTTACTGACTATTTTATCACTAAAATCATGTTGGTTGACCGGATAGAAAAGGTTTTTCACAATGCTAGTTATGATTGTAAATTTTTGGGCGGTAAGGGCAAAGTTAAAAAAATTACCTGTACCCTAGAGTTAGCTAAAAAGGTTCCCTACTATATTGCTCCTTTACCCAATTATCAACTGAAAACCCTGGCTGAATGTCTTTGTCATTTTCCCGCTATTGATAAAAGTGAACAGGGGGGGAATTGGGGCAAAAGACCTTTAACCGTTGCCCAGCTAGAATATGCACAAAAAGATCCCGTATATACGGCCCAAATCCATCATCGTCTTTTGCAGCTTTCCCATTTAATTACTCCCGATCCCGCCAGTGAGAATCTGGAAAGATTAACTAATCGTTATTGGGAAATTTACCAGCAATGGAAGATTTTAGATACAGAAGTAGAACATCTTAAGGAACGTTTAAAGTCGGCAATTATCCAGCAAGAAGCTGCAGAGATTAACGGGTTTTCGGTCAGTTACCAAAATCGCACCAGCAAAAAAGTTAAACTGGCTGAATTAGCAAAAGTTGTCTATTTATCTGGCCAGGATAGCCAAATATCTCTCTCCTTAACTAATGATCTTCTCAAAGAATTGGGGGATTTAGCCCAAGGATTAACCATCGAGGAAACTCGCCAAAAAATCAGTCAATTGACCATCAAACAAAGTGAAGCTGACTTGACATGATTATAGCATAATTGAGCAGATAGGAGACAGGAGTCACGATACAAGCTAACCGAACATTTAAATTGCTTGTCGAGATTAGGCAAAAGACAAGAGGCAACAGTAAGCAGTTAAAATACGTCTTAGCTTAGAAGTCAAGAGATAAAATAAAGACTATTGCCAGAGGGGAAGATTGCCCGTCTCAACTGAGAAATTAATTTTGTCTAACTACTTAACATTGCCAGAATTGAGATACAATTAAACAGGGATGTTAATAGACAAATAATAGCTAGAAAAAATTGCTTGCGGGGATAATCTCAATGACTTTAAAGATCGCTTATCTGGGTCCAGTAGGAACCTATTCAGAAACAGCCGCTTTAGCCTATGCTAACAGTTTACCACCCCAGCCTCATCAATTAATACCCTATCCTAGCATTGCCCTGGCCCTGCGATCGGTTGTCCAAAATCAGGCCGATTTAGCAGTGGTTCCGGTGGAAAATTCCACCGAAGGAAGTGTGGTAATGACTCTTGATGCTTTATGGCAATTACCCAGGTTACAGATTCAGCAAGAATTAGTTTTACCGATTTCCCATGCACTTCTATCTCCCAGACAATCGCTAACAGAAATTAAAACCGTTTATTCCCATCCCCAAGCTTTAGCCCAATGTCAAAAATGGCTAGAAAATCATTTACCTACCGTGCCAATTATCCCGACCAATTCTACCACAGAAGCGATTCAACTTCTCGATCAAGAGGCTAATTCGGCCGCTATTGCTTCCCCCCGGGCGGCAAAACTCTATAATGTACCAATACTAATACAACCAATTAATGATTATCCTGATAATTGTACCCGTTTTTGGGTAATGGCTTTAACTTCCCATCGCCAAGGTGAGCGAATGTCCCTCGCTTTTCAAGTTTTAGATCAACCCGGAGCTTTAGTCAAACCCTTAGAAGTTTTTGCCAAACGTCAGCTTAATTTATCTCGAATCGAATCACGACCAACTAAACGATCTTTAGGGGAATACATATTTTTTATTGATCTAGAAATCAATCCAGATCAACAGCATTTAATCGCAGAAACCTTAGAAGAATTAACCAATTATACCGATGCGATCAAGGTTTTTGGTGCTTATCAGGTGGTTAATTTACCCGTAGAAAGTTTAGAGGAATTATAAACTAAGTTGCCCAGAAATTACAGTAGTTAAATAGAGATATAGCGCTTCTCACACCTGTGTGGCACAATTAACCCTTTGATAATTAAGCTTTTCAACATTGATAATGTACCTCTTGCGAACAGGAAACGCTATATTTTAGTTTTTGAGAGAGGGAGAGGAAAGAATCGACAAAGATGAGTTTTCCTCTGGGGTAGAATCAAGCTTTCTTTCCCCCACTAGAGGAAGAATAATTTCCACAGTTGTTCCTAAACCTTCACCTTGACTAGAGATAGTAATATCTCCCCCCATCATTTTCATCAAATTCTTAGAAATAGCCAATCCTAAACCCGTACCGCTAAATTTTCTAGTTGTGGAACCATCAATCATCACAAAAGGTCGGAATAATTTTGATTGCTGCTGGGGGTCTATACCGATTCCTGTATCGATTATAGTAATAATAGCCTGTGAATGTTCTGAGTGAGTTATTAAAGAAATTGCGCCTCTATCAGTAAATTTAATTGAGTTAGAAATAACATTCAAGATTACCTGTTTAAATTTAGTGGAATCAGCATAAACTATCGGTTTCTCTGGACAGAAAAGTAGATTAAACTTTAAGTGCTTATGTTGCAGCGATCCTGTTTGTAAATTAATAACTTCATTGATAATTTGGTGTAAATCTACTGGTTCAGGGTTAACGGAAAGTTTGCCCGCTTCTATTTTAGCAATACTGAGAATATCATCAATAATTTCCAAAAGATGTACGGCTGCATTATCCGCTTGTTGCAGATATTCTTTTTCCTCCTCCTCACTATTACAAAATCCATCCATAACGCAACGAATTGAGCCAATAATACCATTAAGAGGGGTGCGTAATTCGTGGGAAGTATTCGCCAAAAATTGGTTTTTTAATTGATTAGCATTTTCCGCTTCTTGCCAACTCTTAACTATTTCCTCTCCCCCAAGGCGTAAACGTTCGAGCATTTCCTCTAGGGCCGAGGCTAACTGATTAATTTCTCGAATATTAAAGTTTTGTGGTCTAATCTTTTGCGAAGGAATTTTCTGAATATTTAAGGCATAATCTCGCAGTTTTTCTAAAGGTCTAGCCAAATCCCTGGCTATCAGTATAATAGCTAGTAAATAGGCTAATAATAAACCAGAAATCAGATAAAAAATTGCCTCCCAAATTTGTTTTAGAGGAGCGAGAGCTTGAGGGAGGGGACTAATGGCTAAAACTACCCATTTTGGGGATGATTCTCCCGTAACCGGACTGGGGAGGGAACTATAACCGGCGACTAATTCTTTGCCATCTTTCTCGAAAGAAAATAAATGGAGAAATCTCTGTTGACCTCTAACAGCATTACTGATGATCAGATTGAGACGTTCAGCATCAGCTTCTTGACTGATATGCCTACCAATGCGATTAAAATAGGGATGAGCGAGAATAATACCATTTTCAGAAATAACCACGGGATAACCCGATAAAGAACCGGGTAAAACCTTCTCACCGTAAAGGAGAGAAGCTTGCAGAATTAGACTAGATTGTAATTGTCCTTGATGATCGTAGACGGGAACGGCAAAAACCAATTCTAATTGACGATTATTATCGGGAGATTTGGTTAAAAGTTGTCGGGGTAAACTTCTTACTAAAATATTTTGGATATTACCAGCAAAGCTAGTCGGTTTCTCTGTCCATCTTTCTAGAGGTAAAACTTTGATAATTTCTGGTTCACAGGCTCGATTTAATAAAGGTTTCTTGGTTTTAATATCAATTAATTCCACACAGTTAATCTGATTAGGAAGCTGCGCCGTGAATTGTTGTAAAAAAGCTTCTTTTTCGGCTAAGGTTCCCTGTTTTAAAACCAGACTTTCGCCCGCAGTGATAAGATTAGCCTGTAAAAATTGAATTGATTGCTTAATATTATCTGCTTTTCTGATGGCACTTTCGGTGAGATTTTGACGGGCCGTTTCCAAAAAAGCCGATCGCGCCTTACGATAGGTGACATAAACTCCCATTAGTAGTACAGGTACACTGACTAGGAGTAAGCGAGAGAGCAGAATACGACGAAAGGACGATTGACCGATAGGCATAGGCAGAAATTGGTTGGATTCTTGCTATCAAACTCTAGACTATACTAGCCTATTCACCAATCGGACTCAGTGATATCACTCATCATTTGCCATGAATCTTCCTCACACCACCGTTATTTTAGCCATGAGTGCCGATGGTAAAATTGCCGACGCTTACCAGTCAGCGGCCAGATTTGCCTCTGCCACCGATAAAATGCGTCTAGAACAACATTTATCGCGCATGGATGCCGCTTTATTCGGTGCTAACACCCTGCGCGCTTATCACACCAGTCTTCCTATCCGTCATCCCGATTTTCTCGCATACCGTCAACAACGGGGATTATCCCCGCAACCGATACAGATCGTTTGTTCTCATTCAGGCCAGCTTGATCCCCGGATGAAATTTTTTCAGCAGCCTTTCCCTCGCTGGTTAATCACGGCAGTGGAAAAAGTGGCAGCATGGGAAAATCGGGGTTTATTTGAGCTTGTCTTAGTCTGCGGTGATTGGAAAGCTATTTTTAGGCAATTTACCGCCCTAGGTATCAAAAAACTGGCGATTCTGGGAGGAGGTGAATTAATTGCCTCTCTTTTAGCTGAAGATTTAATCGATGAAATCCATCTAACCATTTGTCCTTTGCTGTTAGGAGGCAATAAAGCGGCAACTCCCCTGAGAGGAACTGGATTTATGGCTGATTCTGCCAGAAAATTACGACTTTTGAGCGTGGAAACCGTGGAAGAAGAAATTTTCCTACATTATTCCCTTGAACGAGATTCCCACAAATCTCAAAACTAGATTACCTTAAATAAAAAGGTTGACTTATCTTGTCCCATGGTAGAACAGCTTAAACCCCAATATTCTGTCGCTTGGATTGATAAAATGAGTGAGATTCCCCAACAAAAATGGGATGCTCTCGCTCAACCCCTAACTACTCCCTTTCTAGAGTGGCAATGGTTACATAATATTGAAACTTCCGGCAGTGCCACGGGACGCACAGGGTGGCAACCCGCTCATCTCACAGTTTGGCGCAGTACTGAGTTAATTGCCGCCGCCCCTTTGTATATTAAAAGTCATAGTTACGGTGAATTTGTCTTTGACCACCAATGGGCGGATCTTTCCCATCGTTTAGGGATTAGATACTATCCAAAACTGTTAGGAATGACCCCTTTTACTCCGGCGGTGGGTTATCGTTTTTTAATTGCTCCGGGGGAAAATGAACTGGAGATTACTGCTTTAATGATAGGGGCGATCGATCATTTTTGTGACCAAAATCATCTGTCGGGTTGTCATTTTCTTTTTGTGGATCCCCAATGGCGAATTTTCATGGAAAATTTTGGCTTTACTCCCTGGTTACACCATAGTTATATTTGGAATAACAAAGGTTTTCAAAGTTTTGAAGACTATCTGACTGTTTTTAATGCTAATCAACGCCGCAATATTAAACGGGAACGTAAAGCTGTGACTAATGCGGGGTTAATTATTAAAACTCTGGCCGCCGAAGAAATTCCCCATCATTTATTCCCGTTAATTTATCGGTTTTATAGCAGTACCTGTGATAAATTTTACTGGGGAAGTAAATACCTGACACAGAAATTTTTTGAACAATTATATCCGAATTATCGTCAGCGAGTGGTTTTGATTACTGCCTACCAAAATGAAAAAGATACTAAACCGGTGGGTTTATCTTTTTGTATTCGCAAAGATACTAATCTTTATGGTCGTTACTGGGGCAGTTTTCAGGAGTACGACTGTTTACATTTTGAAGCTTGTTACTATCAACCGATCGATTGGGCAATTAGTCAAGGTATTACCATGTTTGACCCCGGCGCGGGAGGACAACATAAAAAAAGACGGGGTTTTCCTGCCACTGCTAATCATAGTTTACACCGTTTTTATCATGGCAAAATGACTCAAATTCTCCGCAATTATATCGATGAAATTAATCAAATGGAACAGGAAGAAATTGATGCAATCAATCAAGATTTACCCTTTTCTAAGAGAGAAATTGAGTTTAACGAGTAATTTAGATATGGTTTGTACCTGGGTGCAATCAACTATGAATACGAGGTTCTGGGTGCAGATTGGCTAAAATCTCACTTTCGATCGCCGCTAGGGTTTCTAAACGTTGCTCGATCACTGTCCGTTCAAAATAATCCGCTGCTAATAGCCAATAAATACCATAATGACGGGCTTCGGAAGCCATTAAACCGCGATAAAATTGAGCTAATTGAGGATCGGGACAATATTCTCCCAATAAACCCAATCTTTCGTGGGAACGCGCCTCGATTAAAGCTGATATTAACAGAGAATCCAAAAGGCGATCGGGTTCTTGGTGACGAATCTGGGCCTTTAATTTAGCACCATAAGGGGGAGAATTTAAGGGAGCGAGGGGAATTCCCCATTTATCTAACCATTGATTTACCTGTTCAAAATGTTCTAATTCCTCTTGTGCGATCGCTGTTAATTTCCGCACGAGGGAAGCGTAGGAAGGATAACGAAACATGAGATTTAAGGCCACTCCTGCCGCTTTTCGCTCACAATGGGAATGATCAAGCAGAATAATCCCTAAATTATTAATTGCCTGTTCTATCCAATCCTCAGAGGTGGCACTGACTAATAAATTAATCTTTCCCATCGTCGCTGATTCCAATTTGCTGCATCTTTCACCCTAACCCAAAAAGTCAAATATATGCCGAAAAAAGCAGACTTTGCCATTCTAAAAGTACAGGAATCGGGATGTTAAGATGACGGGGATCCTCTAGGGGTAGGGAAAGTTCGATCGCTTCAGTAACGGGTAGCTGCGGTAAGATATCCTGCATCTCGTATTGACCGACGTTAGCTGCTGGTGATTTTTCGGCAAAAGCATCCTTAGCCGCTAAAATTTCGCCTTTAGCCGTCGTTATCGTCAATCTTTCTCCATGCAGAAACTCAATCCTTTCAGGAAATCCCACCAAGCGCAAACTAATTTCTAGGGTTTCCCCATCCTTAATTCGTTTGAACAACACCACCTGCCAAGGACTACCTGTATCATCGCGCAAACTATGACGGGATTGATACAACAGCTGCCCTGGCCCTTCTAGCTGTTGTCGAGTTAGAGCTAGTGCAGACAAGGAAACATCAATCTCAAAGCTGATAAACAGCAAAAAACTCACGAGAACACAAAATAATAATAGAAATCGTTTCATAACTTTATTGACATAACAGATAAAATATGATGGCAACTTTGTCCCTTTAGCCAAGCTAATGCAATTGTATGGCCATATAGTTATACTAGCATACTGTTTAAAAGGGATAGGAGAGTGGGCAGCACCAAAGCTAGGTCGGGGAAGTTTGAGCATTTGTACTAAAATTTCCAATATGCAGTTTAAATGCAGTACAGCTGATCAAAAACTAAGGACACGGCTTCTGTGATAGCCTAGATGATCGGTGAAGCATAAACACGGCCAATCAATCAGATGGATTTTTTACTGGAAGTCGGTACAGAAGAACTACCCGCAGATTTTGTCGATAGCGCAATCGCACAATTGCAGGAAAGAGTTAGCAAGAGTTTAGAGACGGAATCTCTGGACGCTACTGCTATTCAAGTTTACGCAACCCCGCGCCGTTTGGCCGTGTTAATCACAGGATTACCGAGGAAGCAAGAAGCTCGCAGAGAGGAGATCAAAGGACCGCCAGTTAGTGCAGCCTACAAAAATGGCAAAATTACCCCCGCGGGTGAGGGTTTTGCTCGAAAACAGGGAGTTAGCACCGACGCTTTCTCCATTCGTGCCACAGACAAAGGAGAATTTGTCTATATTGAAAAAACGATTCCAGGTCGTCCAACAGCCGAGATTTTAACTGAATTAATTCCCCAATGGATTACCCGTTTGGAAGGAAGACGTTTTATGCGTTGGGGAGACGGCGATTTAAGATTTCCCCGGCCAATTCGTTGGTTATTAACTTTAGTTGATGGGGAAGTTTTACCCCTAGAATTAATTAATGGCTCTACTACTTTAACCAGCGATCGCTTAACTTTTGGTCATCGCATTCTACACCCGCAATCCCTAGCCATTAGTCATCCCCAAGCATATTTAACCAGTTTGCGATCGATTTTTGTGGAAGCGGATCCGCAAGTGCGTCAACAGATAATTACTGATCAGATTACCACCCTGGCTAAAAAACTCCAGGTAGTGGCAGAAATTCCCGCAGATTTATTAGCGGAAGTGACCAACTTAGTCGAATATCCCACGGCAATTGTTGGCAAATTTGACGATGAATTTCTGGAATTACCCCCAGAAGTAATTATTACCGTGATGGTGACACACCAGCGTTATTTCCCAGTCAAAACTCTCCAGGGTTTGTCACCCTATTTTATTACTATTTCCAATGGCGATCCCCAGAAATCTGAGATTATTTCCGCAGGAAATGAAAGGGTTATCCGCGCACGATTAGCCGATGCCAGATTTTTCTATACTGCCGATTGTGATGAACCCTTAGATAGTTTTCTTCCCCAACTGGAAACCGTCACGTTCCAAGAAGAATTGGGAACCATGCGCGATAAAGTCGATCGGATTATGGAAATTGCCCAGATGATCGTCGAACAGTTAAATCTCGATGAACAAAGTCGTAGTGATATAGAGTCCACTGCCATGCTTTGTAAAGCGGATTTAGTTACCCAAATGGTCTATGAATTTCCCGAATTACAGGGAGTAATGGCCGAAAAATATGCTTTAATTAGTGGTGAATCGGCTGTAGTTGCCCGGGGCATTTTTGAACATTATCTGCCTCGCAATGCCGGGGATATACTCCCAGAAACAATCACCGGTCAAGTGGTGGGAATTGCCGATCGATTGGATACTTTAGTCGGTATTTTTGGACTGGGAATGCTGCCCACAGGTTCCTCAGATCCCTTTGCTCTACGTCGCGCTGCCAATGCAATAATTAGTATTATATGGTCTGCCAATTTTAATATCAATCTTTTGGCGTTAATTGAGCAAATAGCTAAGGATTTTATTACCTGTCATCCCGATAAAATTAACCCAGTCAATCTGATTAAAGATTTCTTTTTACAACGTCTGCAAACTCTCTTAATTGATGATTTGAGGATAGATTATGATCTCGTTAATGCAGTTTTAGGGGAAAACGATCCGGAGTATAAGTCTCGCGCTTTAGAAAATTTATTAGATACCCGTGAACGCGCCCGCTTTTTATGCCAAATTCGTCAGGATGGTCAGTTAGCCAACATCTATGAAACCGTCAATCGCTCGACTCGTTTGGCACAAAAAGGAGATTTAGATACAACTACCCTAGAAATCAAGGGAATCATCGATAGGGAGTTATTTGAACAATCCTCAGAACAAGCATTTTATGACGCTTTAATTGCCCTAATTCCCGAAACTATTAGCGCAAGAGAGCAAAGAGATTATCAGCGTCTTGTCACTGCTTTAACGGCAATTTCTCCCGTGGTGGCTGAATTTTTTGACGGCGAAAATAGTGTGTTAGTCATGGCCGAAAAAGAATCTGTCCGTCGCAATCGTTTAAATCTTTTGGGTTTACTGCGAAATCACGCCCGAGTCCTGGCAGATTTTGGCGCAATTGTCAAGGGATAATTCAGTTATAGCGGTAAGCGCTTGAGTGAGATACAAACCAAGCTTTGCCTAGCATGGTTTATAGCTCGTGACACTGTACCTCATACGACTGCACACCGCTATATCAGCTTTTTAGCCATCAGGAGACAGGAGACGGCCTTTTTCTCCCCACTTCCCCACACCTCACACCCCCACTGAATAACTGCTCACTGATAACTGAAATGGCCGATTCCGAACTACAGCAACAGATCCAAAGATTACATCGACTGACGGTATGGGGTCGTTGGTTATTCGTGTTTGGTTGTTGGTTAGCGATTGGTTCGGTTAGTTTATGGGTTTTACGCGATGATATAGCCTTAATGCGGCAGTATTTTACTTGGACAGCCCTAAGATATGCTTTAGCTTTCAATTACTGGCCTTCTATCGGTCTAGCCTTTTGTGTTGCCATTACAGGAGCAGTATTAGTCTGGCAAAGTCGCAATATTATTTTAGGACTTTCCCCCAGAGAAAAACTGCGCTTAGAGCAAAGGGTGCAGAAAATTCGGGACAAAGGGCCGCATCATCCCCTCTGGCGCTGGATACTAAAAAGCAGGAAAAAAGACTTACAATAATAGAGCTTTGCTGAAAGCTGACGGCTAGAATCTCCACTAGATATAATTCTTTACCCAACAACTATTGACTTTTGAATCCACTTATGACCGTGACTCCCCAAGCTCCTCCGAAAACTCGCCGCGTGGTTTTTCCCTTCACCGCTATTGTCGGCCAGGAAGAAATGAAATTAGCCCTAATGCTCAACGTTATCGACCCCAAAATTGGCGGGGTGATGATTATGGGGGATCGAGGTACGGGAAAATCGACCACAATTAGGGCTTTAGCCGACCTTTTACCAGAAATTGACGTAGTTGCTAACGATCCCTTTAATTCTGACCCCAGTGATCCCGATTTAATGAGCGATGAGGTGCGGCAAAGGGTGGACGAGTCCATCCCCTTGACCGTTGCCAAGAAAAAAGTCACTATGGTAGATCTGCCCCTCGGTGCCACGGAGGATCGGGTCTGTGGCACGATTGACATCGAAAAGGCCCTGTCAGAAGGGGTAAAAGCTTTTGAACCAGGATTGCTGGCCAAAGCTAACCGCGGCATTCTCTATGTGGATGAAGTCAATTTACTTGACGATCACCTCGTCGATGTGCTATTGGATTCGGCCGCTAGTGGTTGGAATACGGTGGAACGGGAAGGAATTTCCATCCGTCACCCGGCCCGGTTTGTTTTGGTGGGATCGGGCAACCCAGAAGAGGGAGAATTGCGCCCACAACTGCTTGATCGCTTTGGAATGCACGCGGAGATTCACACCGTTAAAGAACCCCCTCTACGGGTCAAAATCGTGGAACAGCGTGCGGAATTTGATGGCAATCCTCTCTCGTTTTTAGAGAAATACAACTTAGAACAGGAAGAACTGCAAAGAAAGCTCGTGGAAGCCCAGAATCTTTTGCCTGCCGTTGAGCTTGATTATGATCTGCGGGTGAAAATTTCCGAGGTTTGTTCCGAGTTAGACGTGGATGGATTGCGCGGCGATATCGTTACCAATCGTGCCGCTAAAGCTCTGGCTGCGTTGGAAGGACGGACAACTGTGACGGTAGATGATATCCGTCGAGTAATTGTTCTCTGTTTACGTCATCGTTTGCGGAAAGATCCCCTAGAATCGATCGATTCTGGTTATAAAGTCTTGAAAGCTTTTAATCGCGTCTTTGGATTAGAGGAAAATTCCTAAACCTAATTCACCCTCTCCCCGAAGAGAGGGTTTTTTAATAGTCAAAAGTGATGAAAGCATTATTTTGACATCTAACTGGGAGAATTTTAATCGCTTTTTTCCTTTTACTTAGATATCAAAGCGTTTATCGTAAAGATCAAGTATGATCTGACAGGGCATCGTCTCGGAGTATCTCGACTCCCCAAAAGGAAAACTTCGTATCTGACCATTAAGATAACTACTATATGTCTCGTCCTGTTGTTTATTTTGCCGTTACTAATCATGGTTTTGGCCATGCCGTCCGCAGTGCTTCGGTGGTAGCTAATATTATTGAACTTAATCCCGAAATTTTGCCGATATTAGTCACCACGGCCCCGCGCTGGTTATTAGATTCCTACATATCCGGAGAATATATTCAAAGACATCGGGGGTTTGATGTGGGGGTAATCCAATCGGATAGTTTAACGATGGATAAATTAGCTACCAAAGAAAAATTAGAACACATAATTGCTCAGTCAAGGTCAATTATTGCCAGTGAAGTTAATTTTATTAAAACTAATCGTGTGGGTTTAGTTGTAGCCGATTTACCGCCTTTAGCGGCACTAATTGCCAAAAGTGCGGGGCTTCCTTGTTGGATGATCGGTAACTTCGGCTGGGATTTTATCTATCGTGATTGGGGTGAAGAATTTGCCAGTATTAGTGATTGGATTAGTGGTTGTTATAATCAATGTGATCGCTTGTTTAAACTACCTTTAGCGGAGGCAATGACAGCATTTTCTCACGTTACAGAAGCAAATTTAACTGGGGGTACACCTCGCTACAGTGAAGAACAATTGCGACAGGAATTTAAGCTAAATGCCCCCAAAGAAAAAACTATTTTATTGAGTTTTGGTGGGTTAGGATTAGAGGCAATTCCATATAATAACCTCGCCAGTTTTCCCGATTGGCAATTTATCACTTTTGAAAAAAACGCGCCCGAACTGCCCAATTTAATCCGCTTACAGGATAAACCAGATCGGAGCTATCGTCCTGTGGATTTTATGCCCCTGTGCGATCGAATTATTTCCAAACCGGGATATAGTACCTTTGCCGAGGCTTTAAAATTAGAGGTTCCGATTGTTTCCCTGACGCGAGAAGGTTTCGCCGAATCAGCGATTTTATTGGCTGGAATCCAAGATTATAGTTATCATCAAATTATTAGCAGTGAAGAATTTTTTCAAGGTAATTGGGACTTTTTACGGCAAGCCCCCCAACCGCCAAGATTAAAGGTTAAACTGGCTAAAGATGGTGCAGAATCGATAGCGAGAGCTATCGTAGAATACTTTGAGAAGCAATAAAAATGATTAACTTAGCCAATTTAACCTCGGATTATTAGCGGTGAATTTAGTTATCGGTCAGCCGTCCCTAGTTTATTTAACAAAGTCCTAGAAATCAGCCAAATTACCGCCCTATTTTTTGACACCTACATTCAGGATAATCAGGGCAGTATCAGCCTCGAAATCGTCAAAAACACCGATAACCCCCGGGTAAAGTTGACGGCGAACCTGAGCAGAGAACTAGGGAGACAGAAACAAGATCGGGCAGAAAGCCGATACTTGTTACAATAGTTTACAAATCACCCTGCCCCGTCACCGAACTATGTCCGAACAGATGATCTCCCCAGAGACGCAAACCGAAGAAGCGATTACCGTTGAAGTGCAGCCCGTGCATATTCCCGAAGAGCATCGGGAAGATATCGGCCCCATGGATGACAACGTAGCCGAGAGTTGGCGCTACAATCCCCAAGTTATTAACGACTATTACCGTCGGCGACCTCTAGAAGTTGTGGGGAGATTAATCGAAATTGCCCTGCCGGTTTTATCCTTTGTCATCGGTATCTGGTGGGATAAACTGCGGGGAAAATCGCCTAAAAATGAAATTAGACGGGCCGTACAATTGCGGGAAATGTTGACCAAATTGGGACCGACCTATATTAAGATCGGTCAAGCTCTGTCTACCCGGCCTGATTTAGTACCGCCTTTATATTTAGAAGAATTAACCACTCTCCAGGATCAAATTCCCTCTTTTCCTAACGAAATTGCCTATCGTTTTATCGAAGAAGAATTAGGTTATTCTCCTGAAGAAATTTATGCAGAATTATCCCCCAATCCCATAGCGGCTGCTTCCCTAGGACAAGTTTATAAAGGTAAATTAAAAACCGGAGAGAGAGTCGCCGTTAAAGTACAGCGTCCCGATTTGATTCGCTGTATAACTTTAGATGTGTATATCATGCGTAGTTTGGCGAGTTGGGCGAAAATTAATGTTAAAAGACTTCGCTCCGATTTAGTGGCAATTACCGACGAATTAGCTGGTCGTATTTTTGAAGAAATTAATTATCTTCACGAAGGACAAAACGCCGAAAAATTCGCTCAACTTTATGGTCATATTGACGAAATTTACGTCCCCAAAATCTACTGGAAATATACCGGCCGACGGGTTTTAACCATGGAGTGGGTGGACGGCACAAAATTAACTAATATCAAAGAAATTCAGTCCCAGGGTATTGATGCCACCCACTTAGTTAATGTGGGGGTGCAGTGTTCTTTGCGTCAATTACTTGAACACGGATTTTTCCATGCGGATCCCCATCCGGGTAATTTATTAGCAACTCCCGACGGTAAATTAGCTTATCTTGATTTCGGCATGATGAGCAATATTGAACCCTATCAACGCTACGGTTTAATCGAAGCGGTGGTGCATTTAGTCAACCGGGATTTTGAGTCTTTGGCCAAGGATTACGTTAAGTTAGACTTCCTATCACCAACTACCAATTTAGAGCCAATTGTTCCCGCTTTTTCGGAAGTTTTCGGTAATGCTTTAGGGGCGAGTGTGGCAGAATTAAACTTTAAAAGTATCACCGATAAAATGTCGGCGATGATGTACGAGTTTCCCTTTCGAGTCCCTGCCTATTATGCCCTAATTATTCGCTCAATGGTGACTTTAGAGGGAATAGCGATTGGCATCGATCCTAATTTTAAGGTACTGAGTAAAGCCTATCCTTATATTGCTAAACGTCTGCTCACCGATCCTTCCACGGAGTTGCGCGATTCCCTGCGAGATTTATTGTTTAAAGACGGTACTTTTCGCTGGAATCGTTTAGAAAATCTCCTGCGGAATGCTAAAGACTCTAATGATTTTAACTTCGAGAAAGTCACCGATCAAGCGTTAGATTTTCTCCTTTCAGACAGGGGTATATTTATCCGAGAAAAATTAGTTAATGAGTTAGTCAATGCGCTCGATAACTTCGGTCGTCGCACTTGGTTTAATCTCACGGTTAATTTCCGGGAACAGGTGGGTTTAGCTGTGCAAGAAACTCCCCCAGAATTGTTAGGTGATGCTAAGACTTTTGACCATCTTCGCAACATCTTTAGTATTTTACAGGAAACCAAAGGATTCGATGCCATGGCTATGGTGCCAGTGATGACTAAACTAATCGCTAAACCGGAAACCCAACTGATGGGACAAAAAATTGCTGAAGGTTTGCTACAAAAATCCCTAGCGCGTTTAATTCGTTACTTAGTTCTCGAATTTGATAGACCAAATCATCAGCAAAATGGAGAATTATCGAAAGCTTTACCCGCTGCTGATTAACCTCTATCTGGAGTTCCACCGACGGCTCAAAATCTGAGCATTTCCGACAATAAATGCCGTGAAATAAATTTCACGGCTACGAGAAAAACGCTAAACTGTTTTCAAAGTTTTTTTATCCCAGCCGGTTAACGAGGTTTAAAGGTGACTTGTAAACCGTCCCGGGGGTGGAGAGTGGGGATAGATGTGAGGGTCAGATCTTGATTGGGGAGTAATTGCCAATCATATTTTTCTACTAAACGGACGGCTAAGATTTTCATCTCTAAACGAGCGAATTCCTTGCCGATACATTCGCGCAATCCCGCACCAAAGGGGATATATCCGTAGAGTTTTTCGTCGGCTAAAAAGCGATCGGGATCAAAGGTTTCAGGATGGGAATAAATATTATTATCTTTATGGGTATTGCTGATTTGATACTGCACTATCCATCCTTTCGGCAAATGATAACCGTTAAGTTGACAGTCTTCTATTACCCGACGGAATCCTCCTCCCACGGGGGGAGTAAAACGTAAAACTTCTTTTAAAACGCGATCTAAATAGGTCATCTGTTTGAGGGTATCGACGCTTAAAGGAGTGGATAGGTCAAAATTAGTTATTTCCTCCAAGACAAGCTGAAAAATATTGGGATGCAGTGCCATTTGTAGGCAGAAAGTGGCGATAGCGGAGGTTAAAGTTTCATGACCAGCAAAGAGTAATAATAGCACTTGATCCTTTAATTCCGCTAAGGATAAACTTTGACCGTTTTCGTCTTTAGCTTGTAAAAGGATAGCAAGAGCATCCTGGCCTAAGTCATCATTTTTTTGTCTTTCTAAAACGATAGTTTCGATCGCTTGCAGTAATTCTTCTCGACAGCGTAATGCTTTCCCAAAAGCTGTCCAGGGAAGGGGAAGGGGAATGGTAAATAGTCCCGCACACCAAGTATCAAAAGCTTCCCCTAATTTGGTAGCAGAACCCTGGTCAAGACCGACAAATAATTTACAGGCGATATCGAGAGTATAGTTCCTTAATTCAGGATACCATGACAGGGTTTTTGCGGTTTGCCAACGCTCTAAATAGCGAGCGGTAATTGTTTCTACCGTAGGGATATAACTTGCTAGGGCCCGGGGTTGAAAAGCTTGATAGATTAAACGACGACGGGAAGCGTGGACATCTCCCGTATGCACCGCTAAAGATGCGCTGCCTAGTAGAGTTTTGGTACTTTTAGGCCAAGTTGCCGCAAAGTATTTATTCTCGTTGCTGAGAAGAAACCGGTTAGCTTCGGCACCGGATAAAATAATCGTGGGACTGCCAAAAATATGAGTACGGAAAAGTTGACCATATTTATTATGACGTTTACTAGCAAAATCCCCATCGGTCAAAAAAGCGATTGTTTCTCCTAATAGAGGTAATCCGAAACTGCCGGGGGGTAAGGGTAAATCGTTGCTTATAGTCATCGCTGCCTCTAGGGTAAAACTAATCAGTTGCCGTCGATTAACCCTGTTTATTCTAACCTAAAGTGCTGGAGAATTCATCCCGTAATCTAGCCCGGTAATTAGCGATCGCACTTGACCAAGGCAAGTATCTAGGCAAAATTAATTACAAATCTCACCAGTCATTCAATAGTAAGAATTGCCGCCAATTGACATTTTTAAGATCACCGCCATAATTAGCCATTGCTAATAGTGATTCGCGGCAAACGATGCTTAAAACCGCAGAGAATTTCCCAAGATATTGTACCTAAATCCCGCGCCCAATCGTCGGCGGTAATGCACTGTGGTCCGTCTTTACCGATAAGTGTGACGATTTCCCCTGTTTTTACCTCTGGAATCTCGCTCACGTCAATCATTAACTGATCCATGGTTATCGCGCCGATTTGGGGTACTAAACGTCCTCTCAGGGATACTTTTAAACGATTGGAGAGATTGCGGGGAATTCCATCGGCGTAACCGATACCGACCACAGCAATACGGGTGTCTTTTGCGGCTATGTACTGATGACCATAACTCACTCCCGAGCCAGCGGCAATGGTTTTGACTTGGGCAATGCGCGCTTTTACTTGTAGCACCGGTTGCAAAGGGACTTTATCGATGAGATGATCGGCGGGATAAAGACCGTAGAGAGCTAATCCCACTCTAACTCGATCGTAGTGCAGAGATCGATCGCTTAGGGTAGCGGCAGAGTTGGCTAAATGCAGACAGGGGGGATGATAACCTTTTGATCTTAACTCGGCGATCGCTTGTTGGAATCTTTGCCGTTGTAACTGCATGATTTCGGGATTGGGATCGTCAGCCGTGGCAAAATGGGAGTATATACTGGCAATTTTCAGGTTAGGAGCCTCTAAAACCTGTTCGACGAATTTTGTGCCGTTTTGCCATGGTGTACCTAAGCGAGACATCCCCGTATCTAGTTTGATATGAACTGGCAGCCGCTGCTCTAAGCGTCTCATAACGGCGGCAAAAATTCGCACCTGTTCGATTTGCACCAGGGTGGGTTGCAATTGCCAATGGGCTAAGGCTGCCACTTCTTCTGGGGTATTGACTGCCCCTAAAATCATAATTGGGGCAACGATTCCCGCTTCCCGTAGTTCGATACCTTCACCGATAGTCGCGATGGCTAAAGATTGCGCCCCAGCTTCTAAAACGCTGTTAGCCACCTTAACTGCCCCGTGTCCGTAAGCATCGGCTTTAATTACCGCCATTAATTCCGTTTTTGAGCCTAATAAGGCCTTGACTTTTCGCACGTTTTGTTGTAGTGCTGATCGATCAATCTCTACCCAAGCACGATAGCGAATTACTTCCGACAATTGATAATCATGACGGTTTTTGGGCGGATTGATAATTTTTGGTTCGATGCTAAACGTCACTCGCTCACTCCTTTGCACACATAACCCAATTTATACCAAAAGAAAACCGAGAGGGCTAGGAAAAAAGCCTGAAACTCCTCTGGATTTCCCCCTTTTTCCCTGTGGAATATGGGCTTTAAGATTGATGGAATGTTAGGAAGTTCCCGAAAAAATTGGCAGTTAGGGTTATAAAGGCTAGAAACTAAGTACATAAAAGCTTTTAGCTTAACCAATTAGGTTTTAGATTCGATCGAGTGACAAGAAAGTGGCGAAGTTTTCACCTAACACTATCTCAGTGGTTGGACAGAAGTGAAGTTAACTATAGGGTAAGGACTGGGCTCTTCTGGTTTCTGTGTGGAAACGAGGTCTATACTGATAGTTTATTTAAAAAAATAGTCCTAAAAGTGTTTTCCAGTAAACATTTCACGATTTCATAAGCAAAAATTATCACACAAAGTCGAGAAGAGCCAGGAATGCCAAAAAGCCTAGACTTAAGATAAAATTATATCCAACTGGATACAGTATAGGAGTTTACCAAGTGTCTAACGAAACTGTTACTTATTCCCTTGATGTCGTCCTTAAAGAAATTAAAGACAGTATCAAGGAAGTTAGTCAAAAATTCGATAAGATTGATGAGCGCTTGACAAAAGTAGAAATAGGAATAGCCGATCTCAAAGGGGATATTAAAGTGTTAGGCGAGAAAATCGAAGGCATCGACAATCGGCTAAAATCAGTGGAAGGAACCCAAAAAAATCAGGTCTGGACATTAATCATCCTTTTGGGGAGTGCCATTATTACGGCCGCTTGGAAAGTATTTTTTTCCAGTAATATCTGAGTTCTCCAATCCTCAACAAGACCACAGTTAACCCAACACAGTTGACCAGATTTTCTAATTGCTTACTTGCCAATACAAAAACGGCTAAAAATGCGATCAAGTACCGATTCCGTCACTTCTTCGCCAGTAATTTCTCCTAAAGCTTGAATGGCAGTACGCAGATCGATCGACCAAAAATCAAAAGGTAAATCTTGGTCAATTGTTTTTTTGACCTGTTGCAAAGCAATTTTCGCCCTAGTTAAAGCTGCCGCCTGTCGTTGATTAATGGCTAAATCCAAATTAGCCGCCTGTAGTTCTTGATTTTGGACAGCATTAATAATAGTTTTTTCTAAGTCTTCAATACCCTGATTTTGAGCGGCCGAAAGCTTGACAACTCGCTCAATTTCTGCTGGGTAAATTACCGTTTCTGGATTAACCAAATCAATTTTATTAATCACTAAAATTAATCGGCGATCGCTGACAGAGCGATAAATTTCCTCGTCCTCCTCGGTCCATCCTGACTCTGCGGAAACGGTTAAGAGAACTAAATCAGCAGACTGGGCCGTTTGACGGGAACGTTCCACCCCAATTTGTTCGACTCGATCACTGGCCGAGCGAATTCCTGCCGTATCGAGGATTTGTAGGGGGATTCCCGCCACAACTAGCTGAGATTCGACGATATCGCGGGTAGTACCGGGTAAATCGGTGACAATCGCTCGATCGCTCCGACTCCAAGCATTTAACAAACTGGATTTACCCACATTCGGCCGCCCCACAATCGCCACTTTCAGACCACTACGCAGCAATTCCCCGCGCTCGGCGGTAGCCAAAATTAAATTTACTTGACAAAAAACCTGTTTTATGCTATGGAGAACCGCTGCGTGATCCAAGGGCGGTAAATCCTCTTCAAAGTCAATACGGGCCTCAATTTCAGCCAAAATATCGAGACAGGTGGCGCGCAAATGGCGGATCGGTTGCGCGAGTTTCCCCTGTAACCCAGCGAGGGCAAATTGTGCCGCTTGGGGAGAACGCGCCCCAACGAGATCGACGACGCTTTCGGCTTGAGTTAGGTCAATTCTGCCGTTAAGAAAGGCACGCAGGCTAAATTCCCCCGCTTGGGCCAAACGCGCCCCATTTTCTAGACATAACTGTAACACCTGTTGTACGGGCATAATGCCGCCATGACAGTGAAATTCCACCACATCCTCGCGGGTGAAAGAGCGGGGTGCCAACATGAGCAACAGCAAAGCTTCATCGATAATTGCTTGACTTTGGGGGTGCCGGATATAACCGTAGAGAAGACGATGACTTTCCCATTTTTGACGATTGCGGGTATGGAAAAGCTGACGAGCGATCGCCACTGCCTCACTACCAGATAAACGGACAATACCGATACTACCCTGTTCCGGAACGATCGCCGTAGCGATGGCGGCGATCGTATCACCTGTATTTAACATCTCTTAATCACTCCTTGCTAAAATTGAAGTCGGTATCAATTTTGTCAGCATTTATGCCCGAAAATATGCGCTCACGGTCATTAAAAGCGAGAAAAAGCCGCAAATATTCGAGTAATCGCTTACTGGGATTTTTGCGCTATTGGTATATTCGCTTAATGCGATTACAAGGACATCCTAGGGAAATTGCCATGGGTTTTGCCTTGGGAGTTTTTTCGGGATTTTTCCCGTGGATGGGCCTTCAAATCATCATCGCTATCTTTTTAGCCACCCTATTTCGTGCCAACAAAATTGCCGCTGCTGCTGGTACTTATATCAGCAATCCCGTGACCGATCTGCCGATTTTCCTGTTTAATTATAGATTAGGAGAGTTTATTCTTGGTCAAAGCGGGCGCTCGAATCTGGGCGACATGTTTCAAACTAATCAAAGCTTCACCGAAAAGTTAGCTAGTTCTGGCGGCCAATTTCTTTTGACCCTGTTTTTTGGTTGCTTACTATCAGCGACGGTATTTGCTACGATAACCTATTTTGTTAGCTATCGCCTAGTTCATCAACGGCATCACCGGCGACAAACAGGGAGAAAACGCCGATAAATTGTCACCGTTCAGGGGGGGACGAAATCTGGTAATCTAAGAGGCATAGATGAGAAGCACCTACGGTTGATACCAGGAATTGGTGCAGAGGAGGTAGCCCTGTTAATTCATGACCGAAGCGATTTGCGCCTGTAGGAAAGGCAGTTCTTCTCCTTCTCTGCTGCCCCAGCAGAGTCCTTCCACAGAGTCAATGCTACTGGCGGCTTGACATCCCCCCCCTGAACGGTTATGAAATAAGGCTTTCAATTAAAAGTTCAAGTTTGTGCTGTATTCGTTCAAGTTTTTTTGATTGCAACTCGTTATAATCTGTTTGATTTTTATATTGCTCTCGTTGAGTTTGAATTTGTGCTTCAATTTTATTAAAAGTTTTATTTTCAAATTCCTGAATTTGCTCATCTAACTGAGATTTCATTGCTTCAGCAATATTTTCAAACTCTTTTATAATAGAATTTTGAGCATCTCTTAATTCTTGGGCTTGTTTCTCTTGTTGTAATACTTCTGATGCATCAATGGCCATTCCAACAAGGGCAAATATAGGCCCTGCAAATTTAGCAAATTTTCCGAAATTACCAGCAAGTTTTACAGCTTGCCAAGGTTTGAATTTAAAACCAATAAATTCACCAGCTTTCAGAATAGATTGGTGCAGTGGACTACCTGCTACGTTTATTAAGGATTCAGGGTTGCCAACCACAAGGAATTGACGAGTGGCATTTTGAGTGATTTTCATTCCCACTTTTTCAGCGAGATATGTCAGGAATTGTACGTGCATTGACAGATTCTTAAAGTTAAACCCCTTAGACAAGAATTTTGTGTTAATATCAGCATTAGAATCCAACATGGCTACGAAGTCCACAATTATCTGACTGCTCAATACTTCTCTAATCTCTTCTTCTAAGGATTGAACAGAACTTATGGTTAAAGACTGTAATTGTTCTTCCAAATTATTCCAAATTTCCTGAAGCTCAATTTCGATTTGCTCTTGACGTTGGTTAAATTTAGCTTCTTTTTTAAATTTAATTAGGGTTTGCTGAAAAAGTCGCTCAAAGAATTATGCTATTGAGTGCCAATAATTTGTCGCCCAAGTGATAAGTTTTACTTGAGTAAAATCACTTTTAACATAATTTTTATTAAAGCGTTGCCGACAT
>NZ_BJKP01000043.1 GCF_008974145.1 Microcystis aeruginosa NIES-4325 | reverse complement strand
AAAATTTCTGGAGCCCAGTGGAATGAAGAAAATATCCCTCAAGTGCTTAAACACCGCTGTGCTTACCTAAATAACAGTCTTTAGCTATTGAATAGTATTTATGTTCTGACAAAACTGACTTGCTCCCGTTTGTTACTGGGTGTGTGGTGGATACTTGTATCGGGTATGAATGATAATTTCACGGTAAAAAATCTTTACAGAAGGCCTCGACAATTAAACGAATCGAATAATTATAAATTTTTGTCAAGGGGTGCGGTCAGATCGAATAATCGTCGCTAGAATTAGCCTAGAATGTCAGGAATTTAGTTAAATAAGGTTTTTGGCAATAGGCTAATTTGGGCAGGTTTTGCTCTAGGCTACAATGGGTCAGGCTATCGTGCTAATAGGTACGATACCAAACTTGCTAATGCTTACCATAGATCGCTTTCTGCCTAATACCATTTTTCTTTATTCGCGTCACAACGAATACAGGCTTGGCAAGCATTCGAGCGTGGATGTCTGTCATGGATTTAGAAATTTGGTATAACAAATACGTCCTTTCGTATTGTCCATCTTTGACTCACCAATAGAAATCAAATCCTTGTCTCATCTCAATACTACTCTATGAATACCCCCACCCCCCCCAGCCACCACAACCGATCAGCAACCATCCCCGTCTTTTGTTACTACCAACCCCTCAATCAATCGAAAAGTCGCTTTTGCATCAGTCGGTGCTGCACTAGGCTCTATAATCAGCCTCTTTTTAGCAACCTTTTTGCTGAACCTTCCATAAATTTCTGGCACGTTAAAATTGAACCTAACAGTATCAATGGATTGAATAAAGCTTCTGCAATTGATACTCTTCAACTAAGAGGGATGGATTTACAAAGGTTTATTCGTAAATTAGGAGGCGTTTCTGAAATTACAATGCTGGAAATTGTAGCCGCCATTACTACTGTAATCGAATTTGAGGTCTAACAAATCATTGCACCCGACCAACAAAAAGCCACTGATGCTGGAAAATATAGCGGTTCTCACGCCCGTGTGACACACTTAAACCTTTGATAATTAAGCTTTTCAACATTGATAATGTACCTCTTGCGAACAGGAACCGCTATAGGTTAATTTTTCCTGCGTTTTCTAGTTGCTTAAATTCTTCAAGCTGTGCCTTTTTTTGTTGATATGCTTCAGGTTCTGGTTTTCCGCCTACTGCTTTACGCATAGGATGCCAACTCATTTTCAGGGTTTTAAGAACTCTTTGAAGGTTTTTTTTACTACTTTTAATTCCCCATTCATCTTCCACTTTTCCCAACACCTGTTTTAGTTGCCTTGGTTCTTGTTGTGTCCATTCTTTTATCTTGGCCTTCTGTTCAGAATTAAAGGTTGGTTTACGACCTCTTCCTGGTTTATTATACAATCCTACCAGACCATCTGATTCCCATCTCTCAAACCAATTGTAAATTGTTTTACGGCTTACCTGAAAAATCTGCATGAGATTTTCTACTTTTGTGCCTTGATTTGCTAAGATCAGACAATGCGCTCTTTGACGCACCTGCAATTTTTTACTTTAGCAATAAATTCGTTTCAGTAATTTAGCGGAAAGAGGATTGATTTCTATGAAAAATATCATAAGTAATCTAAATTAATCCACAGCCTCTCTAGCTTACCATATTATTGCTTATTTGTGTAATTAATTTTGTCTTATTACTTATTAGATAGCCGTGGTTTAGACTTCTCTGGCCCGAATTAGGTTCAAATAGAGTCAGGGCAATCCCTTTTCTGATATCTTCTGGCCCCTTGAAAAGCCCCATCTCATCCTGTATTCTAAGTCAGCGTGAGAACTATAATTGTCAATCGATTAAGCTAAATCTTCAACTATAATCCTTAAACAATAATCATCACCCGATCGCCCAGGAGGGACAGAACAACTCGTGAGTATACCTGATTTAATCCAAAAAGGCGGAGTGGCCATGTGGCCGCTGCTTTTTCTGTCTATTTTAGCTCTTAGCACTATTATCGAACGAATTTGGTTTTGGAGTCGCACCCTCCTCAGTGAAGGCCAGATTTTAAACCGAATTATGGAATCGGCCATCCGTAATTGGGATTTGGCGGCAAAAGTCGCTAGGGATTCCCGCAATCACCCCATTGGTAGCTATCTCTACGCACCCCTGCGCTTAGAAAATCCAGATCCAGAGGTTTTTCACTTTGCCCTCGAATCGGCTGCCGATGAACAATTATCCCTGATGAAACGGGGCGATAAAATCCTGGAGGCAGTCATCGCCCTTTCTCCCCTGCTAGGATTATTAGGGACGGTACTCGGTTTAATTACCTCTTTGGCCAATATTCAACTGAGTGACCTGGGAACTTCCTCGACGGCGGGAGTAACTTTAGGTATTAGTGAAGCTTTAATTTCCACCGCTGCCGGCTTAATTGTCGCTATTTTTAGCCTCGCTTTCTATCGCATTTTTCAGGGACTCTGGTTCAATCAAGCTAGAATTTTTCGCAAGGCCGGCAGTGATTTAGAAATTATCTACCGTCAACGTTGCCTAGATGGAGAAGACCAACAATACGCCCTCAGTGCTAACCTAGAAAAACCTCTCGATCGCTAAGTCTCCCTCTTATAACCCATGGCCGAAACTAAATCTCTTAACCACAAAAAGCCCAAAAGTAGCCATATTACAGCTCGTCCCCTGAAGTTATGGCATGATCAACACCGCGTTCAAGAGGATGTGCAAGTTAATATCATTCCCTTGATCGATGTAATTTTCTGTATTCTCACCTTCTTTATTCTCGGTGCAGTGGGATTATCTCGCCAACAGGCTATCAGTCTCGATTTACCGAAAGCTAGTACAGCCACCACCCCGATGCGGGAAATGTTGGTGGTTAGTCTTGATGATTTCGGACAACTCTACGTCGAAAAACAGATGGTGACTCGCCCCCAGTTGTTTGAGGCGATCAAGAATTATCATCAATATAGTCCCAATGGACTGATGGTACTGAATGCATCCAGAAATGCCAGTTATAACGAAGTGGTTGGGGTTTTAGACCTACTGCGACAGGTGGGCGGTGATCGCGTGGCTTTAGCGACTCTATCAGGGGAGGCTAACAATCCCACCCTGGAAAATAGCAATCCTTTGCCCAATTTGCCCACTAACCCCACCTTACCCAGTTTACCCAATCCTCTGGGCAGAAATTAACTAGGAATGGATGCGATAGGTGAGTAATTGTTCTTCGAGGGCGGCAATGCGATTGTAGGCCGCCGTCAATTGTGCCGTTAATCGGCGAATTTGGATTTCATCGGAAAAAGGATTATCGCCATTGACAGCCGGGGACTGTTTGCCACCGTGATCCCGGAGAATATCTTTATGATCGTAGAGGCTATTATCGGATAACTCGGAAAAACCGACTATTTCCAGCGATTCTTGCGGAAAATGACTCGATTTATCCCCAGCTAGGATAGCAATTTGCTGGCTGAGGCTTTCGACAATATCCTGTAGATGATCGACTTTCCGATCAAGACTGATAATCTGTTGTTGTAGTCCATTCATGCAATTACCTAGGGATTAAGGAGGCTTCCCCTCTATGCTAGGCTCTGGGAGAAATGGACTATAACAATTTATGATTGATTTAACGATTCCTTTACTGCCCTTAACTCATCTTAATATATTGGCAGAGTCAACCAGCCATAGCAATTCTATCAGAAATTAAGGTAAGCTGTTGAGCGGTAAGCCTCGATTTTAAGGAACTAATTATGTTTAAAAATTGGTCTTTCGATGATTGGATGAATCATATCCTTTTTCTGGCTACAATTGTGGCTTTGTTGACGATTTGGCTAGGTAGATAATTAAACTATGGTTGCCAATCTAATTTTAGGGATGTCAAGATAACTGGAGTCATTGCACCGACAATCCCCGTCCATTTTACGGCAGGGAGTGTCAAAATAAGAAACAAAACCCTCAGCGATCGATATGACTGACTCAATCCCAAAAATTTGTATTCTCGGTGGTGGTTTTGGTGGACTCTATACTGCTTTACGTTTGAGTCAATTGCCTTGGACCGATCAACACCCTCCCCAAATTACCTTAATTGATAAAAGCGATCGCTTTTTATTTTCTCCCCTTCTCTACGAATTAGTCACCTCAGAACTGCAATCCTGGGAAATTGCTCCCCCTTTCAGCGAATTGCTCGCTAATACCCCCGTTGACTTCCAACAGGGAACCGTCACGGCCATCGATGTTAATAATCATAAAATAACCCTTGACAATCAAAACGATATATGCTATGACCGCCTCGTGATCGCCCTCGGTGGTCAATCTTCCCTTGACTTCCTACCTGGGGCCAGAACCCACGCTATCCCCTTTCGTAGTCTAGAGGATGCCTATCGTCTTCGAGATCGACTCAAAACCCTAGAACAATCCGATCGCGATAAAATTCGGGTCGCCATTATCGGGGGCGGTTATAGCGGCGTAGAATTAGCCTGTAAGCTGGCCGATCGCCTCGGAGAAAGGGGAAGAATTCGTCTGATCGAAAGAAATAGCGATATACTTACCCTTTCAACCCAATTTAACCGCGACACCGCCAAAAAAGCCCTAGAAAAACGTCTAGTTTGGTTAGACCTCGAAACCACCGTCGCCGACATCCAAGCGGATCGCCTCTCCCTTGACTACAAAGGACAGATGGACAATATCCCCGTTGATCTAATTCTCTGGACTGTTAGCCCGATCGCCTCTCCACTACTCGCTAATTTGCCCCTAGCACATAATGAGCGTAAATTACTAAAAGTTAATCAATATTTACAAACTGTCGAAAACCCCAGCATCTACGCGATCGGCGATGCGGCCGATGGTCGCGATCAAGAGGATAAACCCTACGCTGCCACGGCCCAGGTCGCCCTTCAACAGTCCGACTACTGCGCTTGGAATATTTGGGCGAGTTTCCACGATAAACCAGCTTTACCCTTCCGTTATCAACCTTTAGGCGAAATGTTGACCCTCGGAGTCGATGAAGCTACTATTAGCGGTTTAGGACTAGAATTAGCCGGTCCCCTTGCCCATCTTACCCGTCGCTTAGTCTATCTCTACCGACTGCCCACCCTTAACCATCAAATCGCCGTAGCATTTAACTGGATTACCCAACCGCTTCTATCCCTCATTTCTGAGTAGCGAGTTCAGATATTCCTCCACTAATAAACTATCTCGATCGGTCAATTCCTGACCATCGAGACGGTTTAAAAGCATTACTGCACCAAATAACTGATTATTAACCTTAATTGGCACAGCTAAAGCCGTTTTTATCCCCAAAGCCACCGCTATATCCTGACGAATGCGATTATCTCCTAGGGTTTGTCCCACCACCACCGGACAACTGCCCTGGTAAACCACCGTACACAATCCCGACGTGGCAATATCACCCCTTTTGCCCACAATTGCCCCGGTGTTTTTACCCGCACCCGCGCGATAATCAATACTATCACCGTCAAATAGGGCAATGATAACCGTTTCTGTCGGAATTAAACCTAAAATTTCTTCAGCCAAGCGATCGAGATTAGTTAATTTTTCCATAATGGTTTAGGGGTTGAGGAAATGGGGTGTTATACTCAAAAAAACAGCAATTCATTAACTTTAGTCTATAGTTTGTGAACTGAAATGAAAGATAACACCCCCAGAGTAACAAGTCTCAAATCTTATCTTCAGCATTTGCCTCAAGATGCGTCGGAAGCGATCGTTAGCACCAACTTTGCACGTTACCTGATATCATATTTAGGATTTTCAACCACGGAGATAATCCCACAGTACGACACGGGAGGCGGTGGGATTACCGACTTTGCCACTCGGAGAAACCTAGAAAACGATATTTTTTTGCAGACAAAGAGTAATCCTTTTCTGCTGATAGAGTTAAAAGGTAGAGATATTAACCTAACTGAAAATAGTCCAAGTTATAAGGCAACTGTCAATCAGTTAAAGCGTCAGTTATTAGGGACTAACTGTCAAGCATCCCAATGGGGAATTATCACTAACGGTTCACACATCCAGTTATTTAGAAAACATGGTAAAATCATTTTTCCTGCCACTACTTGCATAGCAATAACTCCTGAGAACATTGATGATACTATAGCTCTGATCAAGACAAAAATTGACAAGACTCCCAAAGCACTAACGGTTACTGTTTACAATAATAAAGGCGGTGTAGGCAAAACCACCACAACCGTAAATATTGCCGCTTTCCTTGCCTTTTTAGGTAAAAAAGTTCTAGTTTTAGACTTTGATTTTAATCAAGGAGATTTAACTAGATCTCTCCTAAATATGAAACCAGAAGATGGCCTACTAGAAAAGGCTTTAACTGACCGCAATATTGAACTAAAATCAGTGATTCGTCCCTATATTTTTAAGAATTCAAAAGGACAAATTACCTTCGATGTCGTTCCTGCTGAGCCTAAAATGGCAGAGTATTCGGAATTTGAGTATAATGCTAAAATGAAAATATACACTCTCCATAGAAAATTAGACTTAGCTAGATATGAATATGATTACATCTTTATAGATGCCGCTCCCAATTGGCGATTTACTAGCAAGCTGGCTGTTTATGCTGCCGATGTTGTCCTCTTACCCACAAAACATAACAGTTCATTCTCCCTTAATAATGCAGCCACTGCCATCAAGGAGTTTCTGCCGGAAATGCAAAAATCAAAAAAAGATGGGACTCCCATAGCCTTACCAATTTTTTTCAACGGTGAGAAGATTACTCAACCACAGTTAGAACTTGCCCAAAAAGAAATTTATCAAATACTAAAAAATGACAAAACCCTTACACCCTATTTTTATCCCAAATACACTAATGCCAGTAAAAATTTACATATTCATCACCTGCCAGAATACGCTATTATAGCCAGTGCTGCTTTCGCTCGCGTGCCAGCCGTTTATAAAAATCGTTCCGCTTATGACTACTACAAAGACTTAGCAAAGGAGTATTTTTTACAATGATGGAATATACCGATATTGGTACTTTGAAGTATCTCTACTTAGATGAAATAGAAATTACCAATGGGACCGATGCTGATAGTTTTTTAATTGAAGTTGCTGCTAAACTATTACAGCAGACAGGTGGACGCAATTGGCTGCCTGTAATCGTCAAAGAACTATCAGAGGATCGCTATGAAGTTATCGGCAACTCATTTGTTTATGCTGTGGCTGAAAGGGCTGGACTAGAAAGAATTTGGTGTATTATTGCCGATGGAACAGAAGATGCTAGGAATATATCCAGAGTTTTGGCAAGAGAGGAAACCCCAAAACTAAATCTGTCAACAGCTTCAAGAGAAGAAATTAAATCTGCTTTACAGTTCTTAATTGAACAACCGAATAGCCCCCTAAAAACAGTTAAATTAGCTACTGCTACTGCTAGGATTGATGAAGCTCCCCGTCAATTCTGGAAGAGTTTAGACTCAATTATCGCCCTCAAGTGTGGAATTACAAAAGGGAAAGGATTAGATTTACTCAAAACTGTCTTTTATCTCACTCCTCAATCTCAACAAGATGCAGTGATTGAGGAATTTTCAGAAGAAACTCTCAAACTCAAGACTGTTTCTGAATTAAAGACTCTAGCCAAACAAAAGGGAATCGTTGGTTTAAGCAAGATGAAGAAAGCAGAGCTAGTCAGAATATTAGCGCAATAGAAAAAGGAGTATCAATCAAAGTGAATGATCAATTATGAATTATCAATTGCTAGAAGATATTGAAAGTGAATTAAAATGGCAGCAAAGCCTTTCTAACGAAGATATGGAATTGGGAGCTTTTTCAACGTTAACCACCATCGAGTCATCCCGGACTTGAGCATTGATTATGCTTGTGGAGTCCATCTGTTATCATCTTGGGTAGTTCCCTAAGGATTTAGTCCCTATGAAATGGCGAGTGATACTTGAACCCGATCCCGATACAAACGAATGGGCAATTTGGTGTCCGGAACTGCCCGGATGCACATCTGCCAGTATCACACAAGAGGAAGCTCTCAACAATATACGGGAAGCGATCGAGCTTTATTTACAACCTGATGCTATCGACCTTCTACCAGGAGCAGTAATCCGTGAGGTTATGGTCGGATGACTCGACTCAGGAGAATGAATGCTGACGAGGTTGAGCGCATATTACGCAAGTATCAATTATGAGTTAGGAAGTGGGAAGTATTTTCAGTGAACAGTAAACAGTAATCAGTGAACTGAAAACTCACATCTGATAACTGATAACTGATAACTGATAATTGATTCAAGGCTGTCTCGGAGTCTCATGACTTAGCCCTTCAGCAATAAATCGCTAATTTCCGACTGACAATGACCAATTAAACGATTAAGGGCTTTTTTTCCTTGTTTACCTTGATAATCTGAGCGATCGCTCTCAGTAATTCCATAGGGACGACCGATCGCCACCTTGACACGATGATAAAATACAACGGGATGCCAACCATCTTGATCGAATAAAGGTTCCGTGGCATCTAACCAGCGTAGCAAACGCACGGGAAAAGGACTAATAGCAGTTTCCGACTCAGAGAGAATAGCCACAGGTAAGACAGATAGATTCTCCACGGGACAACGCAGGGCTAAATGGGCAAATCCGCTTTGAAAAGGGCTAATTTGACGAGGAGGAGTCAAATTTAACATCGGCGATCCACCTTCTGGAAATAAACCAATCCATCGTCCGGACTGTAAAAAATCCGTTGCTTGCCGAAAAAAAGTCTGGTGGCGTTTTTCGGGGGTATCAAAGGGAAAACAGCCCAATTCTCCGATTAATTCCCGCAAAAGCGGCGTTTTTCCCATGTAGTGATGACAGGCAATCGGGAGAGTTTTGCCCAAAGCTTGAATTAAGATCGGTGCGTCCAAAAAGCTACGATGGTTACTTACCACGATCGCCACTCCTTGGCTGGGTAGATTTTCTTGACCGACGCTAAACAGACTCGTGCGCGTGGTATCAAGAATTAAACGAGAGGTAGATAGGGGGGTAAGCAGCGTCATGGAGAAAAAAAAATCGGCCTTAAGATTGTTTTTATTGACTTAGACCACAATTAAAGGATAAAACGGAATTAGAGGATCATAAAATCTGGACATTATGTCCCAATCATCTACGGATCAGCCTTAGGGCGGCCTCGTCTATTTAAAAAAATAAATTTCATGAATGATTTGAATGAGCGGAAAACATTTGCTTTAACAACACCCCTTTATTATGTCAACGATATCCCTCACATCGGTAGTGCTTACACGACGATCGTAGCGGATGTTATGGCACGATGGAAGCGGTTACAGGGCAATTCTGTTCTCTTAATTACAGGAACCGACGAACACGGACAGAAAATCGAACGAACTGCGGCAGCTAAAGGACTCAATCCCCAGACACACTGCGATCGCATTGCCACCAGTTTTGCCAATCTCTGGGCAAAGCTACAGATCCAGTATGATCGCTTTAGTCGTACCACTGCCCCCCGTCATCAGGCAATTGTTAACGAATTTTTTGAAAAAGTCTGGGAAAAGGGCGATATCTATCTCGATCGCCAACAGGGTTGGTATTGCGTCGCTTGTGAAGAATTTAAGGAAAAAAGAGAACTGTTAGATAATGGCTGTTGTCCCATTCATACTAACCTAGCCGCCGAATGGCGCGACGAGGAAAACTATTTTTTCCGTCTCTCTAAATATCAAGCACAACTAGAACAACTTTACCAAGAGCAGCTCGATTTTATTCAACCGGAAAGCCGACGTAATGAGGTTCTCAACTTCGTCAACCAAGGACTACAGGACTTCTCCATTTCTAGGGTTAATGTGGCTTGGGGGTTTCCCATTCCCCACGATGGTCAGCATACCATCTACGTTTGGTTTGATGCCCTTCTTGGCTATGTTACCGCCCTTCTCGACCCCGAAGACGAACCCACCCTAGAAAACGCCTTGGCCAAATGGTGGCCGATCGATCTGCATCTGATCGGTAAAGATATATTAAGATTCCACGCCATTTATTGGCCAGCTATGCTCATGTCGGCGGGTTTACCCTTGCCTAAAAGAGTATTCGGCCATGGTTTTTTGACCAAAGACGGGCGGAAAATGGGCAAAAGTCTCGGTAATACCCTCGATCCCTTCGATTTGGTTGATCGCTATGGGGCTGATGCCGTCCGTTACTATTTCGTCAAAGAGATTGAATTAGGACAGGATGGCGATTTTCAGGAAACCAGATTTGTTAATATTCTTAACGCAGATTTAGCCAACGATTTAGGCAACCTCCTCAATCGCACCCTAGGCATGGTCAAAAAATACTGCCAAAATATCCCCCCCCAGTTGACTGGCGTAAATATCCCGAACGACAATCATCTTAAGAATATAGGGATCAATTTAGGGGGGATTGTTGAACAGAAGTACGATGCGCTACAATTTAATCAAGCCTGTGAGGAAATATTGGCGTTGATTCGTGCTAGTAACAAGTTTATCGATGAGAGTGCGCCCTGGAGTTTATTTAAACAGAAACAACAAGCAGCGGTAGAACAAGTCCTCTACGCAGTTTTGGAATCCGTAAGACTCTCTGCCTACCTACTCTCACCGATAATACCGACCTTGAGCAGTAAAATTTATCAACAACTAGGTTTTGTTATTGATTTTAATACTTTCAGGTCGGAGGACGGAGAAAACCCCCCTGATGGTGTCTCTTTTTCCCAACACTGTCAATGGGGATTACCCACAAATCCACAACTGGGAACACCTGAACCGATCTTTTCTAAACTAGAACTGCCGTTAAACGATTCCTAAGGGAATTTTTTGATAACTCTATTTTTTAAGGTCTGTTGTCCTTTAGGATACAACTGGCAAACACCCAACACTAAACTTTTAACAAACGAGGAAAAATAAAATGTTTGATGATTATGACACGGCCCCAGTCTTCACCCCCGAACAGGTGCTAGAAAATCGGGGTCGTGTGGCGATTTTCATCGATGGTTCTAATTTATTTTATGCGGCTCTGCAATTAGGTATCGAAATTGACTACACCAAATTACTTTGTCGTTTAACTGCTGGTTCTCGTCTCTTGCGTGCCTTCTTTTATACTGGAGTTGATCGCACTAACGAAAAACAGCAGGGATTTCTCCTCTGGATGCGTCGCAACGGTTATCGAGTCATCGCTAAAGATCTAGTACAATTGCCCGATGGTTCCAAAAAAGCCAATCTTGACGTGGAAATTGCCGTGGATTTAATGGCTCTAGTGGGTTCCTATGATACCGCAGTCATTGTCAGTGGTGATGGGGATTTGGCCTATGCTGCCGATTCTGTCAGTTACCGCGGTGCGCGGGTGGAAGTGGTTAGTTTGCGATCGATGACCAGTGATAGTTTAATTAATGTAGCTGATCGCTATGTTGATCTAGATCAAATTAAAGAAGAAATTCAAAAAACTAGCAAACATCACGTTAGTTATAATAATTTCCCCGTCAGCGTCTTAGACCAAGATCGGAGCAGTCGCTAGAACAATTCAGCAAAAATCAAGTTTAAGGTGGGAATTACCCACCTTTTTCAGGGATCAGTTATCAGTTATCAGTGACCACTCCCCATCTGCTGCCTCCTCAATTAAGCAATACTACTGCGTTTTCTCGCTTCCTTATAAGATGTTCCCACATCCTGTAAACCGACTTTAATCATCTGTTGTTCCAAAAGGGCAAAAAAACGCAAGCGATCGCCACCTTTAATCACCGCTAAATTGTGCGCTTCCGCTAAAGCGATCGGATAACCATAACCTTTTAACACCTGGGCCAGTAAAATACTCAAAGAGCGATCGAGTAATTCTCGATCCTCCACCACCCAAGCAGGAACCTCTACCCTAGCGATTTCCGTCCCCACATGGAGATAACAGAAGTAAATACGATGCTCATCCCCATAAAGATCGAGTATTTTCAAAGAACTGCGCCAAAAAGGACTTCTTTGCCCCGGTTCCAATAAATAACCCCAGAGAGAAGCATCCCGGAGAGGATCGACGACACGACAAGGGGTTTTTTCTGCATCTAAATCACCGCAATTGATCAAGCAATTGGGAGTATCATGGGGACAAGATTGTAAACGCAGGAAATTTAAGCCTTCCGTGCTACGAGAAGCACTAATATAACCCATAAGCGGGATTTTAGCCGACCGCAAATCGTCCCAAGACTGAAAAATCGGTGGCAAAATTAAATCTTTTGCTTCCGGGGGGAGACTATCGATAAACCAATAGATCAAAGAACCATCCACGAGGGCTAAATTTGGTTCATAATGGGCACCGGGAGGTTTTACCCAACGAGTAGCCATTTCTGCTAACATTTGGCTTTCTAATACCGTCCGACGATAACTCATCCACTCATCCACGCGAATACCCCACTGTTTAGAAATGTAGAGGTCTTCTGATTTGTAATAGACTTCGGGGATGCTATCGAGGAGAGGGTGCAAATTTTGACCATAGTGCAACATGATCCTACCGATATTAATTAGATAACAGTAGGCGATTTCGTGGTGAGAAGGGGCAATCTGGGAACCATCCGTGGCAAAAACGCTATGACTTTCGGGAGCGGGAAGGATAGTAACGCGGGTGTCGAGAGGTTCGATCGGTAGTGCAACGGAGAAAATTAGGCGATCGTGCCAGTTATGATAGAGTTCTAGCAGTTTTTCCTGTTGCTGTTGAGCCTGTTCTAAAAGAATTTTAGCCCGTTGCACTCGCTCGCGACTAGCTGTCACTTCCTGTTGAAAATGTTGACTGATTCCTGGCATTTTTGCCGCTAATTTCGCAAGATCGAGCATAACTATCCTCTCCCTGACTTTTTTTGATTTTATCGCAATTTTGTCAATTATTGCCAAATTTATCCGTAGTAATCTCCGCTTAGAGCAGTTATCTTAATGGTGAGATATGAAGTTTTCCTTTTGGGGAGTCGTTCGTCAATACCAAAAAGGAATTCTGCGTATTTAGACAATATTTCTCCTTAAGATCATTATAGTTTTGATAAGAAATAATTTGCTCATGTTGCATTCTACCAACAATAATACCAGGGTGTATTACTAGTTGTTCGGCAAATTGATTAATAGCTTTTTTACTTAGAGAATTATTGGCGATAAATCTCTGCCAATCTCTGGGAGCAATTAAGAAATTAGCCGCAAAAACATCCGCCTCTTTTTCTTTAATTTTATCTCGAATATCTTTATCTTGCCCCTCTAAAAATAAAGTTCGTTTCCCATGTAATAAAATATGACTAGCTTCATGAAAAAAAGAAAACCAAAAATGATCATTTGTTTTGTATCGATCGCTCAATTGAATTAAAGCTCTCTGAGAACCTAACCAACGGGTAGCACCGTGTACCCTTGTTTTCGGAAGTTCAGGGACAAAGGCTAAGGCAACCCCCGCTGCCGCACAAAGCTCGATCATTTGCGGTTGAAATACTTCGATCGACTTAACAGTTAACGAACGAATTTGTCGTAAGGCATCTCTGAATTTCAACTCGTTGTAATCAGCACAATTAATTTTCGATGCTTCTATTTCTCCTTGACGCAACCATGCCGTTATTGCCCCTCGATCGCTATCAAATGCTTGAGACTTTCTAAAATCAATCGATAAATTTATCCCCCAAATCTCCTCCCATTGCTCAGGGGAAACAACGGCAAAAAAATTCAAGCTCTCTCGTAATTGCTCTATTTTATCCTCATCAAACTTGAGCCAGCCTAATTCAGTCATCTGCCGATAAGGAATTTGTTTTAACCAGCCTAAATAACCTTTTAATCTTTGATTCTCGTTTTTTCTCGCTAAATATTCCCGATAAAGTCTTTCGCGCTCTATCCAGAAACTGGCGGGAGTTCCTAACACTAACTGTATCTGTAAGGCGGTATCGATAGTAATCTCCGCTTTACCTTTTATGATCTCATTGATAGTCTTTTTTGGTCTGCCCATGCGTTGGGCGAGTTCCGATTGAGACATATTTCTTTCTTCTAGGATTTCGGCAAGGGTTTCTCCCGGTGGAGAAATAAAATCCGGTGCATATCTGTTCTCAATAGTATTAGTCATGGGTGTCATCTATGCCAATAATTACGACTGCGGTTACTTTCTTCCAATCAATTCCCCCGTCTGCTTTTTGAGGAATCGGTATATTAGCCGGCTCAAAAATTAGTCTGAGGGGATGAACTAAATCTAAAGATAGTTGTCCAGCACGGTTATATAACAATTCGTGGCAACGTCCCGGTAGCGATCGCATTTCCTCCAGGACAATAACTGCCTTTAAGTCGTCGAGTCTTTGCCTGATTTTCTTAGCCATCTTCTCTCCATACTGTTTTTTCAGTGACCTTTGGCTATTGCATTCGTTCTCAAATTTTTTTTCCTTAAATACAATATCCATTGTAGATGACCCTTGTAATATTGTTAACCTCAAAGGTTAACAATATTTTATGGCAGCACACCTGGGTTGCATCCAGTACAAACGCTCTAAATATATCGTTAAGAGCTAATAGTCTAGACACCAGTTCTGAAAATGAGGTTAGCTAGAGACAGTTTTTCAGACATTAGCCGATTAATCAGGTGATAATTATTGCTAAAATTGCACTATCGGGCAAAAGCAAGGAAAATGTGGTTTTATCGCCTAATAACGCTCGAATTGAGTGCCGCAGCCGCCCAAGAAAAAGACAATCTCTAACATCTAAACCGGAGAAAAGCACAATCCCTGACTTGACAACAAGATCGACAATTTGGTATAATGACCTTTTGTCAACGATTTGACCTTCGGTAATAGGAGTTCAGAGTAACCTTAGATACAGCCCTATCATGCCCACCATTCAGCAATTAATACGCGACGAAAGATCCAAAGCGAAAAGAAAAACCAAATCTCCCGCCCTCAAACAATGCCCCCAACGTCGGGGAGTTTGTACAAGAGTATATACCACCACACCGAAAAAACCCAACTCAGCCCTACGGAAAGTGGCTAGGGTACGTTTGACCTCTGGATTTGAGGTGACAGCCTACATCCCGGGCATCGGTCATAACCTGCAAGAACACTCGGTCGTCCTTATTCGGGGCGGTCGGGTCAAAGATCTACCCGGGGTCAGATATCACATCATTCGCGGCACCCTTGATGCCACTGGGGTGAAAAACCGTCAAAAGGCGCGGTCTAAATACGGAACCAAACGCCCCAAACCCGCCGCTAAATAAACAGGGAATTGATTAACCAAAAAAAATACTCCCACCGAGTCGGTCAAAGTTAACCCAAGAGACTGACAACTACCAGGAGAGGGTTTGAGAGGGGCTGTAATCATCCGACTGTCAAGCAAAAGTTAAAGTTAACCTAGAAAATTCAGGAATATTCCGATGTCTCGCCGTAAAAACGTCAAAAAACGTCCTATTCCCCCCGATCCCGTTTACAATAGCTGTTTAGTCAGCATGACCATCCGCCGGATTATGCGATCGGGCAAAAAATCCTTGGCTGCTAATATCGTTTACGATGCCCTGAAAACCGTAGGCGAACGTACCGGTCAAGAGCCCCTAGAAGTATTTGAAAAAGCCGTTAAAAACGCCACTCCCCTAGTGGAAGTGAAAGCGCGCCGGGTCGGTGGCGCCACCTATCAAGTCCCGATGGAAGTACGCAGCAATCGTGGTAGTACATTGGCACTACGCTGGTTAGTCCATTATGCCAGAACCAGAGGCGGCAAAACCATGGCGGGTAAACTAGCTAACGAGATCATGGATGCGGCCAATGAAACCGGCGGCACGATCAAAAAACGGGAAGAAACCCACCGGATGGCAGAGGCCAACAAAGCCTTTGCCCACTATCGTTACTAAAAAGATACTTTAAAGATACTTTAAGGGCGGTGGACTACACCGCTGCCGCCAAAAAACTGTCAAGAAAAGTATAGAATTGTAAATAGTGTAAAAAATCCTAGAACAAAACCCCATTACTGGCAAGCAAAGCAAGGAGGTTGCTGTGGCACGGACTATCCCGCTAGAGAGAGTGCGAAACATCGGAATCGCCGCTCACATAGACGCGGGCAAAACAACGACAACAGAAAGAATCCTGTTCTACACGGGAGTCGCTCACAAACTGGGCGAAGTCCACGACGGAACGGCAATTACCGACTGGATGGAACAGGAACGGGAGCGAGGAATCACCATCACCGCCGCCGCCATCAGCACCAGTTGGCAAGATCATCGCATCAACATCATTGACACTCCAGGCCACGTCGATTTCACCATTGAAGTGGAACGTTCCATGCGGGTACTCGATGGCGTGGTGGCGGTTTTCTGCTCTGTTGGTGGTGTACAACCCCAATCAGAAACCGTCTGGAGACAAGCCGATCGGTACAAAGTACCCCGGATTGCCTTTATCAACAAAATGGACAGAACGGGGGCGAACTTCTTCAAAGTTTACGAACAATTAAGAGATCGCCTTAGAGCTAACGCCGTTCCCATCCAAATGCCGATCGGCGCAGAAAGCGAACTGAGCGGGATCGTTGATCTCGTCAAGATGCGCGCCTATATATATAAGGACGATCTAGGGAAAGACATAGAAGAAACCGACATTCCCGAAGACTTATTGAAAAAGGCCGAAGAATTCCGCGTGCAGCTGGTGGAAGCTGTAGCGGAAGCCGATGAAGAACTCCTAGAAAAATATCTAGAAGGTGAAGAACTCACCGAAGCTGAAATCAAACGAGGTCTGAGAGAAGGGACGATTGCTGGTACAATTGTTCCCGTACTCTGCGGCTCGGCTTTCAAAAACAAAGGGGTACAACTGCTCCTCGATGCCGTGGTAGATTACCTACCCTCGCCCTCGGAAGTAGCCGCCGTTAAAGGGATTCTTCCCGATGGCAGCGAGGCAATCCGGGAGGCTAAGGACGATGCGCCCTTCTCAGCCCTGGCCTTCAAAATCATGGCCGATCCCTTCGGTCGTTTGACCTTCCTGCGGGTCTATTCCGGTGTACTAGCCAAAGGCAGCTACGCCTACAACTCCACCAAAGGAACCAAAGAACGGATCGCTCGCCTGATCGTCCTCAAATCCAACGAACGGATCGAAGTGGATGAACTGCGTGCTGGTGATCTAGGGGCGGCGATCGGACTGAAAAACACCATTACTGGGGATACCCTCTGTGATGAGAAGAACCCAGTTATCCTAGAATCCCTCTTTATCCCCGAACCGGTTATCTCCGTAGCCGTGGAGCCGAAAACCAAACAGGACATCGAGAAACTCAGCAAAGCCCTGCAAGCTCTCTCCGATGAGGATCCCACCTTCCGGGTCAAAGTTGATCCCGAAACCAATCAAACGGTAATCGCCGGGATGGGAGAACTGCACCTGGAAATTCTCGTTGATCGGATGCTGCGGGAATACAAAGTCGAAGCAACCGTGGGTGCTCCCCAAGTTGCCTATCGGGAAACCGTCCGCAAACCCGTGCGGGCCGAGGGTAAATTTATCCGTCAAAGTGGCGGGAAAGGACAGTACGGCCACGTCGTCATCGAACTCGAACCGGGTGAACCGGGTTCCGGCTTTGTCTTCGTCTCCAAAATTGTCGGTGGTGCTATCCCCAAAGAATACATCAACCCGTCAGAACAAGGGATGAAAGAAGCTTGCGAATCGGGGATCGTTGCGGGTTATCCCGTCATCGACCTGAAAGCAACCCTGGTGGATGGTTCTTTCCACGATGTGGACTCCTCCGAGATGGCGTTCAAGATTGCCGGTTCCATGGCGATCAAAGAAGCGGTGATGAAAGCTGCCCCCGTTCTCCTCGAACCGATGATGAAGGTCGAGGTGGAAGTACCCGAAGACTTCATCGGTAACGTCATCGGTGATCTTAACTCCCGTCGAGGACAAATCGAAGGTCAAGAAACCGAGGCCGGCATCGCCAAAGTGTCCGCTAAAGTTCCCTTAGCGGAAATGTTTGGTTACGCCACTGATATTCGCTCGAAAACCCAAGGACGGGGCATCTTCACCATGGAATTTAGCCATTACGAAGAAGTCCCCCGCAATGTGGCCGAGGCGATTATCACCAAAAGTAAAGGGAACGGCTAATCAGTGACCAGTGACCGGTGAGCAGTGAAGATAAACCGATCATTTAAAGTTGGTCGGTCAACCCTAATAACTGCTAACTTAAAACTGGTCTTTGGTGACTGATTACTGTTCACCCACCTGAAGAAGAAAAAAAACAAAGGAACAAAAAGTAAATGGCACGCGCTAAATTTGAACGGACGAAACCCCACGTTAACATCGGTACGATCGGTCACGTTGACCACGGCAAAACTACCCTCACCGCCGCTATCACGATGACTCTAGCGGCTCTGGGTAATGCCCAAGCTAAAAAATACGATGAAATCGATGCCGCTCCCGAAGAAAAGGCTCGCGGGATCACCATCAACACCGCTCACGTTGAGTACGAAACCGCTGATCGCCACTACGCTCACGTGGACTGCCCTGGCCACGCCGACTATGTAAAAAACATGATCACCGGTGCGGCACAGATGGACGGTGGTATTCTCGTGGTCTCGGCCGCTGATGGCCCTATGCCCCAAACCCGGGAACATATCCTGCTGGCTCGTCAGGTGGGGGTTCCTAACCTCGTGGTCTTCCTCAACAAAAAAGATATGGTGGACGACGAGGAATTACTGGAACTGGTAGAACTGGAAGTGCGCGAACTTCTCAGCAATTACGACTTCCCCGGCGACGATATCCCCATTATTGCCGGTTCTGCGAAAGAAGCCCTCGACTACATGACCAAAAATCCCAAGGCCCAAAAAGGCGAAAACGAGTGGGTAGATGCGATTTATGAATTAATGGAAGCGGTGGATAGCTATATCCCTACCCCCGAACGGGCGGTAGATAAACCCTTCCTGATGGCGGTAGAAGACGTATTCTCGATTACTGGTCGGGGGACGGTGGCTACCGGTCGGATCGAACGCGGTATTGTGAAAGTGGGTGATAACGTGGAATTGGTCGGGATCAGAGCAACTCGCCCCACCACCGTCACCGGGATCGAAATGTTCAAGAAAAGTCTCGACCAAGGGATGGCTGGTGACAACGCTGGTATCCTCCTGCGTGGTATCCAAAAAACCGACATCGAGCGCGGCATGGTGATCGCTAAACCGGGTACTATCAAACCCCACACCCAGTTTGAAGGTGAGGTATATGTGTTAAGTAAAGAAGAGGGTGGTCGTCACACTCCTTTCTTTAAAAACTATCGTCCTCAGTTCTATGTGCGGACAACCGACGTAACTGGCACTATCCAAGACTACACCGCCGATGATGGCAGCAGCGTAGAAATGGTCATGCCGGGAGACCGGATCAAAATGACTGTGGAATTGATCAACCCGATCGCTATTGAAGAGGGTATGCGCTTCGCTATTCGTGAAGGTGGTCGCACCATCGGTTCTGGCGTTATCTCGAAAATTCTCAAGTAGGCCGATCTACTAATTAACGGGGCAGTTAATGACAAAAAACTGCTCCGTTACTGTCTTTATTTTGTACCTTGACAATTGCAATAGGTGAAATTATGGCTACGTTACAACAACAGAAAATTCGCATTCGTTTGAAAGCTTTTGACCAGCGCTTACTCGATACCTCCTGTGAGAAGATTGTCGATACTGCCAATAGAACTAACGCCACGGCGATCGGACCGATTCCCCTACCGACAAAAAGAAAGATTTATTGTGTCCTGCGTTCCCCTCACGTTGATAAGGACTCCCGTGAACATTTTGAAACCCGCACCCATCGACGCATTATTGACATTTACCAACCCTCTTCTAAGACAATCGATGCTTTGATGAAATTAGATTTACCCGCAGGGGTTGATATTGAAGTTAAACTGTAAAAAACGCCAAAAAGATGTTATCGCTAACATCTTTTTTTCTTAGAAACTCTTTGTGATACCAAATCCCTTTTTAATAGTCTGATTAACTCCCAAGTTAGGGATTTTTTCTCCCCACTCTCCCATAACTTTTAGATAGGATTTAGTATAAAAAGAAGTTATTAAAAGAAGACCAGTACACTTGTTAAGGGTGCATCGCCACAATTGAGATGCCCCCGATCGCTAAACCGTTTGTAGGGGAAAACCTAAAGCTTCTCGTTGCTGTAAATACAATTGAGCAACCTGTCGGGCTAAATTGCGAATTCTGCCGATATAACGGGTTCTTTCAGCTACAGCAATTACACCTCTAGCATCGAGTAAATTAAAAGTATGGGAACATTTAAGAACATAATCTAGACTGGGAATCACCAGAGAACGCTCGATTAATTGTTTAGCTTCCTGTTCATATAAACTGAATAAACTAAATAATAACTCAGGATTAGAAGCCTCAAAATTGTAGGTACATTGCTCGATTTCATTTTGTAGAAAAATATCGCCGTAGAGGATATTTTCATTCCATTGAATTTTATTAATTGCCTCCACATCTTGCAGATACATGGCTAATCTTTCTAAACCATAGGTAATTTCGATCGCCACGGGACGACAATCGATACCCCCACACTGTTGAAAGTAGGTAAATTGGGTGATTTCCATACCATCTAACCACACTTCCCAACCCACACCCCAAGCACCGAGGGTGGGAGATTCCCAGTTATCTTCCACGAAGCGAATATCGTGATCTTCCGGGTTAATTCCTAACACCCGCAGGGAGTCTAAATAGATTTCCTGAATATTATCGGGAGAGGGTTTAATTAGAACTTGATATTGATAGTAATGCTGAAAACGATTGGGATTTTCGCCATAACGGCCATCCGTAGGACGACGACAGGGTTCCACATAGGCAACGGCCCAAGGTTCCGGACCAATTGCCCTTAAAAAAGTGTGGGGACTCATGGTTCCTGCACCTTTTTCGGTATCATAGGGTTGAGCAACTAAACAACCGCGAGCAGCCCAAAATTCATTTAATTTAGCGATAACAGCTTGGAAAGTTAAAGACATGGGAAAAAAGTAAAAAAGCAGATTAGGGGTTGGGGGTTGGGGAAGTGGGAATTATAAATTATAAATTATGAACTATAAATTATAAATTGGGACGTGGGGAGAATACATAAAAACTGTCTCCTGACTCCTGAAGGTTAAATTCATTGACTTACTTTTAACTGTAAGCGAAAGTGAATAGGGTTAGAAGATTGGGGGAGAATAACTAATTCATAAAATCCCTCTTCGGGTAATTGACCAGACCATTGCCGATCGCTAGACTTGTCTAAAAGGGTAATATTACCCGTGGGAGAGTAGAAAGATAGTAAAACTTCGCCTTCCGCCTCTAAATTTAAGTCTAACCGATAACTGGAACGCAATTTTATTGCATAGGCTTTTCCTTGTCCCTCGCTGAGAATTGCCTCGATAACTTCCTCTCCCCCTGCGTCTAAACTTTCGATCGCTTGGTAGGATAGGCCAGACTGTAAAGATTGTAACTGATTCCAGGCCAAACCACTCCACAGTTGTCCTAGGCTGCCACCAAAACTTGGTCTTTCTGTCAATTCGGGAAATAGTTGAAAAAAGGCAGTATCAGTGAGTAAATTAAGGACTCTACTGCTTAATCGTAACTGATTCACTTGTTCTCGCCATTTTTCTGGCTGTTGCTCGTCGTAGCTACCTAATGCTTCTCTAGTGCCAGAATCGAGACGTTCTAAGCGATCGAGGATTTCTGCTGCTAAAATATCTCTTTGTTCCTGTTTCTGTTTTTCCTCTTTGATATCCCCATAGCGGAGGTTAAACAATTCATTGACGAGATTTTTAAAAAACTGACCATCAATTCCCAACTCTAGACGGCGCTTTCTCATCTCGGCTTTCCGTTGCCATGCCCGATCTGTGGCAGAATTAAAGTTATTTTCCTCCGTGGCAAAAACGGGTTTAACGGTTTGGGGTTGATTGCTGTGTTTAACCCACTGTTTACCGATTAACCAGCCTATTGCCGCCGATAGTAACATCAAGAGGCAAAAAATAGCGATCCTGCCAGAACAGCCGAGAAAAACGGGCGATTTATTCCGAGAATTGGCGGCCATTGTCTCCTTAGACGATTTGGGGTTTTGATATTTAAAGATGAGATTAACACAAATAATAGGCTAAGACGCATTTTAAGCGCCTATCCTTAGATTAGCTGAATCTCCCCCAATCCCTTTACCATCGCCTCTTGTCTCATCTCAACAAGCAGTTTAAACACAAGGACAGCTTATCTCAATATTAGCCGCCACAATAATATCTCTGCGGGGTCGAGCAGTTAGGTAGCCTAAGATACTGGTTTCAATATAGACGGTTTCGCTCACGGCCATAGGAGAAAATCTATCCAACCTCCATCATACCCTATTTAATTGTCGTCAACCCAACCTTGCATCTTCATCGGCTCGCGTCCTGTAGGACTGCTCCCAAAAAGGCAAAAGCTCCCCAGGACGCACCCTAGAAAATCTCAAAAAAAATCGACCCGCCGCTAGGCGGGAAAGAAAGAGAAAAATTGAAAAAAGAGAAAAAAGGGTAAAAAGGGAAAAAGGGTTACAGAGTCCCCCCCACACCGCACACCACCCGAAAACCGATGTCGTCGTAGCCGTCGCGGTAGAATTCGTCGCAGTAAGCGGAACGGCAGTAAGATGGATTGAAGGACCAAGAACCGCCCCGAATTATTTGACAATCATTATCATTTGTCAGCCAAGCACTGCCATCCTTTGGCGCTCCGATATAGTTATCGTGCCAATCGTCTTCGCACCACTCCCAAACATTGCCACTCATGTCATAGAGTCCCCAAGCATTGGGCTTTTTCTGACCCACAGGATGAGTTTTATCCTGAGAATTTCCGTCATACCAAGCGTAATCTCCTAACTGATTGGCATCATCACCGAAATAATAGCGAGTAGTTGTCCCCGCACGACAAGCATATTCCCATTCCGCTTCTGTGGGTAGGCGATAGGTTTTCCCAGTTATTTGACTCAATTCCTTGCAGAAAGCTTGAGCTTCGTCCCAACTAACCATTTCTACCGGATTTTGGGGATTGTTTTTAAAAAGAGAGGGATTTTTTCCCATTACCGATTCATATTGTGCCTGAGTCACTGGATATTTACCAATCGCAAAACTGTTGACTTTAACTTGGTGTTGAGGCTTTTCAGCATCCCAAGCATCGGGATCACTGTCAGCAGATCCCATAAGAAATTCACCTGCTGGTAAGCTCACCATCTCCAGTGTGACTCGATTGGGTAGTTTTTTGGTAAATTCTGTCAGTGGAGTTGGCGATTCTTTAGGTAGGGGTGTAGATGTTACAGTAGCGATACTTTTCCCCCCAGCACCGCACACCACCCGAAAACCGCGGCTGTAGTTGTCGTAGGAGGGGAGGTTCCTGCTGCGGATGGCAGAACGACAGTAATCAGGTGCTTTGTAGCTGTTCCAAGAACCGCCGCGCAGACACTTGAGATGAGAACGATTATCATTATTGATAAGCCACGCAGATCCATCCTTTGGCGCTCCGATATAGTTATCGTGCCAATCGTCTTCGCACCACTCCCAAACATTGCCAATCATGTCATACAGTCCCCAAGCATTGGGTTTTTTCTGTCCCACAGGATGAGTTTTACTCTGAGAATTTGCGCTATACCAAGCGTAATCTCCTAACTGACTGGCATCATCACCAAAATAATAGCGAGTAGTAGTCCCCGCACGACAGGCATATTCCCATTCCGCTTCCGTCGGTAGGCGATAGGTTTTCCCTGTTATTTGACTCAATTTCTGACAAAAGGCTTGAGCATCGTTCCAACTAACCCTTTCTACCGGATTTTGCGGATTGTTTTTAAACCGAGAGGGATTTTTTCCCATTACCGCTTCATATTGTGCCTGAGTCACTGGATATTTCCCAATCGCAAAACTGTTGACTTTAACTTGGTGTGGAGGCTTTTCATCATCGGAAGCATCAGAATCACTGTCAGGAGATCCCATGAGAAACTCACCTGCTGGTAAGCTCACCATCTCCAGTGTGACTCGATTGGGTAGTTTTTCGGTAAATAGAGTAGGTGAAACAGGCTTTTTGACTGCTGCCGGTGCTGGTGGAGGTGACGGGGGAGAAGTCCATCCCACAGGTTGTAAGGCATTTAAAACCTGTTGTGCTGTCCATCTTTGTTTTCTATCTTTTTGCAAACACCCTTCAATAATCGGTTTAAACTCTTTCGGTAAACTGGGGATTTGTAGCTCACAATTCATCACCTTTGCCATTAACTGGTGAATATCATTATTGAACTTATAGGGAAGTTGATTAGTCGTCATTTCGATTAACATAATACCCAATGACCACAGATCCCATGGGGAGCAAGTCAAAGCTGAAGAACAAATAAACTACTTGACAAAAGCATCAATTGGGTATGGGATAGAGAAAAGAGTAGGGAAAAGACAAAAATGACTCCAGAGCAACAACAAGAACTTAACCAACAT
>NZ_BJKP01000042.1 GCF_008974145.1 Microcystis aeruginosa NIES-4325 | reverse complement strand
TTCTCTACATAATCAATTACTTTTTTTCTCAAGTCTAGGCTATAGGACATTTTTCTGTATGGGTTGCTTGTTTTTCCTTATTTTACCCTATTTTTTACTTGTATCATACTTATTTGAAATGACTATAACTACGAAAACGAGGTGATTCTGGCCCGTCAAAAAGGGGAAACCGGTTTTTCCTATACTATTCCTGCGGTCAATGTTTCGATCGATCCGCCCGTGGCCGTAGTGGATAAAATAGTTGATAAACGCAAAACCCGGGAAGTAGCGACAGCTTTTGCCCAATTTCTCTTTACTCCCGAAGCGCAGCGGGAATTCGCCAAGGTGGGTTTCCGTCCAGTTAATGCTAATGTGGCCAAAGAGTTTAGTAAACAATACCCAAAAGTGTCGAATCTGTTCCCCTATACGGCGATCGGTAGCTGGGATGCGATCCAGAAAAAATTCTTCGCTGATGGGGCGATTTTTGACCAAATCCAGCGTTAATTAGTAGTAGGCCGTCAGCCGTCAGCTAGATAACTGTGATTACAAAAGTAATGGCAGAGATAGTTGATTGCTGATGGCACAAAGACCATTTAATTAAATATTATTCATTTTGAATTCTCCTGACTACTGACTCCTAACCCTAACAACAATTTTTGATTTTTACGATAGGCCTATTTTAAACACCTCTTGCGCCACTCGATCGCAACTGCCGACTGTTCCTAAACCCGCTGTGGTTTCTGCGTATTCATCTAACATTTTTTGGCGACGTTGCTGATTTAATAATAAATCTAGACATTCCTGCATAATTCTCTCTGGATTAGCTTCCTCTTGTAATAATTCGGGAACAATTTCTCGCATTAAAACTAAATTTACCGGTGAGACAAATGGTACAGAAAACTTCATAATATTGCGGGCAATCCAAGCAGTAATTGCACTTAAACGGTAAACTACCACCTGCGGCACGTTTAACAAAGCAATTTCGAGATTAACTGTACCAGACTTAGCCACAGCCAGATCGGCCGCGGCAATCGCTTCTAAAGTCTGATCTCGTTCCATAATCACTGCATTTAATCCATATTCCTCGACTAATTCTCGCATTTTTGGTTCGTATAAAGCTAAGGGAACGGGAATTAAAAACTTAATATCGGGAATTTTTTCTTGTAATTTTTGGGCAGCAGCGCACACCGTCGGGACGAGATATTTAAACTCCTGTTGACGGGAAGCAGGTAACAAAGCGATAACGGTTTCTTCGGGTTTTATTGCCCATTTTTGCCGCATTTCTTGTCGATTGGGAGCATTGACTATACGATCAACTAAAGGATGTCCCACCCAAGTTACTGGTAAACCTTTTGTTTCAAAAAAACGAGCTTCAGCGGGAAAAATTGCCAATAATTTATCGGTGACGGCGATTAATTTTTCCGTATTAAATAACTTTTCTGCTGTAGCCCTAAGTTTAGCTGAGGGGATATTTTCTTCTGACCAAATCCACACCTGTGGGGCAATATAATAAATTATTGGCACTTGGGGAATAATTTTTTTAGCCGACTGACCGATCGCCACATTTGCCCCCACATAATCAATTAAAATAATGATATCAGGGGGATGGTCTCTAAAAAACTCTTTTGCCCGTTTTTGTAGTTGTAAAGTTGGCAAAATAAAGGGGATAGATTCAATTAATCCCATGGCAGCCAGTCGAGTGGTTTTACCCAGCATTTTTGCCCCGGCTAACTCCATGCGATCGCCACCTAGTGCAAAAATTTCTAACTCAATTGCCTGGGTTTTAGCTAGTTTAAAAAGGGATTCAATCAGCATCGCTGCCTGTAAATCACCCGATACCTCACCCGTACTAATAAATATACGCATTTGGATAATTATTTGATAATAAAAGACTTCAGGAGTCAGGAGATAGGATTCATGAGTCAGGAGATAGGATTCAGGAGACAGAATTCAGGAGATTATTTTTATTTATTCTTCCCACTTCCCCATCACCCCACTTCCCCATCACCCCACACCCCACTTCCCAACTTCCCAGCTTCCTGTTCCCTGTTCCTCAATCAATAAATTATTTACCCGGAATTAAACCGCGGCGTTTTTCTCCCGTAGTAGAGGATTGTAAAAATTGACAGAGATGTTGAACATGGGGGTTATCGGTTAAGAGAGAAACTTGTTCTAAAGCCTCCTGAAGATTTATATTAGAACGATAGATAATCCGAAAAGCTTTTTTCAGTAAAGCTAGATCTTCATCGGTAAAACCTGCCCTTTGTAAACCGACTAAATTAAGAGTTCGTACCCGACTGGGGTTGCCTTCCACTAAGGTAAAAGGGGGAACATCGCGATCAATACGACTCATTCCTCCTAACATGGCCATTTTGCCAATATGAACAAATTGATGTACTCCTAAAACCCCCCCGATAACTGCTTTTGATTCGATCTGGACATGACCAGCCAAAGCGACACTATTAGCGATAATAATGTTATCTTGCAAAATACAATTATGGGCAACGTGAACATAGGCCATTAATAAATTATTATTGCCAATTTGGGTAACTTCTCCCGTATCCGTGGCACGATTAATCGTGACAAACTCGCGAATTTGGTTATGATCACCAATTTCTACGCTACTTTCGCCACCCTTATACTTTAAATCCTGTGGTTCATTACCAATAACAGCCCCAGAAAAAATATGATTACCCTTGCCAATTTTGGTCGGACCCTCAATGACCACATGGGCATCAATAATTGTATCAGCTTCAATTTCCACATTGGCCCCGATCACAGCATAGGGACCAACTTTAACCTTGGGATCAAGTTTTGCCGACGGATGGATAACCGCAGTGGGGTGGATTAACGTATTCAAAGGGAAGTCTCCCGCGCTCAACTTCGTCACTGTATGAATCATGGTATAGCTTATCCTATATTGGACAGATTGTGATCAAGATTGATAGCGGTTGCTTAGGGAGGGGACGACTTTAATGGGGAACCAGAACCCGATAAACTATTAACCAGATTCTCTTGGTTCCTTCGTCCCTCCCATCCTGATAAAAAATATATGAGCAATAATAGACCTAAAATTATAGTCTTAGATGACGACCCGACAGGTTCCCAAACAGTCCATAGTTGTCTGTTATTGATGCGGTGGGATGAAGATACTCTCCGCTTGGGATTGGCAGATAATGCGCCAATTTTCTTTGTTTTGACCAATACTCGCGCTTTAACCCCCGAAAAAGCCGAGTCTGTCACCAGAGAAGTCTGTCATAACCTGAAAACTGCCTTAACTAAAGAGGGAATCGAGGATTTTTTGGTGGTTAGTCGTTCCGATTCTACCCTGCGCGGGCATTATCCGATCGAAACTGATGTTATTGCCGAAGAATTGGGCGGTTTTGATGCTCATTTCCTGATTCCAGCCTTTTTTGAGGGGGGTAGAATCACCCGCAATAGTATTCACTATTTAATCATCGATGGCGTTCCCACTCCCGTCCACGAGACGGAATTTGCTCGTGATTCGGTTTTTGCCTACCATTACAGTTATCTGCCGGATTATGTGGAGGAGAAAACGAAAGGGAAAATTAAAGCAGATGATGTGGAGAGATTTTTACTGACAGATATCCGTCAAGGTAGTTTAGAACGACTGCAAAAGCTCAAAAATAATCAATGTGGGGTGGTAGATGGGGAAACTCAAGCGGATCTCGATCGCTTTGCTGAAGATATTTTAACCGCCGCAGGGGCAGGAAAAAAATTTTTATTTCGTAGTGCCGCCAGTATTTTAACTTCTTTGGCTAATTTAGGAACTCAACCGATCGCACCCGAATCTATGGGTAAGTATAAGCCCACGGGGGAAGCCGGGGCAATTATCGTCGGTTCCCACGTCAAAAAAACTACCCAACAATTAGATGAACTGCTTCAACAACCCAACACCGTCGGAGTCGAAATCGATGTGACGGCATTGCGCGATCGTCCTGACCAACGAGATCAACTCCTAGCACAAGTTCTAGAAAAAGTCAAGCTTATTCACAAAAATAAACAAACCCCCGTTATCTATACGAGTCGGCAAGAGTTAACCTTTGCCTCTGTGCAGAAACGCCTTGATTTTGGGGTTGCCGTCTCCACCCTGTTAATGGACATTGTTAAGGGTTTACCCGGTGACATCAGTTTTTTAATCAGTAAAGGCGGAATTACATCTAATGATGTCTTAAGTACGGGTTTAAGCCTGCGATCAGCCCGTTTACTCGGTCAGATTCTCCCCGGTGTCTCCATGGTCCGCACAGCAGCCGATCATCCCCTCTTTCCTAATCTACCTGTGGTTCTTTTCCCGGGTAACGTCGGTGATGTCCAAGCTTTAGCCACAGTTTATCAGCGTTTGTGCCAATAACCGATTTACTATCAAGGCGGGATCGAGAAAGCGGATTTTTGGGGAAGAGATTCGCTTCCTCACCGCCAAAATAACGATATAGAGGTATATTTTCGGAAGCATCCGCAAATTTTAGGCGTAAAGGATATATTTTGCCGCAAAAATCCCCCTCTTTGGGGAGAAGGGGAAAAGCAAACCCAAGATTAACCCTGTACCATGACAGAAGCAGCCGCAGCCACACCGGCGCCAGGGGTGACACTTTCGACACCTAACTCGATTAAAGTCGCTTCAATAGCAGCGATAACCGTGAGGATATCCCTCTCATTGGTAAAACCTAAATGACCGATACGGAAGATTTTACCCTTGAGGTGATCCTGACCACCAGCGACAGCGATGTCGAACTTTTTATTGAGAGTCGAACGAATTTTTTCCGCGTCCACGAGAGTGGGGGCTACCGCAGTAATCGCCGTGGAAGCGCAGGAATCTGCCGCGTAGAGGGGCAAATCCATGGCCTGCATACCGGCCCGCGTCATCTTCGTTAAGCGTTGGTGACGGGCGAAAATTGCCGCTAATCCCTCCCTTCTCATCATTTGCAGAGAAGCTTGTAAACCGTACATCAGGTTAACTGGAGGGGTAAAGGGGGAACTATCCTCATCGGTGGCTTTTTTGTATTTGCCCAAATCTAGATAAAAACGGGGCAGTTTGGCGGTTTCGTAGGCTTTCCAAGCTTTTTTACTCACGGAAACAAAGCCTAAACCGGGAGGAATCATATAACCTTTCTGGGAACCAGAACCGACCACATCTAAACCCCATTCATCGATGGGAATATTATAAGCCCCTAAACTGGTGACGGCATCGACGATAATTAAAGCTTCCCCGTGGTCTTTTACCGCTTTGTTAATGCTTTCCAAGTCGTTGAGAACCCCAGTGGAAGTTTCCGAATGGGTGATAATTACCGCTTTGATGGTTTTTTCCTTGTCTTCGGTCAGTTTAGCGGTGAATGCTTCTGGATCTAGGGGTTTACCCCATTCTGCCTTAACTACATCCACATTTAAGCCGTATGCTTTCGCCACTTTCGCCCAACGTTCCCCAAATTTACCATTATCCCCCACCAAAACTCGATCGCCGGGGCTGAGAAAATTAATAATTCCCGCTTCCATGACACCAGTTCCCGAAGCGGTTAGCATTAAGACATCGCCACTGGTTTGATGCAACCATTTAAGATTTTCGGTTAATTCGGCGATTACCTTACTAAAAGCACCGGTCCGATGACCTATAGGTGCTTTAGCCATAGCCAATAATACCGCTTCCGGCACTGGTGTGGGGCCGGGAATCATCAACATATTTTTATTTTCCATGGTTCGTCCTCTCTCGTTGGGCCATATTTAACAAAGATAAAAAACCAAATCTCGATCGCATCAATTCTGAGGGGATGATTTAAGATTCGGCAAACTCTGATTATATCGCAGGAGTCAGTATTCAGGAGTCAGGAGATAGGGTGTTAGGGTTTTAGGGTTTTAGTTGAAATTCCCCCACTTCCCCACTTCCCCACTTCCTAACTCCTATGCCCGATTTTCAAATATTTTCCAGATACCTGCGGCAGGATCGGGCAGTTTTACCAAAGATTCGCCGATTAGAACCGCATTTGCTCCCGCTTGCTTCACTTTCGCCAGATCTGTTGCTGTGTGTAATCCCGATTCGCTGACGATCAGAATACCTTTTTCTCGCACCTGTTCACCCCTGGCTTCTAGTAATTGGCGAGTATTGTCTAAATCGACTGTAAATGTCTCTAAATTGCGGTTATTAATGCCGATTAGTTCGATTCCCTCAATGGCTAACACTCGATCAAATTCGGCCAGACTATGCACCTCTACCAAAGCTGTCATCCCTAAACCCTTGACAATTTTGACAAAATATGCTAAGTCTTGATCGCTTAAAATAGCGGCAATTAAAAGGACAGCATCGGCTCCTTTAGAGCGAGCGTAGTAGATTTGATAGGGATAAAGGATAAATTCTTTGCATAATAGGGGTAAAGATACCGCTTGCCGGACGAGGCTAAGATTTTCGTAACTACCTTGAAAAAACTTACTATCGGTTAAAACCGATAAACAAGTAGCCCCTCCCTGTTCATAGCTACGGGCGATCGCTGCAGGATCAAAATCTTCGCGGATAACTCCCTTGCTAGGGGAAGCTTTTTTGACTTCGGCAATCAAAGCGGGTTGGGTTTTACCCTGTTTTAAGGCGGCTAAAAAGTCGCAAGGTGGCGCAGTATTGGCTATTTTTTTGCGTAATTCTAATAAAGGCAACCTTTCGCGCAATTTATCGACTTCTATCTCTTTATGCCAAACGATTTCTTCTAAAATATTTTGCGGTTGTGCCTCTGGCACTTTCACCACATAACTCAAACTCTCAACTTTAACGGAAGGATTGGGGTGTTTTCTTCGGATCTGCATTTTTTCACTGTCCCGAGCGTGAACAGTGATTAGTTTAACAGTGATTAGTTATCGGTAATTGAAATAGAGACGGGGAAAACCACGTCTCTACAGACATTTATCTAGACTTCTGTGGACATTCCCAGTCTTCACCGAAAGGCTATTGCATAGCTTCGATCGAACGTTCTAAAATTTTATCTTGACGTTTTTCTTCTTCTTGGCGATTTTCAGTTAATAAAACCCGCGCTTTCGCAGTTTCTGCCTCTCCTTCCCCCAAAAGCTCCTCTGTACGAGTTAAGACATTCTCTTCGAGCATTCCTTCTGCTTGTCGTTCTTGCGTTAAATTGAGACGCGCTTTTTCTTGAATATTCATAAATTTATCCTTGCCACAGGTGCGATCTATTCCTACCTTTAGTCTGACACAAATTTGCTATTCCGTATTATTAACTACAGAAAAATTTAGAATCTTACCTGCGAAAATGAGATTTAGGTATTTGTTCTCATTCCTTAAATGGACAGGGATCGATCGACCTAAAGCTATAAAATAAAACCTATGGAACAATTCCCCGGCGTAATCAAGCTTGTATATCGGGCGAATCATGATCGATTGCCTAAACCAACAGATTTCTTGACAGTATCCGACTCTATCGTAATATCCTATTTGCAGAGCTTATGACCAAAGGTAATTTAAACGATCTCATCCGTACAGAAGCTAATAAAGAGGTAGAATCCCAACCCTCTCCTTCTCCCAAACGTCCGAAGGAAACTAACGCCACCCTACAGGCAAAAATTAACAACTTGACGACAGAATTAGACAAAACCGAGAAAAATCAGCAAACTCTCCAAGAAAAAGTTATTTCTCTGGAAAAAGAACTTCAAGAACATCTGGAACTCTCTGTCAGGTTACAGCAGCGACAACAACAGACTGAGCAGTTAGAATCTGTCCTCTCGGAAAAAACTACTTTGCTGGCACAATTATCGAGTCAATTAAGTCAATCCCAGACGGAATTAACTGAGAAAAAACAGTTGATTGAAAAATTATCGAGTCAATTGAGTCAATCCCAGACAGAATTAACCGAGAAAAAACAGTTAATTGAAAAATTATATAATCAAATTAAAACCCTAGAAAATAGTCACACCCCCACCCCTGAACCTTCACCAATTACCAAACCTGCGCCGAAGAAACCCAGTCTTTATAACTTTGAAATGGCCACTTTAGCCCGTTATATTGCCCCCAATCCTACCCCCACAGAGTTAACAGATTCCGATATCGGTTGGTTCGATTAATTATGGCTAGTAAAAATCAAGAACAACAACATCCACAGGAAAGACTCGATCGCCTGATTGTTGATCAGCTGCTGCAATCAGAACCCAATGATTTAAACTTAGCTGAATGCGCTCGTTTACGCATACGTTATCAAAACTTTCCGGGAGCAAGAGAAATCCAAAGAGATTTAGATTTAATCCTAGAAAAATGGCAGTTAGATGAAGCTAGTTTATGGACAAAAACTCGACAACTGCACAGTCACGGACAAGTGTATCAAATTCGCCAAAGCGAGGAGCAACAGGATTGGAGTTAAATTGCAGCAGTTATCTTAAGGGTGCGAGAGGAAAAATCAAACCTATAATTTGATTTTATCTAATAATCTCTGAAACGGATTTTTTGGTTTGCTTGCTGGCGGATCTGCGGGGGGATTAGGCTCATCTAAATAACGATAATATTTCCAGATATCCCAGTAGGGACATCCCGGTTCAATACGAATTCCTGCCCAATGTAAATATTTTAAGGGCTGATTTAATCTCGGATCGATTAAGATATTCCCCTGACGTTGAAAATGAGAACTTCCCCCCCAATTTCCCGCTTGACAACCTGGGGCGCGGACAATATTAAATCGATTGGGAACTCGTTTGAGAATGGTATAATTAATAATCGGTTGATCGGAGGTTTTTTGAGAAAAATCAAAATATTCTGGATGAGCGACACATTCTTGAAAAGCACCATATAATTCCTGTTCTGAGAATAGATTCTTTTTACTAGCCCAAAAACCACCGTTAAACATTCCAGTTAGATCATTTTCTGTGAAGATTCCCTGTTCTAAAACAATCGGATTAAAAACATCAGTAATCCCTTTTTTGTGTTGGTAATCACAGCAGAGAAAATCGTAGGTATCGAGGAAATTTAGATTATCTATTATTTTTTCAAAAACTACGATATCGGTATCGATATAAAGAAATTGATCTAATTCTCCAAACCAACACACCTGCTTGCGAAATTGATTGGGACGAGCAAAGAATTTTTCTCCAAAAATATCATAGATTTTTTGTGCTAATTCTTCCACTAATTGCAGATCGGGATAGAGAATAACGCCATATTTTTCTGCTAATAAATCGGCAATTTTTTGATAATTATTGTCGTAGGGAATCAAGATCACGGGAGAATCAGGATCGTACAAACGAATACTATTCATTAATGCGATCGCTTGATCAATAACTCGATCGTTAGCGGTAATGTAAATCCCTCGCTTCATAAATATCCTCGGGGTAAGAGTTAAGTAGTCGTGCAAAATTAATTTCCTAGTCGAGACGGTCGCCAGGAGACAGCTATTAGGGATCAGATTTGAGTTTTTAGTTTACTGTTTACTGATAACTGATAGGAGATGTCTGGAAGGGATCATAGCCGATCAATCTTTCTCTGTCAACTCTCAAAGTTGATGCGTTTACTTAAACAGTTTTTTCTTAAGTTTAGCCAGAGAACTCTGCATCCATAATTTTTTAAGTCGCAGGGGTTCTAAACCTTCTATATCAGCCGGATATCGTTTTTTAATATCAAAGAAATCATTAATTTCTCTTAAAATTGTTTCAAAACGTGGTAGTAATTTTTCTGGATGATAATCATCAATAAAATTAGCCGGTAAAGAATTAACGGGAAAATTACGGGCATAATTAAGAATACGTTCCAGATCGTATTGAGTAGAATAAGCCCCGATTTTTTGACAATTGAAACCGGGATCGAGATAATCGGCTAAGGCGCTATTGACGCTAGAAAATACCGTACAACCACAGGCTAAAGCTTCCAGGGGCGGTAAGCCAAAACCCTCCGTTAAACCGTTTACAGCCCAATATTCAGCCGAATCGTAGAGATAAACCCGACTTCGATTGAATAATCCCACTAAATCCTCCACATAGCCATCTAAAACCTTAACGCGACAGTGGGTACGGAGGGCGGGAACTAGACGATTGAGAAGATACTTTGAGGATTTGCGCCCCTGTACTAGGACATCGATATCCCTTTCTAAGCCTAAATTGAGAAATTCCGAGCCAATTTGATTAGGAAGATAGTAAATCAAAGCATTAGGGGCTTTTTCTCCCCAATAACCCATAGTATTACGGCTAACGGTTATAATTGGTATGCCAGGGGGTAAACGGAAGCCGTAACCTGTACTATGGGCATGATAAATGATATTATGCGATCGCAATTTTGTCACCAATTTAGGAACATCAAAACCCCAGCTAACCAGAAAAATACTGTCATCCGAGCTTATTTTCGCAAGTATATCCTCTAAAAAAAGATAATTTAACTCTTTTTGACGATAAGTCACAATCTGGGCGCTACAAATTTGACTAGCCAAATTGACGGTTTTCATTTCTGCCCACAGTCCACCCCCACCAAAAGGAGAAGTAGTACCGGGCAAGAGAAAATAGAGGTTTCTCATCGGGATAATAGAAGTTTTGGTTCGGAGGTAGTCGTAAGACTTTGTATTATTAATCACAACCGTGCCTGAGACTTTCACCTGACACGGAGCCTGGTTTGACTGCTCCATTGTTAAGGATACAGCTTGTCTTAGCCCTTTAGAATATCCTCTTTTGGGAGTACCAGTTTCCCGCTGATGAGAGATTTTTGCTGTGATTGGTAAACAGTAATCAGTGAACTGAAAACTGATTACTGAAAACTCACATCTGATAACTAACCGGTATAATGGGGGAGAAAACCGGAAAAAAATCGATGTCTAGCCTTCCAGAAACCGATAATCTCAGCTACAAGGGCATCTTAGAGGCATTAAACCATTTAATCACCGTTGTTGCCCGTTTACGAGACCCAGAAAGCGGCTGTCCTTGGGATTTAGCCCAAACCCCGGCAACCCTGATTCCCTACGTTATTGAAGAAGCTTATGAGGTGGTGGCGGCGATTAAAAGCGGTGATAAAACTGCCATTGCCGAGGAATTAGGCGATTTACTGCTACAGGTGGTTTTACAAGCCCAAATTGCCAGTGATGAAGGTAATTTTAGCCTAGAAGAAGTGGCTAGAGGCATCACCGATAAATTAATTCGTCGTCATCCCCACGTTTTCGGGGATCTATCCCTAGAAAATCCCGAACAGGTGCATCAAAATTGGGAGAAAATCAAAGCCGAGGAAAAAAATGACCCGACTATTAGCGGCAAATTAACCCGTTATGCCCAAACTTTACCACCCTTAATCGGGGCAATGAAAATTTCTCGGCAAGCTGCGCGAGTCGGTTTTGAGTGGGAAAATATCGCAGGAGTCTGGGAAAAATTTGGCGAAGAGTTGGCAGAATGGCAAGAGTCATTAGAATCGGGCGATAAAGAGCATCAACAGGCCGAATTAGGCGATTTACTCTTTACTATTGTCAATCTTGCTCGCTGGTATAATTTAGACCCCAGTATCGCTTTACAAGAGACTAATCGGCGTTTTATTCAACGTTTTTCCCTAGTGGAATCTGTAGCGGAAAAGCCTCTCCATGACTATACACTAGAGGAATTAACAGTTTTCTGGCAGCAAGCGAAAGCTAAGTTACATCAACCATCATCTGGGCAATAATGCAAGAGCAAGAAATTAATAAGGACAAATCCAAGAGTTTTTGGGCTTCCATTCGAGAAAATCTGCAAATTATCACTATAGCTTTAGTTTTAGCCCTGCTGATCCGCACTTTTGTGGCTGAACCTCGTTTTATCCCCTCTGATTCTATGTTACCCACCTTAGCACAGGGCGATCGCTTAGTAGTGGAAAAACTTTCCTACGATTTCCATCCCCCTCGACGGGGGGATATCGTCGTCTTTGAACCGCCGGCACAATTACAATTACAGGGATACCAAAAGGACCAAGCTTTTATTAAAAGAGTGATTGCCACCGCAGGGGATGTGATTGCCGTCAAGGAGGGCAAAATTTACCTGAATAATCAACCCTTGTCAGAGGATTATATTCTCGAACCCCCTCAATATAATTTAATACCTTTGCTCGTACCAGAAAATAATTTATTTGTCATGGGAGATAATCGCAATAATAGCAATGACTCCCATATCTGGGGGTTTTTACCGGAAAATAACGTGATTGGTAGGGCGGTTTTTCGCTTTTTTCCTTTTAATCGTTTGGGGATTTTAGGGGGGAATCGCTAAGGGTAATTTTTAGTCCTGATACCCCAAGCAAAAAAGAGATCGCTGTTTGAGCGATCAAATGACTGATCACACACTTGTGCAATTTGTCAATTATGGTTATTTTCAAGAAGAGGGGATTTCCACTGGTTCTGGATCCGGGTCATCTCAGGTGAAAAAAATTGGTTTTCCTGTTAAAATTGCCAGTGCAAGTTGGAATTCTGGCAATGTACCGCAAGTCCTTCGTCATCGCTGTGCCTATCTGAATGGTTCTCTTTTTTAACTTTTTCATTTACCTCACCTTTGTAACTGCTAAATTAAGTTTTAGGTCAAGCTATTTTGAAAGCCTTACCAGAAGTAAGTTTTAGCAACAAGCATAATTACTCACTTGCATAAGTGAGATGCTCCCTGAGCCTAAACCTTTAAATAGCCTGGAATCTAACAAAGCAAAAAGCCTTTTTTTATTAAAATTGCTTTTTTCAATTCTGGTGAGCCTTGCGCCGGCATTGCTTGCGTCGATTGTTTTCTGCTAATATATCATAACTACTCGCTTAAGAGCCGTAATTAATTGTGTCTAGCTACTTATTTAACCTCTTGTTAGTAAATTAGGGGTTGGGAATTATGAATTATGAATTGGGGAGTGAGGAGATGGGAGCAGGAAGAAAAAAGCGTTCGACAAAAGCTCACGCCGAAGTCTGATAACCGATAACTGACTAGCGGACTCCTAAAAACTTATGGGTTTGGAGACTGAGGCGCCATTGGGGATGCCGAAGAACATAATTAAAGACTAACTCTTTGCTTTCCGCTGTATTCCATTCGGGTTGCAGGTATTTAATCACCCCTTCCGATAACTTATTTTCCTGAATAGCTGCCCATTCTAAATCCTCTGGATTAGCCACGACAATTTTTAACTCATTTACCCGTGCATAAATACTAGGATCGGGCATTTTATAGGTTTTAGGAGAAAAAGTCACCCAATCGAAAACCCCGGTAAAAGGATGAGCGCCAGAAGTTTCTAAATGTACCCGTAAACCCTGATTTTTTAATTCCTTGGTCAAAGGATCAAGATTGTGCATTAAAGGTTCACCCCCGGTAATCACCACCATAGCGGGGTTAGCTCCTTTTGCCATCTCTACCAATTCCTGCAGGGATTGTTGGGGATAACGGTGGGCATTCCAAGACTCTTTTTGGTCGCACCAAGGACAATAGACATCGCAACCTCCCAAACGGAGAAAAAAAGCATTGCTTCCCGTCCAAAAGCCTTCGCCCTGCACAGAATGGAAAGTTTCGACAACAGGATAGGTACAATGGTTTATGCTAACCGTTTTCATAGAATTAGTATTATAGAAAATATGGACATTCCCCTGAACTTCGCCAAATACACCCAATGGTCCGGTATTGCCACGCTGGTTTTTTTGGTACTCACGATTATCGCTTTTCTCGTCGGTTGGGGAATCCGCTTTCGTCTCGTCGGTGTCACTAGCTTTATGGCTGTGTTGACGGTGGGGATTTTCGGTCTTGGGTTGGGACTGTTTACCCGTACCGAAATTCCGGGGGCGGTGAGATTCTCCCTTGTCTATGATAACGGGGCTAATCAAGCTGTTATCTCCCTGCCCAGTACTGTTACTCCCGATCAGGTGGAAGCAACCCTAAAACAAGCCGCTAGTGACTTGTTTTCCTCCGGTCGCGCTGGTGCTGGCGGTAATAATCAATTTATCATTAGCGCTCGCACTCTCGTTCATCCTCAGCCCGGTTTATCTGCTCCTTTGTACCTGGGACAGATTAAAAAATCCTTCTCCACCCCGGGTGATAATACCCCTGAACTACAGCTTTTTCCCGAAAGTTTCGCTAAACTTAGCCAATAATCCTTGAGGTTGTCAAAAAATGTCCAATGCTGTCGCTGTTTTGCCCCTGTTAATCGCCCCCGCACAAGTGATTCGGGGTGACAATGCCCTAGAAGAATCCACCGGCAAGTTAGCGGATTTGGGTAAACGTCCCCTGGTGGTGGGTGGCGATCGCAATTTAGCTTTTTTGTCATCTCCCCTGAAAAATCTCACTCCTAGCTATCACAGTTACGCCCCCGATTGTTCGGAAAATTCCTTAGCATATTTAAAGGCATCTGTAAAGAGTCATGAGGCAGATTTTATCATCGGTGTGGGTGGCGGCAAAGCCCTGGATACGGCCAAATTACTCGCCCATCAGTGCCATTTGCCGATCGCCACGATTCCCACCTCCGCCGCTACCTGTGCCGCTTGGACGGCCCTATCTAACGTCTATTCCGACGCAGGGGCGTTTCTTTACGATCTGTCCCTAGCCCGTTGTCCGGATTTATTAATTCTCGATTACGGTATTATCCAAACTGCCCCGAAAAGAACCTTAATCGCCGGTATTGGCGATGCGATCGCTAAATGGTACGAAGCTTCCGTCAGTAGCGGTCATTGCACAGAAACCCTGATCATTGCCGCTGTCCAACAGGCCCGGGTTTTGCGGGATATTCTTTTCCAAAAATCCCCGGCAGCCCTGGAAAATATCGGCGGTGAGGACTGGAAACAGGTGGTAGATGCCACCGTTTTATTAGCCGGAGTAATCGGCGGTTTAGGGGGCGCTAATTGTCGCACCGTGGCCGCCCATGCAATTCATAATGGTTTAACCCATATTCCCGCTTGCCATCATGCCCTGCACGGGGAAAAAGTCGCCTACGGCATTCTCGCCCAATTGCGTCTAGAGGAAATAGTTTTGAGCAATCAATTAGCAGTATCAGCCCGGGGGCAACTAATCCAGTTTTATGAACAAATTGGTTTACCGAAATCCCTAGAGGATTTAGGATTAAAAGATGTTTCCCTTGCCCAATTGCGCCATGCGGCCGCAATTGCCTGTCAGCCTAATTCGGACATTCATCGTCTGCCTTTTACGGTTTCCCCCGAACAAGTTATGGCGGCCATGGTTTCCACTACCACTGCCGATACAGTCGGGCAGAAAGTTAAAGCTAATTAACGGGAATATTTTCGGGACTTATTGGTAAAATGCACGTTATCAGTCGGAGGAAATTAAATGAATTTGCCGAAAGGTATCCCGAAACCAAATCAGCATAAGAAGAATGGTATCAAAAAATGAAGACAGGACAATTTCAGTCCATAGCAGAATTAAGAACTATTTTCCCCAATGCTGACAAAGTAGGAAAACTGACTGTCTTTAACATAGGCGGAAATAAGATTAGACTCTTAGCAGCGATTCATTACAATCGACAAAAAATTTATATTCGAGAAGTTTTAACTCGTGCTGAATACGACAAAAACAAATGGAAGGAGTAAAAAAATGCCGACGATAGATATAGAGAAAACACGGCAAGCCTGGAAAAACTTAAAGCAAATACTCTTTATCCCTCGCAATGAATCAGAATATGAACAATTAGTAATTATGTTAGATAATTTGATAGATGAAATAGGAGAAAATGAAAATCATCCTCTTGCTTCTTTAATGGAAATGTTGGGAATATTAATAGAAAATTATGAACAGGAAAATGTTCCCGAATTATAAATGGTAGGGGTGGTGCATTCCCAAATATTGGTTAACCTTGAAATTGTCATGTTTTCAGGGAACACACCCTAGGAAGGGATGTGTGCGCCCCCAATCCTTATCCGGCAAAAGACTTAATTGATTAGTTCGTTCTAGTCGGGTGTGGGGTAAAATCGCTGGGATAGGCTTTCTCCATGGCTCAGGTTCTAGCATATATCGTGTAAATGCGCTAATATTCAAACTAAAGCCGTCCTCAAAAGACGGGGTTTGGAACTCAATTTTTCGATGACGACAATAATCGACGAGTTAAGGCAAGAATGGCAAGATCGCCTCTCTCAAACAGAGGATTCCTTAACCGATCGCCAACGGGATACTATTATCAATTGGTTACTCGGGGAAGATAGCCAACGTTGGGAAAATTTAGATGAGAGAGATTTAGAAATCGCTAAACGGGGATTAGTCTATCTTTGGCAAATTTTACAGCAACGCTATCTCAAAGTTAGTCCCACCCGCGCCTATCGTAACCTGATCGATCGTCTCGGTGCTTGTGTCACTCTCCGGCAAAAAATTCGCACTTGGGTCTCCTTAAGTCGCGATCGTCAGCAAGCGGTGGCCGATGTCTTGCAGGAAATTATTCAAGAGATGTTAAATAGCGATCGATATCTGCAATCCCAGTTAGCATGGATCGCTCGTTGTACCACCGATCAAGCTACTCGCGATCAGCTGCTGTTAGCCACCCTAGAGGAATACTCCCTGCGTCCGATCCGCCATCAACCCCTGTTAGCCTATCGTTTTGTTAATTATCTCCGTCGTCAATCGAAAAGCGGTATCACTAATGTGCCGCAGCAAGAAATAATCCGGATTCTCTCCGATCAAATTAGTGGCGATGAGGGGGAAACTAGCTTAAGTTTACTAGATCAAAATGCGATCGCTACCTACGAAGATCAACGCAGTTGCCAAGAAGCGCAAATTCTCCGGGCAAAAGTTCAAGAGAGTTTTGCTAGGTATCTAGAGGAAAATGTTAGTCCGGAGGCGGTGACTTGGTTTAACCTCTATCTAGGGGGCGAAAACCAAGATGCGATCGCCAAAGCGATGAATATTCCCGTCCAACGGATTTATCGTCTCCGGGAAAAAGTTGGCTATCATGCGATTAAGGTTTTTGCCCTCAAGGAAGAGACAGAATTAATGGGTGAATGGTTACAAATCAGCCCGAAAGAGCATAATTTTGGCTTAACTATCAGTCAATGGCAAAGTTTCTATGCTGCCCTTTCTCCCACGGGTAAAAGCGTTATCGATGGCTTAAAAGCGGGTAAAACCCTTGAGGAAATCGCCGGCGAATTAAACTGTAAACGCACGCAAGTGGTCAAAGAATGGACGCAACTTTATCTAAGCGCCCAAAGTCTCAGGACAAAAACCTAATCAGTGATCAGTGATCAGTGATCACTGATCAGATTTGAGTTTTAAGTTCACTGTTTACTGATCACTGAAAAAAAGCTTCCCACTTCCCACTTCCATTTTTGATTTTTGACTTCAATAAATATGTGGATTATTAGCAAAAAAGTCGGGGTATTTACCCATTATTTAACCCCTACGGGTACATTTACCCCCAGCATCGACAAAGCCAGTAAATTTTCTGCTCGAGAAATGGCGGATATTATGGCTAAAAAATACGGGGGAATAGTCGAGGCAATGAGATAATTATGACCATTGGCATTTGGATTTTAGGGGATCAATTATGGGCAGGACAAGCGGCCTTAGCTAATCGTCAAGCCTATTCACAGGAAACACCGGTTATTTTAATTGAATCCCAAAATCATATTCGACAAAGACCCTATCATCAGCAAAAATTAGTTTTAATCTGGTCGGCGATGCGTCATTTTGCCGAAGAATTAAAAACTTTAGGATGGTCTGTCACCTACGAAGTTGCTGAAGATTTTGAACCGATTTTATCTGCTTGGATTAAACGATTAGGTATTAAAGAACTAGCAATAATGATGCCTAATGATTTGCCTTTTCTTAGATTAATCAATAATCTGAATTTAGACTGTGTTATAACCCTAATTGATAATAATCACTTTCTCTGGACAAGGACAGATTTTAATAATTGGGCTAAATCTCGTAAAAGACTATTACTAGAGGATTTCTATCGAGAAAGTCGCAAAAAATGGCAGATTTTAATGGAGAATAATCAACCCATAGGAGGACAATGGAACTTTGATAAACAAAACCGTAAACCGCCCAAAGATGGATTAAAAACTGCCGATCCTCTTTGGTTTGAACCTGATGAAATTACCCTTCAAGTTATCGCTGATGTGGAAGCTTTAGATATTCCTAAATATGGAAAAATTAAACCTTTTAGCTGGGCAGTAACCCGCAGACAAGCTTTACAAGTATTAGAGCATTTTATTACTAATTGTCTGCCTAGCTTTGGCTCCTACCAAGATGCCATGGTAACGGGAGAAGAAACCCTCTGGCATTCCCTATTATCTCCCTATCTAAATCTAGGATTACTAACGCCATTAGAAGTGATTCAATCGGCAGAAATTGCCTATAAAAAAGATAATTTAGCCCTGAATAGCATCGAAGGATTTATCCGTCAGGTGTTAGGATGGCGGGAATATATGCAGGGAATTTATCATTATCTGGGAGAAGATTACGCTAATAATAATTGGTTTGAGCATCAACAACCCTTACCGGCTTTCTTTTGGGATAGTAATCAAACCGAGATGAATTGCCTCAAACAAGTATTATCACAGGTGGAAAATACCGGTTATGCCCATCATATTCAAAGATTAATGATTTTGAGCAATTTTGCCTTAATTTTTGGTTGCTCTCCCTCAGAAGTTGAAAACTGGTTTCATAGTGTTTTTATCGATGCCTACGATTGGGTAATGCAGACTAATGTATTGGGAATGGGACAATTTGCCGATGGGGGAATTCTCGCATCAAAACCCTACGCTTCCTCTGCCAACTATATTGATAAAATGAGTGATTATTGTCGGGGTTGTGTGTATAAAAAAAATGAACGAGTCGGTGATTTAGCCTGTCCTTTTAACTTTCTTTACTGGGATTTTTTGGCACGACATCGAGAAAAATTAAAGTCACAAGGTCGAGTTAATATAATTTTAGGTCATCTCGATCGAATGTCGGCAGCTGAACTTAATCAAATGCGCTGCCAGTCCAACCAATTAAGAGCCAAGCTGTTGACTATCTAAATTACTCCTTAAGCAAAGTTACCCAGCAAATTACATTTTATTGGCTTATAGCGTTTCTGATTCACACGAGGTACATTCCCGATCCTGAACAGCTTAATCAGCAAAGGTTTAAGTGTGCTGCACAGATGCGAGAACCGCTATATATACTTTTGATCGCAATCGGGGATATTTTGCTTAAAATTAAGATTAATAACTGGAAAAACTGGCTCAATAGACAATCTCCTTGTTTACTTTATCACTAAAAAAACATGGCTAGAGGGGATCAAATATACGCCTATCGGGAATTGCTCAATCTTCAGGGTGTTTATGCCCATCATGGCATCGATTGCGGTGATGGTAGCGTCATTCATTACCGAAAACCGAGCGAGATTGTTGAACGAACTTCCCTAGAAACCTTTGCTAGGGGCGGTAAAATCTATGTGGTGCGCTATGTAGAGGTGGGATTTTCCTTTATCCCCCATGTAGTGGTAGAAAGGGCTCTAAGTCGTCTGGGGGAGCAGAAATATAATCTTCTTTTTAACAACTGCGAACATTTTGCCACTTGGTGCAAGACTGGTATTAGCAAAAGTCAACAGATAGAAGAATTTATCCCGATTATTACCCATTTACAAGCGGTGGGACTCTACGAACCTCTGAAAAAATCCCTCATCGGAGCCGACCCCAACAATGCCCAAACCCTATTAAAAGGGGCTTTAAGCAATCTTAAGGTCAGTTGGGATGAAATTCAACCCCAGTATAAAAAAGCCATTCAAGAAGCAGAAACATGGAATCGAGTAGCGATCGAAGCTTTAAGCAGAAATCGCGATGATTTAGCACGGGAAGCCCTGAAACGCAAGGTAGAAGCCAAAAAACAGGCACAACGCTATCAGGAACAATTGGATCAACTAGCGGCCATGACCGAAAATGTTCTTAAAAGTCTGGTGATTGCTAACGGTTAGTCTCGATTTCAGTAAACTGTTCAGTATCTAACCATCTGCCGATTGCCTCGGTTGATTCCCATCCACATCAGGTAATTTTAGTTGCTCGCCATGGAAATCTGGATTATTTTACGTTTTTCAATCGCCGCTGTCATTATCGCTTTAGTTTGCTGGTCTTTAGCCAGTGCCCTGCGCGATAGTTGGCAAGTTGCCCGACGGATGCACTCCATCCCTTGCTCCCACTGCCGCTACTTTACCAACGATTATCGCCTTAAATGTAGTGTACAACCCAGGAGCGCCAACACCGAACAAGCGATCGACTGCGGCGATTATTTTCCTGATGCCTAGTCAGCCATAATACCGAAAAGCTTTTCCAGATGGTGCGAAATTTGCTAGTCTAGGCTAAATAAGTCTGAAATAGTATAGAAACGTGGATACAATTATTGGTCGGGGCAAAACAGCCCGTAGAGCTTACGGTATCGATGAAATCGCACTTGTACCCGGAGTGCGAACCCTCGATCCTAGTTTAGCCGATACCCGTTGGTCTCTCGGCAATATCGAGCGGGAAATCCCGATTATCGCCAGTGCTATGGATGGGGTGGTCGATACTAAAATGGCCGTCCTTCTCTCCGAGTTGGGGGCGCTAGGGGTACTAAACCTCGAAGGTATTCAAACCCGTTACGAGGATCCTAACCCGATTCTCGATCGCATTGCGGCGGTCGGCAAATCAGAATTCGTCGGTTTAATGCAGGAACTCTACGCAGAACCGATTAAACCGCAACTAATCGAGCTTCGTATCCAAGAAATTCAAGAAAAAGGCGGTATTGCGGCAGTTAGCCTCACCCCTGCCGGTGCCGTCAAATACGGTGCTATCGTTGCCCAAGCAGCGGCCGATCTTCTCTTTGTCCAAGCAACGGTTGTTTCCACTGCCCATTTATCCCCGGAAGCTATCACCCCCCTCGATTTAGTACAAATGTGCCAAGAAATGCCCATTCCCGTGGTTTTGGGCAATTGCGTCACCTACGAAGTCGCCCTTAACCTGATGAAAACCGGGGCAGCCGGGGTTTTAGTCGGTATCGGTCCGGGGGCTGCCTGTACTTCTCGCGGCGTTTTAGGGGTGGGAGTTCCCCAGGCCACTGCCGTGGCCGATTGTGCCGCCGCTAGGGACGATTTTTTCCAAGAAACCGGTAAATACGTCCCCGTTATTGCCGATGGCGGCATTATTACCGGCGGTGATATCTGCAAATGTATCGCCTGTGGGGCCGATGCGGTGATGATTGGTTCTCCCATTGCCCGATCCTTGGAGGCACCGGGCCGCGGTTTCCACTGGGGTATGGCCACACCTAGTCCGGTTCTACCCCGGGGAACCAGGATTAGTGTGGGCAGTACGGGAACTATTGCCGAAATCCTCGTTGGACCGGCAAAATTAGATGATGGTACTCATAACCTCTTGGGGGCGCTGAAAACCAGTATGGGAACTTTAGGTGCTAAGAACTTAAAGGAAATGCAACAGGTGGAAGTGGTGATTGCTCCCTCGCTGCTGACGGAGGGGAAAGTCTATCAAAAGGCCCAGCAGTTAGGTATGGGTAAATAAAAGTTATCAAGTGATCGGTTATCCGCTTTTTCTTCGAGGAGTTATCAGTGTATGGATTTTCTGCTTGGGATTACCATCCCCTCCAGGTTCGGTTCTACCGACTCCCACTATCTCAAAAAACTGTTAAATTGGAAGAACCAAAAGGATAATTAAAAAAAAATTGAGTTACGGAGATCAAAGGTGTATAGAGAAAACGATCACCCTCACAATTTATTCGGTACCGATAGTGAATTTTCTGAGAGTTTGTGGCAGTATGTCCAGACCTTAAGTCCCGAAACAATCGCCCAACTCTCGAAACCAGAATCCCAAGAAGTTTTTCAAGTGATGGAACGCAACATTATCGGACTTTTGGGCAACCTTCCTTCTGAACATTTCGGGGTTACTATCAGTACCAGTCGCGAACATCTGGGCCGGTTATTGGCCTCAGCAATGATGAGTGGTTACTTTCTCCGCAATGCTGAACAGAGGATGAATTTTGAAAAATCCCTCGCTACTCTCCAGAGCGGTTCTAACGATTTTTAAAGTTGAGCGGTGGTTAGTTAGAAAGGGAAAAAGAGGCAATCAGCTATCAGCTATCAGATTTTATAGCATTTCCCGTTCGCAAGAGGTACATTATCGATATTGAAAAGCTTAATCAGCAAAGGTTTAACTGTGCCACACAGATATGAGTAACTCTATAGTTACAAGATAACTTTGATCTGACTGATAACTGATAACTGATGACTGATAACTGATTAAAGACAATTTTGCTGCCAGAGTAGTTCTTTTTCGATTCCCTGTTTTTCTCCGGGGGGGACAGTCCTTTCCCGCATAATGTAAAGTTGCAGGGATTTAATCTGTTGATCACTACCGTGGTGCTGATTCCAGTTTTGACAGAGATACTGACCAAACTCTTCATAAACTGACCGACCAATAGCTCGATTAAGATTAATAAAATATTGTCGCCACTGCATGGTTTTATACAAACGATTGCGATCGCTATCCGTCGGTTTATCCCAAATTACCGGCTGTCCTTCTCTAAATATATCTACCGTGGAACCATCGGCTAATTGACTGACTGCCACAAACCAAGCATCATCCCGGGGCGGACCAGGAGCAAAAATAGTCCAATATTGGTCTAAACGGGTAACTCTTGCCAAAATGTCAATTGTATTAAAAGTACGACGGGTGAGCAAGCGATCGAGGGATTGAACTAAAGGTGTATTTAAATCGCCCCTATCGACCGATTGCCGGACAAAACTGCGTAAATTCCAGATGCTGGTCAACAATAAGAAGAAAATTGCCAAAATATTTAAGGGTAAAGAGGATTTAATCGTCAGGGGACGAAACTTGAGAGGTTTGGTGAAATTGCCCATAAAACGACGATGGGAGGCAATCCACTCATAAATTCTCGTTCCCAGGGTCATGAGGGGCGGTAAACGCAAAATTGGCGCTAAAAACCAGAAAATTGGCGAAAGACTGACAATATAAATCAATGCTGACCATTTAAACCGGCGTTTTCCCTGCCAATCTTCCACCACCCAAGAATTTTCGGCCACCATATCCTCGTATATTGAGGGGTTATCCTGCGCGACTAACAGGGGAGTGCCTGGTAAAATGAGAAAAGTGCGGAGAAGATGGACAACTTTCTTGCAAAATCCACAATCTCGATCATAATTAATCCTTAAACCTTCTCTTTCTGGGTTTCTCATCCGTTTTTGTCCCCAATCCCAGACTAAGCTAGGGATGATGGGCAACCAATGGGTAACACTCAAAAACGGGAAAATTCCCAGATGAAAACTGAGACCAAAACCGATATGTAAAAGGATAAACGAGAGAATAGCGACTATTTTAAAGAAACTATTGCGAAAGGGAATAAAAATTAGCAGTGGACCCACCCATTCAAAGATTAACGCTGAAAAGGTGAGTATTTTTAGTAATTGTTGCGGTAAAGATAGTAAGAAACCAGCAAAAGCAGTACCGTATTGATCGTAACTGAGAGAGTAATAAACGGCCGTACCGTCGGGCCACCAAGTTTCACTTTTGGTTTTAAAGGCCGCTGACCACATATAGATATAACAAATTTGTATCATCAAAGCCACCGTGGCCGCCGAAACCACACGCTTGGGTAGGGGGTTGGGATTGGTGTTTAAGGCACTTTCCACGGAATAACAGGCACCGAGGGGTAAAAACATCGCCCAGAATAATACTGCCCGGATTACGTCATCAGCGGCAAATAGTAACAGGGGGTTGCGATGATGTAAAGAGACGATTAGCGCCCAAGTGGCGATCGTGGCCAAACGGGTATGATAGCCAATTAGAAGCAATAATGCGATCGCTATGGCCACAATAAATAGGATACTCTGCACCAGCACCGAGTCACTGAGAGCAAAAATAGACCAGTAAAAAGGACTAGCAGAGACTTTGGATAAGCTTTCTAGGGGTAAAACCCCTAATTCGCTGTAATGGGCAGTTACTTGGCTGAAACGAACCGATAAATCTACTAAAACCACTAACGCCAAGGCAATGCGAAATAAAGCCAGCGATCGCAGGTCAAACCCGAAAATTTCTGCCAGTCTTTGTCTAAATGATTTTGTCATTATCGTCATAGGATGATGATTCCCTCCACTTCTTCAATAAACCTACTTTATACCAAGTAAAAAGGCCAAAGGCAAAAGAAAGCTGTCGGCCTTATCAGTCATCAGTTATCAGTTTTGAGTATTAAGTGAGCAGTATGTATTAAGTGTGCATCATCAAATGGCAGCAACAGTGCTGTCTTTTCACTGATCACTGATTACTGTTTACTGATCACTGATTATCGGGACGGGGAAGAATTGATCGGGGGTAAAGAAGGAGAAATTTCGCCACCTCGATCGAATATTTCCAGATTCCATTGACCGAAACGATTACTTTCAAAAGCAATAAAACGACCGTTACCACTAATCGTCGGACGACGCACTTCTCCTAAAATATTTTCGGTGAGATTTTTTGCTTGCAGAGTTTGTCGATCATAAATATATATATCGGGTTTACCGGACTGTTCCGACACATAAACAATATAGCGACCATCGGCACTAATATCCGGTTGATCTTGATAGGTTTTTGCTTGATTTAACCCTGGTAGGGGAACTAAACGATTAACCACTCGATCGAATAAATAAATCGTTCGTTGACCCCTGCGATCGGAGGCAAAAACCAGATAACGACCATCGTAGTTAAAACGGGGATTATCTTCGGAGGAAGGGGTATTTAAAGTATTTCCTAAAAGCTGTTGGGGAGGGGTGACAAAACCCGCATCACTACATCCCCCCAGACTGATCATATTAACCGCAAGCAAAAGTCCCAGAAGTTTAGGAAACCTGATCATCGGTCGGCGCCGGGTAAGGAAGGATACAACAATTAATATCATCAAGACAAACTTTACCCCAATGCAATGCCCAACGCACCAACTCCACCCGATTATCGGTTTTTGTTTTCGTCAAGATATTACTAATATGATTATCAACGGTACGCTTACTAATCTCCAGCTTTTCCGAGATTTCTTGATTAGTTAAACCATTAGCCACCAAATCGAGTATTTCTAGCTCTCGATCGGATAATGAAGCGGGTGTTTGAAACTTCCCAGCAGACATGAGTATAATTCCTCTCGTATATGTACTTATCACTTTACTAAATTACCCGTTAAAAGTCGATACAAAAGCCTAGTCTCGTAAAATAGCAAGCGGCAAAGTCCATCTTTGCCTAGTGCTTTAAAACTTGGTAGCTCTTGGGTGACTTTGGTTTTTTGCCCGGTTTTCTCGTTTTGAGTAAAATAGGAGTGACTTCTAGGATTTAGCCAAGAGTTTTTAAGTTTAGCGATAATCTCTGTTTTAGCGG
>NZ_BJKP01000041.1 GCF_008974145.1 Microcystis aeruginosa NIES-4325 | reverse complement strand
ATGTTGGTTAAGTTCTTGTTGTTGCTCTGGAGTCATTTTTGTCTTTTCCCTACTCTTTTCTCTATCCCATACCCAATTGATGCTTTTGTCAAGTAGTTTATTTGTTCTTCAGCTTTGACTTGCTCCCCATTAACTTTAATTGTGGATTTGATGGCATAAGTATAGCTTGTGTCTAAAATTTCTGATCTTGGCTGTCTATATTTTAACCAATAAATTGCTGTATTGCAAGCATAGTGAGCTTTTAAAGATAAATTATTGTTTTTATTGGTCAGCTATAGTTGTCTGTTTTTTCTTTGATTTTACACGACAAGTTCGGAAGAGCCTTCTTTTCCCACTAAATTTAAAGCTCCATAATAAGTTTGTCTCTCTTTTTCATTCTCAATTTTTACCAAAGTTCTTTCGGGTAACTCTGAGGGATTTTGACCTTCTTTTAATCTTTTTTTAATAAAGTTACAGAGATGACCTAGAACATCTTTCCAGACCAGATGACATTCATCAAGCAATTACACTGCCAGCTTTCCCGACTGAATCTCCTCTTTTTTGCTCTCTAATAATTGACTGATTTCTTCATTCTTTTTTTTGACCTCTTCTGGCTCTTTTTTCGGGTTTACTTGTTCCGCTTTTTGCCAGCTAATTCTCGCTTCTTTTAGCAATTGGTAGTAGCTCTGTCTCGATTTAAACACAACCTCATAAGTTTCTAGTACATAAGTTTCTAGCTCCCAAATATCCCAGTGACTATGGTTGATAATCCATTGAATTAATTCTTGTTTTTCCTCGCCATTTAGATAGGGTCTCAAACCTTTATACTTCAAGATAATCCCCTCAATTCCTGCTGAAATAAATTCCTTTTTCCATTTAGCAATGAATCCGGGTGTCACTCCAATAATTTCTTGAATTGCTCTATAAGCGTATCCCGACAAAGCCCGCTTAACCGCTAAGGCTCTTTTCAGTTACCGGGAGTCGGGATTAGTTTTGATGAACTCTTCGAGAATTTGAAGTTCTGCTTCCATTTGATTCTTCAAATACTTATATTTGTCCTCCTTTTATTCTAAAATATTTCGGGATTGTTGTCGGCATTCTAGTTTACATATCATTTAGGCGCACTATATGTACACTGGTTTAGGAAAATTGTCTATTCAATCTGAAAAATGGCGTTCTGGGGTTGTCATGTTCTTGAACGTAAAGTTTTGTTACGAGATTCAACATTTCTGGAAAAATATTGCTGTAAATCTGGTAAAACTTGCTGATAAATAGCTTTATTTATCTCTAGATTAGAGCCAAGAATAGAATTAAAAGGGATAATTTCTACCAGGGAATTACTATAAGCGATCGCTTGTAAAGTCCTGACGAATTCAGGAGTCCAGAGATTTTCTTCTAGGGGAATATTTTGTTTTTTTAACCAGCCGATAAAAGCCGAGCGCCCGATACCAGGTAAAATATTAGCAGTAAGCAGGGGACTGTACCAGCAATTATCTTTCCATCCCCATAAATTACCCGTGCTAGTTTCTAACCAATTCCCCAATTGATCGACTAATATCGCTTCTTGTGCTCCTTTTTTTTGAGCAGTTTGTGACGCTAACCAAGTGGTTAAATAATTACCAGTTTTATGTTCTCCTAAAACGCGTTGCCAAGCGGGATTATCTATTACCCACCCAATAATTCCCTGCTCTTGTCTAAGGTTTAAATCTTCGGGTAAAAATCTGCCTTTAATCCACTCCCTACCATCAGGAAAAATTGTGATTCTCAGGACAGGATAGAATCGTGATAATTCTTCTGATCCTTGGCGAATTCGCTGCCAATCGGGATCAGACCAGTGGAAAACTTGTAAACTAGAGTGTAGACGTTGGAGATGGTCTTGCCAATGGGTTAGGGGATGATCTAAGCTTTGTTGATAGATACGCAGGGTAGTAAATATTGTGGCTCCATAAAGCAACCCCACGTCATCAATACCCAGACTGATTCGCTCATCCTCGATTAATTCGCCATTATACCAATACATAATCAGTTATCAGTTATTTTAGCCGTCAGGAGACAGGAGACAGGAGATTATTTTTATTTGTTCTCCCCACTTCCCGCTCCCCACTCCTCACTTCCGACTTCCGACTTCCCCATCCCTAGCCCCTGAAATTTAAAATATAAAACAGCTTATGAACCGTCAAAAATTTACTTGGGGATATTCTAGTTATAAATTGCGTCAGAGAGAAAATTTTAAAGAATTTCTGTGTTTACTGGGATTATTAATAGCGGCCTTAATTATCTATCTAGTGGGATTAGGTAATTTACCCTTGCGGGATTGGGATGAAGCCACCATCGCTCAGGTGGCCAAGGAAATTAGCCAAACCCCACTGGAACAATTGCGCTGGTTATTTCCCAGTTTTTGGGGTGATCCCTACCTAAATAAACCGCCGTTGATTCATAGTCTGATCGGTCTAACCTACCATTTCGGGGGCATCAATGAGGCCAATACTAGACTAATTCCCGCTTTTTTAACAGCTTTATCGGTGCCGCTCCTCTATGTTCTCGGTCGAGAAATTTTTCCGGCTCGTTTGCCAGCTTTACTATCGGCCTTGATCTATTTAACTTTTTTGCCGGTGGTGCGTCATGGCCGTTTAGCCATGTTGGATGGAGCGGTATTATGTTTTGAAATCCTGATGTTTGTTTGTTTACTGCGCTCACGGCGCGATTTACGCTGGGCTCTGGGGGCGGGGTTAGGATTTGCCCTCCTTTGTCTGACGAAGGGGATTATGGGGCTATTATTGGCGGGTATCGGCTTGATTTTTCTGCTCTGGGATACTCCCCGGTTATTAACGTCTGCCTATTTTTGGTCGGGTTGGTTATTGGGAGCAACTCCCGCTTTTGCTTGGTATAGCGCCCAATTTTGGCACTACGAGCGGGAGTTTCTCGATTCCCTTTTTGTTCAACAGTTAAAGCGAGTTAGTGACGATCTGGACAATCATCGTGGTCCGTTTTGGTATTATCTGCTGGAAATTCTTAAATATAGTTGGCCTTGGTTAATTTTCTCGGTTTGGGGTTTACGTTTAGCACGTCAGGAACATCTCTACAGTTGGGCGAAGTTACTGTTAGTTTGGACGGGTGTTTATCTGTTGGTGGTTTCGGTAATGGCGACCAAGTTGCCTTGGTATATTCTACCGATCTATCCGGCCTTGGCTTTAGCGGCCGGTTATGCCTTGGCGCAGGTGGGGAATCTTCCCATCGATCGCCCCTATAATCCAATCTGGTCAATTATTTTGGGTATGATCGGCTTTGTGGCGGGTTTATTAGCTTTAATGGCCTATTTCCCTGGTAATTTTGCCCCGATCAAACCTGTCCATCCCTTAATTCTTTTAACCTTATTGTCACTTTCCCTGACCATGGTGACAACGGCGATTTTGTTAGCCCGGCGATCGGAACAATTCAGCGTGGTTTTGCTTTGGGGAATGTTTGTTTCTTTGTTTATTTTTGTCAATTCTCCCCTGTGGATCTGGGAATTAAATGAGAATTTCCCCGTCAAACCGGTGGCGAGTTTAGTGCAGAAATATGTGCCGGTCGATCACCCTGTTTATATTGCTTTTGCCTACGAGCGCCCTTCGTTAAATTTTTATAGTGGTCGTCGGGTTTTTCCCCTTACTGCTGAAGAATTAATCAATCATTGGCAAAGTCACAAGCAACCCTACCTAATTATCGATCGTCAAACCAAAGAAGCTACTGATTTAGAAGGGTTAAAGGCGATCGGCTCCACGGATTCCGGTTGGTTTTTGGTGACGAAGTAGTAGTGAGGTTAATTGTTAATTGGGTGCATATAGCGGTGTGCAGTCGTATGAGGTACAGTGTCACGAGCTATAAACCATGCTAGGCAAAGCTTGGTTTGTATCTCACTCAAGCGCTTACCGCTATATCACATTGGCACAAATACTGACAATCAGCAATTATCAGTGACTCCCTACTGCTAACCCCACGAAAAAGTTTTTCAGCAGCTCCTAGTTAATTTTAGAGGCCAAGTTCCGAAAAAGCAGAAAAAAGCGGGGTAATTTGCAACTACCCCACTAATATTATCAAGCAATTGTGATTACTTATAAGCGTCCATACCCTCACAGGAACAAACCAGATTTCTGTCCCCGTAGGCATTATCAACCCGTCCCACTACTGGCCAGAATTTATAATCTTGTAGCCAAGAAAGGGGGTAGGCTGCCTGTTGACGGGAATAGGGACGACTCCAATCATCGGCAGTTAAAACTGCGGCTGTGTGAGGGGCATTTTTCAAGGGATTATCGTGGGGATCCATGCTCCCATTAGCGATCGCTTGTACTTCTTGATAGATAGTTAACAAAGCTTCACAAAAACGGTCTAATTCGCCCAAAGATTCGCTTTCCGTGGGTTCCACCATCATTGTACCCGCCACGGGCCAAGAAACCGTCGGCGCGTGGAAACCGAAATCCATCAAGCGTTTTGCCACATCTTCCACCTCGATGCCAGCTTGTTTTTTCAGGGGACGTAAATCGATCACGCACTCGTGGGCAACCGTTCCCGCGCTACCCTTAAATAACACCGGATAGGCTGACTCCAGACGAAAAGCCATATAATTAGCGTTCAAAATTGCCACTTCTGTCGCTTTTTTCAAGCCAGCTGCCCCCATCATAGCGATATACATCCAAGAAATCACCAAAATGCTGGCACTACCCCAAGGCGCGGCCGAAATTGCCCCAATCGAGTCCTGATGCTTACCGTTAGCGGTTTCTGGGGATAATTGCGCCAAAACTAGGGAAACATCTGGCAGAAAAGGCACTAAATGGGATTTTACCCCGATTGGTCCCATACCGGGTCCGCCACCACCGTGGGGAATACAGAAAGTTTTATGAAGATTCAAGTGACAGACATCGGCGCCAAAATCCGCCGGACGACATAAACCCACCTGAGCATTCATATTCGCGCCATCCATATACACTTGACCACCGTATTGATGAATCAAGGCACAAATTTCGCTAATTCCCTGTTCAAAAACGCCGTGAGTGGAAGGATAAGTCACCATCAAAGCCGCTAGATTATCCTGATGCTTTTCAGCCTTAGTTTTCAGGTCATCAATATCAATATTGCCCCGAGAATCGCAATTAACCGCCACTACTTTCATACCACACATAACAGCGCTGGCAGGATTAGTCCCGTGAGCGGACTCAGGAATTAAGCAAATTTGACGATGACCTTGACCGCGACTTTCATGGTAGGCTCGGATCACCTGTAAACCGGCATACTCTCCCTGAGAACCGGCGTTCGGTTGTAGAGAAATGCCATCAAACCCGGTAATTTCCCCTAACCAAGTCTCTAACTGTTGAAAGAGCAGTTGATAGCCTTCTGCTTGGTCAATCGGGGCAAAAGGGTGTAATTTGCCGAATTCTGCCCAAGTTACTGGAATCATCTCCGCTACGGCATTGAGTTTCATCGTACAGGAACCGAGGGGAATCATGGAAGTATTTAAGGCTAGATCCTTTGTTTCCAGACGGTGCAGATATCTGAGTAATTCCGTTTCCGAGTGGTAACGATTGAACACTGGCTCGGTAAGATAGGCACTGGTACGGGTTAGATTAGCGGGTAATTCTAGACTAATTTTCTCGACTAATTCCGCCGTGGTAAAGGGTAATTCCTCGGTTAGGGCGAAAATTTGCCATAAATCCCACACATCCCTGAGAGTGGTGGTTTCATCGAGACTAATTCCTAGATTATTGTCATCAAAATAACGCAGATTAATCTTATGGGTTTTTGCCTTCGCAAGGATGTCCTTAACTGCCGTGGATAGCGTCACTTTGAGCGTATCGAAGCGCGGTTCTTTACCCACCTCATAACCCAACTGTTTTAAGCCAGTTGCCAATAAAGCGGTTAATTTCTGCACTCTTTGGGCGATTTTCTTGATTCCTTCTGGTCCATGATAGACCGCGTACATGGAAGCAATCACCGCTAGTAACACCTGTGCGGTACAAATATTACTGGTGGCTTTATCCCGGCGGATATGTTGTTCCCTGGTTTGCAAAGCTAAACGCAGTGCGGGTTTACCCTGACTATCCTTCGATACCCCGACAATGCGCCCCGGAATACTGCGTTTATAGGCATCTTTGGTGGCAAAATAGGCGGCATGGGGACCCCCATAACCCAAAGGAACCCCAAAGCGTTGACTGCTACCCACGGCAATATCGGCCCCCAATTCGCCGGGGGGAGTCAACAGGGCTAAACTGAGAATATCGGCGGCAACGGTTACTAAAGCCCCATTTTCCTGCGCTTTGGCGATAAATTCCCGATAGTCATAAATTACGCCATCGGTGGCTGGATACTGTAATAGTGCGCCAAAAATCGGCGTTTGGAAGTCAAAGAGACGGTGATCCTCGATAATAATGTCAATACCTAAAGGAATCGCTCTGGTTTTAACAACTTCAATTGTTTGAGGATGGCAACTACTGGAGATAAAGAAAGCATTGGCTTTAGTTTTACACAGTCCGTAACTCATAGTCATCGCTTCCGCGGCTGCTGTTCCTTCATCGAGGAGGGAAGCGTTAGCAATTTCGAGACCGGTTAAGCTAGTGATGAGAGTTTGGAAGTTTAGGAGAGCTTCTAAGCGTCCTTGGGCGATTTCCGCTTGATAGGGAGTATAGGCGGTGTACCAACCCGGATTTTCTAAGATGTTGCGGAGAATTACCGGCGGGGTGATACAGTCATGATAGCCCATGCCAATAAAGGAGCGAAATACCTGATTTTTGGAGGCAATAGCTTTTAATTGGGCAAGAGCGGCGTATTCACTCAAGGCAGGTGGTAAATTAAGGCTTTTTTGTAAACGAATTCCTGACGGGACAGTTTTAGCGATTAATTCCTCCACGGTAGCAACACCCAAAACCGCCAGCATTTTCTCGATTTCTGTCTCCGTCGGCCCAATATGACGGTTAACAAAGCTATCGGTACAGTCTAGCAGGTCTTGCAGGTCAGCAGGAGCGAATTCCTCGGTTTTCTCGGCCGTAATTGACCTATTTAGCATATTAATCTCGGTTTCAACAGTTACAAAAGTGCTGCGTTTCATCGCTAGGGGTGATTTTAACGCAACTTGTAAAATTTTTGTAATATTTGAAGCCATCAGCTAGATAAGCTGCCCGCGCCTTTAAATTGCTTGTTGAAATGAGGCAAGAGGCAAAACACAAGAAAACTACGGGTTTCAACCTAGACGCGGTTTAGTGATAATTCTTTGACAATAGAGTTGAATTCCTTGTAACTTGGCTAGGGAGAATTTTGGTTTAATGGGAAGGATCAGTAAAGACATAAAACTCATCCGCAGCAAGCGATAAACAAGGATAGTTAAAGTCGTATGTTTTTCGAGACTGAGAAGATAGCTATAGATATTATGAGTTAGTCTTAGATAACCATAGCGACGGGTGATAGAAGATGGTTCATGAATGATTTTAATCTGATTGGTAACAACGACTAAATAGCCTTGATTTGCGTATCTTCGGGAAAAATCAAAGTCTTCGTAGTAGAGAAAGTAATCGGGATCGAAATGGGGACAAGTGGAAAAATTAGAGAAATTAATTAATAAACTGCATCCCGTCACCCAGTCGGGAATAAGATAGGGTTTATCCCGATAGTCTAAGGATTTCTCTACTACGTTAATTGTGCCGATTTTGGCATTGAATTTTCCCCAACCAAACCAGATTTTACCATCCGGTTCGTAAATTTCTGTACCGGCGATCGAAACTTCGGGATATTGCCCAAAAAATTTGACTGCTTTCTCCAGAGAGTCTGGTAATAAGTAAGCGTCGGGATTAACTAACCAAACGATAGCTTCTCTGTCTTGTTGATAAATCCAATCAAGTCCCAGATTACATCCTTTCCCAAATCCTAAATTTTCCCCCGCTTCAATAATTTTGACTCTTTGCGCTGCTAAAGATTGGATATTTTTATCTTCAGTGGAATTGTTAACAATGATGAGAGTAGCAGATAAGTGATCGTTGAGGGAAGCGATTAAACGCTTAATTAATTCCGCGCAATTGTAGTTAACGGTCAATAGATAAATCATTACAGATGAAAGGTAGGAGTCACTGGCAATTAACAATGGTTAGAGAATGGCTTTTCTGGGAGGATTACTTTTTCTGAAGACGACAGAGATTAAAGTTTTCAATTTTGGTGGGAAAAGGTTGACAATTTTGGAAATCAATAACGAGATTTTCTTTAGCCAAATCTTCTACTATATCAAGGGATTTTTTATTAAAGTCCGTCTGGAGAATGTAGAGAGATTCTGGGGGAGTATTAGCAATAAATGTCTCGGCATTTTTTCGCATTAAAGTTCCCTCACTGACTCCCATATTTCCTCGCAATCGCACAAAACGAGTCGAGGCAGGAAAATAAGGAACGATAAAAGATGTTCCTTCATCTCCCCACATAACAATCGTGGAATTTTCGTAGGGTTTTAATGCTTGACTATCGATACCAAAATAATTATATGACCATCCCATTCTCCACCAGTCTAAGGGTTTGACTGTAGCGGCAATTAAGGAAAAAATAGCGAACAAGATTATCAAAACTGTCCTTTTATGAGGATAAAGATAGGCAATAATCAAAATAATTAAAACTGGTGTGATTAACTCTAAAACCATCAAGTAACGATATATAGAAAAACCCTTTAACCAGATCAGATAGGCACTACAATAAAAAGGTAATAAAAATCCGAGAATAGGTAAATGGACTAAATTATTTTTTTTATCCAGAGAACGGCGAGAGGTGTACTGATAAATAATCACTCCCAGAAGAATAACAATTAAAAGATAGGCAACAGCAAAACGAGTCTCTTTAAATTTTACCTCAGCCACTAGGGTTTGTTCCTGCACAAAATAAAAGGGATAAAATAAAAATTGCCAAACATCTTTCGGTAAAAAGCGTGCATCTTGTAGGTTAAAATCTGTTTCGATATAAGGAGATTGAAAAATTTTGTTGAAGAAGGGAAAAAGAGGATTAGCAAAATTAGTCCACATTAGGATTATCCAATAACCCATCGTCAGGGAAAATCCCACAGCCATAGAGAAAATTAAGGACAGAAGATTACGCAGCTTTTCCTGGATGGTAGTGGTTAAAAAACTAATCGCCACGATTAAACTGATACTATACAATGCTGTGGTCAATTTTAGTCCCGTTGCTAGTCCTAAAAGCAATCCTGCGAAAATTATAGTTTTAAGCTTAACTGGTTGATTATGACCAAGACAAGCGATTATTAAAAATAATCCTGCCAAAACAAAAACACTGCTGGTACTATCACCGATACTGGTTCCCAACTCTGATAGAAATGCTGCCCCAAAAATACTGGTAATTGCTGCCGCTATGCTTAAAGTTATCTTGTATCTTTCGGAAACTTTATCGAAGGAGTGATAAGTGATTAAATGAACCAACCACTGATTTAATCCATGGAAACCTCCCAAGAAAAAACCGACGACCACAGGAGGTAGTTTTAAGTAATAGATAGCAACGAAAAAAGGAACATCCATCAAAGGATTAAAGAAAGTTTGTATCTGTGCTGGGAGGACATCATACTTAAAACGTCCCGTTAACAACATATAGGGATTATAAAAATGATAATTGCGTAAATCCCAGCTGACATCTTGACCTAAAATAACCGAGATAATTCCTAGTGCGATAAAATAAACTACTGCCCAGAGGAGGGGATGAGTGAGGGAGAACCGTTTTAATAATGCCATAATTTAATCAATAGTTCTGGTGAATTTGACGAGAAAAATAACCCGTTCTTGTGCCATTAGACTAATTACTAGCTCTGGGACGAGTCGGCCTTTGAGTTGATAGCTTTTTACTTGATATACCATGTTTGGCTAACAAATACAAACGGAAACTTTTAACTCCCAAAAACGTCTTTGCGCAAGTTGACAAAATTTTGATATACTAAGGTGATAGAATTGCCAACCATACTGACTCGATCGCCCATGAAGTCCGAAAAAGGGTTAATCTCGGTCAAGCAAGCTTATCTAAAAATTCTATCGGTCATCCTAGTTCTGGCGATAATTGGTTTATCGGTAGTCGGAAACTATGGTATCACTTGGGACGAACCGATCGAAGTGGATATGGTCAATCATAATCTCGAATATATCCGAGAAAACAAGCCCATATCAGAAATGTCGCGTCATTACGGCTTTTATTTTAACTACATCTCCCAACTAATCTACGAAACCAAAGAAAATTATTTTCCTGCTACTGCTAATCTTCCCCCCAATCCCACCGATAAGGATAAATGGCTATCGAGGATCTGGCAAATAACCCGGGTTAAGCACGTCGTCACCTTTCTTTTTTCCCTGATTACCTATCTATCCGTGGTGGGAATCGTCGCTATCCTAGCAGGAATCGAATCTGCTTGGTTAGGTGCGCTAATTTTAGCCCTATTTCCCGCTTTTTGGGGTCATAGCTTCTTTAATCCCAAAGATATACCCTTTGCAGCCATGTTCACCCTCGGTACCTTCGCTGGTTCCCTATTACTAGATAAATATTTTCAGTCCGAAAATCAGGCTATTAAACTAGGATTTAACCGTTTAACCGTTTATTCTTGCCTCTACGGGGTTCTCGCTGGTTTAATCACCGGAATTCGCATCGGTGGCTTTTTTATCCTCTTTTATCTCATCTTCGCCCATCTGGTGGCCCGATGGGATATCAAAACCCTCCCCAAAACTGTCTGGCGTTTTCTGCCCCTATACGCAGTTATTATACTTTTTTGGGCAATAACCACCTATATTGTCCATCCTGCCGCTTGGAGAAACCCGATTACTTGGTTTATCGAAGCGATAACTCTCATGTCCAAGTTTAACATCTGGGATAATAAGGTTCTTTTTGACGGTCAAAATATCCCCGGTCGTTCCCTACCTTGGTACTATCTACCCCGGCTATTTTCCCTCACCACCCCCGTCCTGCTGCAAATCGCCGTCTTGGTCGGTGTAATGGTGATTTTGACAAAAATCACCAAATTAACGCCAAACCAGCGTGCTTGCGCTATAATCACCCTACTGCAAGCGTTTTTACTGCCTAGCGTTGCTATCCTGCGTCAATCCACTCTCTACGACGGCATCCGTCACTTTTTATTTGTCATTCCCGCCCTAGCAGCGATCGCATCCACGGCCATTATTTGGACATACCATAAACTCAAGCGAAAGTCAATAAAAATCTTTCTAACGACCCTGCTAATTCTCAACTTTAGCGTCATTGTCTATGACATGATTAGCCTGCATCCCTACGAGTACACCTACTATAATCGCGCCTACGGAGGCTTAAAAGCTACCCAAGGTCAACAGGAAACCGATTACTGGGGATTAAGTCTCAAAGAGGGGATGGAATGGCTTAATCAAAATGCCGCCGCTAACTCTACCATAGTCGTTGCCGGTCCGATGTTTGCGGCGGAAATGGTACAAGACTACCAAAAAAACTTGACAATGATCTATCGAGATGACTTTGCTTGGGGAAAGGCCCCCGACCCCGATTATTACATGGGTTTATCCCGATACGATTATTTCCAAGCTTTCCCCCATTGTCCCACTGTTCACGCTGTCCAACGCCAAGACACCCCCCTAACCATCATTAAACATTGTCGTCAGCCATGATCGAAATGACCGCTATTCCGCCGATTTCCTTGCAAAACTACCGTATCGCTGCGATTATTCCCTGTTACAACGAAGAACTAACGATCGCTAAAGTGGTCTCGCAATTTCAAACTTTTTTACCAGAAGCGGCAATTTATGTCTATAACAACCGCTCTACCGATGATACCGTGACCGAGGCCCTGAAAGCGGGGGCGATCGTGCGTCAGGAAATCCAACCGGGGAAAGGCAATGTTGTCCGGCGGATGTTTGCCGATATCGAAGCCGATATCTATATTCTCATCGATGGGGATGATACCTACGAAATTGCGGCAGTACAACGCTTAATTGAACGAATGCTGCGGGAACAATTGGATATGGTCGTCGGGGCGCGTCGGGAAGCGGTAAAATCATCCCAGGCTTATCGTCCGGGTCATCGGGCCGGTAATCTATTTTTAACGGGATTGGTGAAATTTCTGTTTGGAGCGCGTTTAATCGATATGCTCTCCGGTTATCGCATCTTTTCTCGTCGTTTCGTCAAATCTTTTCCCGCTTTATCCAATGGTTTCGAGATTGAAACCGAGTTAACTATCCACGCTTTAGAATTAAAAATTCCCTTCGCTGAAGAACCAACCCTCTACGGAGAACGTCCCGAAGGTTCCCAAAGCAAGTTAAAAACCTTTCAAGATGGCTGGCGGGTATTGGGAACCGCTATCCTACTATTTAAAGAAATTCGTCCTTTTCTCTTTTTTAGCCTTGTCTCGCTGATTTTGGCGGTTATTTCCCTCCTCTTAGCGATTCCCGTCCTGTTTGAATACCTCGAAACCGGCTTAGTACCACGTTTCCCCACCGCTATTTTATCGGCCTCGATCATGCTTTTAGCCTTTTTAAGTTTGACCTGTGGCATGATCCTCGATTCCGTCTCTCGGGGACGAAAAGAGATAAAACGAATGGCCTATCTAGCTAACAGTTGGCTGAAAGGTTAGGGAAAAAGTTCACTAAACATACAAGTCTAGGTAACATCTGCGGTTAAATCGTCTGTAACTGTTGCAGCACGGAGGAGGGTTTTTTGCCAATAAATTCCGCCGGCGAAATTTGATATTTAATCAGATTGGCTAATTCCTCTAGTTGGCTGATGGCTTCCGCACCTTCGAGTTTCATTAACTCTCGATCATCGCGCATTTCTGTCCAGGTGATGCCGTAATCGGACACGAGAAACCGAATTAGATGGGTTTCCCCCAATCCGACCATAAAGGATGCGCTGTTCATTTGACCGCCACAGGTGTAGCAAGATGCTAGATAACCTTGATTTTCTAGCGCAATCGCTAAGGCCTGTAAATCCATGACTAAGTCTTTGACCAGTTGGCGATGCTGTTCTGCAAGTCGTTTAAACACAATGTTCCTCCTGACAACACTCCTCAATTATAAAACCTTAATACTTTTTTAAGATTCTTTCTTGAGAAAATAAGGTATGTGAACCAAGTTTTTTTACGGATGTTAAGTAACAAAATGTAAAGAACCCGAAACCTAGGGTAGCGTGAATTCCTGAGATCGCCAAGTATATATAACTACAAAGCTACCAGTTTATCCATCTTTCCACCCCCTCGCTCTCAACTATTCCCATCATGCCTATTTTTAAAGTTTATGATCCGGTTTCGACAAAAAAGTTCGCAAATCTAGGTAGGTGGGGTGTAGGGTGTGGGGTGTCGGGAGAATAAATAAAAATAATCTCCTGACTCCTGATCACTGATTGCTGATAATATTGTTACGAAAATATAAACACAAAATTCTATAGTTAGCCATGACCCAAAACGGAAGCTCGAAGTCGATCGTTGTCTCTCCCTCGATCCTATCGGCGGATTTTAGTAAATTAGGAGCCGATATCGAGGCTGTGGATAAGGCAGGAGCCGATTGGATTCACGTTGATGTGATGGATGGTCGTTTTGTCCCGAATATCACCATCGGACCCCTGATTGTCTCCGCTATTCGTCCCTATACGAAAAAACCTTTAGATGTGCATTTAATGATCGTGGAACCGGAAAAATATGTGGCTGACTTTGCGAAAGCTGGTGCTGACATTATTTCTGTTCACGCTGAACATAATGCTTCTCCCCACCTCCATCGTACTCTTTGCCAAATCCGCGAACTCGGTAAACAAGCGGGTGTGGTGTTAAATCCCTCCACTCCCTTAGATTTAATCGAATATGTGCTGCATTTGTGCGATTTAGTCCTAATTATGAGCGTTAACCCCGGTTTTGGTGGCCAGAGTTTTATCCCGGAAGTTGTCCCCAAAATCCGTCAATTACGTCAAATCTGCGATGAAAAAGGCTTAGATCCCTGGATTGAAGTGGATGGCGGCTTAAAACCGGCTAATACTTGGCAAGTTCTCGAAGCGGGTGCTAATGCGATCGTAGCAGGTTCGGCGGTATTTAATGCCCCTGATTACGCAGCGGCGATCGAAGGTATCCGTAACAGCAAACGTCCCCAACCTCAATTAGCCACGGTTTAATTGCCGCAGGGGTGGGTTAGCTGTTGATTAATTATCTTGGCATTCGCACTAACCCACTCTGCTGATTTGTTCTAAAACCTGCCGCCATAAACCCGAATTAGAGACGGCTAAAACTTCGCTAGAATCAGCTTGTAGGGGATTACCAGACCAATCGCTAATTATTCCGCCCGCACCTTCAATAATCGGGATTAAAGCGCAAAAATCGTAGTATTTCAGGTCTGATTCTAGGATTACCATCGGCATGGCAGTGCAGCCAGTGGCTAACATCATATAGTTATAACAATCACCCCCAAAAGCGCTACGTTTACAGACACTTTGCAGCTGACGAGCGATCGCTTGTTGTCGTTCTGTGATAAACATTAAGGGAGTGGTGGAGGCTAAACAGGCATTTTTTAAGACAAGTTCCCGATCCTGACGGTAGGGATTAACAATCATCTGGTTATTATAAAGACTCGCTTTTCCCTTCACTCCTAACCAGCGATCGCCTAAAATCGGTTGATCGACAATTCCTAAAATCGGTTGATTTTCTGCCACTAGGCCGATTAAAGTCCCAAAAATCGGTAATCCCTTGACAAAAGAGGATGTGCCATCGATCGGATCCAACACCCAATAACGACCACTTTGGGAGGGAATATTGGCTCCTTCTTCCCTAATAACCCCATCTTCGGGTAGTTCTCGCTGAATAATCGCCACCATCGCCTCCTCAGCTTCTCGATCGGCGATTGTTACTATTGAGGAAACTTGATCGAGTTTGGTCTCGGTTTCTAGATGGGGCCGCCGAAAATAGCGCCGGATAATCTCTCCAGACGCGTCCGCTAATTGATGAGCTAGTTGGATAGTGCGATCAATGTTCATCAATAAAAGTTATCCATACAGGAAAACAATAATGTTTATTTATGGTAAAGGAGAGGTGGGGAATTGGGGAAGTGGGGGAAATTTCCCTATCACCCTAAATCCCTATTGCCGCGTCGAACCTAGAACTATCAGTGGGTAACAGTTTGATTTTGACTCCATAATTAAATTAGTCAACGATCGACTCAATCTCAAGAGGAGAAAAAATTAATCTATTAGGAGTTTAGCTGATGACGGCTTTTACGGAAAATGACCTAAAAAGGTTAGAAAATCTGATTATCAATGGACAAAAAGCGATCGAAACTCGTTTAACCTCTCTGGAGAGTGGACAAAAAGCGATCGAGAATAGCGTCGGAGAGATCAAAAGAGAAATTCAGGTCTTAGAGATAGGACAGACGGAAATTAAGGGAGAAATCAGGACTTTAGACGCAAAAATCACCGGTTTAAATGAAAGAGTGCAACTCATCGAGGCATCCGTGGGAAAAATTCCCGATTTAGCCGAAAAAATTGGGGAAGTAAAAAACTGGAAACAGATCGGTATATCGATTGTGACTGCTTTTGTGGGTGGGGTAATTGGTTGGTTGATTCGGGGAAAATAAAACTAGGCAATGTAACATAGTATTAAGCATTTGTATATTTTTATTAATTTTTATGGAACAGACAGCTTTAAATCTGATCGCGATTACCGTTTTTTCGATCACTCTTTCCGTATTTGTCACTCCTTTGCTGTCTATTTCGCCTTTTGTCCCCGCTTTAGCTACTCTTAGCCTCTTGGGATTAGTTACCGTTGATACTCTCACTTTTAATAACCGGGGCGTGACTTTACTACTGGATGCTCTTTCTCCCAGTAAACACCGTCAAAGAGTTATTCACCACGAAGCCGGACATTTTCTCACCGCTTATATTTTGGGCATTCCGATCGCCAGTTATAGTTTGACCGCTTGGGAAGCCTTTCGTCAAGGCCAGGAGGGAGTCGGCGGTGTTCAATTTGGTCTAGCAGATTTAGAGCAAAAAGTCAAGAACTTTACCGATTTTCCTGCTTTTTTAGAGAGAATTTCTACGGTGTGGATGGCGGGAATTGCTGCCGAAACCTTAGTTTATGGTAAAGCGGAGGGGGGAGAAAGCGATCGATTTTATCTGCAATCGGCCTTAAAATTAGCGGGGGTTCCTGAGAGTAATTATGCTCAAAAAGAGCGCTGGAGTTTATTACAGGCAAAAACTCTTTTAGAAAAACAACAGACTGCCTATCAAGCTTTAGTGATAGCTATGGAAAAAAGGGACAGTGTGGAAGAATGCTGTCGGGTGATTAGCGAAAGTTTAGTATAACGGGAAAAGTAATCAGGTATAGATTTGATAATTTCTCCGTTAAATCTTTATGAATAATCAGAGCATTCAATCCGATCAGCGATTAGCTTTAATTGTGCGCGGGGCAGTACAAGGGGTCGGTTTTCGTCCTTTTGTTTATCGATTAGCAACGGAATTAAACCTAACTGGTTGGGTGAATAATACAGCAGCAGGAGTGTTTATTGAAGTCGAGGGCGATCAAGACAAACTAGAAACTTTTTTGACTCGATTATCTTTAGAAAAACCCCCTCGATCACTAATTGAAAATATTGAGACTCAATGGTTAAATCCTATCGGTTATCAAAACTTTAGCATACGTCATAGCAGCGGCGGTGAAAAAAATACAATGGTTCTGCCTGATTTAGCCACTTGTCCCGATTGTTTAGCCGATATTTTTGACCCCAATAATCGTCGTTATCGCTATCCTTTTACTAACTGCACTAACTGCGGTCCTCGCTACAGTATTATCGAGAGTTTACCCTATGATCGCAGTGCCACAACTATGAGGGGTTTTAATCAGTGTTCCGAATGTCAAAGGGAATACGAAAACCCTCTGGATCGCCGTTTTCATGCCCAACCGAATGCCTGTCCTCGTTGCGGACCCCAAATTAGTCTTTTAGATAGTCAAGGCTCTGTATTAGCGGAAAAAGATCAAGCTTTAATCGCCACTGCTAGAGCAATTAAACAGGGAAAAATTATAGCGATCAAAGGATTAGGAGGATTTCACCTAGTTGTCGATGCAAGAAATACGGAAGCAGTGCAAAAATTGCGACAACGTAAACAGCGACCAGATAAACCTTTTGCCGTGATGTATCCTAATCTTGAGTTAGTTAAAAAACACGGTTATGTATCTTCTTTAGAATCGCAATTATTGCAGTCTCCTGCTGCGGCAATTGTCCTGATTAAACAAAGAAACAATTATCTTTCTGCTGCCGTTTCTCCGGGTAATCCCTATCTAGGAGTCATGTTACCCTATACACCCCTACACCATCTTTTATTAGCAGAATTAGGCTTTCCTATTGTAGCAACCAGTGGTAATCTAGCCGATGAACCTATCTGTATTGAGGAAAAAGAAGCTTTAGAAAAATTAGGAACTATCGCCGATTTATTTCTAGTTCATAATCGTCCCATAGTTCGACCAGTGGATGACTCTATTATCAGGGAAATAGCGGGAAAAGCGATGATTTTGCGGCGAGCGCGGGGATATGCTCCCTTTCCCATTAAAGTTAATGAGGGAGATTTTCCTCCGATTCTAGCCGTGGGAAGTTATTTTAAAAATACCGTGGCTATCTACCAAAAAAATCAAGTTTTTATCAGTCAACATATCGGCGATTTAGATACAGTTAATGCCGTCAATCATTTTGAAAATATCCTCGATAGTTTAAAAAAATTATACGAGTTTGTACCGGAAATTATTGCCTGTGATTCTCATCCTGAATATCTAGCGACAAAGTACGCTTATAGCTTAAATTTGCCCGTTATTCCCATTCAACACCATTACGCTCACGTTTTATCCTGCATGGCAGAACATCAGCTACAACCTCCGGTTTTAGGGGTTGCTTGGGATGGAACAGGATACGGTTTAGACGGCACAATTTGGGGGGGAGAATTTATCCATATTGCTGCCGATTCTTGGCAGCGAGTCGCCCATTTTAAACCCTGGCCACTACTGGGAGGAGAAAAAGCAGTTAAAGAACCCAGACGAGTGGCTTTAGGATTACTAGAAGTTATGGAAAATACTGATAAGATAAACTCAGCTTTTAGTGAACAGGAATGGTCGATTTTTAGGCAAATGTTAACCAAAAAAATTAATTGTCCTTTAACTTCTAGTGTCGGGCGTTTGTTTGATGGCGTGGCGGCGATTCTAGGTTTATGTTATCAATTAAGTTTTGATGGACAGGCAGCAATGCAGTTAGAATTTTCCCTTGATGGCATTAAAACGGAAGAATATTATAATTTTTCTTTATCCGCTGAGTACCCCATAGTTATTGATTGGAATCAGATAATTTTAGGAGTTGTTGAAGATTTAGAAAAACAAGTACAAATCGGTATAATTGCCGCTAAATTTCATAATAGTTTAAGTGAGATTATTGTAGAAATTGCACACCAAATAGGTAGAGAAAAAATTCTCCTGACGGGAGGCTGTTTTCAAAATCGTTATCTGACGGAAAGAACAATTAATCGCTTACAAGCTTCGGGATTTCAACCCTACTGGCAGCAAACTGTTCCCACTAATGATGGTGGTATTAGCCTTGGTCAAATTATCGGAGCTTTTTCTCAACTTAAACAGTTTTAGAATAGCCGACAATCTACCTTTTTATTGGGTTATGTCAGCAGCGTTAAAGATAAACCACAGAGACACAAAGAACAGAGAGAGCCGATTTTTTTCTAGACTGTTGGGATTGTCGAAAATTGAGATTTTAGCTTAAACGATGCCACTCAACGATTTTATTGCCTACTTTTAAAATAATTGCTTGACCTAAACCCAGTTCTTGTGTCACATTAACTAGATGGGCGAAATTTTGACGAGTGATCGCTAGTCCCTGCAAACAGGCTAGAAAATCGAGACAGAGAACCGTGGAAAATTCCCAGGTTTGCCGGTAAAGACGGCAATTATCCGGTAAAAAAGCCACAAGAGTGCGAAAATGACTCAAAGCGGCTTTCTCAAAATTGGCGCTAGTGCAGTCAAAAGACGAGTGCTGATAGCTCATAAAAACTTTGCCTGATAGGGAGAGAGCAGGGTTTCCCTCAGACTAGCACTTCCCTTCTGGGGATCACCTTCCCTTTAGAATTTCTCAATAGACTGGCAAATCCCCCCAGATGGGATCCTCACCTGCGAACAAATTGCCAGAAGCTAGGTTTCTTCCCAGAGATAGTGTACTTTAGATATTGATGTCCTTCCGGCTGGTAAGATAACCTGTAAATTTCCCCACTCGTCTCTAGCGATAAAAGGCTGTATTTAGTCAAAAATCAAGTGTTGACTTTGATGCCAAACTTGCCTAGTAAAAAATGATGACAGCCTCAAGTTGCCGCTTAATTAATTGACTACTTAACTGATAACTGGTAACTAAGATTATGAATAATGCAATTGTCAAACCGAGAGATGTACAAGTAGCACCGATCGCCGTCGATACTTTTGTCTTTCGTTCCCGCACTTGGGACCGGTTAAAATTCGAGATAGAATACGGATTACAAAAGGGAACTACGGCCAATAGTTATCTGATTAAATGTGAAAAAGTCGCTCTTTTTGATCCACCGGGGGAATCATTCTCGGCTATATTTTTAGAGGCTTTAACTAAAAGAATCGATCCGAAAACTATTGATTATATTATTCTCGGTCACGTTAACCCCAATCGTGCCGTCACCCTCAAGGCACTTTTGGAAATCGCTCCTCAAGTCACTTTTGTTTGTTCTAATCCAGGGGCAATTTCCCTGAAAAAAATTCTTGAAACCGAAGCATTAAATCTGTTGGTTGTCAAGGGGGAAGAAATATTAAATTTAGGGGCAAACCATCAATTAGAATTTATCCCCACTCCTAACCCCAGATTTCCCGATCAACTCTGTACCTACGACAGCAAAACCGATATTCTCTACACCGATAAATTATTCGGATCGCACGTTTGTGGCGACCAAATTTTTGATGAGGGTTGGAGCGTTTATAACGAAGATCGGCGTTATTATTTTGATTGTCTCATGGCTCCCTATGCCAGCCAAATTAGCAACGCTTTGGAGAAATTAGCCGCTAAATCGCCCTTATTTTATGCCGTTGGTCACGGGCCTCTGGTGCGTTACGGGATGCACGAATTGACCCTTTCCTATCAACAATGGTTGGCAGTACAAAAGTATCAAGAGTTGACAATCGCCCTGATTTATGCCAGTGCCTACGGCAACACCGCCACCCTTGCTCAAGCGATCGCGATGGGAATCACGAAAGCGGGAGTAGCAGTCACGGCGATTAATGCCGAGTTCGCTGAACCGGACGAGATCAAAACGGCGATCGAAAAAAGTGTCGGTTTTATCTTTGGTTCCCCCACTTTGGGAGGACACGCACCGACTCCCATCCAAACCGCCTTGGGGATTACCCTGTCCAATGGCGATAAAAGCAAGCTGGTGGGGGTTTTTGGCTCCTACGGTTGGAGTGGTGAAGCGATCGATCTTTTGGAAGGTAAATTCCGGGATGGCGGTTATCGCTTCGGTTTTGAGCCAATTCGGGTTAAATTTAAACCCACAGAGGCAATTTTAAAGACCTGTGAGGAAGCGGGAACCGATTTCGCTCAAGCAGTCAAAAAAGCTCGCAAAAGCAGACAACCGAAAACTAATGTTAACCAATCCCAAAGCGATCGGCGATCGCAGTCCCTCGGCCGTTTGGTGGGTTCTCTCTGTATCGTCACCTGCGAATTGGGGGAATTGCGCGGCGCCATGTTAGCCTCTTGGGTGTCGCAAGCGACGTTTACCCCCCCCGGATTGACTATTGCCGTGGCGAAAGAACGAGCGATCGAGTCTCTGCTTTATAGCGGTACCCCTTTTGTCCTTAATATCCTCCAAGAAGGTCAACATTTAGCTTTAATGAAGCATTTTCTTAAACCTTTTACTCCAGGAGAAGATCGTTTCGCTAATATCGAAACCACTAAAGCTGAGAACGGTGGGCCGATTCTGGCCGAAGCGCTCGCTTATCTGGAATGTCGGGTGGAACAACGAATGGAGTGCGGTGATCATTGGCTGCTTTATGCGATCGCAGAAAAAGGCAAGGTTTTACACCAGGGTTTAACCGCTATCCATCATCGCAAATCCGGCAGTTATTATTAGTTTGTCGTTATGATCATTTCAGGGGGTGTTTTCAGGCAGGATAACCCACCCTGATTGATCTAATACTAAATCAGGCTACATATCAGGACAGGCACTCCTGCAAGTGCAGTGGCTCTTAAATTATTATAGATGCGTCAGCGGCTGCGTGTAAGCATCCCACCGAAAAACTAATGCGCTCCGGGGTTTGGGGGATAGAACCCCCCAAAGGCTTGGATTGAGTGATAAAATCGCAAGTAATACTAAATCCGTTGAGTATAGGCTACATATCAGGAGAGGCACTCATGCAAAAGGGGGAATAAATAATCAGTTTTTAATAACCAGATTTAGTATAAAAATATATTCTTATGAAAAGCATTGTTTTAATTGTTGGCTTTGAAACCTTTAACAGTAATTTATATCGGCAATCGGGCCTGTTGGCTAGTTCTAAATGTCCCGATTTAGAAGTAAAAGTATTCAGCGATAAATCCTTGACTAGCGAACCGGAAATAGTCGAGCAAGCTTTAGCCACTGCCGACGTTTTTTTTGCTAGTTTGATCTTTGATTACGATCAAGTTACTTGGCTGCGGCAACGAGCGGCAGAGATTCCGATTCGCTTAGTTTTTGAGTCTGCTTTAGAGTTAATGAGTTTAACCCGTTTGGGAGAATTTGCCATCGGTGATAAACCCAAAGGAATGCCAAAACCAATTCAATTTATCTTGAGTAAATTTTCCAGTGGCAAGGAAGAAGATAAGTTAGCCGGTTATCTCAGTTTCCTCAAAACCGGCCCGAAACTGCTGAAATTTATTCCCGCTAAAAAAGTTCAAGATTTGCGTAATTGGTTAATTATTTACGGTTATTGGAATGCGGGAGGAACCGAAAATGTTGCAGCTATGTGTTGGGTAATTGCCCAAAAATATCTAGGATTAAAAGTACAGGAAATACCCGAAGTGATCGAAACTCCCAATAAGGGACTATTACACCCCGATTATCAGGGTTATTTTCTTACTCCCCAAGAATATTTGACTTGGTATAAAAAAAATAAATCCCTTGATAAACCAGTGGTTGCTCTGCTGCTTTATCGGAAGCACGTTATCAGTAAACTGCCCTATATTAATCAATTAATCCGTCATTTTGAAACGGCTAATTTAATTCCCCTACCCGTATTTATTAACGGAGTGGAAGGCCATACAATTGTTCGGGATTGGTTGACCACAGACTACGAAATTCAGCAAAGAAAAAAAGGAATCATTGAAACTCCTTCTTTAAGTGAAGATGCGGTGACAGTAGATGCAATTGTTTCGACGATTGGATTTCCTTTGGTGGGGGGTCCCGCGGGTTCTATGGAAGCAGGAAGACAGGTAGAAGTGGCTAAACGAATTCTGTCGGCTAAAAATATTCCTTATCTTATCGCTGCCCCTTTATTGATTCAAGATATTTATTCTTGGACAAGACAGGGAATCGGTGGTTTACAGAGTGTGGTTCTATACGCTTTACCTGAATTAGATGGGGCAATTGATACGATTCCTCTGGGGGGATTAGTGGGGGAAACTATCTATTTAATCCCCGAAAGATTACAGCGTTTAACTGGACGTTTAAATAGTTGGATTAAGTTACATAAAACCCCTCCCCAAGACCGCAAAATAGCCATCATTATCTATGGATTTCCGCCTGGTTATGGGGCAGTTGGTACGGCAGCTTTATTAAATGTTCCCCGGAGTTTAGTTAAGTTTTTACAAGCTTTACAAGCGCAGGGTTATAATCTGGGAACGATTCCCGAAGACGGGGAAGAAATTATTCAAAAAGTTAAATTTGCCGATGATGAAAATCTCTCTAAACAAAATCGTTTATCGATAGAAACTTTAGAAAATTGGCTAGGTTATCTGTTAACTTCTCGCATTGAAAAACACTGGAAATCTCTGAAAGATGCTGGGATAAAAACTATTGGCGACCAGTATCATTTAGGGGGGATTGAGTTAGGTAATATCTGGATTGGAGTGCAACCACCTTTAGGAATTGCTGGGGATCCGATGCGGTTAATGTTTGAAAAAGATTTAACTCCTCACCCTCAGTATGCAGCCTTTTATCAGTGGTTACAAAAAGATTTTAAGACCGATGCGCTTGTTCATTTTGGTATGCACGGAACTGTCGAATGGCTGCCCGGTTCACCCCTGGGAAATACTGGTTATTCTTGGTCAGATATTTTATTAGGAGATTTACCTAATTTATATATTTATGCCGCTAATAATCCATCGGAATCTATCCTAGCTAAACGTCGCGGTTATGGGGTGTTAATTTCCCATAATGTGCCTCCCTACGGACGAGCGGGATTATATAAAGAATTGATGATTTTACGAGATTTGATTGCCGAGTTTCGAGAAAATCCTGAAAAAAATTACGCTTTAAGAGATAGTATTCTACAAAAGATTATTGATACAGGTATCTCTAAAGATTGTCCTTTTCTGGAAGCAGAAAAACAGGGAATAGAATTCACTTTAGAAAATGCCAAATTATTTAGCCGATATGCACTAACTGATTATTTTGTCAAGGTTTATAATTACCTACAAATTGTCGAACAAAGACTATTTTCTTCTGGATTACACATACTAGGAACTGCTCCCAATCAGGAAGAATTAAAAGGTTATCTTGATGCTTATTTTACCGATTTATCTGAGCGAGAATTTCAGCAAATTCTCGCTGATGAAGCAACCAATGAAAAGCTTAAAGAAGGCATTGCTATTAAAAATTTATTAGGACAAAATAGCGAAGAGTTAACTAATCTTTTGCGGGGATTAAATGGGGAATATGTACCCCCGGCACCGGGGGGTGATTTACTCCGGGATGGTGCGGGAGTTTTGCCCACAGGACGCAATATACACGCTTTAGACCCCTACCGGATGCCTTCCCCAGCCGCCTACACCCGTGGACGAGAAATCGCCAAAAAACTGCTAGAACAAAACCTAACTGAAAAAGGAAAATATCCTGAAACTGTAGCGGTTTTACTCTGGGGATTAGATGTGATTAAAACTAAGGGTGAATCCCTGGGTATTCTCTTAGAATTAGTCGGTGCGGAACCGGTGAAAGAGGGGACGGGAAGAATTGTCAGGTATGAATTAAAACCTCTAGGGGAAATTGGACACCCGCGCATTGATATTTTGGCTAATTTATCGGGAATTTTTCGGGATACTTTTATCAATATTATCGAGTTATTGGATGATTTAATGCAGCGGGCAGCCGAGATAGAAGAATCGGAAAATGATAATTATATCCGTAAGCACTATTTAGCCTTAAAAAGTCAGGGTATTGACAATCCGAGCGCTCGTTTATTTTCCAATCCTGCTGGGGATTTTGGCTCTTTAGTTAATGACCAAGTAGTGGAGGGAAATTGGGATAATGAAAACGAATTAGCGAAAACTTGGGAAAAGCGTAATGTTTTTAGTTATGGTCGTCAAGATAAGGGACAAGCGCGACCAGAAGTGCTACAACAGTTATTAAAAACCAGTGAAAGTATTATCCAAGAAATTGACTCGGTAGAATACGGTTTAACCGATATTCAGGAATACTACGGCAACACGGGAGGATTAAAACTAGCCGCAGAAAAACAAAGCGGTAAACGGGTGATGACGAGTTTTGTTGAGAGTTTTTCTAATGATACAACTCCCCGCAAATTAGAGGAGGTTTTGCGCTTAGAATACCGCAGTAAATTACTCAATCCTAAATGGGCCAACGCCATGGTTAATCAAGGTTCTGGTGGGGCCTACGAAATCTCCCAAAGAATGACAGCTTTAATTGGTTGGGGCGGTACGACTAATTTTAGTGACGATTGGGTGTATGATCAGGCAGCCGATACCTACGCTTTTGATGCAGAAATGGCGGAAAAATTGCGTCAAGCTAATCCCGAAGCTTTCCGCAATATTGTCGGTAGAATGTTAGAAGCACAGGGTCGCGGTTTTTGGCAAGCAGACCCCGACAAATTAGAGAAATTACAGGAATTATATCAATTGACCGATGAAAAGTTAGAAGGGGTTACTTAGGGTTTTCATGGCAACAGGGGAGCCTTGTGATAATCTGATTTCCCTCCTGTTTTACTCAGCAGACGGATATTTTCAATCAGGATTGATTTTTCTAACGCTTTAGCCATATCGTATAAAGTCAAGGCTGCCACAGATACCGCCGTTAAAGCCTCCATTTCTACACCTGTTTCCGATTTTGTCACCACTTCTGCCCGAATTTCGTAACCGGGTAACTCTGCTTTCGGGATAATCTGAACATTGATTTTTTGCAGGGGTAAGGGATGGCAAAGGGGAATTAAACAGGAAGTTTGTTTGGCAGCCATAATTCCCGCCAATCTGGCCGTCCCTAAAACGTCACCTTTAGGCGCATTTCCCTGTTCTATGGCTTCAAAAGTCGTTTTTAGCATTCTCACTTGTCCTAGGGCGATAGCAGTGCGTTTAGTGGGCATTTTCTCCGATACATCCACCATCTGGGCCTCGCCTTGGCCGTCGAGATGAGATAATTTTTCTTTACCCTCTTGCGTCATTGAATGAACCTGTGCTATATTAGTTTAATGTTGGGAAAAACAAGGGCTTGTAGCTTAGTGGATTAGAGCGTGTGGCTACGGACCACAAGGTCGGGAGTTCGAGTCTCTCCAAGCCCGTTAGATACAATGGGATATACTACAGGAATTAGGAACCTATGGTTCCTAATTCTTTTGGTTTTTTACCCCATCTACCTCAAGTCCTCAATATAGTACAAGTTGAAGGGAGGGTAATTAATACAGAGGAGGGGCAATGGTTATATGAAGCGAGGAAAAAAATTAAAGTGAAGTAAAATTGACTGACTATTCTCTGAGTAATGCGCTAAATCCTTCTTGCTGAAAATGCTTATCAAAAGTTAATATTTCATAGATTTACAGTTGTCTCATAATCTGCATTGACGCAAAATCGGTTGGGAGCAAGTCAAAGCTGAAGAACAAATAAACTACTTGACAAAAGCATCAATTGGGTATGGGATAGAGAAAAGAGTAGGGAAAAGACAAAAATGACTCCAGAGCAACAACAAGAACTTAACCAACAT
>NZ_BJKP01000040.1 GCF_008974145.1 Microcystis aeruginosa NIES-4325 | reverse complement strand
CTCGTAGGTCTCGATGATCTTTTGTCGCAAGTCTAAAGAATAGGGCTTCATCGGGTCGTGGCTCCTGCCTAGGTCTATAATTTATTGTCCTCTTCTATTGTACCTCATGCAAGTGCATACCGCTATAGTGCTTGCTAACTATCAGTCAAATCCTTTTGTAGTAAGGCTTCCAGTAATATTCAGCCAACCCTAGTTAGGGTTCGGAGATTGCTTGCGCCTACGTTGATTGGCGTTATGGCGGGAAATCAGTTAATATCGAGAGTTTACGCCAACGTTTTCGAGAGTTGCTCAAGCTACTGAAAAAGTGAGCTTGAGAGCAGTTATCTTAATGGTGAGGTAGGAAGTTTTCGTTTTGGGGAGTCGGTCGCCGGTCGTCCATAGCAAATTAGGTTACACTTCATCTTGATGAGAAAGGCTATGAACAAGACTATGTTAAGAAATGTAATCAAGTCCGAAACCCTTACTGTTGCATTGTCTGCACAGTTAACTTTATTTTTGTCCGACTACCGATAATTCTCAGCCAGCAATTTATAAGCAGATCAATGTCATCTTGTCAAGTATTTGAACAATCAATTCAGATTAAAGCTAGTGCCACGACGGTAGAGCGTTGTATCACGGATTTAGAGTTAATGCGTCGTTGGTTGAATCCGGTGTTAGTTTGTGAACCTATCGGCAATTGGAAGACCGATATCGGTGGGAGAAGTCGTTTTTTGATTCAAATCCCCCTAATTCAGCCAACGCTCAAAAGTACGGTGATTGAGAGAGAACCGGGATTAATTGTCTGGCAATTTGAAGGCTTTTTTCGCGGATGCGATCGCTGGGAATGTCAACCCAATGATGGCGGCACTTGTTTAATCAATCGTTTTGAGTTTGCGATTCCTAATCCAGTTGTGGGGTGGGGATTCCAGCAATTCGCAGCCAAATGGACTAAAAAGGATATGGAAGCGCAATTAAGACGCTTAAAACGAGTAGCCGAGGAAATTTATCTACTTTCAGCGACAAGTTAAGCTTATGGGGTGGTAAGCGGGGGGTTTTGGGGATGGGAGAATACCCTCACCCCCAACAGCTAACCCCTGATCCCTAATCGATCGAGATCGACTGGGGACCGTTGCCGTTATCCTGATTATTGTCGTTAAAACTGACTAATCCCTGCTGTTCTAACCATTTTTTGAGGGGATCGTCCGAAAGTTTCAAGCGCAGTAATCCAGAGGCAAAACCACCGAAAAAAGCGATCGGTTGTTGAATCAGTTCTTTAACAACGGGTTGTAATTCATCCAGAAACATCTTATTCTATCTCCTGATATTGTCACACCTATCAATGTTAAGTTAATTGAAGTGATTCTGTAAGACTAGCATGACTGAAACTTCCGACACGGTGAAAAAATCTTTCCGGCTAACCCCGTTTATTTTCCTGGGAATACTGCTCATCTGGCTAGGAATTAGGTTAATTGCTCCCGATAGCGTCAGTTTATTCGCCGGTACTCGTCCCGATTATTTGGGAGTCAGGGAGGGTAAACTAGCCCCTTGTCCGGCCACTCCTAATTGTGTTAGTAGTCAGAGTCAGGATCCGGCTCATTCGATCGAACCCCTTAGTTATCAGGGTAGCGGTGAAAAAGCGATCGAGCAATTAGCTAAAATTATCGCCTCCCAACCGAGAACTAAAATTATTAACCAAGATAGTAACTATCTCTACGCCGAATTTAGCAGTCAATGGATGGGATTTGTCGATGATGTGGAATTTTCTCTTAATCCTAGCAAAAATGCGATCGATGTTCGCTCGGCCTCCCGGTTAGGAGAATCGGATTTAAATGTCAATCGAGAACGAGTGGAAACCCTGAGAAAACTCTTTTCAGTGATCAGTAAACAGTAAACGGTGAACTGACTCGGAGAATAATATCAGAAAAATTATGTTTCGTCCCCAACCGATACCCGCAAAAGCAGGACAGGAATCCGTCTGGGATTATCCTCGTCCCCCACGCCTAGAATTATCGCCTAAACACCTAAAAATTATCTTTAATGGTGTGATAATTGCCGATACTAAAAGCAGTTATCGAGTTCTAGAAACCAGTCATCCTCCAGTTTATTATCTACCGCCCCAAGATATTAAAATGGAATACCTGCAAGCCACAGCAGAAAAGTCTTTTTGTGAGTGGAAAGGTCTAGCCGGATATTATAATATCGCCGTTGGGGATCAACAGGCAATTAACGCGGCTTGGTATTATCCGGACCCGACACCAGAGTTTCAGGCAATTAAGAATTATCTGGCTTTTTATCCTGCCAAAATGAGCGCTTGTTATGCTGACGGGGAATTAGTACAGCCGCAACCGGGCAACTTTTACGGAGGATGGATAACCTCCGATGTGGTTGGTCCGTTTAAAGGCGTTCCCAATAGTTGGGGCTGGTAATCACGTTAAGTCCCTTGAGTATTATGCTACCTGTCAGAAGGGGCAAAAGGCAAGAGGCAAAAGGCAAAAGGTAGCTACTGGCCAAAATTAATATTAATTAATTTTTTCCCCACACCCCACTTCCCCACACCCCCTTAACTCCTAGTTTCTACTTTTTACGAGAAATTATGACTATATCCCAACCCGATCTAGAACCCACTTGGATGACGATTATTCGCCTCTTGCGCTGGGATAAACCCGCCGGTAGGTTAATTTTGATGATTCCCGCTTTATGGGCGGTATTTTTGGCGGCAGAGGGGGTGCCACCACTACCCTTGATCGGGGTGATCGTTTTGGGAACTTTGGCCACTAGCGCCGCCGGCTGTGTGGTTAACGATCTTTGGGATCGGGATATCGATCCACAGGTCGATCGCACTCGTAACCGTCCTTTAGCGGCCAGAGCTTTATCGATCAAGGTTGGTTTGATTATCGCTCTAATTGCTTTCTTTTGCGCCGCAATTTTAGCTTTATATCTGAATTTCCTGAGTTTTTGCCTATGTTTAGCCGCCGTTCCCTTGATTATCTGCTATCCTCTCGCCAAGCGTTTTTTTCCCGTACCCCAATTGGTTCTTTCTCTCGCTTGGGGTTTTGCGGTTTTAATCTGTTGGAGTGCCGTCACTGGGTCGTTAAATAGTAATACATTTATATTATGGGGAGCGGTGATTTTTTGGACATTGGCATTTGATACTATTTATGCTCTGTCCGATCGAGAGGATGATCTCAAGGTTGGTATTAACTCTAGTGCCATATTTTTCGGCAAATACGCCCCAGAAGCCGTAGGGGTCTTTTTTGCCCTAACAGTGGGTTTATTGGCTTGGGAGGGGCAAAAAATGCAGTTATCAGCCTTTTTTTGGCTAGGGTTGGGTCTAGCGGTGATCGCTTGGTTGCGTCAATACCGGCTGTTACGTCAATCGGATTTACCTAAACCAGTTTATGGTCAAATGTTCGCTCAAAATGTTTGGGTCGGTTTTATTTTATTAGCGGCTATGATTGGGGGAAGTTTGTATTAAAACTCCCCCAAAAATGTCCCTAGAGTCAGTTTGTCTATTCTGACTCTAATAATCCCATTACCTTAGCTGATGGGTGTTCACCAGTCATCAAAGCTACCCGTCTTTGAAAATTTTTCTCCACAGCAATGCAGGTATTTAAGGGATCTAAAATACCCTTTCTGATTTCCCTTTCCCAAGAATAATTTCTTTCTCGGTGTTTAAATCTTGATAATTGCTGGGTGAAAACAGTAACCACTTGATAAATGATTTTTAAATCGTAAAGAGAATCAATTTGAGAAATTTTAACCGCTAAAGCCCGAAATTGACGGGATATTTCTTGGGCTTGCTCTTGACTACAGCCATGGTCACGATGATAATAATTAACTACTTCTGCCATGTACTGAGCGTGTTTAGCGGCATTTTGAATGCTATGTTGAGCATTTTCCACGGGGGCAAGAAATCGATCTAATAATAGCTGTTGAGCGTAGGCATCGCGAAGGGAAGAATTAGAGATTATTTGCAATTCGGTCATTCTTTCTTCATGTTTACGGCGATTTTCGGCATAAATCTCCGTCAGAATAGTATCTAACAGCTTGGGAATTGGGTAAAAGACATCAATCATAGGAAAATTTAGCTTAGTTTGTCTAGAGACAAGAAGCTCTATCGATAGAATTACCCAAAATTGTAGCAGTTATCTGAATAGTCAGGTACGATAAAATCAAGTTAGTAAATTACCGCCCCTTAACCAATGTCTAACTCGAAATCTAGTAGCGTTTGGGACCACAAACCCCGTTGGTGTCAACCTTGGTCGATTTTATTGACAGGAATTACCCTGATTGCCGGGTGTTGGTTTTTAACTCAGCATCTCTGGTTAACCCTACTCCTATCTATTCCCATACTCCTGTGGTGGTTTGTCTTCCTAATTCTTTATCCGAGGACGCTGCAGCAACAGTTAAACACAGAAAGAATCGGGGAAAGCATTGATTAAAACAGGAAAGACAGGACAGGGATTTTTATCCTGTAATTGACTACTTTCGTCTCCGCGAAAAGTGTTCCAACGGAAAGGAGCTTTTTTTTCACTCGACATCCATAAAAGTCTTTTTGCTCGCGTCATCGCTACATACAAAAGTCGGTATTCTTCAGCTTTTTTAAGTTGTCCAGCTTCTAACCAAGCGCTTAAAGGTGGGGGAATAATTGGTATGCTGTCGGGGTTTAAATAGCGTTGATGAACCGCTGCTCGAATTTGCGCTCGGGCTACTTCTGCGAGGGTAAAATCTCCCAAAAATTTCGCCCCATTGGGGACCCAAGGTTTGCCAGGAATAATATCTTCGTGAAGAAAGGGAATAAAAACATAATCCCAGTCTAAACCCTTGGCTTTGTGCATAGTAATAATCGTCAGTTGTCCGGGACGAGTATAACAATCGTCGTTATCTTCTTCCACTCCTTCAAAGCGCTCAGAGGCGATAATTTCATTAAGAGTATTAATTGTATTTTTTAGAGAACTATTACCGGCAGTTTCCTGATAAATACGGGCGGTTAATTTTTGCAAAGTGGCTAATTCTGACCCCGAATATTGGAGAGTCATAGCGAAAAAAGATAGGAGTTGATAATGGGGTAATTCTAATCTAGCTTTTAGTAAACTGCAGCAATAACGACGGGCAATTTTTTCGTTAGATTTCAGTTCAGGATCGAGGGGAGTGGGATAAAGAAATTGTTCGGGATAGGTAACTAAAGGATTTAAGTCTTGGGCAGTAATTAAACCCCTAAATTGTAGCACTTCTAAGACCGCTTTGAGATAATCGGGAGAGTGGGGACGTTCGACAAAAGCTAATAGTTTCAGCATTTCGGCGGGAATTTGGGAAAAGCGTTCAATCTCGTTAGCTTCAAAAATTCTGATTTGATAACTTTTGTAAAAATGGGCGAATTTTTGAGCAAAAAAGTGTCCTTGTCGATTTTCTCTAACGAGGATAGCGGCATTATGTTGAGGGTTTTCTTGGAGTAATTTAACTAGACGTTTTTCGATTAATTCTACTGTTTGATAAATGTCATCGGGTTGATAAATTTCTAATCCTTTTCCCTCCTTGACTGGATTAGGTTGGGGATCTTCAGTGCTGACGGGAAGAATCGCTTGAACCCGAAAAGGAGCCTCGGTAACTTTATGATTATCTTTTCCCTGTTTCCAATCTCGATCGACCCATTGTAACACTAAATTAGCAGCTTCAATAATTTTATTATTGCTGCGACCTGCTTGGTTCATAGTGGATAAATTGCCTTGGTTTTGACAACTTTCACAAAACCAATTAAAGTAAACAGGATCGGCGGGGGTAAAGGTGGAATTAATGGCTTGATTGGGATCGCCGACGCGAATTAAATTAGGTATTTCCTCGTCATTATTTTTTGCTAAAATAGTAATTAGTTTTTCTTGGAGAGGACTAGAATCCTGTGCCTCATCTTCAAAGACTCCAAAGACAGATTTTTGCTCTTGTCGACGAATTTTTTCTTCCTTTAATACTCGCAAGGCTCCTAAAATCATGTCATCATAATCTATGTAGTTTTTCTGACGCATCAGGATTTCATACTGTTTGTACAAACCACTAGCCATAGCGAGAATTTGATAATTATCGTCGGTATAGTGGCTTAATTCCCAGACTTGCTGCGGTGATAATCCAGAACTTTTTAGCTCATGAATGGCCGTATGGGCAAGACTAGGTAAAATTTCAGTTCTCAGCACCGATTGACGGCGTAATCTTTCGGTTTCTTCCCCATCAAATTCCACTCCTTCTAATAACTTTTGATAACGAATTGGATCGGCAATTAGCCATTTTTCCACTGAGTTTCTAATAATTCTGTGGCTAGGAGTCGGAATAACTAAGGTAGAAGATTCGAGGTCTAATCCCGATACTTCTGGGTAACGACGGGCCAATTGTAGGGCCAGTCCGTGCAGAGTTTGAACGCTGAAACCTTGGGCTGAAAGTTGTAAATCTTGCAAGCGTTGTTTAATTTTAGCTTTAATACTAGCGGCAGCCGATCGCGTGTAAGTGACAATAATTAACTGTTTTTTAGCATGAAGTTGCTCACGAGCAATAACCATGGCGGCAGCTACGGCTAAACTGTGGGATTTTCCTGCCCCTGGCACCGCAGAAATGGCCATTTTTCCCCCTTGCCAATCGGCTAATTCCTGTTGTCCGGCGCGCAGTTGTTGCCGGAGATTGACCAGTAAATTTTCTCGATTAATTACTTTAGTGTCGCTCATTATGCCACGCCAATTTTATTGTTAGTTTAATTGTATTACTATTTTATTTTATCCTTAAACTAATTGCTGTAAAAGTTACCTACAGATAACTAGAATGGGGAGATGGGGATTTTTAGTGAACAGTAAACAGTAAGCAGTAATCAGTGAAAAGACGGTAGCGAAGTTTTCCCCTAATACTGTCCACTTAAAACTGTAATCTGATCACTGATCACTGATTACTGATATGTAGCCAATTTTGTTGTACTTCTACCCGAATTTTGCCAGTTAAGGAGGAAGTGGCATCGCGATTAACACCAGTAATGAGATTAACCACTGACTCAACTTCGGCAAAATTAGGCGATGAGGGTAAATGTTGAGCCAAAAATAAACGAATCACTCGTCTTTGTATCGCTAGAGGTAAAATTTGTAAAGGAGAGCGATCGAGTCTTTGTTGATCTAGATCGATAACCTGACGAAAAATATCCTGGGCAATACTATCTAAAAAATCGCTTTCTGCTTCCAAAATTTCGGCAGTTTGGGCGAGATGTTTTTCGATTTGGGGGTTTAAATTAGTTTGCAGGTAGGGTAATAATTCCCGACGGATGCGATTGCGAGCATAGCGTAAATTTTCATTAGCTCGATCGTACCAAATCGGTAATTCTCGACTTTGACAAAAATCGAAAGTTTCCCCGCGAGTAACATTTAAGAGGGGACGGACTAAAAAAATATCTGGGGTTAAACTTGTCAACCAAGTTAAGGCAGAAAGTCCATCACTACCAGCCCCGCGCGTGAGATTATAAAGAAAAGTTTCCGCTCGATCGCTCCTAGTGTGTGCCGTGAGAAGATAATTAAAACCCTGTTCTTGGGCGATTGTTTGTAAAGCTTGATAACGCCATTGTCGGGCTTTGGCTTCCGTTTCCGCCATGGGGGGTGCGGTGGCAATGTAAACGGGTAATTGCCAAATTTCGGCGATTTTCTGAACGTGAGCCACTAATCCTCGGTCCTGGGACCAACGGTGATCACAATGAGCGATCGCTAGTTGCCAACCCCAACGAGAGCGCAAATCCAGCAATAATTGACCTAAACAGAGGGAATCCTGACCCGCCGACAATGCCACTAACAGAGAGGCATTTTTAGGTAGTAATTCTCCCTTTTTCACCGTAGTTTCCAGACGAGTATGGAGAGGTGTCCAAAAATTAGCCAAAATTTTTAGATTTATTTACTTGACAAATGACAGATAACCAGAAAAGGAGAAGGGTGAGAGAATTATGAATTATGAATTATGAATTGGGAAGTATTTTCAGTGAACAGTAAACAGTGAACAGTGAACAGTAAACAGTGAAAAGACAGTAGGAAACTGCTATTTAATACTGCTCACTGAAAACTCAAATCTGATAACTGATAACTGATAACTGATAACTGATAACTGATAACTGATAACTGATTTAACCTTGCCAATTAACCCAATCTTGGGGTTTGAGGAAGACATCATAGAGTTTTGCTTCTGGGGTGTTTGGTGCCGGTTGATAACAGTATTCCCAACGGACTAAAGGAGGTAAAGACATCAAAATCGACTCGGTACGACCGTTAGTTTGCAACCCAAAAATCGTGCCACGATCATAAACTAAATTAAATTCTACATAACGACCGCGACGATAGAGTTGAAACTGACGTTCTCTGTCACCGTATTCCGTCGAGCGCCGTTTCTGAACAATGGGAACGTAAGCGGGTAGAAAAGCCCGGCCACAGTCATTAATGAAACTAAAAATTTCTTCCCAGCTGCGGGGTTGTTGGGGAGATAGTTTTTCTGAATAGATAGCGGCCTCACTTTCGGCAAAAGGACCGCGATAGAGAGGATCTAAACCGTCTTGGTAATCAAAGAAAATCCCGCCGATGCCTCTGGCTTCCTGACGATGATTGAGATAAAAATATTCATCACACCAGCGTTTAAAAACGGGATAATATTCGGGATGATGTTGGTCGCAAACCTGTTTAAAAGTGCGGTGAAAATGACTAGCATCTTCTTCAAAAGCATAGTAGGGAGTTAAATCGGCACCGCCGCCAAACCACCAAACTGGACCTGCTTCAAAATAGCGATAATTGAGGTGAACCGTGGGAATATAAGGATTGCGAGGATGTAAGACCATCGAGGTTCCCGTGGCGTAAAATTGATGACCAGCAGCCTCGGGCCGTTGTTTGGCAATGCTAGGAGGTAATTCTTTCCCCCAAACTTCCGAAAAATTCACCCCTGCTTGTTCAAAAATTGCCCCTTCCCGCAAAACTCGCGAACGTCCGCCGCCACCTTCGGGCCGTTGCCAACTATCTTCGATAAATTTTGCTTGTCCATCTACTTCTTCTAATCCCTGACAAATTTCATCCTGTAGGGATTTCATAAATTCACTGACGCGGCTACGGCTGTCACTGGCGGGCAAATTGGCAAGGGTGGGGGTTGTGGTGAATGCAGTCATACTCAAGGATCAAAATTGATAACTCAGTGATTATATTACTACTGGGTGATGAAACGGCCGATCTTCGATACTTAACTTAACATTTAGACGGGTTGGGGGTTTTTCAGTGATCAGTGTTATCTAAACTATGGTCTGAATTAACACAAAAGGTTGCACGATTAGTGCATTAAAAAGGTTATCGGGATGGGAATTCCAATCGCTTAATTGCTCTTGTGTCGGCTTTTCTAGTAGTTTTTCCCCGATCCAATTCTGCACTTGAGCAACCTGATCACTGGCGATCGCTTCTGCCACTTCGATTAAATTGAGGGAATCGGAAACCAGGATCAGCGCATCCCTTTGAGCATGGGGGATCAAGTCACTCCACTCCACTTCGGCTAATTCCTCTAATAACTGCTCGTGAATATTACCCATACTGTCAATCCTTGCGAAAAAGCTCGCTCAATAACGAATTAGCCCTTTCTTCTAGCATACAGGCAAAGGGACGACCGATTTCCCCATCTATAGTAATGTTAAGCTAAAATATAACGAACGTTCGATATTAAACTTATGCCTAAGATAGTAGATGTAGAACAATACCGAAAAGAACTCCTCTTAAAAAGTGCCGAACTCTTTGCCGAGAAAGGCTATGCTGACATGACGACGAGAGAATTAGCGCAAGGATTGGGAGTGTCCACGGGAACGCTGTATCACTACTTTCCCAGTAAAGCGGCACTTTTCGAGCAATTAGTTGAGGAGATGTGCCGGCAGGATGTTTTATTAGCTAAAGCCGAGATCGATCGAGGAAAAACCCTGACAGAAAAGCTAAAAATTCTCGGAAAATTTATGACTAATTGCGAGGATTCCTGCATCAAACAATTATTCTTATGGATTGATTATTCTCAATATCAAGGACGAGAAGAACTGCGTCGTAGTCAATTTTTTGAGTGCGTTGATCGCCGCTATCATCAGGCAGTAATCGAGATTTTAGGTATTAGCGATCCGAGTGTAGCTTGGTTAGTTGTCAGCGTTATTAATGGACTGATATTAGAGCGCCTGTGGTGCAATGAACAGATTGTGATCGATGAACAAATGGAATTATTAGGTAAAATTATTACTACTTATTTGCAGAAAAACTGTTAACCCCCAACAATCACTTATTAACTAAAAAATCATGAAAGGTAAAACTTTTGTTAAACCAAATCAAAAGTTAATGATCGGGTTAATAGTATTAGGCACAGGATTATTAGGAATAACCACCTTTTATAGTCTTTCCCAAGTCGCCACCAAACCCGAAACTAAAACCCCTGTAATTGCGTCGCCCACACCGCAAAAAATCACCGCTTTAGGCAGAATTGAACCGAGGACAGAAATTATCAGCATATCTGCCCCGATGTTGCTTGATTCCGATCGAGTCATGCAATTATTAGTCGATGAAGGAGATAGCGTCAAAACAGGACAAATAATCGCCATTCTCGAAAGTCAGGAAAGATTAGAGGATAACCTGCGACAGGCACAAGAACAGGTGAAAGTAGCCGCAGCCAAACTAGAACAGGTGAAAGCTGGGGCAAAAGTCGGCGAAATCGATGCTAATGCCGCTAACGTGCGGAAAATCGAGGCACAATGGTTAGGGGATCAAGCAACCCAAAGGACAACTATCCAAAGATTAACAGCGCAATTAGAAGGGGATAGGGCTGCCCAAAAAGCGACAATTGCTAAATTAGAAGCAGAATATCGCAATGCTAAAGCTGAATTTGATCGCCACGAAAAACTCTATCAAGAAGGGGCTATTTCCGCCTCTAGTTTTGATAGTAAAAGACTAAATTTAGAAACCAGTAATCAACAACTAACAGAAGCAAAAGTTACCCTAGAGAGAATTGAACGCACCGGTAAACAACAGATAGAAGAAGCCAAGACTACCCTAGCCCGGACTGAATCCACCGGTCAACAGCAGATCAAAGAGGCCAGATCCACTTTAAATCAAGTCTCGGAAGTGCGGGAAGTCGATGTGCGGGCAGCCCAAGCGGAGGTAAATGCTGCCCTAGTTGCCGTTAAAAAAGCCCAAACCGAGTTAAATCAAGCTTATATTCGATCGCCAATTACCGGCAAAGTGATTAAAGTCAATACCCGTATCGGGGAACAAATCAGCGCTCAAGGAATTGTTGACCTCGCTGAAACCGAGCGCATGGAAGTAATTGCCGAAATCTATCAAAGCGATATCGGGAAAATTCGCGAGGGACAAACTGCTAAAATTACCGGATCGGCGTTTACGGGCGAAGTTAGGGGAAAAGTGCGCTTAATTGCCTTAAAAGTTGACCAACAAAATATCTTCAGCAATCAACCAGGAGAAAACTTCGATCGCAAAGTTATCTCTGTCCGCATTGCCTTAGATCGCAAAAACAGTCAAAAAGTGGCAGGTTTAACCAATTCCCAAGTAACTGTAACTATCAATGAGTAGGTTTTCGATGAAACTAACCCATCTATTCAAAAAAACGCCCCTATCTTGGTTACAGGTGACGCGAGAGAAAACCCGTTTGATTGTAGCTATTGCCGGGATTGCCTTTGCTGACTTCCTGATTTTCACACAGTTGGGGTTTCGGGATGCCTTATTTGATGCTTCCGTTAAACCCCATTATGTCCTCGATGCGGATTTAGTCCTGATTAATCCCCAATTTGATACCCTCTTTGCCGTGAAAAGTTTCTCACGCGATCGCTTGTACCAAGCTAAAAGAGTCGAGGGCATTCAATCTATAGCCTCAGTTTATATTGCTTCGGCCCAGTGGCGCAATCCCGAAACTACCCTAGAAAGAACTACTTTAGTCTTTGGTTTTGATCCCAGTCAACGGGTTTTTACCCTCCCGGAAGTTAATCAAAAATCCAGTGATCTGAAGATGTTAAATCGCGTCCTGTATGATCAAGCAGGAAGACCAGAATTCGGTCCAATTGCCGATTTACTCCAGAAAAACCCCGATTTGACAGTTCAGTTAAATAAAAAAGAGGTACAGGTAGCGGGAATTTTTACCCTTGGTGCCTCCTTTGCTGCCGATGGTAACGTCATTAGTAGTGATTCTACCTTTTTAAGGCTCTTTCCCGAACGCCAACCCCACGAAATCGATCTAGGACTGATTAAACTGCAACCCGGGGCAAATATCGAGGCAGTAAAAGCCAATTTACAGGCACTTTTCCCTAAAAATGAAGTAATAGTCCTTACTTTAGAAGAATTTGCCGAAAGGGAAAAAACCTATTGGGCAAATGGTACAGCGATTGGTTTTATCTTTGGTTTAGGTACAGTAGTCGGTTTTATCGTCGGTATCGTCATTGTCTATCAGATTCTCTATTCCGATGTCACCGATCACTTACCCGAATACGCTACCCTAAAAGCTATGGGTTACGGTGATTGGTATTTAGTCGGGGTTTTGATGCAAGAGGCTTTATTACTAGCGGTTTTGGGGTATATACCAGGGTTTATCGTCTCTCTAGGTGTTTATAATCTCGCTTCCTCCGCTACACTTCTACCGATCATGATGACTACCGCTAGGGCGATCGAAGTTTTAATCCTGACAATTATTATGTGTATTGTCTCTGGAATTGTCGCTATGGGCAAATTAAGGACAGCAGATCCGGCCGATATTTTCTAAGCTATCAAGGGTGAAATAATGCTGATTTTTCAAAAAGAGCGAGAATTAGGGGATTTTAGCCCTAATGAACCCGTAATTGCCATTAAAGGCTTAAATCACTATTTTGGCACGGGGGAATTAAGAAAACAGGTTTTATACGATATCGATCTGGAAATTAAAGCGGGGGAAGTAGTGATTATGACTGGTCCTTCGGGATCGGGGAAAACTACTTTATTGAGTTTAATGGGAGGTTTGCGATCGGCACAAGCGGGCAGTTTAAAAATTCTCGGCCAAGAAATGTTAGGAATTGCTAAGGGCAAAATGCTGAAAATTCGCCGACAAATTGGCTATATTTTTCAAGCACATAATTTACTAAAATTCCTGACAGCGAAACAAAACGTGAGGATGTCTCTGGAACTGCACGAGGAGTTTTTAGAACAAGATCTCGATCAAAAAGCCACGGCAATTCTGGAGTCGGTGGGTTTAGGGGACCGCGTTGATTATTATCCCCATGATCTATCGGGGGGACAAAAACAACGGGTGGCGATCGCTCGCGCCCTCGTCAGTCATCCCAAATTAGTCCTCGCTGATGAACCGACCGCGGCCTTAGATAAACAATCCGGGCGCGATGTGGTGGAAATAATGCAGAAATTGGCAAAAGAACAAGGTTGCACGATTTTACTCGTCACCCACGATAACCGGATTCTCGACATCGCCGATCGCATTGTCAATATGGAGGATGGTCGTTTAAGCGATTAACTGCCCAAAAATTACTTGCCAAAAATCGGCCTTTCATGTTAGACTAAAATAATGTCATCTTGGAGAGGTGGCAGAGTGGTCGAATGCGGCAGATTGCTAATCTGTTGTACGAATCGTAAGACCGTACCGAGGGTTCGAATCCCTCCCTCTCCGTGTTTTTTCGGTATAACGGAATACCAATTTCCGATCCGTAAACGCTGAAATATGAGCAATTTAGGCGCAAAAAATCGCCACGGCCACGGGAATCACCCTGCGCTGTGTGCCGCTTACTGCCACAAGTCTCTAGGGCTTTGGCCTGGGTTTTTCTTCTTTCGGCTTCACATTAAAATAAGCCTCCATTACCTGACGTACCATAGGTGCGGCCACTTTACCACCACCACCGCCGGAATGTTCCGCAAAGGCGACCACAACAATTTCGGGCTTATCAAAAGGTTTACCCTGAGCTACGTCGAAGGGTGCGAAAGCTCCAAACCAAGCGTGGGACTTGCCCGGAGGTGCTTCTGCTGTGCCGCTTTTGCCCGCTACAGGCGGCAAAGCGGGGTCCGATAGGGCCCGACCAGTTCCTTCCGCTACCACGGCTCTCAGGGACTTTCTTAGGGTGTCTAGGGTGCTAGGTTTCATGTTCAAAGATTTTCGCCATTCCTTAACATCCCGGGCATCCTGTAAAAGGTGCGGTTTCACCAAAAAACCACCGTTAGCGGGGACGGCAAACATCACAGCTACCTGTAGGGGAGTCGCCAGGGTAAATCCTTGACCGATCGACATATTAATCGTATCCCCTACAGACCAATCCCAGTTTTTAAAATTACGCAGTTTCCAATCGCGATCGGCAATCAACCCTGGAGTTTCTTCCGCTAATTCTATCCCAGTTTTCTGACCGAAACCGTAGCGCCGGGCCATGGCAATTAAAGCCGGTCCCCCCACCCCGCGACCAATTTGACCGTGAAAAGTGTTACTACTCATGGCCATAGCCCGGACAAAACCCATCGGACCAAAACCGGCGCGATTCCATTCCCCGAAAGCTGTCCCCCCCACATAAAGGGCGGCAAAGGTATTTAAGACCGTATTGGGGGGAAATTTACCCGATTCCATGCCAGCAGTGGCAGTGACGACTTTAAAGGTGGAAGCGGGGGGGAATCCTTGCAGGGCGCGGTTAACAAACGGGTTGCCCTCCGCTTGCAGTTTTTTCCAAGTGGCGGTGGTAATTGGGGCCGAGAAAACATTGGGATCGAAACTAGGATAACTGACCATGGCCCGCACGGAACCATCCCGGGGATCGATCGCCACGATCGCACCTTTGCGTTTTCCTAAAGCGGCCTCGGCGGCTTTTTGGAGTTTTAAATCTAGTGTCAGGGTGACATCTTGCCCCGGTTTAGCAATTTTTTGGCCGAGAATTTGGATTACTTGTCCCGATCCGTTGACCTCTAACTGCATTCCCCCCCATTCTCCCCGCAATTTTGACTCGTAGGCGGCTTCTACACCCATTTTACCGACGACATCTCCCAATCGGTAGCCCTGGGGTTTTTTGGCTTGATATTCCTCCGGGGTTAGTTCCCCGGTATAACCGAGAATATGCGCCCCGATTTTACCATTGGGGTAGTAGCGCACTGATTCCACGTCCACTTCAATGCCAGTTAATTCGTCCTTGTATTCCTCTAAGGCAATAATTTGGGCCGGAGTTAAACCCCTAGCGATGCGGATCAGGGTGGAGGGGTTTTCGTCCGCTTCGTTAATGCGTTTTTCTAGGTCGCTTTTGGGAATTGCTAAAATACTGGCTAAACGGTCAAGATTGAGTTTTTGGGCGGGATTACGCTGGGATTTGGGCCAAATATAGGCCGCATGGGTTAAGCGGGCCGTGGCCAAAACTTTGCCATTGCGATCGAATAAGTTGCCCCGGACTGGGGGTTTGGGAAGAATGCGAATCCGGTTATTTTCTGCCCTTTCTCGGTTAATTTGTCCTTGCTGCAGTTGTAAATAGGCCAATCGTGAGCCAACTCCTCCTAGCAGGACAATGCTAATTAATCCCATAATTAGCCATGACTGACGCTGACGACCGACTAGACGCTCTTTATCTTTGATTTTATTCTGTAATTTATTCTGCGCTGGCCGCGTCGGCGAGGTGAGCGTTTTTTTCGGTTTCAGTTTGACTTTGGTTTTTGATAGGAGTCCGCTATTACGCATTTGCTTAAAGTTATAAAATTTAAAAGTTATTAGGGCAGTTATCAGTCATCAGTTATCAGTTATCAGTTATCAGTTATCAGTCATCAGTTATCAGTTATCAGTCATCAGTTATCAGTTATCAGTTATCAGTCATCAGTCATCAGTTATGAGATTTGAGTTTTAAGTAAGAAGTATTAAGTGAGTAGTTTTAAATAGCACTTTCCTGATGTCTTTTCACTGGTCACTGGTTACTGGTTACTGATCACTGGTTACTGATCACTGTTCACTGTTCACTGAAAAGGACGCAATACTAGGTGATTTAGCTCCTCTGTTTACTAAAGTTCAGGGTATCCGCAATATATCTTAACAAAATCGGAGTAAATACTGGGAGTGGAAGGAACCACTCCAGACACAGAGGACACAAAGATTGATCGCTTCTATAGTAAGTTAAAGAGAGCCAGGAAACTGGCGCATACATATAGTTAAGAGTTTGTCAAGTGTTTCTTAACTATATGTAACATTATCCCTTGTTAAAATGTAATCACACTGCGGATAGAATCCCCTTGTCGCATCAGGTCAAAGGCCTCGTTAATTCTTGCCAGAGGCAGAACATGGGTGATTAAATCATCAATGTTAATCTTGCCCTCCATGTACCAATCGACTATTTTTGGTACATCCGTACGACCTCTTGCCCCACCAAAAGCCGTACCTTTCCAGACGCGTCCGGTGACTAATTGAAAAGGACGGGTACTAATTTCCTGGCCAGCCCCGGCTACACCGATAATAGTGGCAACACCCCAACCCTTATGGCAACATTCCAAAGCTTGACGCATAATCTGGACATTGCCGATACACTCAAAACTATAATCGGCCCCACCTTTAGTTAAATCCACCAGATAGGCCACTAAATCCCCCTCGATTTCGTGGGGATTAACAAAATGAGTCATCCCGAATTTGGTCGCTAAAGCTTGTTTATGGGGATTGATATCGACCCCGACAATCATATCGGCCCCCACCAAACGGGCCCCTTGAATAACGTTTAAACCGATACCTCCCAGACCAAAAACCACCACTTTGGCCCCCGGTTCCACTTTAGCGGTATTAATCACCGCACCGATACCTGTAGTGACTCCGCAGCCGATATAACAGACTTTTTCAAAGGGAGCATCCGGGCGAATCTTGGCTAGGGAAATCTCCGGCAGCACGGTATAGTTAGCAAAAGTCGAGGTTCCCATGTAGTGATAAAGAGGCTGACCATCGAGGGAAAAACGACTGGTTCCATCCGGCATTACTCCCCGACCTTGGGTAAGACGAATTGCTTGACAGAGATTGGTTTTAAAGCTGAGACAGTATTCGCACTGACGACATTCGGGAATGTATAGGGGAATCACAGGATCACCCACTTTTAGGCTAGTGACACCTTTTCCCACTTCTACCACGATTCCGGCCCCTTCATGGCCTAAAATTGAGGGAAATAAGCCTTCAGGATCGGCCCCAGAGAGAGTATAGGCATCGGTGTGACAAACTCCCGTGGCTTTGATTTCTACTAACACTTCCCCCGCTTGTGGTGCTGCTAATTGTACCGTTTCAATGGTTAGGGGTTTTCCCGCTTCTAGGGCAACTGCCGCTCGAACATCCATAGGCTAAAAGCAATAGGTTTTTTCTAGTAGAATACCGCTAAAATGGGATATTGTAGCTAATAAATCAAAACTATCAGGATTTTTTCTGCTTTTCTTCACTATTTCACCTTGAAGATAGCTATCAGCGATCGGATTTGAGTTTTCAGTTCACTGTTTACTGGTCACATCTAAGCCTTCGACTGACGGCTTAGATGTGTAATTAATTTTGCTTAGATACTTACTTCCCACTTCCTACTTCCCACTGATAACTGATAACTGATAACTTATTTCCAACCGGCGCGATTCATTACCTGGACTGCTTTGGCTAAATTAGGACCATAATCGGCTACGCTGGCAGTATCTTCTTTCCCGCGTCCTAGTTTTGCTAAAACAGGGTCTAAAGCAATTCCTCTGACCACAGGATATTCTTGATTACCCTTGGCAAAAAAGTTCTGTGCTTCATTGCTAGAAAGATATTCTAAAAATTTAATTGCCGATTCTCGATTGGGGGCAGTTTTAATTAAACCACCACCGCTAATATTAACGTGAGCGCCGCGCCCTGTTTGGTCGGGGAAAATTACGCCTACTTGGTCATAAATTGCCCGTTTAGCTGGGTCTTTTTCTTCGGCATACCCAGCCAAGTAATAGGTGTTAGCTAGGGCTAAATCGGCAATTCCTGCGGCTACAGCTTCGATTTGTGCCTTATCATTCCCCTGGGGTGAACGGGCAAAATTAGCCACTAATCCCCGACACCATTTTTCTGCGGCCGTTTCCCCTTGGATGTCGATTAACCAAGCGGTAAAAGATTGACTATAGATGTTACTGGATGACCGGGTGACGACTTTTCCTTTCCATTTGGGATTGGTTAAATCTGCATAGGAATCGATTTCTCTGGGGTTAACTCTGTCTTTGTTGTACATAATTACCCGCAAGCGTTTACTAAACCCAAACCAGTGACCTTTGGGGTGACGCAAATTAGCGGGAATTCTTTGGGTAAGAATACGGGAATTGACGGGGGCAAAAATTCCCTGTTGGTCGGCGCGCCATAGTCTCCCCGCATCTACCGTCAGGAGTATATCAGCAGGACTATTGCGGCCTTCGCTTTTGATTCGTTCGATTAATGGGTCTGCTTCCCCTTCCACGAGGTTAATTTTTATTCCCGTTTGTCGGGTGAAGTTGTCGTACAATCGTCGATCGGTGTTGTAGTGACGGGAGGAATAGAGGTTTAATTGTTTAGTTTGGGCGGAAACCTCGTTTATTTTCCCTAATTGCCCCACCGCTAGGGCTAAGGTGGCTGTTCCCGCGCCTAGAAAGACTCTCCGAGTTATTTTATCGTTCATTGCTAGATTCTTGGCAAAGTTGTCTTTTGTTATTATACAGCTATTGAGAATAATTCTTATCTGTGCAAAAATTTGTTTGTCAGGCTAGGGCGCTAGATGGCGTAAAATCAAGGTAAAATCAGGGTTTTTTGTTTTGATGGGACTAATAAATCCCCAAATCTATCGCTATTTAAATTCAATAAGTCTGAGATGTTACCCTAAGCTCGATCGAGGCTATTGTGGAATGAGAGCAACGAGAGTCAAAGATAATGATCAACAGCGATCACCAACAAGCGATCGAGCTAATGTTAGCATCGGGAGACCTGCTCACTTGCGTCATCACAGGGTAGCGAAACTGTTTCAAGGATGGTTACAGTGGCGAAATCGAGAGCAATTTGAAATTTACTGTTATGGAATAGATATTAATAACACCGGCGATAACTTTACCAAACAATATCAAGAGCAAAGTGATTATTTTTATCAGTTTGATAATCTAGTCAATGGGGAAAAAATTGCCCAACATATTTTAGCCCGATTAAATTTTCGATCGCTTTGACCAAATCTTGATTAGTCCAATTCTGGTACAGATAAGATGCGATCGCACATCCCCCCGCACCGACTCCTTCCTTGACGAAACCCTGTTCATAAGCTTGCAAAACAGGGTATTTAGAGGCAGAAAAATCTAATTTTGTGGCTAATAAGGGTATTTTTCCGATCATGCTGGCTAATCCGATTGTATCCCCCGTTTTATCTTCCGCTACCCAACGAGTTGTGCCGACGATGATATTTTCCCAGTTAACCGGATAGGCATATTTAGCCACTAGAGCTTGAATTAGGGCAGAAACCGCCAACATTTGGGTTCCTCCGGCGAGGAGTACCCCACCCCGCCCACTGGCGGCGATGGCCATGCCAGCGACGAAAATCTGCTGAGGATCGCCTAGGGCGGCAATTACCTCAAAAGGATCAAAAAATTCTTTTCGGGCTAATCCCTGCTCAACTATTGCCTGTTTATGAGCATGATTGCACTGGGGATGGCTGCTGTTAACTTTGCCTTTGGCTTGATAACCCAATCCGGTGAGGATGGCGAGGGCGGTGGTGGTGCCACCGACCACACACTCGCCGATAATTAGATAACTAGACTCGCGGGCTAATTTTTCTCCCCAGGTTAGTCCTTGGGCGAACAGGTGTTTTACTATGGGGAGATCTAGGGCGCGGCTGGTGGAGAGACAACGGGCTGGTTGTCCCCCTAGTTCGATATAATCGACGGCTGGGGGCAAGGGTAAACCGGCGTTAAAAACCCGGACGGGAATGGCTAATTTTTCCACCACGGCGCGGGTAATATAGGCGGGGGAGGCTCCCACCGTTAGGGGGGGTAAGGGATAACGGGGATGGGGTGAAACTCCTTTAACGATAAATTCGGCATCGGCGATCGCAGTGTATTTTCTATCTTCTGGGGTAGCGCCGGCGGTGGAGATTCCGGAGATTAATCCTGTCTCGGTAAACCCCAAAACTAGGGCAAATATCGGACAAGATTTTTGATGGCGCTCTAACCAATTTTGCCCCTGTTCGATTTCCGTGTAAATTTTAATCATCTGTTGATTTTGTCCTCTTACTTATCACTATTTCCCTCTCTCCATGAGATGATCTTTGATTTCGACATATTTAGAAAATAAGTTATCAATACTAGCCAGTTTTGCCCCGTATGCTAAGGCTGTAGCCATAATAATACGGTCAAAAGGATCTTTGTGAATGGGAGATAAATTAACGGCTCTAATGGCAATTTCTGGGGTAATTGAAAATATATCTATTTTAGCTACTGTTAAAGCTTGTTGAATCCACTCTTGAAGGGGATAACTTAATTCTAATCTTCCCCGTTGGTTAGCAAGGGCTATTTCATAGCAAGAAATGGGGGAAACTCCGAGAGATTCTGCTAACTCAAATTTTTCTAGCCAATGATCGGGAAATCTGTCAAAATTGCCATTTATTAACCACAACCAAATATGAGTATCAAGCACAATTACTTCAGACATTCCCAATCTTCTTCATCTACAATAGGACTGACTATATCACCTAGTATTTTAGCTTTACCCACCATATTCTCCACTGGAAAACGCCGTTTAAATAAGGATGTTTTTTCTTCTAATAAGTTGTTTTTGCTGGCGGTGAAATTTTTAATTAATTGATAAAGTTCATCTAGTTGTTCTTCAGGTAAATTATCAATTGCTGTTTGAATAAGTTCTTTAACAGTCATAGTTTTACTCTCTATTTTCTGAACTTGAGTTATATTATAACACAACGGTTCCTTCAATAAAGGGACTCATCTTGAGATTTTACCTAAAATACAGCAGACTAAAAACTTTCTCCGCATTTGGTAAGCTAAGACTCATTTAAACCGTTTATTCTTAGATTAGCGGAATCTCCCCCAATGCAAGAATGTCTCGTCTCAAAAAGTAATTTAAACACTTAACAGCTTATGTCTTCCCTGTCTTCTGCAATTATCGATACTTGGCAACGTTTTTACCGAGATCCCCTGGCGGTAATAGGAGCGATCGCATTAATGATAATTATTCTTGCTGTTCTATTCGGTCCGATTTTCTATCGAGTCCCCATCGATACCATTGATTTTAGTCAAACCACCGCTCCCCCTAGTTTAAAACATCTTTTCGGGACTAATGATCTGGGCCAGGATCAATTAGCGAGGATTTTGGTGGGGGGTCGAATTTCCCTGGCGGTGGGGATTGCCGCTATGATGGTGGCGATGATTCTGGGGACGGCAATCGGGTCTATTTCTGGGTTTTACGGGGGGGCGATCGATGGCTTATTGATGCGATTAACGGATTTATTTCTATCTTTGCCGCAATTACCCCTACTTTTACTGATTGTCTATCTATTTCGCGATAGTATCAAAAAAATCGCCGGACCAGAAACGGGTATTTTTATCCTCGTGGTTTTGGTGATCGGGGGTTTAAATTGGATGTCGGTGGCGCGATTGGTGCGGGGAAATTTCTTAAAATTACGGGAGATGGAGTTTATCTCGGCTGCAAAAGCTTTGGGGTCCAATCCTTGGCGTTTGATCTGGGTGCATTTATTACCTAATGTTTTGGGGATGATAATCGTGGCAGCTACTTTAGCGGTGGGTAATGCGATTATTACCGAGTCAACCCTGAGTTTTTTGGGTTTGGGTTTCCCCCCCGATGTGCCGACTTGGGGACAAATGTTATTTAAAGCTAAAGATTACTTGACAACTGCCCCCCACTTGGTCATTTTTCCCGCTCTGGCTATCGTGATCACGGTGTTAAGTATTAATTTTATCGGTGATGGTTTACGCGATGTCTTCGATCCTAATGTTTGAGGAATTGTGGAAATAGATAATTGCCGAAAATTACCCGGAACCTCTATGATGATCAGTAGCGATGGTGAGGAAATAAATACTGTGAGTAGCGTAACTGTCATTAGCGATCAGAAGTTTGACCAAGAGGTTTTTGAGGTCGAAAAACCCGTTTTAGTCTATTTTTGGGCGAGTTGGTGCGGTCCGTGTCGTCTGGTATCCCCCTCGATCGATTGGGTGGCCAAAACCTACGACGAACGGCTAAAAGTAGTTAAACTAGAAGTGGATCCTAACCCCGACTCGGTGGCTAAATGTAAGGTGGAAGGTGTTCCCGCTTTACGCATCTTTAAAAATAACGAAATTATTGCCAGTCATGAAGGGGCGATCGGCAAACAACAATTACAATCTTTTATCGATACCTATGTCAGCTAATTAGGTATCTGTGGTTATGAGTAACTTAACCCTAGCACACCGCTTACAGGCACTGCAATCCAACGTTTTTGCCGATATGGATCGGGCAAAAGCTGCCAGTAGAGAAGCGGGTAATACCATTATTGATCTTTCGCTCGGTTCCTCCGATCTTGGGGCTGCCCCCCATGTTATCGATGCGATTGAGCGATCTCTCCACGATCCTCACACCCACGGCTATTTACTCCATAATGGGACCAGAGACTTCCGAATAACTGCCGCTAACTGGTATAGCGATCGCTTTGGTGTCCCCATCGATCCAGAAACGGAGGTTTTACCCCTGATTGGTTCTCAGGAAGGCACAGCCCATCTACCTTTAGCCCTTCTCAACCCTGGGGATTTTGCCCTACTCCTCGATCCGGGTTATCCCTCCCATTTGGGCGGTGTTGCCCTTGCGGGCGGTCAAATCTACGGGATGCCAATTTTGTCAAAAAATGACTTTCTGCCGGTTTTAGAGGACATTCCTGCGGCAGTGCTGGCACAATCGAAGCTGATGGTCTTGAGTTATCCCCATAATCCCACCACAGCGATCGCACCTTTGGCATTTTTCCAAAAAGCGGTTAATTTTTGCCGTCAGCATAATTTAGTTTTAATCCACGATTTTCCCTATCTAGACATCTTTTTTGCGGGAACATCGCCTCCCCCATCAATTTTACAGGCCGATCGAGCTAAAACTAATTCGATCGAGTTTTTTACCTTTTCCAAGTCCTATAATATGGGCGGTTTTCGCATCGGTTTCGCCATTGGCAACCCGCAGTTAATTATGGCTTTGCGACAGATTAAAGCTATGGTTGATTTTAATCAGTATTTGGGCATCCTTAACGGTGCGATCGCTGCTTTAACTGGTAATCAAGATTCGGTTAAGGAAACCGTCGCTATCTTCCAAAAACGCCGGGATGTGTTTATTAATGCCCTAAATCGCATCGGTTGGCCAGTTGCCACCCCGGCCGCCACTATGTACGTTTGGGCGAAAATTCCCCCCAGTTGGCCGGGTAATTCCGTAGATTTTTGTCGGCAATTGGTGGCCCAAACCGGTGTCGCGGTCTCTCCCGGTTCCGGTTTTGGCAAGGGTGGCGAGGGTTATGTGCGTTTTGCCCTAGTTCACGATCCCGATATTCTAGAGGCTGCCGTGGAGAAAATTGGCGCTTTTTTGGGATAAAACCGATACTCTAAGCAGTCAGCAAAAATAAATTTGGAACGATTTGGCGTCGTTTCAGCAATCACTCCAATTGTTAAGAATTGTACAACCCTCTTGCTATAGCAAAGATCGGGGTGGTTAGGACAATCAATCGCTGAAACCCTTGACCGATAAGAGTTTGAAAATTGAAAGCGTCCTAAATAACCCATTTTTTGCTATATAAGGCTTTTTATGTCATGAAACCCTAAATTTAGAATTGCTGCTAAGCAGTGGTTATGCTGCAATGGATAACTTTCGCCTTGTTGCTTCTGAATATTTCGGGTGATATTGGTAATGTGTCCACGCCAGAACCTTCTGGTGTTATCGGATTAGGCATACTAGGTGGTGGTTTAGTGGTGCGTAGCGTCGCTAAACGTCGTTAATCGGTGTGGGGTGGGGAGACGAGTTAAAATTTTCCTAATTTCCCACCCTTTGCGGTTAAAAGCTTTAATTGTGCTGCTGTCTTGGTAATTGATTGATTGCGTCGGGGGATAAATCAGTAAATCGGGCAATTTCTGGGACAGGAAAACCAGCAGATAGCATTTTTATGGCAATTTATCGAGCTTTCTCTTCTTTACCTTTTTGTAGTCCCTTTTCCTCGCCTTCCTCTAAAATATCTTGATAGATGACGGATTCTCTCATAATGTCACTCCGAGGGATTTTTTTGATCGTCTCTCGATTTAATACTAACCCAGCGAGAATACCCTCGATCGCCGGTGTTGACATCCTGTATTTGTCGCAACTGTTGCCCAGTAAAATCGTAGCGCGGAATACATTATCGGCAAAATTCAGTTTTAACCATGCACTCAAATCTTCCTATAGCGGTAAGCGCTTGAGTGAGATACAAACCAAGCTTTGCCTAGCATGGTTTATAGCTCGTGACACTGTACCTCATACGACTGCACACCGCTATAAAAATTTCTTGACAATTGCTAGAGAAAGAGGTAAGTTACAAACAGTTTAATTCTATTAAGTTTTGTAACATTAGCTATATTTATGAACAACGGCAGAAGTAAGAAGCATGGCTTATTAAAGGCTTTGCTGAAATCCTTTTCCCTAGTCACGGCCACTGCGCTCGGATGTATTAGTATCGCCACCAGTGCCACTGCGACCAGTTTGTCTTTTTCTTCCACTTTCGGTGCCGCTGGTTCGGGGAACGGTGAGTTCAATTCCCCCTCTGGTATCGACGGCGGGAGCGGTGGTAATATCTATGTAGCCGATACGTTCAACGATCGCGTACAGCCATCCGACTCCAGTGATGTCTTCCAGTCCACTTTCAGTAACCCTGGTTCGGGGTACGGTCAGTTCAGTGGTGTCTTCCAGTCCGCTTTCGGTAGCTCCGATTCGGTGGACGTTCAGTTCAATCGCCCCCGTGATATCGCCGTCGATAGCGGTGATAATATTTCTGTAGCCGATACGTTCGACGATCGCTTACAGGCATTTAGTCCGAGTCAGCCGCCAGTGTCCACTCCCGAACTTTTTGGTCTTATCGGATTAGGCATACTAGGTAGTGGTTTAGTGGTGCGTAGCGTCGCTAAACGTCGTTAATCGGTGTGGGGTGGGGAAATGAGCCGAAATTTTCCTAATTCCCCACCCTTTGCGGTTAAAAGCTTTAATTGTGCTGCTGTCTTGGTAATTGATTGATTGCGTCGGGGGATAAATCAGTAAATCGAGCGATTTCTGGGACAGGAAAACCAGGAGAAAGCATTTTCAGGGCAATTTGTCGAGCTTTTTCCTTTTTGCCTTTTTCCTCTCCTTCCTCTAGAATATCTTGGTTAAATCTAAGGCTTTTTTCTTTAATTTAACCATTGGTGCAAATCTTCCAAATCGGAAAAGTTCAATAAGGCAAGAGCCAAATTATCCAATTGATTAGGATTTAACTGTTTAATTTTTTGTTCTACCTTTAAAGGAATAGAACCTAGTTTTAAATTTAGCTGACGCAAAATTAGGCTTTTTTTAGCCGATAATTCTCCTTCTTCTCTGCCTTCCTCTCTGCCTTCCTCTCTGCCTTCCTCTCTGCCTTCCTCTAAAGCTTCTTGATAGACCTTAGTTTCTCTTAAATCACTTAAACTAAACATTTTTTCAATCTCCTTACGGTTTAATTTGGGCAGTTTATAAATGATAATTGTCTCGATTAATTCTAGAATATCCTGTCTTTTTAAAGACTCCTGGAATTGTTGTCTAACTTGTTGAATCAGTTCTTTGCCTTGGGCTAAGGTCTTTTGTTCCGATTCTACAATTAATTGTAACACTTTTACCCCCAGAGAATCCCCCTCACCTAATTGATTCAGATAATAACAGTTAACCCGTCCTGACTCAAAGAATTCTTGATAACGAGATTTGGGACTGTTTTCAATTTCCCGATGGGGATAAATGATCACCCCTTGCCAATTGTTATTACTCTCACTCTGATGAAAATAGAGAAATATTTCACTAAAAAAGCGCGAGTAAAACCGTTCATCTTTTTGAAATTGTACCTCAACAAAGTAAATCGGATCATTGAGGTTATCGGGAAGAAAAACCCCATCTAAACGAAAAGCTAGTTGTTTAACTTCTAGGGAGGAAAATTGATAATGATTGACGGTTTCCGGGGGAAGATTGAGCAAATCAAAGAAACTTTGCGGAAAAGTCTGAAAGAGACGATAGAAAATACTGTCCGTTTTCACTCAATTTTGTCCATCAATGACTTGTTGTACTTGTTCAATCTCTAAGTCTAAAGCTTGGGCAATTTGTTCTACACTTAATCCTAAGACCGATAAACGGGGTATAGAGTTTAATTTAGCCGATAATTCTCCTTCTTCTCTGCCTTCCTCTCTGCCTTCCTCCAAAGCTTCTTGATAGACTTTAGTTTCTCTTAAATCACTTAAACTAAACATAGCTTCTATCTCCTTACGGTTTAATTTGGGCAGTTTATAAATGATAATTGTCTCGATTAATTCTAGAATATCCTGTCTTTTTAAAGACTCCTGGAATTGTTGTCTAACTTGTTGAATCAGTTCTTTGCCTTGGGCTAAGGTCTTTTGTTCCGATTCTACAATTAATTGTAACACTTTTACCCCCAGAGAATCCCCCTCACCTAATTGATTCAGATAATAAC
>NZ_BJKP01000039.1 GCF_008974145.1 Microcystis aeruginosa NIES-4325 | reverse complement strand
TACGGAGATAGGGTTCTAGTGTCTTAGGGTCCCACTTCCCCACTTCCCCACTTCCCCACTTCCCCACTTCCCCACTTCCCCACTTCCCCTCTATATAAATATGAAACTACTATCAATAAAGTTATGTAATTTTCGACAATTTTATGGTAAGACTCCTGAGATACATTTAGCGGCAAGTTCTCGCAATACGACGGTAATTTATGGCAATAATGGGGCGGGAAAAACAACAATTTTAAATGCTTGTACCTGGGTTCTTTATGAAAAATTTACAGCAGCTTTTGCCGAACCCGAGTTATTAGTTAATAAACGGGCAATTACAGAAGTAACCACGGGAACATCCATAGAATGTTCCGCAGAAGTAAACTTTGAACATGAAAATAAACGCTATCAGGTAAAACGAAAATTTTTCGCCTACCAAGATGTAAATAGTAAAATTAAATACGGTTCAAATAGTTTATATATGCTCTACGCTGGTGATGATGGCAATTGGTACACGCCCAATCAACCAGCGGAGGATATTATTAATCAAATTTTACCCGAAAGTTTACACCGTTATTTCTTTTTTGATGGGGAATATATCGATCATCAATTCCGCAGTAGTAGCCAAGGTAAAATCGGCGAAGATACAAAAGAATTGTTGGGAGTTAAAGTATTAGACAGAGCGATCGAGCATTTAAAAAAAGCCAAAAAATCTTTACAAGATGAGCTTAAAGATTTAGGGGAATCGGATTTAAAAAAGTTATTAAAACAGGAAAGTAAAATTGAGCAGGATTTCGAGAAATTAAAACAGCGTCAGCAAGATATTATTAGCCAGTTATCCCAGCAAGAAGAATTAAAAAAAGCCGTGACTAATCGCTTACTAGAGTTAAGTGGTGCCGAGGAATTAAAACAGTTAAAAGAAAAATTAGAACAACAGGAAAGAAATCTGCGGCAAGATTTAGTCAGAACTAAGGATAAGTTAAAGAAATTAATTTCTCAGCAAGCTTATCAAGTCTTTTTAAAAGGAATTAATCAAAATTTTCAGCAATTAATCGATCGCCTACGACAACAAGGGGAATTACCCAGTGGTATCAAACAGCAATTTGTCCAACAATTATTAGAGCGGAAAAAATGTATTTGTGGCCAGGAATTACAGGAAAATAGTCAAGCTTATTTACAGGTACAAGATTGGATGAATAAAGCAGGAATGGCCGATGTGGAAGAAGCAGCCATTCGCTTATCTTCCACAGTCAAAGAAATGGATAAAAAAGTCTTAGATTTTTGGCAAGAAGTGGATAATTATCAAGCTAATATTCACCAGTGGCGCTTAGAATTATCTTTAGTAGAATCAGAATTAGATGAAGTTCGGGATAAATTTCGCCATTATCCCGATGAAGATATTAAAAATCTGCAATCTCGTTTAGATGCGATCGAGGATTCCCTAAAAGATTTCCGCTTGGAACAGGGTAGCAATAAAAATCAACTAGATATCTATGAAAAAGAGTTAGAATCCTTGCAAAAACAGGTACAGAAACAGCAACAAAAAGAGGAAAAACATAATTTAGGACAACGACGTATTTTAGCCACTCAAGAGGCAATTAATCGCATTAGTGAGGTAAGACAGAGATTAGAAAATCAGTTTCGTTTGTCCTTAGAAAAACGGGTACAGGAAATCTTTAACTCAATTTCTTTTACTCCCTATATTCCCCGTATTAGTCCCGATTACGAGGTAAGACTATTAGAAAATACCACAGGACTCGCAATTCCCGTGGCAGCTTCCACCGGAGAAAATCAAATCCTCAGTTTATCTTTTATCGGGGGAATTATCGATCGAGTGCGCGAATGGAGTCAGAAAAATACTTTGATGGGAATTGATAGCAGCACTTTTCCTCTGGTGATGGATTCCCCTTTTGGTAGTCTTGATCATATCTATCGTCGGCAAGTTGCGATCGCTATTCCTAAATTAGCCAATCAGTTAATTGTTTTAGTAACAAAAACTCAATGGAGAGGAGAAGTAGAAACCGAGATTTCTCGCTATATTGGTAAAGAATATGTGTTAGTTTATAATTCTCCGAAAGCAGATTGTCAAGAGGATTTAATTAATCTTCATGGTGTTGATTATTCTCTGGTGAAACGCAGTCCTAATAATTTTGAATATACAGAAATTATCGAAGTTAATCGATTTTCCTCCTAACTGCTAAATTCTGTTGTTATAGCGGTTCTCACACCTGAGTGGTACACTTAAACCTTTGCTGATCAGACTTTTCAACATCGATAATGTACCTCTTGCGAACAGGAAACGCTATATAACTAAATTTTAACTTCTAATAAAACGAGCGATTGCTGTGTTTATTACCTCAACACGACTGGATAATTCCACAAGTTCCGTGGTGACAATATTATAATCCCCTAAATATTTCTGGAGATTAGTTCCCTCTTGTTTATCGGCAATTTCTACTAACCTTTCCTCTCGCAATTCTTGCAAATGATCGAGGATATTTTCTAAAGTATCTTCGAGGGTAGGTAAGGGAGAAGGAGGATTATTTGTTTGCAAAGCTTCGGTTAATTGCGTCAAAGCTTGGGTTATTTGTTGCGTGAACAGACTTAGATTAGGATGGGGAGGACTACCGCGATATTGTTCCAATTCCGTCAATAAAACTGTCACCCCGCGACCAAAACGGGGAATATAATTACTTAAAGTGATTGCCGGTTCCATTTGTGGAAAGGGTGTGCTAGGATCATCAATTAATCTTTGTAGGGCGGTTTGCATAGTTGTATTTGCCCGTCGAGCTTTATTGCGATGGGAAGATAAAATCGCAGTTTGATAGGATGATTCTCCTAAATAAACTGCCATAACTGACTGAAAATATATTTGATTAGCTTCTAATGCTTTAATGGCAGCGAGGGAAAAACGTTCATCTTCATTAATCCGTAAAAAACCGAAGGAAAGTACAAAAGCTAAAGCACTACCAATTAAAGTATAAACTATTCTGATATACTCTAAATTAATCCCGGCATTGCTGGCATCGAGACGACTGATAATTAAAGCAAAAATTGTGATAAAAAATACGGCTAAACTATAGTGAAATCGCACCAAAGTTAAAGCGATCGCTATAGAAATCAACCCAATAATTTCTAACCAGATCGGATTATCTATAATTCGCAACAATGCCAAAACAAAAAACGAGCCTAAAATCGTGCCAAACACCCGATTAAAAAAGCGTTGAAAAGTCAAGCTAAAATCTGGTTTTAACACAATAACTAAGGTTAAACCAATCCAAAAACTATGGGTAATCCCTAGCTTATGGTAGATCAAGACTCCTAGGGCACTTCCCAAACCCAAGCGTAAACCATGACGAAATAGGGGCGATTCTAGATTAAAATTAGATTTTAATGGTTCCCACCAAGCTTTTTCTTGACTGTACTCTTGTTCTATCCCTTCAAAGTTCCGCTGCCAGAGGTTTTTTTTATCTGAAAATTCCTCGCTTTGCCGCAAATGTTGCGCTGTTTCACTGGCTATTTTTAGCTGTTTAGATAATTTTTTTAAACGATTATTTAATTGGGAAATTGCCACATAACTGCTATAATCATCTTGGGCATTTTCTAAAACTTTAGCTTGCAGGTTTTTTTGTTGCTCGATCGCCTTGAGTAATAGCTGCAAACGCTCACAATCCGGTAGTTTATTTCTACCCAAAATTAACCCAGCAATATCTTCGCTAATTTCCGCCACCTGCACGAGAATATCTTCTAATAAAATAGCCACCGTGGTCAGTTGTGGCAAGGGATGAAGATGAAGCAATTCTCGCAGCGCAATTAAGCTGGTATTAATGCGATCGCTATCTTCAATCAAGACGATTAACAATTCCCGCAGCTCATTCTTTCCCCAACGTCCCCGACGCGTCAAGGTGACAGTTTTCCTGGAACGGAGCAACAGTTGGCGAATTTGGTCAAAATATGGCTCCTCATGAACATTAGAACGAGAGTGTAAAGGCAAAGAGCGGAGATAAGTGGCGATGCCCCGAAAATTTTCCGCCGTTACCTGACGTAAAGGCTGATTAGGACGAAAAGGCCAGATAAACAGGGCCAAAAAAATTGTCCATCCCCCTCCCAAAACAGCGATTCCGGCCCGTTGTAAAGCGACGACCATATCTCCCGATGGCAATGAGACGGCAAAAAGCAGCAATAAACTGATTACTACCCCAGCTAAAGCCCCATTTTCCCCGTAAACTGTCAAATAACCGGCTAGAAACAACCCGCAAAAAACTATCACGACGGTCAATCCTAGCCAAGCACTGGCTAATGTACCGATAATCAAAGCTAGAGCCATCCCGATAGTCGTAGCGACTAGGGTTTGCGCTCTCAGGCAGTAAAGTCCCCCCGCATCGGCTAAAATCAAGATTTGAGCCGCTAAACCGACCATTAACCCCAATTTTGACCGATCTAAAATATCACCGACAATAATCGGTACTGCGATCGCTAATAATGTCCGAATCCCCCGCTCGATCTCGATATCGCCACTAGGACGCAATAAAAAAGCAAATCGCTGAAGTAGCATAAATTCACTGAAAACTTAACTCTTGAACCTGATAACATAGCTACCGATCAATAATTTTAGGGCAGCCAACGGGGTTTAAAACCAGCGTTGAGTTCTTGAGGTAGAATTTTCGGGATGTTATTGGGACTGAACTGATCAGGAAGCGGTAATAACCAGAGACGACCATCGGCAATGCTCGACCCCTCCCCAGTGACTAAATCATTGCCGACTCCAAAGGGTATGGTTGCTAACTGATCAAATAATAAAGCCACGCCATCGGGAGACATACTCATCTGTACGTCACGATAATTAGGTAAGGCCAGCAGGGGGATCATTTTACCCGTTTCTATCTCAATAATCCCTAAAAAAGGTTCTTCTTTCACCTTGCCATCGCTGCCCATAACCAGATCGCTTTTCAGACAGTAAAGGGTTTTTTCCTGTCTCGGTTCAAATTCACAGCTAATAATCGGATTAGCTGTTCTTAACAGTAGTCTTGACTCTCCCCGATCGTTGAGCAAAAATAGCGATCGCTGATTATCCGATTCTGATTTCACCATTAGTTTTTGGCGACCATCCCGGGAAAAAGCGAGTATTTTCTCGTAGGTAGGCAAAAATTGCGGTTTTCCCGCTTGGACATCCAAAGGAATCACCGCTACCCCTCCCGTTTGACTGACAACCGCTTTTTTACCGTCGGGAGATAGTAAAAAATTATCCCCTTGCATTCCTAACGGTCGCGATTGTCCATCATCCCTGATTACCCATAAACTGGCATCCCCCGGATTCCCATGATTAATTCTCTGCACGATTAGGGTTTTGCCGTTATCTGAGAGATCAAAGCGAAGATTTTGATAAGTTTTCGCATCTAAAAACCTTTCTATACGACCACTGGGCAAATTTTGACCATGTTCGTCATGATTTAAACCCGTGGTAATCGTGTAAAGTTGCTGTTTCGGGGTGTCTCGTCCTAAGTCAGAGCGATCGAAGGCCGAGAATAAAATTCTATCCCCCCTCGGATAGATTTGAAAATCCGTGACCACCAGATCCCCAGGGGTAAGGATGGTTTTTTTCAGTTCTGTGACGTTATTCGCCCCCTGAATGATATTACAGACGATTAAACGGCCTCTTTCCTCTTGGTTGACTCCAATATAGGCAAAAGCTCGATCGTGGCTGTAAAATTCGCCGATAAAGTCCTCACCTTGAGCAATAGGTAACTTTACTTGATATTTTTTGCCGTAGATGGGTAATTCCGTCAAGGTATAGGTCAAGCGATCACCAGCCCAGCTAATTTTACCCGGTAAGGGAGGATTGATCACCAAGCTGGTTTCTATGTCCGAACGGTCAATCGGTCGATTAAAACTTAAAGTAAAATAATTGTCCCTAACGCCGATTTTTCGCCCTTGCCAGCTAAAATTCTCCCCTCGGGTAGGAACTTGATTTTCTTGTATCAAAATCGACGATATTGCGGCAATTAAAGCCAAAATAGTCGCTAACACTAAGCGATCGAACCAAGCTAATCTTTTCATCAGTTATCAGTTATCAGTTATCAGTTATCAGTTATCAGGAGTCGGTCGGCGGTCGGCGGTTGGCAGCTTCCACACTTCCCACTTCCCCACTTCTCAGTTCCCACTGTCTTATCAGCTTTAGTAATGATTGTCATCGGTTTTTTCAATCGAATAAATAAAAACGCCCCCAAAAAGGAAGCGTTTTTTAACTTATCATGAGGACTTAGCAAAATGTGTGCAGAGTTAGAACGCGGATGTTGGATGGGGATCCAGCATCTGTTTATTTTTAACCATCGATCGCCGATCCCGTCAAGGCCATGGGGATAGCATCACCGGAAGCTAAATCGAGGGGGAAGTTATGAGCGTTGCGTTCGTGCATCACTTCAAAACCAATGTTAGCGCAGTTGATCACATCCGCCCAAGTTGCGGTCTCGCGTAGCGAGCGCGTTGCGACCGCACGTACCTGGGAATCGATAATCGACTGGTTAAAGTTGAAACCGTTGAGGTTAAAAGCCATCGTTGAGATACCTTTTTTGGGTTTATTTATTTCAAAAATTATCTCTTTATTTGTATATTTTTAAACTTGTATTAAATTGATTTAAGTTTTGTAAAAAGTGGTTGACAAAATCCGATCGATATCAACGATCACCCTATACTTAAGGTTGACAAAATATGGTAAGGTGGACTGAGTAATAAAACTTATCACTAAAATCAGTGACAAGTGCCAAATTCACCAGACAAGGCTAAATATAACTATGTCCAAACGGTTTAAATTCGACTCCTCCGAGATGATTTATCTCACCGATAAACTGATGAATGCGGCCAGCAATCGTTACTCGATCGTCGTGCAAGTCGCTAGACGGGCCAAACGCGTCCGCTACGATACCGCAGAAAATATCGACGACCCGATGATTAAACCCGTCCAACGAGCCCTGATGGAAATGACCGACGAATTAACCGAACCGGAATTATTGCGCGATTAATCCCCTAAAATTGCCAGGAACCAACCCCTACATTTCATCGGGGTTGATCCCCAGTGATCTTAGTCTTTCCGCTAGTCGTTGGGCTTTTTGTTCCGCTTCCTGTTTGGCGAAACGTTCTTGCTGGGCGATCGCTTCTGCTTCCTGTTTGGCGAAACGTTCTTGCTGGGCGATCAAACGTTCTTGCTGGGCGATCGCTTCCGCATTCATTGCCCTTTCCTCTGCAGTTAAATAGCGATTTCCCGATTGATCATACCAATACAGCCATTCTCGCACCCAAGCGATGTGTTCTCCCTGCTCATATCCCAAGGCTAACCCGATTTCTGGCAACCAGACCCGATTATTTTCAGACTCTAAAAGCTCGTATTTCCCCGCTATCAGCTTATAAACCTCTAATCTCTCTCTATTTTTAAACCTTCCCCTTCTGCCGCTCAAGGGATTGTAAATGGCGTAATAGAGAATGCCTAGGGTTTGATAATCCGCTAACTTTCCTTCATATTCCCCATTATATTTCTCAGAAATCACTTCCAGGGCCAATATCGGCATAATATAAGCTTCTTCCCAGAGAACATAGCTTAATCTTCCCCTTTCGCCAGTATCGTGTTTGACTCCAATGGCTAAAAATCCATCGGGTACGATCGCCGGTTCGTCGGGATTGTAATAAACTCCCATATCGACACCAAAATACCAATCATCCCGCTCCGCCCAAATAAATGCTAGTAAACTGAGTAATAGATTGGGAATATCGTTCTGTAACTGGTTATCCACGGCTGTTTCGTCAGAACAGGGTAATTCTTCGGCACTGGGAAGAAGGCGATTTTTATTGTAGGAAAGGTTAACCATAGCGATTGTTTTGACTAGGGAAATTACCAAGTATTCGGTTGAAAGTCGGCATCATTAATAATGGCCACCGTATCCCCGGAGGGTTTAATCACAAATAGACCTTTTTTATAAGCGTATCGATCGATCCCCTCGTTGATTTCAATTCCCGCCACCGCACCGTAAGCTCGATAGTTTTTATAATGGGGAAAAGCGATTTTAAAACGAGTCAATTTTTCAATAAATTCATCCACATCATCTTTAGATAATCTAGATTTACATTCCACCACCACGAGATCGGTATCATCGACGGCTAGGATATCAATTTCCATGGCGATGCCCTGACGCTTGACTCTGGCGCGGGGATAAACTTCTTTAATATCGATACCTTTTTCCTGAAAAAGCCGTAAAACCGCCGGTTCTACCAATTCTTCCACAAATCGACCCCAGCGAGTGGTGAGACTATCTACCGCTTTGCTGGTTCGTTCAACCGTCCGTTTCAGTTCTGCCATCGAGCGATCGCTTTCTAGTTTAGATTCGGCGAGGAGGTTCTCTATTTGGACCCTATGGCGATCGTATTCCGCCTTGGATTCGGCAGCCCGGCGATCATATTCCGCCTTGGATTCGGCAGCCCGGCGATCATATTCCTCGGCGGAAGCGCGGAATAGCTGGTAAATATCCTCAAGAGTTACCGGTTCACTCATAGACTTACCTCTAAAACACCCCTGATCATTTTAGCGATTCCGTCGAGAAGCCGGACGAGAGCGAGAGAGCAAAACGGCAAAAAATATTAAGAATTATTTAAAAGACTTGACAAATGTGCGGGGGGGGGGTAAAATCTGTACGGAATTTACAACGCTCAAAGAGCTTAATTTTAGATGAAACTAAGTAGGGCTGGCTGAATAATGGTAAAACCCTTTTAAAATAAGGCTTTTGACCTGTTAAAATCCGATGTTAGTGCAAGAATATAGGATTGAGACCTTCAAATCTGCCTTCTGCCTGCTTCAATTTCTCTGACAACGCTCGAATTGAGGAATAAAAATGAACATCAAGTTTTCACCTGTTCCTGTTGAAGACCGAGAAAGGGGAAGAAACGGTAATTGTTACAATCCTGGTTCTCCCCTGACTGAAGGCATGAAAAAACAGTTTATGGAGGAGATTAAACCCATCTGTATCGAGATGGAAAGGAAATATGGCGTACCAGCAGCCTTTCTCGGCGGTCAAGCCGTTAATGAATCAGGATTTGGGTTAACTAGAACCGGATATTTTGCCAACAACTTTTGCGGACTCAAATTCGTAGGAGCTTGGGGACGAAAACCTCCTCAAATCATGAATGGTCAAGATTTCGGAGTCGAAACCTATCAGTTAATCGGTCAACCCGATGAAGCTTGGGATGGCTCAGTGCGAATCATCGAAAATTTAGGAGAAGATCGCCTTATCTTTGATGAATCTAGCCGCTACGATAACCGCTATTTCAAGTTTAAAAGTAAGCCTGAATTTTTTGATTTTCTCTGTCGGATTACCTACTTGAATGGCTCAGAAGGCCGACTCTACCCCAAAGATCTCCGCTACATTTTTGATGAATATCGACAAAACATCCAGCGCGGCATGAGTATCCGAGAAAGCTGTTCTTTAGTAGCTTGCCAGTTAGGAAAATCAGGATATTGCCATACGGAGGAAGGGAACGGAACGCCACCCCAGCGCCGATGCAACTATTACTCTAGGGTCATTACTGAGGCAATGGATGAATGGAACACTTACGAATGGACGAAAATTGCCCTAACTCAAAATTGAGGAAATAATATGGGGAGCATCTCATTTATGCAAGCGAGTAATTATACTTGTCCCTAAAACTGGTTTCTAGCAAGGCTTTCAAAATAGCTTGACATAAAAACCTGATTTAGGGGTTACAAAGGTGAGATGCTCCCATTCTTCGGAACTGGGAAGAAGGCGATTTTTATTGTAGGAAAGGTTAACCATAGCTCCTGCAAGCGTGGTGTTTGATTGATGCCAATTCTAGCAGATAGCCTCGCTGCGCTTTGACCAAGGCAGTCCTGGCAACGATAACCACAGCGATCAACTTCCGCGAGAATGCTAATATAAAAAAGCTATTGGCTAATTTTTTCCTATTTTAACTCGCAATATGCTCCCGTCTAATCTCGATCGCATCGTCGAACGCCTCAAACGTCGTACCGATCCTAAGCAAAAATACGAACAATTACTAGCTTTTGCTAAAAAACTAGAACCAATACCAGAATCTGCCAAAATACCCGCCAATAAAGTCCATGGCTGTGTATCCCAAGTTTATATCACTGCCGACATCGAAAATGGCCAAGTTTGGTACAAAGGGGATTCCGACGCGCAATTAGTCAAAGGTTTAGTTGCTTTGTTAATCGAGGGGTTAAATGGACTGACTCCCTCGGAAATCCTGCAAGTCACCCCGGATTTTATCGAAGAAACTGGTTTAAAAGTCAGTCTTACCCCTTCCCGCGCCAACGGATTTTATAATATTTTCCAATTAATGCAGAAAAAGGCTCTAGGTTTTCAGTTGGGAATGTCCGCTTAGATGTCTAGTTTTCTGGTTCCGGTTCCTTTGATTCGGGAATCTCGCAGTTTTGGAAACGAGTATCCACCAGCGAACGCGTACAGCTCCAATTACTGGGTATTCCCGACGGCCAACCCATCCGTAAAGCTTCCGGACAGATGGCCATCACCGTTAACTGACAGTCAATTAACTGAAAACCCTCTTTCTCACACTGTTTGAGACTGTGTTTGAGAATGGAATCATTGTTAAATTCGATGGTTTTATTACACTGAATACAGACCAAATGATGATGGTGGTGGGGATAGGGTTGATTGAGTTCGTAGTGTTTATGACCCTCGGCCAATTCCAACTCCCGCAAAATTCCCATCCGCGACATCAGTTTAACACTGCGGTAAATCGTCGATAAACTAATTCCTTCCCCCCGTTTGTCCAGTAATTCCTGCAATTCCTCAGCACTGAGATGATTGCCTTTCGGTAAATTCTGGAAAACGTGCAGAATTTTCTCTCGCTGGGGGGTTAAGCGCCACCCCCGCGCGTTGAGTTCCGCTTTCAGGGAGGAAGCAGTGTAGGCAGACATAAGCGATCGACTCTCAATAAAAGCTATTTAATTGACAATGATAGTCGTTTCGGCGAGCCATTGGCAACAATTTTAAGTAGTTGAAAATTCCCCCCCCCATTCAAGTATGAAAAATTACTATGAAATCCTCCAAATTCCCCGTAATGCCAGTCATAATCAGATAAAAGCCGCTTTTCGTCGTCTGGCCCGGCAATATCACCCCGATTATAATCCCCATGATCCAGAGGCCGTCAGAAAATTTCGGGAAATTGAACAAGCTTATCGGGTTTTGAGCGATAAAGGGCAAAGAAAAGAGTATGATTGCGGTTTATCCCCGGAAATACCCACTTTTAACCGCAGTGCCGAGGATTTTTATCAACAGGGATGGCACTACGCTCAAGAGAGAAATTATCAACTAGCGATCGCATTTTACCAGCAAGCGATCGCAATTAATCCGCAATTTTGGCAGGCCTATCTGCAACGGGCAGAAGTTTACTATCATAATCAGCAGGATCGGCAAGTTTTAAGCGATTGTCGGCAAGTTTTGCAGTTAAAACCCGATTGTTCCCAAGCTTACTATTACCTCGGTTTATCCCGTCAACGACTCGGTTACACCCAATCCTCCCTAGAAGCTTATGGAAAAGCGATCGCCATTAACCCAGATAACCCCCAATTCTATTATCAAAGAGGATTGGCTCTCGAGGAACTCTCGGAACTGTCGGCAGCACGAAAAGATTTCCAAATAGCGGCCAAGAAATTTAAGCAACAGGGAAATTTTCGCCGCTATTATGCCATTGAAAATAAATTAAGAGATGCTCAGAAAAGTTATCGACAAGGACCATCGATCCAGTGGTCAAAAACTCTTTTTATTGTTTTAAATTTGCTGAAAATTACTTTTTTATCTTTGCTCAAACCCAAGACAGGTATGGCAGAGGCTTTTTTAAAGTCCAATCGTAATCAGGCTTTGGCTACGGGGGTATTGGCAGCAATCATCAGCAGTTTTTTTATCGCTTTGACTTGGCAAAACTGGACAGTTAAATCTGAGTTTTGGCTGTTATTAGGCTGGGCAGTATTTCCTTTTATTATTCTGACTTTATCTAGTTGGTTGGGCAGAAAAATAAGTAATAAATATGGTAGTCTCACCGGCGATATATTTTTAGGTGGCTTGATAATTTTGCCCTTTTCCCTCGTCATTTTGCTCACCTCCTATTTATCCATAAATGGCGATATTATCGGCGCAATTATCGGTGTAACGGGCGGTTATCTAACCGGAATGCTCTACTATGGCTATCGCCATTTATCCAACATTCCTTGGTCGATCTCTTTACTTTTACTCCCTTTTGTGCTAGGTTTTCTCACGGTTAATATCTGGGGAGTTTATTATTATCTCTAAATCTTCTGGGGTATTACAGTTAAATAAAATCTCAGAATTATCGATGATTAATTCCTCCACCACAGCGACATTTAACCATTTTTGAAAAGAAGTTCCCCCTTGCTTAATATAACTCTGTAAAGATGCTAAACAACGACGATGATAAAAAGCACAGAGAGGCTCCCAACGATTGCCGCACCGAGGAACCAAAGCCATGGCATTTTCTGGTACAGTGGCTAATAATCTTGACCATTCTTGAATAATTGGGGGCGTTAGTAAAGGTAAATCGCAGGGGAGCAATAAAACCCAATCGGTTGGTACAAAAGTTAATGCCAAGGCAAAGGCCAATAAAGGCCCCCTAGTGGGGAGAGGTTCCTTGATTATCCGGCAGCATTGGGGAATGATAAGTTCATAACGTTCCGGCCAAGGCGTAATCACAGACACTTGTACGGCACAATCTTGGGCAATTAAACAGATATTCTCCAGAAAAGAGAGACCATGAAAAGATAACAATGCTTTATCTCGTCCCATACGAGAACTTTGACCCCCAGCCAGAATTAACGCCGTTAAAGCGGGAAAATCACTCATAATAACCAGTTCTATCGCAAAAATACCATGATTAATCACGACCCTTTTGGCGATCGCAAATTAGATCGCCTGCAATTAATGTTATATCTAATTCCCTTTCTAGGAGTGATTCCCTCCGCTTGGACATGGTACCGAGGGGAAGGAAAGGGAAAAGAACGGCAAATTAGTCGCTTATCCCTGAATTTAACGCTAGGATGGCTACTTTTTTACGCTTTCCTCTGGACTGGGGCTACTTTCAGCGACCAAACCTTGAGTTTTCGCTTTTTATACTGGAACGGTTTATTAACTTCTGCTTATATTCTCCTCTGCCTAGGAATTATCTTCAAAGTTTGGCGGCAAAAATAAATAGCTAGGCAGTCAACTTGATTCTTTTGGCCAAGTCAAGGGCAAATCCCCTGAATAGGAATCGGCTCTCTTGCTTTAGCCCGGTTAAATCCCAGAAGGATTAATGATAAACCACAGAGGCACAAAGGACACAGAGAAGAAGACAGAAAGGACAATAGAGCCGACAAATCTAGGCAAATTGCTGCAATCTATGCTATTCTCCTGATAATTAATAATATCTCCCTAAACAAGCACTAGATGAATTCCAATTTAATCAAAGTTCCCTTTGTGGATTTGACTTGGCAAAATCAGCCCCTACAAGCAAAAATTACCGAGGCCATCCAAACAGTTATCGACCAGGGAGATTTTGTTTTAGGCCAAGCTTTAGCCGAATTTGAAACCGCTTTCGCCCAAGCTTGCGGAGTCAAGTATGCGGTGGGAGTAGCTTCTGGCACTGCCGCTCTTGCCCTGGCCCTACAAGCTTACGGCATCGGTGCCGGGGATGAAGTGCTAGTCCCCGCTAATACCTTTGTCGCCACCCTCATGGGTGTTATACAAGCGGGAGCCAAACCGGTTTTAGTTGATTGTCACCTCGATACGGCCTTAATTGACCTAGCAGCGGCCGCCCAAAAAATTACCCCCAACACCCGCGCCATTCTACCCGTACACCTGTACGGACAGATGGTATCACCCCAACAATTAGAGGATTTTGCCCGCAGCTATAATCTGACTATCTTTGAAGATGCGGCCCAGGCCCATTTAGCCAGTAGAGAAGGTTATCGCGCTGGCAGTGTCGGTGTGGCGGCAGGGTTTAGTTTTTATCCCAGTAAAAATTTAGGAGCTTTTGGCAATGGCGGGATGTTAGTGAGCAATGATCCCGAAATTAGCCAAAAAGCCCGCAGTTTAAGAAATTATGGCGCACCGAGCAAGTATTTCCACACCGATATCGGCACTAATAGCCGTCTAGATAGCATACAAGCCGCCATTTTAAACGTTAAATTACCCCATCTGGAAGGCTGGAATCATGCACGTCAGCGAGCGGCAAGACAATATGATCAGCTTTTGGCTCCTTTAGCCGATAAGGGTATTTTACCCATAAGAGGCGAAACCGAGACCGGTCATGTCTATCATCTCTACGTTATTCGCATCCTCCCCCATTGTCCGGTTGATCGCCAACAACTACAAGAACAATTAACTGCCGTCGGTATTCAAACCGGCATTCATTATCCGATTCCTTGTCATCTGCAACCGGCCTATCGCTACCTGGGTTATCAACAGGGAGACTTTCCTAATTCAGAGATTCTCTGTGAAGAAATTGTCTCTCTCCCTATGTACCCCGGCATCCGCGAGGAGCAAATTGACATCGTTGTTGAACAGATCACTGCGATCATCGGCTAACATAAATTCAGAATTTGTCACTAAATCGCCCTGTCCTATGCGTATTAGTCCTTCCTTATCCCCCCTCTCCGACAAAAATCGGCAATCTTGGCTGATTATCGGTTTCTTGGCGGTTATCTATAGTCCGGTGATCTTTCACTGGTACGATGGTTGGCTGAATAAATCGATCAGCACGGAACACGAATACTTTAGCCACGGCTTGATTGGCCTTCCCTACGCTGCCTATATTGTCTGGCAGAATCGTAAAAAATGGCAACGCCTCGAAGATCGCTCCCACCCCCTCGGAGCGTTTTTGTTAACCCTAGGAGCGATTTTTTATTTCCTCGGTTCCTCTCTTTGGGTTAGTCTGTCTTTCCCGATTGTTTTAGCGGGAATCTGTCTCTGGCTAAAAGGAAGAGAAGGTTTTAAATTACAGGGATTTCCCCTACTTTTAACTGCTTTAGCGACTCCTAATCCCATCCCCTACCTGATCGCTCCCTATACCCTACCCCTACAGGTTTTTATTGCTGCTTGCGCTGGTTTTATTCTCCAGCAAGCGGGACTAGATGTCTCCGTTGACGGTATCTATGTGGCGGTAGAAGGTCGGATGGTGGAAGTCGCTCCCTACTGTGCAGGGCTGAAAATGTTATTTACCAGTCTTTACGTCACCCTCATGCTGCTCCATTGGAATAATACCATCGAAAACGGTCGTAAAACCTGCTTTATGCTCCTCAGTGCCTTTGGAATTAGTGTTGGGGCTAATATCATTCGTAACGCGCTTTTAGCTTGGTTTCACGGCACAGGACAAGAGGAAAACTTTAAATTACTCCACGATAGCTGGGGGGGTGATTTATACTCCGTCTTGATGTTATTACTCATCGTTTTGGTCTTCCAAATCATGCAGTATCGGGAAGCGGTCAAGAAACAGTCCCTAGCTCAACAGGAAGGCAACCAGAATGATTAGTCAAAAAATTCCGGCCGAGGTAAGTTTAGTGTTAGATAAAGTCAAAAAAAAGCTACCGGGTAATTATTTACTGCTGTTGTGCTTACTGCTGGTCTTGATTTTAGGCGGTATCTTGCCCAATTTAATTTCTGGCCAGTGGTCTTGGGTGGATCAACCGAGAATCCGTAATATTCAGAAAATGTCGGCCTTACAAAAATCGGGAATCGAGTTGTCTGACCTGAAAACGATCAACCAGAGCCAAGAACAAATCGGTGAGGGAAAATGGTCGGTACAGGTGGTGGAAAGTTCCGATGGCAAGAGGATCACTGTGCTTTTAAAGCCACAGGTTTACTATAAAAATCAACCAGCAGTAGAATGGTCAGATATCAATTCGATTAGTCGTTGGAATCAGGGGGAAACAACCGAACTATCAATTCCCACCCAGTCGGGGGGAAAGGCCACAGCTCGATTCTATCGTGCCTGGAAACAAAACACTTTTGCCGTGGTGCAGTGGTATGCTTGGCTAGGTGGTGGTCATTACGATCCCTCTGTGTGGTATTGGCTTGACCAATGGGCGCAATTAAAAAGACAAAGATTACCGTGGATAGCCGTTTCCTTGTTTATTCCTTTAGAACCGACGAAAAAACTGCAAACTCTCACTCCCTTTGCTCTCAGTGTCGCCGGGGAAGTTCAACATAACTTAGAACAAAATGTCTTAAGTCAATTAACTTCTGTTCCTCAGACCAAAAAAGAAAAGTAATTTGGCTGCTCGTAACCATCTGTTTGAAAAAAACTAGCTCAAGGCACTTTTCTCGCCCCTAATAGCTTCTTTGTGCCTCCCCCACTAGATAAACTCCCAGAAAATAAATTATCATCGTCAGAACCCAAAATATTGATAGATCTGTATGATTCCACCAATGCTCAACAAGTTTTTGCCAGTTAGTTTATTCAGAACTAGGTCTATAGTCTTATCAGGGTTGAGTCTGACAGGGTTCTTATGGGTAATGCAATCTGAAGGCCTCAAGGCCCAGGGTCCTTTGTCCATACCCCAGACTCAACCGGGAGCCGGGTTAGAATTTTTGCCCCCCCAGCCGCCTAATCCTACCTTTCCTGAAAACACGATTCCCCCCACTGGCTACAGTCCACCAGTTTACTCTCCCAATAACTCCCAGTCCCGACAAATTCAGGCCTATCGGCTCGATATCGGCGATCAAATTAGTGTCTCGGTTCCCGATTTTCCCGAATTTAACTCCGCAGGTACGGTGGATCCCGATGGTAATTTTTTGGTGCCGATTTTAGGGCGTATTCCCGTGCTGGGCTTGACTTTAGACGAAGTGGAAACTAAAATCCGCCTCGAATTGGGGCGAAAATACCTGCGGGAGGAACCAGAAGTCATTGCGGTTTTAACCGCTGCCCGTCCCGTCCAGTTAACGATTCTGGGAGAGGTACAGCGACCGGGGTTTTATAGTGTTGCGCCTAATACTCCCCTAGCGCAGGTGCTTTTGGCGGCGGGTGGTGGCACTCCCAGAGCCGATCTGCGTTCGATCGTTGTCCGTCGGGTTTTAGTTGATGGTACAGTATTGGAAGAGAAACTTGACCTTTATACTCCCTTAGTTAAAGGGGACCGCTTGCCAGATCTGCGTCTGCAAGGGGGCGATGCTGTGATTGTTTCTAAGTTAGAAGCGGGGCAAGAAACGGGATATAATCGCACCCTAGTGGCTAAAACCACCCTCACCCAGCAGAGTATCACGATCAGGGTTTTAGCTCCCTTACTTCCTTCGGGAATTGCCCTGAGAAATGTTTCGATTCCTAATGGCAGTACCTTCCTCGATGTGGTGGCTAGTTTACCGGTTTCCGATCGCTTGCGGATTAATGTCAATGAAGTGTCCCTGCTACGTTTTGATAGTGCCAAAGGGGGAATTGTTAGTCAAACTTTGAGTCCGATAGCGGCAGTTAGGGGGGATATATCTCAAAATGTTCCCTTAGAAGATCAAGACGTAATTGTTGTCAGCCGCACTGTATTAGGGAAAATTTTCGCCGCTTTTAATATCATTACTCAACCCGTCCGGGATATTACCAGTTTTACCAATACAATTCTCAACATTAGCAATCAATTCGATAACTTCCAATAATTGAGGGGCAACTCGCTCCTCTCACTCCTTAACACAACTTCATAAGCTAGGGTTTCAAGGCCGAGAATAACTCTTGACCGCTAAAATGTAAAGAATCTGGGAATATATTAAAAAGCTATGGCTCTACCAATTGTCGAACGATTTCTCATCTCGCTAGATCAGAACAAATTTGTGGGGATATTCGCATTCTTCGTCTGTTTAGGCGGTTCTGTGATCTTTGCTCTTCTACCTGATCCTGAGAAACCCCCCACCTTTTATCGTGCCGTGGGACAATTAGCCTACCGGGTGCCGCCGCCAGCTTTTACCAGTACAGGAACCCAACTGCAACAAGCGGGACGAACCATCGATCGCGATTTACTGCTGTCTCCCCGGGTGTTGATTAATGCCGCCGAAAAACTGCAACTTAATCAAGAACAGATCATTAAAATTCGCGATCGAGATTTACAAATCACCTTCCCCGGTGAAGGGCCGGAACAACAAAATAATCGCAATCGGTCTGGAGCAACCGACCAACCCCAAGAGGTACTTTTAGAGTTAACGTCCGAATCCAAACCCAGGGCGGAGTTAATTCTCGAAACCTTGATGAAGGAAATGGTGGAATACAGTCGCTGGCTGAATACTTCCCAGTTACGCGCCCGCGTAGAAGCTCTCAGTGTCCGACTTAACGAAGTCCAAACAGATTTAACCAGAGCCGAAGAAAAGTTTTATCGCTACATTAGTACCCAGGGGTCAGATTTATTGGCGATTCAAGATGGGAGTTTATTCGCCGCTATCACTGGCAGTCAACAGCAACAGCGAGAAATTCGCCTACAACTGCAGGGCATTCAAGGACAAATTAATAGTCTGAGTAAACAACTCGATTTAACCCCCGCTCAAGCTTACACCTCCTCGGCCCTTAGTGCCGACCCGATTATTGCCAGTATCCGATCCCAGATATTGGGCACGGAAACCCAATTGGAGCGACTAGAGAAGGATTTACGTCCCGAACATCCCACCGTCGTTAAATTACGCAAAGAACAGCAAGTTAACGAATCTCTCTTACAAAAAAGAGCCGCCGAGGTAATCGGAAAAGATGGCATCCTGACTGATCTTCCCAGCAGTCGCATCCGTCAGCAGAGTAATCTCGATGTCATCCGTCAACAACTAGCGGCGCAATTAGTCACCCTGCAAACCCAGCGTGAGGGTTTAATGAAACAATTAGAATCCTTAGTGACTCAGGAAAAGCAATTACGCTCCCAATACGAGAAATTTCCCGATAAACAGCTACAGCAAGCTCGTTTAACCCAGGCCGTCGCCTTTCAACGGGGTATCTACGAGAATATTCTCAATGCTCTGGTGGATGCTCAGGCCGCAGAAGCGGAAACCGTAGGTAGTCTCACCATCGCCCAACCGCCAGTTGCTCAAGTGATCGAACAGGTGTATAACCGCAAAAATCGTCTCTTGATTCTCTTGGCGGGGGCTGGATTGGGTACGTTAGCTGGATTGGGTACGATCATCCTGTTGGCAGCGATCGACGATCGCCTGCACACTACCCAAGAATTGCGGGAAGCTTTGGTCGGTCGGGATATCCTGCTCTTGGGACAATTGCCAATTATCCGCAATTTAGAGGGCGAGGAAATCGAGCCGATTCTCGCCGATGCTAATGCCAATTATCTCCCCTACTACGAACGTTTACGTAGTACCCTGCGACGTATTGGCGGCGGTGAAAAGGTGAAAGTGGTTATTGTCACCAGTATTACTGGCGGAGAGGGTAAAACCGCCACCGCCTATAATCTGGCGATCGCAGCTGGTTTGGCGGGCCGACGGACTCTGTTAATAGAAGGAGATCTGAGAAATCCTTCTAAGGCCGAAGAAATCGGAATCACTCCCGATCCTAATTCTTTCGAAGAACCCCTACTTTACTACGGGGCAAAAAGTAAATCGATCCGGCTGGCCTCAAATATTGAAAACCTTTCCATTTTGCCTAGTCCCGGTCCGCACAAACAGGCGGCAGCTCTGATTGAATCGAGTGAATTACAATTAATTCTCAAGGATTCTCGCGGCCGTTTCGATCTAGTGATTGTTGATACGCCCTCTCTGTCTAGCTGTAATGATGCGCTTCTCTTAGAGGAACTAGCGGACGGGATTATTCTGGTAACGCGCCCGGGTATAACTCGTTCTAGTCTCTTGAGTGAAGCAATTGACCAGTTAACAGAAGCGGAAGTGAAAATTTTAGGGGCGGTAATTAACTACGTCGATATTACACCGACTCCCAACACCGCCCAACCAGTGCCCCCTGTGATAGTTCCCCCGCCAGAGGAAAAAACAAAGACAGAGGAAGTTAAAGTGGAGGTGTAAATGGGGTTATATTTGACAAAATCTTCTGGCTCGATCGAATTGTGGTTCTTGCCAAGAAAAAGCGAAATGACTGATACTATCGATGGTGGGAAAAGCTATGCGAATCGCTTCCATTTGCACTTCTAAGGAGGGACGATTGTTATAGGTTTGTCCCCATAAACCGGCTAAAGCTGGGATAACGGGAGTTTGATTTCCCCTGCTTTCCACTACTCTTTTGATCTGATTCACTACACAGGTACTATCATTACAATTAGCGTAGGACATGGGATGCCATTCTAGGGAAGCGGGAAAACTATCCCAAGCTTGTAAACGGGAATCAAAACCTTGATTACCCACAAGACGATTGCCATCGGGAAAAAACACCGCCCCAGAGGGAATTCCCTGACGTTCCACTAGGGCAGAAAAATAACTAATATAATCAATGACACCCTGGGCAGCATGGGCAACCGCTAGGAACCAAAGTTCTAATTTGAGGCGATCAAAACGACTTTGAACTGATTGTTTCGTCTCTTCCTCTAAAGGTATTCTTCCTTGCCAAAGAGGGGCAGTTTCTTGGGGATAAAGACGATCAGCTTCGACTATATCATTAGGGGAAATTTGGCCACGAGTCAGATAGCGATCGATTAAAAATTTGCCCTTATTATTCAATCCTCGATTAATTAAAGCTTGTCGGGATGCCGGACTAAAAATCCATAAATCTTGGACATTATCAGCCACGGAATCGACTCCGGTTCCTCTGGGATAGCGAATATAATCAAATAAAACTCCATCGGGACGACGTTGTAAAATGGCTTCTAGGAGAATTAAATAATCCTGTCGCGCTTGATTACTGTAGGGATCGACAAAAGTTTGGGATCGATCATCGACAAAAGATGTGCTATCCTGTCCTTTACCATTGCGTGCTAACACCTCCTGTCGATCGAGTTTTAAGCTATAAGCATAGCCAAAATTGAGGCTAAATAACCAAGCATAAACCTTTAAGCCGCGTTTATGTCCCTGTTTGATCGCTTCTGCTAATAAATCGACATTTCCGGCACTGGGATTTTTAATGACGCTATCCCAAACGGTAGGATTATTATTAGGAGGTAACAAGACTTGACCATCGGCAAAAACTTCCAGATAAACTGTATTATAACCTTTAGCCACGATGCGATCGAGGATGCTTTCGATCGATCCGGGGCGGGTATCACAGGAGTAGAGACGTAACCAGATCGCCTGTTCCTGTAACCAGTGTCGGGAACGACAAAAGCGCAATTGTTCAGCATATTTCTGTACTAAAATGTTATATTCTTGGGGGGAAGTTTGACGGAGATTTTCTTGTTGTTGAATTTCTGATTCGGACAATTGACAATTATCATTGACAGCGAGGCTAGGGTTAATCCCTAGAGGACTACTCCAGAGGATTGTAGCGAGGAAACAAGATAGCGATCGCAGAAAATTAACTTTCTTTAACATAGTTGTTCACACTAAATCCGTTGAGTATAGGCTACTTATGAGAACAGGTAACAGGCAACAGGCAAAAGGGTGAATAAATAATCAGTTTTTAATAACCAGATTTAGTATCACAGCGTTTGCTATTTCTTATTGTTGGCATTTTCAGATAAATAGCCATTTTTCAGGAGAAAAGCTCTTAGGGCGGTGGGAAAGTCTGGATATTTGCCGATCACTGTACTTTCGCCATAGATATCTAGTCCCCAATCGGAGTTTTTATCATAATTAGCGAGGAGAAATTGCCAAGCTTCTTCCTCTTCTCCTAGGAGAATTTTCTGGGCCACATAACCTGCCAAAATGCCATTAACTTCGGCTTTTTCTTTTTTAGCTAACTGAAAAGCTTTCAACATTGCTGCTAAAGTTTTCCTTACTTCTTGGCGATATTTTCTGGTGACATCTGATAATTTACCCTGTTGAAAAGTATAAATTCTCGAGGGAGGAAAAGAGGCAGCATAGGAACTAAAAGCATATAAAAAAGCATTATCAACGGTGACAAATTCATAATTATTATCTCCATCTAAATCTTCAAAAGAACCACCACTACCATCTAAAAACCCCGTTTCTTCTCTAATAAATCTATCTTTTTGCCAAGTATAAATTATCAAAGATGTGCAGCAATGAGCACCGCCGCTATAGGTGGAGACGATAATCTCATCGATGCCATTATTATCTAAATCTCTTAATTCGACATAGCCAGATCCAAAGGCACTATAACCGCTATTTTCCTGATAAATTTGCTCGTTATAAAAAATTTGATAAGAAACATTATTAATCTCAGAATTGTCATCAACTCTCTCGTTTAGGTCGATAGGTTTATAGCTAACTTGTACCTTAATTTTCCCCGATTTAATCACTTGATTTCTTAGGGGTTGACTGGTATCAAAATCGAGTTTAGTCAGAGCTAAACTTGCAGCTGTACTGCACAAAAATTGAGATAATAAGCAGAAAATAAAGCAAGTTTTGCTAATATTCATCGGCTGATTCCCAGAGAGAGATTAATATCAGTGTATCTTAGTTGTTCCTTCCGACAATCAGCCGTTAACTTTTCGAGAAACCCCATCTATTCCAAAGTTTTAACGCTCAAAACCTGGGGGGGGGTGGCATCGGGGGGATAGAGAAAATCGAGATTAACGTCGCGTCGGGCGCCGGGGGGAAGTTCCACCTGTACTAAAGCTTCTCCCTGTTGTCCTTCCCGTTGAACCAGATGGAAAAAACGTTCCTCGGTGCGTCCCATTGCGTTACGATAGGTAACGCGCACTGCACCCCGGAAAAATACCGGTCCCTGGACGGGTTCAACAAACAGCAAGCGATCGAGATAATTATCTTCTTTAATTGGGGTTTGAATACTCAAAGCCACCACCTGCGTCTTGCTACTGTTGTTATATAGAGGTAAAGTCAGATAGTAGTGAACACCGTAATTACCGTGGGCTTTGAAAGCCGTATCGGGATAACGCACTAACATGGGGGCGCTTTGAATTTGTCTGGTTCCGAAAGTAGCTGCTGTCACCGTACTTAAAGGATAGGCAAAAGCTTGACCGGGTTGAGGAATGGTGAGATTAATTCCCCCTTTGGGATCGACAATGCGGGTTGCCCATTCCGAACCGACAGAAATTCCAGCCACGCGACCATAAAAATTTCTTCTGCCGGGAGACCATTGATCGGGGGGAGTGGGGGGAAAATCGCGAGGGGCGGCTAAATCACCTCTAACTAATAGGGTACGCCATTCCTCTAGGGTAGGGGGACGAAAGCTTTCTATTTCCCGATCTTCGATATTGACTTTTTGGGGAACTTCGTAGAGGGCTAAATTGGCCATATAGACCGGTCCATCGCTGTAGAGACGGAGGAGGGTCGATCGGGCGCTACTTCTGGGGATAACTAGATCGAAGAGCATCCGACTTTGACCTGGGGGAATGACGATCTGGGTGGGAAATTGGGTATCATGGCGACGACGCATGATATCGCTGGCTAAACGGGAACCGGGGCCGGAAAAAACCCGGCCATTGGGATCTTCCACCAGAGAGGGTAAATCGACAAAAGGGGCATCGGCGGAGGTGACGTAACTGACTCCTTGCAGGATGCGGATAACGAGGTTTCTGGAGGTGGGATTAGTAACGATCAGTCCTTGGTGTAGGTCGCGATTGGGATCGGTTTGACGGGCGATGTGGTGGGTGAAAACGTCAAAACGTCCTTGTAGGGGATGATTGAGATGGGCTATGGGATAACGTTTTCCTTTGCCTGGGAAAGTGGAGAGGAGAATTCCCTCTTTTTCTACGACTTCGGGACTATTGCTATTAAAAACCAGCACATCATTCAGTTGACCAGGCAACTGACGCACTTCTTGATATTGGGTGACTAATTTCCTCTCTATCTGGGGCAAGACCGAGGCGGACTGAGCTAAAAGAATAGTGGGTAAGAAGGAAAGCATAGAGATTCTATATCTATAGGATCTAATTCAGGGTGAGTCGATGGAGAGATGAAGTTATACGACAATATAGGTGAGTGTGTCCGGGCGATCGATAAAGAATCTTAATATATTTTTAAGGTCTGATCAAGTCCTGTCAGAGGTGATGTGAGCTAGGGGCGGTTTTCTCGGTTAGCAAGGGAGAAAACCCCTGCTATTGCCGATTTTAAAGGTTAAGTTGACAGCGACGGGTAAATGCTCACCCTAGCTTTAAATTTCGCCGCGAATTTCTTCGACGATGCCATCTCTAAGGACGAGTTCCACATTCATTTTTGCCACTAAGTTATCGCCTTTTTCGACGCGGAAAAAGCTTTCTAGTTGTGCTTGGGCGACTTCTTGATTGAGTTCCAATAGTTGTACCTGTTGCAATTGTTGCAGATACTGGTTTTTTTGTTCGAGAAACTCACTTTTCTGTTGATTGACTTGGATTTGAATATTATCAATCTGTTGGGCAGCCGCGGGGGGTAAGGGGATCAGACTCTGACGCTGAATTTCTGCGATCGCTCTTTGTCCTTGGGTTTCTAATTGTTGAATTTGTGCGTCAATTTGAACCATTTGTGCTTGTAATTGCTGTTGTGCTTCTTCTTTCCAGCGGGGGGTTACGATGACTTTAATTGTCACCGGGCGCTTCAGTAATAAACTGGTTTGTGCGTCATCCATGATTTGGTTATCCTAAAAAGGTCTTTTTGTCAAGGGGTTAAAGAATATTTGCCAGAAATATTTACTTGGCAAACATCTCGTTAATCATATCGCGATAGCGTTGCGTTACTACCGGCCGTTTAATCTTTAAAGTTTGGGTCATCATGCCGTTTTCTAGGGAAAAAGGCTCTAAAATTAACTCAAAGGTTTTAATCTGGTCATCGGCACGATAACCGGGCCGATTTCTGACCTCGCGCTTTAATTCTTGTTGGTAAAGAGCCAAGACTTTTTTGCTGTAGAGATCGCTAGAAAGAATCGTAGAGCGATCGCTGTGAAGATCGGGTAAATTTAAGGATAGTTTCTGTTCTTGGGCCCAATTGGCCAGTATATCAAGATTAGGCACGATCAAAGCCCCCAAAGCTTTTTGATCCTGTCCCACTAGCATAATTTGGGAGATAAAGGGACTGCGTAAACAAGCATCTTCAATCGGTTGGGGTTCGATATTTTCACCATTGCTCAAAACAATTGTATCTTTGGCCCGTCCAGTTAAGACTAAATCTCCGGCAGCAGTTAACCAACCAATATCACCACTATCAAACCAACCATCGGGAGAAATCGCTTTTTCGGTTGCTTCGGGTTTTTTATAGTATCCCTGCATCACCTGCGGACCACGAATCAAGACTAAACCGTGTTTTTCTGTCGGTAAGACTTCTTTGCTGTGTAAATCGACAATACAGATTTCTGTCTGAAAGACGGGACGACCGGCAGACCCGCGCAGGTTATGATCGATACGACGGACGGTAGCCACGGGAGAAGTTTCTGTCAGTCCATAACCAACTAAAATCGGGATTCCCGCAATCTCATAGAAAGTATCTAGATGTCTGGCTAAGGAACCACCGCCACTAACCAAGATTTTAACTTTATTTCCCACTGCTTGGCGAATTTTGCCATAAACTAGCTTATCACCGATGGCATGGAGGGGATAGAGTAAGAGGGATTGAATTCTTGCTTTTAGTCTTTCTCCGGGGGAAGCGTGAAGGTGATCTAGACTGAGATTATCAGCGATACGTTTAGCAATAACGTACTTTTCCGACTTTTCTAGCAAAAATTGCACTAATTTCTGTTTTGTGGCCGATTGTTCGCTAAATTGTTTTTGGATACCCTCGTAAAGAGATTCCCAAAGACGGGGAACTCCCACCATTAATTGCGGACTAAATTGCTTTAAATCCTGCTTAAAAGTGCGAATACTGGTATAAATCTGGGTGCAACCTTGAGCTAGACTGAAATACTCACAACTGCGCTCGTAGGAATGCCATGAAGGTAGTATGCTTAAAACTCGATCACCGGGGTCCGGTTGAAAGATAGCATTTAAGTTGCGTACCTGATGCAGCAGATTACCGTGACTTAACATCACCCCTTTGGGTTGTCCCGTCGTTCCCGATGTGTAGATGAGGGTAGCCAGATCATTTTCGCTCTTGGTGATGGGTTTAAGGGTGTTCTCAGCCCCGATCGCCATTAGTTGCTTGAAATTTAAGGTCTGCACGGAAATCGCCCCAGTAGCGGGGTCTTCGTCGGTGAGCAGCACGATTAATTTTAGTGGCAATTCAGGGATTTTCGCCAGCAATTTGCCTAAAGTTTTGTTATTTTCGACAATCAGCGTCTGACTGTCACTATCGGCCAGAATATAGGCTAATTCCTCTGCATCTGCTTGAGCAGATCGTACCGCATTGGCGGCCCCGGCTGCCATGGAACCTTGGTCGGCAATAAACCACCGGGGACTATTATCGGCAAATAAAGCGACATTTTCGGTTTCTGTGACTCCTAATGCTTGTAAAGCGGCGGCAAATTGCTGAATTTGTTGATAAAGTTCCCGATAGGTGAGAATTACTTCCGGTTTACTGTGGGGATCGTGCAGGGCGATAATATCGGGGAAACGCTGGGCAACTATTGACCAAACTTCGGGTAAAGATTGAATATTTGAATAGTCAATTAGGGTTGTCATAGCAGTAGTTATAGAGGATTACAAGGGTAATAGGATATAGATTAACCATTCTAGGCTCTTTCTGCTGGTTCTCCTAGACAGTATTTCAACAGGTATCTAGTCCTGTAAAGTTAATTTCCTAGTCGAGACTCGGAGATTGGAGACTTTTCGTTTATCAGTGAACAGTAATCAGGGAATGTTACTGTTACTTAATACTGCGGCTCTTCTCGACTTTGTGTGATAATTTTTGCTTATGAAATCATAAAATGTTTACTGGGAAACACTTTTAGGACTATTTTGTTAAATAAACTATCAGTATAGACCTCGTTTCCACACAGAAACCAGAAGAGCCATACTGCTTACTGATTACGGAAAAGGCTGACAGCTTAGATGTATAATTAATTTTGCTTAGGTACCTAATATAGTTGTGATTAGTAAAAAAACGATGATTGCTTTATCTAACCATAATAATCTCACTCCAGAAGAATATCTTCAGTTTGAAGAAAAAAGTCCCATTAAACATGAATATATCGATGGACAAGTTTACGCCATGGCAGGAACGACGGATACTCATAATATTGTTTCAGGGAATATATACACAATTATTCGTAATCATTTGCGGGGTTCTGATTGTCGGGTTTATTTTGCCGATGTAAAAGTCAGATTAGAGAAACGCAATCACTTTTATTATCCTGATATTATCGTCACCTGCGATGACAGAGATAGGGAAACTGCTACCTACAAACGTTTTCCTAAATTAATTATTGAAGTTCTCTCCGATTCCACAGAAGCTTTTGACAGAGGGGATAAATTTAATGATTATCAAACTCTGGAAAGTTTAGAGGAATATGTCCTAGTCAATAGTAAACACCAACGAGTAGAAACTTTTCGACGGGGTGAACAGGGTTTATGGATTCTGCAAACCTATCAGGAAGAAAGTTTTAGTTTGCAGAGTATTAATCTGACGGCATCTTTTCGGGA
>NZ_BJKP01000038.1 GCF_008974145.1 Microcystis aeruginosa NIES-4325 | reverse complement strand
AGGCATATTTGACCGTAAACTGCGTTATTTTACCGTTGATGGTCAATTGGTTCCCACTCCCCAAGAAGCTGAATTACAGCAAAGACAAGCAAAGGAACAGATTCTTTTAGAAAGGGAACAGGAACGAAAGGCAAAAGAACAGGCTCTTTTAGAAAGGGAACAGGAACGAAAGGCAAAAGAACAGGCTCTTTTAGAAAAAGAACAAGAACGACAAGCTAAGGAAAGATTAGCTGCAAAATTACGAGAATTAGGCATCAATCCCCAGACAATTTAGCAGGTTAAAATCTGGAAACAGCGATCGATAACCCCTTGAGTTACAATTATCTTGATTTGACTGGATAGAATAGACTTGAATGCAACTCACTCCTGAACAATACAAAGAAAAAATGCAGCGCCGCAAGGTCATCCAAGAGGAACGTTTAGCCGAAAAAATCGCTGAAAAAGGTTTAATTATCGTTAATACCGGCGATGGTAAGGGAAAAACCACGGCAGCCCTCGGTATGGTTTTACGTTCCCTCGGTCATGGTTACAAAGTGGCGGTGGTACAATTCATCAAAGGTGCTTGGGAACCTGCCGAACAAAAGATTTTTAGTGTTTGGGGGGAACAAATCGAGTTTTATGCTATGGGGGAAGGTTTCACCTGGGAAACCCAAGATAGAGAAAGAGATATAGAGAAAGCCCAGGAAGCATGGCAAAAAGCCCTAACTTTTCTCGAAAATCCCCAATATAAATTAATTTTACTCGATGAGATCAATATCGCCCTTAAATTCGGTTATCTGGATATTCAGCAAGTTATCGCTGGTTTAGCCCGAAAACCCGCTAATTGTCACGTTATTCTCACTGGTAGAGGAGCTTTACCCGAATTAATCGAGATAGCGGATTTAGTCACGGAAATGAAGTTAATTAAACATCCCTTTCGTCAACAGGGAGTGAAAGCGCAACCCGGCATCGAATTTTAACTACTGCTCAAGCGTTGTACGTTCTCTCCCGACAATAATCGATGAGTTTCGGCGAGAAGATAGGGAATTTTATCAGCGTGGGGACTAGCGGCTAAACAGGCAGTTAAATCGAGTTTTTCCACCTCTTTTGCCTGTTGACCGGGGAACCAATGACCCCCATTCCCCAAGAGATTGTATCTGGCCTTGGCAAAGTCGATCATATCGTAGGCGATAGCGAGATTGTGTAACCAGAGGATAGAAGGAATATTAATCTGATTGGGGGTATTTTCCCAGCTAGGTAAACCCAAAGACCAAGTTTTCACCCAATTATCGCCTAAACAGTTGATCATCTCCCCTTGCAATCTCTCGATAATTGGCGGTAAAATCTCCTCGGCTCGATCGAGTAAAGGTAAAGTTTTTAGGTGTTCATCAAAATCTGTGGGTTGCGCTGCACCAATACTCAGGGTGTGGACGGCCGGATGACTGAGACAGAATAGGTCATTAAAAACCATCGGACTGAGAGGAGAACAGAGAGCCACGAGCTTAGGGGGAGGATTATAGAGATGGCCGCCCTTATCGGAGGGACTAATGATAAAAACCCCCATATCGTGCTGTTTTGCCGCTTCTATGGCCGGCCAGTTATTCTGAAAAATATAGTACCAGTGCAGATTGAGGTAATCGTAACAATTTGTTGCAATAGTCTTGACAATTACATCAGTTGGTGCATGGGTGGAGAAACCGATAAAACGAACTTTTCCCTGTTGCTGTAATTTTTTCGCTTCTTGCCAACAACCGCCCTCGGCCATAGTGTCATCGAGAATTTCAGCCGTGTTGATGCCATGGATACCCAACAAATCCACATAATCTAACCGTAAAAATTGCAGGGATTGCTCAAATTTACGGCGAAATTCCCGCACATCTTGACTAGGAGAAACTTTCGTCTGCACGATAATCTTTTCCCTCGGTAGTTGCGGCAAAATTTTGCCCAATTGCATCTCGGAAGTGCCGTAACCCCTAGCGGTTTCGATGTGATTAATCCCCACTTCTAAGGATTTATTAATAGTTGCCTCTAAATTGCCCTGATTCTCGTCGGGAATTTGCGACATTGGCAAATCCTGCCACTGAAATTGATAGCGCATTCCCCCACAGGAAAACACCGGCATTTGTAGATTAGTGCGACCGAAACGACGATACTGCATATATTTAGGATTCAGGAGACAGGATGGGGGGTGATGGGGGTTGGGTGATGGGGTTTTAGGGTTTTAGGGTTTTGGGGTATTAGTTGAAACTTCCCTATTTCCCCATTCTCCCATTCCCCCATTCCCTGTTCTCTGTTCCCTAAATTTAATCGGGTACAGTGAGAATTTCGACACCAGTTTCGGTGACGGCGATGGTGTGTTCAAATTGGGCTGAAAGTTTACCATCTTTAGTAATAGCAGTCCAACCGTCTTTTAAGACAATATGTTGCCAGGTTCCCTCATTAATCATTGGTTCAATGGTGAATACCATGCCGGGGCGAATTTTTTTACCCTTGCCGCGAATGCCGTAGTGGGGAACCTGTGGCCCGGTGTGGAAGACATTACTGATACCATGACCGACAAAATCTCTAACCACCGAAAATCCTTGTCCTTCGGCATATTCTTGGATAGCTGCGCCAATATCGCCGATTTTACCCCCTGGCTGCACTGCATCTATACCTCTTTGCAGACATTCTCTGGTAACTTCCACTAACTTTTTGGCCAGAGGGGAGGGAGTACCGACAAAGAAAGTCTGGGAGGTATCGCCGTGATAACCTTCTAAAATCGGGGTGACATCGATGTTAATAATATCGCCGTCTTTGAGGATTTGATCGGCGCTGGGGATGCCGTGACAGATGACCTCGTTAATGCTAGTACAGATAGACTTAGGAAAGCCATGGTATCCTAGGGGCGCACTTTTGGCTCCATGGGCGCGAGTCCAACGTTCTGCCTCATCATTGATTTCTAGGGTACTTACCCCCGGTTTAACCATATCTGCCAGATGGTCTAACAGTTTAGCCGCTAATCGTCCGGCTCGTCGCATTTTGTCAATTTCCCGCGGGGAGAGTAAGGTGATGGTATCGTTGCCCATGAATTATCCGACTGTTAAGAAAGATTCTCGTTACATTTCTTATCCTAGCAAAATCGGGCAGTCTTAGGGTTTAGGGGGTTCGGTTATGGGAGCGGGAAGTGGGGAGATGGGGAGCAGGGGAGATGGGGTGTGGGGTGTGGGGAGATGGGGAGAATAAATAAAAATAATCTCCTATCTCCTATCTCCTGCCCCCTGATAAGAGAAATTAACCGAATCTACCGGCTACATAATCGCGAGTTTGTTGATTAACTGCATCGGTGAAAATTTTCTGGGTGGTGTCAAATTCCACCAAACGACCGACGCGGGTTTCATCGGCATTAAAAAAGGCCGTGCGATCGGATACCCTAGAGGCCTGTTGCATATTATGGGTGACAATGACGATCGTGTATTGTTCCTTCAATTCATGGATTAATTCCTCGACTTTGAGGGTAGAAAGGGGGTCTAAAGCGGAACAAGGTTCATCCATTAATAATACTTTTGGTTTGACTGCCAAAGCGCGAGCAATACACAATCTTTGTTGTTGTCCTCCCGATAATCCTAAAGCGGATTTATTCAACAGATCTTTAACTTCATTCCAAAGAGCAGCCCCTTTTAAAGCTGATTCCACAATCCCATCTAATTCACTGCGACTAGCGGAACGATAAATTCTAATACCATAGGCAATATTATCGTAAATACTAGCGGGAAAAGGGTTAGGACGCTGAAACACCATACCCACCTGTCGCCGTAAGGTATGAAGGTTAACTTTGGGGGCGTAGATATCTTGGCCAAAAAACCTAACTTTGCCCTTAACTGTCACTTGCCCCTCTAATTCCCCGATACGATTGAGGGCTTTTAAGAGAGTGGATTTACCACAACCAGAGGGGCCGATCATGGCGGTTACTTGTCTTTGCGGGATTTGTAAAGAAACCCCTTCGATGGCTTTTTTACTACCGTAGAAAAAGCTAATATTTTCGACTTCGATCGCCGAATTAGCCAGAGAAGTAGGACTGTTCATAATAGAGGAATCGATCATCAGAAAAATGCTTAATTTGAGCGTTTACGAGTGACAAAACGGGAAAGAAGGCTAGTAATTAAAACCAAGATAATCAGGACTAAAGAAGCTGTCCAAGCTAGGGAATTTTGTTCAGGAAAGGGGGAACTAGCATAGTTATAAATCAATACCGTTAAAGCTGGTGTGGGCGACCAGAGACTTTCTTGCCAAAATTGACTAAATAAAGCCGTAAACATTAAAGGGGCAGTTTCTCCGGCAGCCCGGGCTACCGCTAATAATATCCCGGTCATAATCGGTGCGATCGCTGCTGGCAGGACAATGCGAAATACCGTATCGAAACGGGAACCCCCCAAAGCGGAAGAACCGAGACGGTAGGACATGGGTATTAGTTTCAGTGCCTCTTCCGTGGTTAAAGCGACAATGGGCAACATAATCACCCCTAAAGCAAAGGCCCCCGCTACGGCGGAAAATTGTTTGGTAGTTAAGACCAAAACCCCGAAAGAAAACACCCCGACAATAACGGAAGGGGTACTACTCAACACCACGATCGCAAAGCGCAGAATACCGCCAATTTTGGAACCCCGAGCGAATTCCGAGAGAAAAACCCCGGTGAGAATCCCCAGAGGTATGCTGCCGAGGGATGCTAAACCGACCATAGTTAAAGTCCCCACGATCGCATTAGCAAAACCATTGGGAACACTGGGATCGGAGCCAACTGGGGCGGGTAAAGAGGTGAAAACTTGCCAATTAAATCCGGGTAAACCTTCTTTGACAATTTGAAGGAGGATAGCGAATAAAGGTAGAATGGCGACGGCACTAAGAGCGATCGCTAAACCCGTGAGACCGTTGGTAAAAAAATGTCGCCACGGTGACAGGGGTTGCTGTAAATCTTCTTCGGGAAAAGCTCCTTGAGTCATAAAATTAACGATTACGGTTGATAAACTGTACTAATAAAGCCGCTACACTATTGACGACTAAGGTAATAACAAATAGAATCAAAGCTAGATACATCAAAGCCCCGATGTGGATTTTTTCAAAAGCTTCTGGGAAAGTATTAGCTAGTACGGCGGGAATAGTGTAACCAGGGGCCAAGAGGGAGGGACTAATAATCGAGGAGTTACCGATTACCATGGCCACCGCCATAGTTTCCCCTAAAGCGCGCCCTAAACCGAGGATAATCGCCCCAACAATGCCAGAACTGGCCGCCGGCAACAACACGCGCCAGATGGTTTCCCAACGAGTGGCACCTAGGGCCATGGAGGCGCTGCGTAATTCCGGGGGGACGGTAAGCAAAACATCGCGACTGATAGCGGAAATAGTCGGCACGATCATGATCGCTAGGATCACACCGGCGATGAGCATACTCGGTCCCAAAGGTTGGGTACTAAATAAAGGGAACCAAGCAAGATTTTGAAATAACCATTCTTGTAGGGGTTTAAGCACGGGAATTAGCACGAAAATACCCCATAACCCGATAATTACACTAGGAATCGAGGCAATTAATTCCACTAGAAAACCGATCGGATAACGGATACTTGCCGGCAAATAATTCTCGCTAGTGGTTAAAGCAACGGCAACACTGAGGGGAATAGCTAATAAAAGAGCTAGAATCGAGGAAACAACGGAACCGAAAATAAAGGGTAAACCACCAAATTTAAGGATGTTAACATCCCAAGTGGTTCCCCACAGGAATCCCAGACCGAATTCATTGATCGCCGGTCGCGCATCCTGAAAAACAATCCAGGCCATCCAGAGCAGAAAAATTAAACCAGAGGCGGCACAAATCCAGACTAAGATTGTAAAAATGCGATCAAATAAACTGGCAGTGCCGGGGTTTTCGTTAAGATTGGCTGCTGAAAGATCAAAAGACTCAACGGGTTCAGAAAAATTAGCCATAAGGTAGAGCGCGATTACCAGTTATCAGTTGTTTAAAATGCAACTGTAGGGGCTGAACATTGTTCAGCCCAGATAAAAGAGATACTTGCAGTTATTAGTTATGGACTTAACCGGTAACTTTTTTCGATCTTACTGGAAAGCGGTGACAATCAAGCCTAAACTAATACAAAAGTATTTATTTGATTTTGTTAACTTCGGCTAAAACTTTTTGAGTCACCGATTGGGGAATCCGGGTAAATTCCAATTGATTGTTAATACCTTGACCGGTGGTGAGAATCCAAGTCAACAGTCTTTTAATTTCCGCCGCTTTTTTGTTATCAGCGTAGTCTTTCGGTACTAATAACCAAGTAATCCCGACGATCGGATAACCACTGCTCGGATCATCCATATTAGCGGTAAAGTCGGCGTTAAATTTGATCCCTTCCATCGCCTTGTTAGCTTGGGCGAGACTGGGTTCGACAAATTGACCGGCTTTATTTTGAATTCTGGCGGTTCTCATGGTTGCCCCTTCGTTTTTGCGGGCAAAGGTATCTTGAACGTAACCGATCGAGCCTTCTGTTTGTTTAACCAGGGCCGCCACACCATCATTTTTCGGTCCTTTGAGAACGGTAAAACCCCAGTTGGGTTCTTTGCTGGTTCCCACTTTACTTTTGAAAGAAGGACTAATCGCACTCAGGTGAGAGGTAAAAATCTCGGTAGTACCGCTACCATCAGCCCTAACCACCACTTTAATGGGTCGGTTGGGCAGTTTCGGATCCACTTGTCTCCAGTTGGTGATCTCACCACTGAAGATTTTACCGAGGTTAGCCCGGGAAATTTGCAGGTTATTTACCCCAGGCAGATTATAAACCACAGCGACGGATCCTCCGGCGGTGGGAACCAGCAATAAACCGTTTTTCATCTGGCTTTTTTCCGAGGAAGAAGGAGCGGCATCGGAAGCCCCAAAATCGACGGTTCCAGCGATAAATTGCCGGATACCAGCGCCGCTACCGACGGAATTATAGTTAACGGTGACACCAGTGGCGTTTTTATAGTCGGCAAAATAACGCTGGTATAGGGGCGCGGGAAAGGAGGCTCCTGCACCGTTCAGGGTTTGGGCGAGGGTTTCTCCCATCGTCCCTGCTAAGGCCGCTGCCGTGGCGAAGGAGACAGCACACACACGAGTTAGGGTAGCAGTTGAGAATATCATAAGTTTTCCAGTTGAAGAATCCTGCACAATTGGAGAAAGTTGAACTTTCTTCAACATATAGTTTAATGCACAAATATTACTTTTAAATCTAGAAATATTTGCGATTTTTTTGGGTTAAGATTCGGTAAAATTTTGGTTAAGTTTAATTAAAAAAATCACAGCTTTTGGCAACAATTTAGATCGATCAAGACCAAAATCCATTCTATCTATTCAGGGATGAAATCTTAATTTAAACCATCGGTTGAGGAGAAATTGCCAGGACAAAGCTTTTTATCTAGGTGTGTCAAGGCAAACAGGACCACCGCTGCTTTTCGCTACTGTTAAGTTTGTTATCTTTTTGGTGAGATTTTCGTGTTCAATCAATTTTTTTTGAAATGATGGAGATGGATTTTTCTGACTCACAGAAAAGCAAGGGGATGGATAAATGCTGATAAATCTCGATAAATTGCTCAAAAAAGCTCTTGTTTTTGTTGGTACTGGTGTTCTAGTTGCTTGCACTGCCGTTGACTACCAATCAAACAAATCAATTATTATTGATGGGTCTAGCACCGTTTACCCGATCACCAAAGCTGTCGCCGATGAATACAAAAAACAAAAACAGCCGTCTGCGGATATAAACGTCAACTTTTCGGGTACTACTGGCGGTTTTCGGCAGTTTTGCGCTGGAAAAACCGATATTAGCAATGCTTCACGACCAATTCGCACTGATGAGATCGAAGCCTGTAATCGGAATAACATTAGATTTATCGAATTGCCGATCGCCTTTGACGCACTCACCATCGCAGTCAATAAAGAAAACACTTGGATTGATAGCATCACTTTAGAGGAATTAAAAAAAATCTGGGAACCTGCAGCCCAGGGTAAAATTACCAAGTGGAGTCAGGTGAGATCGGGATTGCCGGATAAACCTCTCAATCTCTTTGGTGCGGGCAAAGATTCGGGAACTTTCGATTATTTTACAGAAGCAGTGGTAGGAGAAGAAGATGTTAGCCGCAGCGATTACGTTGCCAGTGAAGATGATGACACCTTAATTCAAGGAGTTAGTCAAGATCCCAACGCCCTGGGATATTTTGGTCTAGCTTACTACGAAAAACAAGCGGCGAACTTAAAAGCCTTAGCAATAGACAGTGGTAAAGGGGCTGTTTTGCCCTCCCGGGAAACGGTGCTACAATCCACCTATCAACCCTTAGCCCGTCCTTTATTTATCTACGTTAACGCCCAAAAAGCCCAGTCTAATAAGCATTTACAGCGTTTTGTCGAGTATTATCTCAGCCAAGCTCAAAACATCGTTCAAGAGGTCGGTTATATTCCCCTGAGCGGTGAGCATTATCATTTAGCCAAGGTCACTTTCTTTAACGGGGAAGCGGGAACAGTTTTCGGGGGACACTCAAAATTCGATGTCACTCTAGCCGAATTACTGCGCCAGAAAGCCAAGTTTTAGACGGTTAAAATGGGGTGAGATTGACTCACCCTATCAACTTTTATTTTAGCTATTATTGCTGTGATCTTAACCAAAACGACCGCTAACATAATCTCTAGTGGACTCTTGGGCGGGATTTTGAAAGATTACCTCGGTGCGATCATATTCCACTAAATAACCCACTTTACCGCCTTTTGGTGTCGGTTCAGCATTATAAAAAGCCGTTAAATCAGAAACCCGCGACGCTTGTTGCATATTGTGGGTGACAATAACTATAGTATATTGGGTTTTTAATTCGTGAATTAATTCCTCAATTTTTAGGGTAGAAATTGGATCGAGTGCCGCACAGGGTTCATCCATTAAAACAACTTCTGGTTTAACCGCAATAGCGCGAGCAATACATAACCTTTGTTGTTGTCCCCCCGATAAAGCTAAACCACTTTCTTTGAGTTTATCTTTAACATCATCCCAGAGAACGGCTTTTTTTAAAGATTCCTCCACTAATTGATCCATATCACCGATGTAACCATTTAAGCGCGCCCCAAAAGCGATATTTTCATAGATAGATTTAGGAAAAGGATTCGGTTTCTGAAAAACCATACCGATGCGACTGCGTAACCCGATAGGATTAACGGAATTACCATAAATATCTTGACCGTGAAAGGTAACTTTTCCCTCAATTTTGGCACTTTTAACCAGATCATTCATGCGATTAAAACAGCGCAGAACCGTACTTTTTCCGCAGCCAGAGGGACCAATAAAAGCGATCGCTTTTTTCTCAGGAATATCAAGGTTAACATCACGAACAGCGAGATTAGAACCGTAGTAAACATTTAAGTTTTTGGTTCTCAAAACTGCATCGGTGACAACATCGGTACTATACATAATTTTCAAAGGAAATAAGGAGATGGGTGTTTTTTTTCAGTGACCAGTAAACACTAATCAGTGAAAAGAAAACTCCAAACTTGCCACTTTATACTGATAACTGATAACTGATAACTGATAACTGAATTTAGCCAAAACGTCCACTAACATAATCTTTAGTTGCTTTTTCTTGAGGATCACCGAAGATTTTATCCGTATGATCAAACTCGACTAAATAACCAATTTTGCCACCTTTATCGGTGGGTTCAGCGTTATAAAAAGCCGTTAAATCCGCTACTCTAGTAGCTTGTTGCATATTGTGAGTAACAATAATAATTGTATAACGTTCTTTTAATTCGTGCATTAATTCCTCAACCTTTAAAGTTGAAATTGGATCGAGTGCCGAACAGGGTTCATCCATTAATAATACTTCTGGTTGAGCGGCAATAGTGCGAGCAATACATAATCTTTGTTGTTGTCCCCCCGATAGGGAAAAACCGCTTTCTTTCAGTTTATCTTTTACTTCTTCCCAGAGAGCTGCTCGACGCAAGGAAGTTTCTACTAATTCATCTAAATCGCCTTTATAACCATTTAATCGCGCTCCGTAAACCACATTATCATAGATGGATTTGGGGAAAGGATTAGGGCGCTGGAACACCATACCGATACATTTTCTTACTTCGACAGGATCCACCTCTTGAGAGTAAATATCCTGGTTATGATAAAAAACTTTGCCGTCAATACGAAAACCGTGAATTAAATCATTGAGACGATTAAAACACCTGAGAATGGTGCTTTTTCCGCAGCCAGAGGGTCCGATAAAAGCGGTGACTCTATTTTTGGGAATATCGATGGAAACATCTCGTACTGCTCGATAATTACCATAGTATATATCAGCCCTATCGACCTTTAAAACGGTTCCTGTAGAATGGGGGTTAGAGTTAGTTAGCATAAATTATTTACCTTGAATTTGGCTAATTTAGGAATCAGAAAGATAGGTAGATTTTTACTTAAATATTCCTTTTGACTTTTCACTTTTTCCTTGACTTAATAGGTTTTCTGGCGCGTGGCTAAACGGGATAAAATGTTAGTTACCAACACCAAAAACACCAGAATTAAAGCACCTGCCCAAGCTAATTGCTGTTGGGGGGCAAAAGGGGCAGTAGCAAAGTTGAAAACTAAGACCGAAAGGGTGGCAATCGGTTCAAAGACACCTCGAGGCCAAAAGTTAGAGAATAATGCCGTAAAAATTAAGGAGGCGGTTTCCCCTGCAGCCCTAGCAATTGCTAAAGTCACACCGGTTAAAATAGCGGGAACTGCGGCAGGAAGGACGATTTTTAGGACGGTTTGGTAGTTATAGGCCCCCAAACCCATGGCCGCCCAGCGGATGTCTTGGGGAACGATTTTTAAAGCCTCATCGGTGGTTCTAATAATAGTCGGTAACATTAACACCGCTAAACCGATCGAACCGGCCAGGGCAGAAAAGCCTAAAAGGGCTGTTCCTTCGCCAAATAAGGGGGCAACTAGCAAACCGTAGGCGAAAACCCCGACAATAATCGAAGGAACGCCCGCTAAAACGTTGGTAGCGAAGCGCACACCCTGGGCAAGTTTGTTATCACCGCTAAATTCCGAGAGATAAACCGCCGCTAAAACGCCGATGGGAACTGCGATCGCCGTAGCTAGGGCGACGACAATAATTGTGCCTAAAATAGCGTTAGCGATGCCTCCCCCTCCTAACCCCGGCGGTGGCGGTAATTTAGTAAAGAGATTAGCGTTTAAACGACCCACCCCTTGCACAAAAACAAAGCCTAGGACGGCAAAAAGGGGAATCACAGTAACAGCTAAACATAAAGCCGAGAGAACGGTCATAATTGTCCCCAATAGCGATCGAGGACTACTCGGTTTCTTTTTGAGATTATTGCCTAAATTCGCACTATCCATATCAGTTATCAGTGGAAATTATGAATTATGAATTATGAATTATGAATTATGAAGTGGGGGAGTGGGGAGAAAAAAGATGCCTTCTGCCTTCTGACGGCTTAATACTTAGCTTTGACGCGATTAACGATTAATTCTGCGAAGATATTGACTACTAGGGTCAAAACCAAGAGAACAAAACCAGCATACATTAAAGCTGATACTTGCATTCCCGATGCTTCGGCGAATTGGTTAGCCAATAAGGAAGCGATCGTGTTAGCAGGGGCGAGAATAGAGGCACTAATGCGGTTAGAATTGCCGATAATCATCGTTACTGCCATGGTTTCCCCTAAAGCGCGCCCTAAAGCTAACATAATCCCCCCGACAATCCCAGAAAAAGCGGCAGGAATTAAGACCCGAAAAATCGTTTCCCAACGGGTGGCCCCCAAACCTAGGGAAGCTTGCCGCAAATCCGGCGGTAAAGCGGCCAAAGAGTCACGAGAGATAGCGATAATAATCGGCAGGATCATAATCGCTAAAATTACCCCCGCCGGTAACATACCCGGCCCCCCTAAAGGCGTGCTAAACAGAGGAATCCAACTAAAATTAGCATTTAACCAGTTACCAAGGGGTCTGAGGATAGGAATCAATACAAAAATACCCCATAATCCGTAAACAACACTGGGAATAGCGGCCAAAAGTTGTACGAGAAAAACCAAAATTGTCCGCGCATTTAAGGGAATAAAATCTTCGCTTAAAAAAATCGCTGAACCGATACCGAGGGGAACAGCAATCAGTAGGGCAATCAGAGAACTAACGAGAGTTCCGTAGATAACCGGCAGAACTCCGAATTCTTCCCGACCGCGCACGGGATTCCAAGCACTACTGGTCAAAAATCCCAGACCAAAGGTTTGAATCGCTGGTAAAGCCCGAATAAAAATAACTAGGGCAATTAGGAGCAAAATTACCCCAATAGCGATGGCAAAGGCGGTAGTTAATCCGACAAAGCCTTTATCGAGGATTTTTTCCGATTCTGGACGTTCTTTAAAAGTTGAGTCGGGCGAAACTGTGGGCGCACTCATGATTAGGGTTTAAATCCAGCTAGTTTGCGGTAGCTAAGGTCGAAATTGACTTTCCTACACTATTATTGTAACTTTGAATACATTTTTTCGGCGACTAATCCACCTTGATCGTGTAATCGGGATAGATGACATCGGCAGCGGCGGCTACTCGTTCCCGGACGTTTTTCGGTAGGGGAATATAACCAAGGGGACTTGCTTGTTCTTGTCCTTGGTTAAGTCCAAATTCGATCATCGCCTCCATTGCTAAAGCTTTTTGGGGATCGTTGTATTTTTTATAAACCAACATCCAAGTATAGGTGACAATGGGATAGGAATTTTCCCCCGGCGGATCGACGATAAAAGCGCGTAAATTTTCAGGCAGTTCAACGTTAGCGAGGGTAGCAGCGGCGTTGGTTTCATCGGGAATGACAAATTTACCCGCCTGATTTTGCAGGGCGGCCATGGGCAGGTTATTATTTTTAGCGAAACCGTACTCAATATAGCCGATCGAGCCTTGATTTTGTTGAATTAGGGCGGTTACACCCTCATTGCCTCTACCGCCGAGAAATTTACCTTTTTTGGTCGGCCATTGTACGGCTTTTCCTTCACCGATACTTTTTTTCCATTCGGGACTAACGGCGCTTAAAAACTTGGTAAAAACTCCCGTTGTTCCGCTACCGTCTGCCCGGTGAACTACGGTAATGTCTTCATCGGGTAGTTTTAAATCGGGGTTATCGGCGGCGATTTTGGCATCGTTCCAACGGGTAATCGTGCCTAAAAAGATGCCTATATATGCTTCTCTACTTAGTTTCAGCCCTTCTACTCCGGGCAAATTATAAGCCATAACGATGCTTCCCGCCGTCATCGGTAGCAGTAAAACCCCGCGGCTAACTCTGGCCATATCCTCGTCACTCATGGCTACGTCGGAAGCGCCAAAATCGATCGTACCTTGAATAAATTGTTCGACTCCCGCCCCGCTACCGGTAGATTGATAGTTAATTAGCAGTTTAGAAAATAGTTGATTGATGGTGACAAACCAGTTTTGATATAGGGGCGCGGGAAAAGAAGCACCTGCGCCATTGAGGGCGACCTCTCCTTGCAGAGGAACCTGGGCAATTCTATTGCTTCCCTCTCCGCTAGTTCCTGCCGTATCGCCGCCCCCACAAGCGGTTAAAGTCGCTGTTAAAGTGGCTATGGATAAGGCTGTTAGTAAATGGGTTCTGTTTTTGTTGAGCATAGGATTAATTTTGATCCGTAAACTGCCTTAAATTTTACGCTAAAAGTTACCACTGCTTGGTAAAGAATAGGTTAAGAAGTGAATAAAAGAACGTAATGTATTGTCAAGAAAAATTTTCTCGATAACTAGACAAAAATCTCCACTTCTTTTACCATTTATTTTGACTAAACATTAGTTTTAAGTCGCGGGTAAAACCGCTAACTTTTCCCGTCTATATAGGGGTTTTCTCTTTCCCTACCATTATAGTGACGTAAAAACAACAAAGAAAAGATTAAGGTTTTTATCCATCATCCCGCAGCTTTTTTCTTCCCACTTCCCCACTTCCCTACTGATAACTGAAAAGTCTCCCCAATACCCGTTTTTACCTTCTCCTTTTGACACCTATGCTAGAAATTTTTACTCAGCTATCTCGTCCGACCAAAGTAGTCGCAACCATACTAGGAACTGCTCTACTTTTACCCGCTTGTGCCAATATTAATCCTCAAGACCTAAAACCAATTAAAATCGATGGTTCGAGTACCGTAGCACCAATTACCGATAAAGTTCTCGAAGATTTTAAGGCTAATACCCCTAACAAAGTTTTGGCTGATGTTAAAATTGATGCTAATATTTCAGGAACTGGCGGCGGTTTTAGAAAATTTTGTGCGGGAGAAACCGATATTAATAATGCTTCTCGGCCGATTTCTGTGGAAGAATTAAAAGAATGTGATGCTAATAAGGTAAGATTTATTGAACTACCGATCGCTTTTGATGCTTTAACCGTGGTAGTCAATCCCGAAAATAACTGGGTTAATGATATTTCCACCACAGAATTAAGAACTATTTGGGAACCAGCGGCCGAGAATAAAATCAAACGTTGGAATCAAATTAATCCCGCTTGGCCTGACCAACCGATTACCCTTCACGGGCCGGGTAAAGATTCCGGAACCTACGATTTTTTTAGTGAGGTAATTAACGGCAAAGATGCCAGTCGTGGGGATTTTAACTTTAGTGAAGATGACCAAGCTTTAGTTAATGCCGTCAGTCAAGATGCCAACGCATTAGGCTATTTTGGCCATGCTTACTATGAACAAAATCGGGATAAATTAAAAGCCTTGAAAGTTAACGGTATTGAACCAACTCGCAGCAATGTCGAGGATAGTAAATATCAGCCTTTATCTCGTCCTTTGTTTATCTATGTTAATGCCCAAAAAGCCCAAGAGAATCCCGCTTTAGAGAAATTTGTTAAATATTATCTCGATCGAGTTCCCAATTTATTAGATAGTATTGGTTATATTCCCCTACCCGATGAGGCCTATCATTTGGCACGGGTACAGTTGCAAAAATTTGAGATAGGGACGGTTTTTGATGGCAGACCTCAACCCAATTTAACCATTGGGGAATTACTTCGCAAACAAGCCCAATTTGAAGCGAAGTAACGATTCCCATCTGGCAGGAAAATATATAAGAATTTTCCTGCTCCTATCTGCCTCCTACTATAGCAAGAGGTCGGCCAATTTCAGCCAACAGAGATAGAGAAAAAAGAGGGGATAAACCCCCCACTCAGCCTATCGAGAAACTTGTTAATTAACCTTTCGGTGTCGCCCCAAATTGTTCGATGAGGATAGAAGTTAACACCGATTTTAAGTCTTCACAGGGAATCCCTTTTTGTACACAACTTCCCAAGTGAGCATCTTTACCCACTTTACCCCCCATGTAGAGGTCAACTCCCTCCACGGTTTTGCCGTCTTTGCGTGCTTTTGTCCCCATCAAACCGATATCGGCCACTTGGGGTTGTCCGCAGGAGTTAGGGCAACCGGTCCAGTGGATACGCACACCCCGGGGGATATTTAATTCGGCATCTAACTGACTAATCAAGTCCACAGCCCTGTTTTTGGTTTCAATCAGGGCAAAATTGCAGAATTGCGCCCCCGTACAGGAAACGAGCGCTCGTTGTAAAGGAGTGGGATTGGGGGTAAACTTAGCCAGTAAAGGCTCGCTTAAAAGAGTTGGCATATTTTCAGCCGCTATATTGGGAATAATCACGTTTTGTTCCACGGTTAAACGCAATTCTCCGCTGCCATACACTTCGGCAATCCGGGCTAAATCGAACATATCATCGGCAAATAGACGACCAACGGGAACACAAAGACCGATATAGCTCAATCCCTCCTGTTTTTGGGGAAAAACTCCTAAATGATCCCGTTTTTCCCAGTCGATTGCGTCTTTTTCCGCTGCCGTTGCCAAGGGATAACCTAAGTGATTGGCCACCCGCGTGCGGAATTCCTCGATTCCCCACTCATCAATTAACCACATTAAACGGGATTTTTGACGATTGGCACGCAATCCGTTATCGCGGTAAACTTCCAAAATCCCTCGGCATAAATCCACCACTTCCTGATTCGGTCTCACCCAAACATTCATAGGAATTGCCGCTTCACAGCGTTTAGCCGAGAAAAAGCCACCTACCACAACATTAAAGCCTAATTCTCCCTCTTTATAGGCAGGAACAAAGGCAATATCGTTAATTTCCGCATGAACCGAGTTATCCCGGCCCCCCTCGATGGCAATATTAAATTTGCGGGGCAGATTGCTAAATTGATAATTACCTTGACCGTAGTTGGTAATCATATCTTGGACTTTTTGGACTAATTCCCTGGTGTCAATTAATTCATCCGCGTCTAATCCCGCCATGGGTGAACCGGTAATATTTCTGACATTATCCATACCCGATTGTACCGAAGTCATACCCACGGATTTTAGTCGTTGGAAAATATCGGGAATATCTTCGATGCGAATACCGCGTAATTGTAGGTTTTGACGAGTAGTAATATCGGCATTGCCATCATCACCGTAACGCTGCACGATTTCCCCTAAAACGCGCATTTGCTCACTGCTAAGAATGCCGTTAGGAATCCGCAAACGCATCATAAATTTACCCGGGGTGACGGGACGATAAAAAACCCCCACCCATTTTAAGCGATGTTCTAAATCGGTTTTATCCATCGCTTCCCAACCGATTTGGGCAAAATGATCCAGTTCATCTTTAATGGCTAGTCCGTCTTTTTCGGCTTTAAATTTCTCGAATTTATTGAGAGTTGTTCCATCTTTTTCAGCTGCTTGTACCACGAATCTATCTCCTTACTGGTCTGTGGGTGTAATTGTTCTAGTCGGCGCGGGTTAGAAATGAAGAAATCGGGATTTAACAATAAGTATTCTTTAAAATACCGTCGTCATTAGCAAAAATTTAGTAACTTACCTAGTCTCTATTTGTTATTTAATTCTTTTTAACTTGGGTAATTTTGTATTGTCTGTAACAGAAATCTCCTAACCATCGTGTTTAGGCATTTATATCATGCAGTAAGTGCATTGAGGTGGGGAGATGGAAGCGGGGAGATGGGAGCGAGGAGAATAAATAAAAATAATCTCCTGCCTTCTGCCGACCGCCTTCTGCTTTCTGTCTCCTCTGAATTGTCCTAGGCGAGAAACTTAACCAACTCCTCTAGTTTTTGCCAAGCTAACCCACTGGCTAAAATCTCGCGAGCGAGGGCGAAACCAGCAGCATGATCGCCAAAAGTGACCTTTTCTGCCACCTGTAGGGCAAGAGCGGCATTAATCGCCACAGCATCCCGTTGAGCGGGCGTTCCCCCCCCTTGCAGAACATTTTTGAGGATTTCGGCATTTTCTGGCACTTCCCCGCCTTTAAGGGCATTTAAACTGGCTCTGGGGATAGCAATTGACAAGGGATCGATCGCCCCAGAAACCACCTCGCCATTATTTAATAAAGCCATATCGGTCAGATCTCCTAACCCCACCTCGTCGAGTTTTTCCCGGCCGTGAACAATAATTGCCTTTGGGGTTCCCATTTGTGCTAAAGCCGTGGCCATGGGGGTGAGAAATTGCCGGTCATAAACCCCGATAACTTGACCTGTGGGACGGAGAGGATTAACTAGAGGGCCCAGAAGATTAAAAACTGTGCGAACTTTCAGGGTTTTGCGGAGATTAGCCACACTTTTCAGGGCTGGATGCCAACCGGGGGCAAAAAGAAAGGTCACTCCCACCCCATCTAAAGCTGCCGCCACTTTCTGGCTAGGGGCGCTTAAATTAACCCCAAGATATTCTAGAACATCGGCCGAACCGACCTTGCTGGAGGCAGAGCGATTGCCGTGTTTAGCCACTTTTACGCCCCCGGCGGCCGCCACAAAAGCCACAGCAGTGGAAATATTAAAAGTTGCGGCCCCGTCGCCGCCGGTGCCACAGGTATCGATAACGGGAGTAGTATGGGGTTTAGGGTCTTCTAAGCGAGATTGTTGGCGTAAAACTGTGGCCATTCCCGCTAATTCCGCGGCCGAGACTCCTTTTGCTTGCAAAGCCGCTAAAATCGCCCCCGATAAAACTTCCGGAATCTGGCCGTTTAACCATCCAGTCATTAATTCTTCAGCTTGGTTAAGGGAAAGGGATTTTTGATCGAGTAGTTGCTGCAGTAGGTTTGGCCAGTCTTGAGTGGTCATCGCTCTTCCATTGGTGTGGGGATGGGGCGATATACTATCATAGCGGTTTGTCTGGAGAATCGATCGCTCCTAGTAATTTTTACTTTAAATCGAGCAAACCCTGTTCTTTTAACTTGGGATTAAAACGAATTTCCATCTGTACTCCCCGTTTTTCTAGGGTTGATAAAATATCGTTTTCTACTCGTCTGGATACCTGTTTTAATAACTTGATTTGCCCTACTTCGTCAGCACTTTGATAAATTTCTTTTTCTGTCTCAGTCATGGCTAATTTAGCATCAATTGGTTCTGTCCAGAGTTTTTCATTGCCGATTACTGCCTGACTTTCTCTTAGCCAAGCTTGTTTAATTGATTCGAGAATAGTCCGATTAGGACGCTCAATCAACTGGATTTTTAGCCAATAACAAGCTTGGGGCTGTCGGGCAAGATGTTGTTTTAAACTGAGATAAATATCACGAGAATAGCCGACAAACTCTAAGACTTGCTCTCGCTCAAAAATGGCATAGACCCCGATTTTTCCTTGGAAATCAGCAGAGATATTACCCGTGGCATCTAGGTAAGGAATATATTCTAATTGTTGGAGATTAGCAAAAGTATCAGGCTCATTCATAATTAATCGTCGCTAATTGGTTGGAGATAAGTAGGTAGGTGTTAAAAACTTTCGGATACCCCGCTGATCAAGTAGGGTTGATTCATGAATCAACCCTACCCGTTTAAAATTGTACCAAAAAGTCTTAGGCTAAATTAGTCCCCAAAAATGATCAATTCTCAATGCCTACTGCTTCTCTTAACGAAATTGTTCACGCGGCCCTCAGTGGTCAAGTGGTTTCTTTTCCCACAGATACAGTTCCCGCTTTAGCAGTTTCTCCCCCCTATGCTGCCTTAGTTTTTGCCGCTAAAAAACGGACTTTTGATAAACCCTTAATTCTCATGGCGGCCTCGGCAGCAGATTTATGGGATTATGTCAAGGGAAATCAGGAAGAAAGGGAAATTTGGCGGCAAATGACCGAAAAATACTGGCCCGGCTCCCTAACTTTGGTTTTACCCGCTTCTGAAAAAGTACCAAAAGTTCTTAACCCTAAGGATCCTAGCACGATCGGGATCCGAGTTCCTGCTCATGCGATCGCAAGAGAACTTCTCGGTCGAACTGGTGTTTTAGCGACCACAAGTGCTAATCTGTCAGGACAAGAGCCTTTATTGACTCCAGAAGCGATTATGACTACTTTTCCCTCGGTGACGGTGTTAGCACCCACAGAAAGGCAAGCATGGGGAATAATCAATAGTGGACAACCCTCCACCGTCGCGCGTTGGCAATGTCAAAGATGGGATATCTTACGACAAGGGGCAGTTTTTCTGTAAATATGGACGATATTGACGCTTTAAAACGGGAATTACAGCAAACTCGCCTCGCTTATCAGATGGCTGTGGCAATTAATCACCTCAAGAGCAGTTTTTTGGGACGGGTTGCCCACGAATTGCGATCGCCATTGAGCAGTATGATCAGTCTCCATCAACTGATTCTCGCCGATCTTTGTGAAAGTCCAGCCGAAGAAAGGGAATTTATCGCCCAGGGACAACTGGCGGGCCGTAAACTGATGGCAATGCTCGATGAGATGATTAATCTCTCCAAACTAGAGTCTGGTACTATACCTCTGGAGCGAGAAATTTTTTCTTTAACTAAACTCTGGGAAGATTGGGCGAGTTTAACCCATTTACAGGCAGCTAATAGCAATATTCAGCTTAAATTTAGCCATTTAACCGATGATATTGCTATTATTGCCGATTATCAATGTTTATCCTCCGCTCTTGTCCTTCTCGTCGATGCAGCGATCGCAGACTTAGCGAGTGGCTCTATTTGTATATCGGTAAGCACTCTTTGCGAGAAAAAAGTCACTATTGTCCTAGAATTTCCTGGGGAAATCCCTCTCTGGCAAATTCCAGAAATTTCATCCTTGAGTTTAGAATCAAAGCCAGAAGAAGTCAAACAATTTACTCGATCTCTTGGTTTTTCTCCCAGTCTTAAATTCCAGTTAGCGAAAGGCATTATCGAAGTATCGGGGGGGGAAATGAGCTTAGATCAAATCGATAATAATAGTCAGGACAAGCTCACACGGATCGTTTTTTCTTTACCTCGATCGCTGGATAGGAAAACTCCTCGGGATAACGATTAAATAATACCATCGTCGTGGTGGCGTTGCTTTGGAAGCCAATGCGCTGGTAAAAATTTTCTTGATTAGTAGTCATCAAATAGACTCTTTCCACCCGATTTATTCGGGGATGGGCCAAAACTGTTTCTACTAATTTACGCCCTAAACCGGCTCCCTGATAATCGGGATGAACAATCACATCCCAAATAGTTGCCCGATAAATGCCGTCGGAAGTAGCCCGAGCAAAACCAATTAATTGCCGCTCATTCCACACCGTCACCACCGGATCACTATAGTCAATTGCGGTTTCTAAATCTTCTAAACGGCGATCTATTGCCCAAAATGCGGTTAAATTAAATAATTCTCGTAGTTGCAATAAATCTATCTTGCTTTTATCCTCGTCAAACTGAATCTGACTACAATCAATCATGATATTTCCTTAGTCTAAGACTAAAAAACAGGGGAAGATATAGGGACGAGAAAGATGATTCACGCTCCCTGGGGCTAATCTACGAGCAATTTCCCCTAATCTATGTGTTCGATTATACTAAATGCCTAAGATAATCTCTAGTTGATTGATCGTGATTTCTTGACAAGTCAGGAGTTAGGATTCAGGAGTCAGGAGTCAGGAGATAGGAGTCAGGAGACAGGAGATTATTTTATTTATTCTCCCCACACCCCACACCCCACACCCCACACCAATGCTTAACAATCAAAGATCTTCGCCAGTGTCTGTAATTTGTTTAGGGGAAATCCTCTATGATCTAATTGCCGATCAGAGCGATTGCGCTGTAGAGCAAGTAACTTCTTGGACAACCTACGCCGGGGGGGCGCCGGCAAACGTGGCCTGTGGATTGCGAAAATTGGGCATAAATTCGGCTTTTATCGGTTGTGTGGGCAAAGATCAACCCGGAGAACAGTTAATCGTCTTGCTAGACGCTCTCGGAGTAGATACCACTGGTGTACAGTATCACCCTACCCTACCCACCCGACAAGTTTATGTCACCCGCGATGCTGGGGGAGACAGACATTTTGCGGGTTTTGGTGGCAGAAAAACGACCTATTTTGCCGATACTGCCCTTAATGCTGACCTTTTGCCCGAAAATCTCTGGAAAAATGCCTATTATCTAGTGATGGGAACCCTAGGGTTAGCCTATCCCCTTTCCTGCCGGGCAATGCAACGCGCCCTCGAATTGGCTAAAATTTACGGGGTGAAAGTATTGATCGATATCAACTGGCGACCGGTTTTCTGGCCTAATCTTGAGGCTGCCCCTGATATCATTCGAGATTTTATCGTCCAGGCCGATTTGCTCAAATGTAGCGAGGAAGAAGCAGCATGGTTATTTGGCACTGATACCCCCAGAGAAATATCATCACAATACCCCAATTTAGGGGCAATTCTGGTTACTGGCGGCGCAAAAGGTTGTAAATATCATTTAGGCGAAAATAGCGGCACTGTCAAGGCTTTTCACGGGGAGGTAGTGGATACAACTGGGGCGGGGGATGGCTTTGTGGCGGGTTTTTTGGCTCGTGCTGGTCTTGGAGGCGATCAAATCGAGGAAAATGCCGATTTGGCCCGTAATGCGGTGATTTATGCCTGTGCGGTGGGGGCAATGGTGACAAGAAGAGCAGGAGCGATCGCATCCCAACCGACTGGGGAACAGGTGGAGGAGTTTCTAGCGGCCTTTGACTCCTAGAAATTAGCCCTTATTTGCCAGTTTTTTGGTCAAACCAGTCTAAAACCCGATTCCATGCCCACCAGCGATCGCTATCGCCCCACTGACGCTGACAGGATAAACTGCTGATATAACCCACATGACCGCCATGGTTGGTTAAGAGTAGATCCACGTGGGGATTATCAGCGATCGCTGCTTGCAGATCGGGAATAACTGCGGGGGAAAAGAGGGGATCATCGGCTGCGTAGAGGATAAAAGTGGGTTTAGTTAAATAGGGTTGAAAGGGCAAGGGACTACTAGCGGCATAATAGTCATAGACCGTCTCAAATCCTAGCTTTTTAATCACTAATTCTCGATCGAATCCGGCAATCGTGGTGGCGCGAGTAATTGCTTCGGGATCGATATGATCGGGATGGGCTTTATGGATGCGTTTGGCTAACTTGCGTAATTCTCTGGCGATCGCTTTTTCCAAATGTTTTCCCCAGGAATCCTGGACGAGATAGGATAAAGAACGATTAGAGTCTAAATTAGGACAAATTACCGCACCACCACCGATATGGGCGGGATCGATGCCCCTATCTTCCTGATTCTCTGCCGATTTAATTCCCCAGAGGGCTAATTGTCCCCCCAGAGAGTAACCCGTGAACCAAAAAGGGGCAGGACAGCCCATTTTTTGGGCTTGGGCGGCAATATGAATGAAATCTAGCCCTTCATAGATGCCATCGGAGGTGAGAGTCGGGGATAATTCGGCTGTCTTACCGTGGGCGCGCCAATCGAAGAGGACGACTGCGTAGTTTCTTGCTACGGCTTTTCTGCCTAAAATTCTTAAAAACCATTGATTATCTAAGTCTCCCGTGATGCCGTAGGTGCCGATAATGGTTCCTTTCGCTTGCGGGGGGATGGAAACAATCCCGTAGATGGGGACGGCATTGGCCCCGGTGAAAATGGTTTCTTGATAGACTGGTTCGGGAATAGCGATCGTATTTTGCCAGGTTTCTCGCGCTTTTAGGGACACATAGAGGGTCATGGCAAAACCGTTTTTCAGCAATGGGGGCGGGGTGTAGGTGAGATTATCGGTCTTCGTCCTCGGATGGGCAATCATGGCAGCACAGGGGATTCAAAAAGTCAAGAGGGGGAAACAAAAATTAACTTATGCCCACCGCTTTCTTAAAAATTGTAAAGCAAATTGTCCCAAGCGGCGAGCAACTCTGGCAGGGCAGTGGCCGACCAATTGCCCTCACAACCGCGACCTTGATAGAGAATCAATCGCAGAGAATAATTATCAGGAAATCCTGTCGCTTCTAACCATAAAAGCTCACTTTCCGCTTCACAAGCAATACTTTCTTCATCCATTAATTCTGTGGCTATTGTTGCCATAGTCGCAGTCAATTGTGATAGTAACCGACGCAAATCTTGCCACTCGGCCTCGGTTAATTCGATCGCCCAATCATCACCACCAATTAATCCTTTATAAACGGCTGCCTTGGGATTCCAACCGAGTCGCCAACCCGAACCATATTTGAGAATTTTTTCCATAATTTTCTAGAATTTTAATAGGTCAGCATCTCCTGGTTTTGATAATGATGGACGACTAGGAGAAGGACTAGGAGAAGGACTAGGATTGGGGGTTTCTTGGGGGAGAATAGCGGGGTTATAAATTTCGACTAGAAGGGTGACTAACTGCTGCCGTTGACGACGATTAAGACTGTTCATCGCTTTGATATCGGCAGCCATGGGATTAACGGTAAGGGTTGCTTGTCCGGGATAGTTTTCTTCGCTGATTTTCTCGTTCACTCCTAGATAATCCCCTAGGGTTAATTGCCAATCAAAACGGATGAGAGTAAACCTTTTTTTTGTATCTTGATGATAACGAAGAAAGCGACTTATTAAAGTATTATTCGGATCTATCGCTCCTGTCTCTCGACGGATATAGTTGTTTTCTTTCGGTAAATCTGGCATTGCTTGATAAATTTGTTGAGCAACTGTTTCGGGTCGTTGAATTTGGCTCATCCCGGGAGATTGCCACGATAACCACCAGAAAAATATCCCTATTACTAGCAACAATACTAATAATATTATTCGCTGATTTTTCAGGTTTTGAGTAAATTTTAAGAGCATATTAATCGAGAAAAAACTGAATTTAATTTCTAGCACCAGTGGGAATTTTTCGGGAACATTTCCAGAGGTTGGGAATGTTATAATTATCTAACAATACCCAAATTCATCTAACTGTAACACCTAGGTTCAAAGTTACCCCAGTCATCCCCATCATAGCAAAGATTGGACACGATTGAGAGGCCAGTAAACTTTATAGGCTTGACCAAAGATATAACTTTCTGGCAAAAAACCCCAATCACGGGAATCAAAACTATGGTTACGATTATCTCCCAAAACAAACAGGGTTTTTGGGGGTACAGTCATAAATTCTATTTCATAATTGGCTAACTCGGCGGTGTAGGGTTCCTCGATAACTTGCCGGTTGAGATAAACTTTACCCCTGCGGATTTCAATGGTATCCCCAGCAATAGCGATGACTCGTTTGATAAAAAAATCTCCAGACTTAGGATCTAGTTGCTTAATTTTTTCGGGAGTTCTAAAAACAATTATATCGCCTCTTTTCGCTTGATAATTACCAGATTGACTGACGAAAACGCGATCACCTACTGCGAGGGTAGGTAGCATGGATTCGCTGGGAATCTCGAAAAATTCTATTTTTTGATGTAACCAATCGGGAAAATAATTACAGATAATTCCCCAAGTAAAAATTGCTGCCACCATCAGCGCCAAAATGGAACGATAGGTGTGACGATGGGGATGGAATTGATCGGGGAAAGTGTGATAAACATGATAAATAGCGATCGCTGTAATTAAAGGGGCAAGAAAGAGGATATTAGCCAAAAAATGATCCATTTTCACGGTAATCAGGGATATAGTCAGAAAAATTATCCCTAAGATCACCTTATCGGCGTACAATTGCCCTAACCCCGGTATAATCCGGTTAGCGAAGACGGCAAACCATGGGTTTTTTTGTTTCCGGGGAATTTTCTCTAAGCTGTTATTCTGTCTGGAATAATAAACACTCCAGTGAGCGTCAAAAATATTGCTAATGTAAAGGACAACCAGAGCAACTATTCCCCCTAATCCCCAGCTTACAAGACCATTGGGGCTAAAAATTGACCAAATTGTCACAATTATTAATATTACTTGAGTGATCGCCCAAATGGTTGCTTTTTGGTTTTTGTTAGCATACCATTGTCCCAAGCCGGGGAAGAACATCGAGAAATTGACAGCTAACCAGGGATCTTTTGTTTGGGAATTAGTCCCATAAGCAGGAGAAACAGCCGAAAAAAGGGGGGGTTTGCCCATAGTATAGACCTATTGTCAATTCAGTCAACAGTGAACAGTGAAAACACAGTATCAATAATACTGCTCGCTTAATACATACTGCTCACTTAAAACTCAAATCTGATAACTGATAACTGCTCTAACAACCAATAACAATTAATGCTTTTACTTCAATTTAGCACATCTCATTACTGTCGCAAAGCTCGTTTAGCTCTAGGTTATAAGGGGATTGATTACCAAGTAGAAAATCTCACACCTGGACTACATATTCTCAAACTCAGGTCCCTAACCAAAGGGTTAACCACTGTCCCCGTTTTAATGGCAGCAGATCAGATTATTGCCGATTCTACTGCCATTTTCAGATATTTAGAAAAGGTAGTTCCTTTCCCCTCTTTTATTCCCGCTGGGGCAAAGGATAAAAATCAAGCTTGGTTACTGGAAGATTGGTTAGATGAAAGTATTGGAGTGGCGACGAGATTTGTCTATTATGATTATCGCGCCGGAGAGGGAAAAGCGATCGATCCTTCCCTGAGTAGTCAAATAATTATTAAGATCGTGCGACAACAATATAAAATCACTCCAGCCAAGGTAAAAATAGCGGAGGAGCGGCTAGAAAATGCCCTCAAGATTCTAGAATATTGGCAAAATCAGGCCTATTTGGTGGCGGATAAATTAAGTATAGCCGATATTGCCGCCACTGCTCTACTCAGTCCTCTGGCTCTAATTCCCAGTTATCGTCAAAAATATCCCTGGTTGTTTGCTAGAATCGGGGAAATTCATCAACAGTGTCGAGAAAAATTGCCCCCCGGTTTAAATTAAATGCAGCGAACGACCAAAATTATCATCCTCATCTCTATCGGTTTCTTCTCGCCCCTAAAAGCCATTGCTTTGCCCTCTCCCGAAGATATTCCCGAAGAAGTTTTACGAGCAGAAATTATCACTTCGGCTCGATCGCCCCTGGATAATCAACCCCTAACTGCGGCAGAATATGCTTTACTGGAAGAACAATTAGCCACCAGCATTTATCCCCCCCAAATTAATCCCAAGATTCGACAATTAATTGCTCTGAGAAGATTACAAAAACTCCTACAGATATTGATACCTTTTTATCGTTAAGATCAAAATAGCCGATCTCCTTTGGCGATAGTGCATCTGCTAACCAAAAAGTTAGAGAGGATTGGCGCAGGGCGATCGCTTTTGTCGCCAGCAGACAAAAATCCCGTGTTATGATACCCCAAGCAAGTTACCCCAAGCAAAAACCTAATAATCCCATCTCGGTCCTTTTTCCCCGCTGCTTCTCCAACCTTTTCCGTTCCGAGTGTCAATGTGAATAAATCCCCGACGCGCTCCGTACCCTAGCGCCCCAAACCAATATCGATCAAGAAACCCCTCGAATTTAGCTAATGATGCCGGACTGCTTGGCCGAATATCAACCGCTCGACCATAAAGATGTTGAGAGTTACTCGCACCACCTACGGCACGGTTAACCACCGGCGGCCGATACCAAGAAGTAACCAAAACTAACCCCCCCCATTCCTCACGAATTTTATCGAGTTCGATCGCAAGTTTTAGGATTTCGCGCTCTACCTCACTCCCAATTGCGGGAATTCGGCGCGGATCGCTTTTGGTCACTTCCCAAACAGTAAAATATTTACTGATTCTAGCTTTTGGATTGTTCCAATCAATTTTAGTAATACTCATCGATTAATACTCCTTTTGTGATGACCACTGGGACAAACCAGCACCGATTAAAGCCGTCGGACCAGACAAAGCAAAGACTAGCTTTTCTTCTGGCAGGATCAAGCTTAAAATAATCCCACTAATTAACCCTAACAGTATAAAAAGTAGGGCGATTTTGTTCTTTTGTGACATTCTAGGCATAAAAAGACTCACCAAAGGCAATACAAAAGATTATTTAATCACCCACATAAGGGGCACGATTTTTAAATGGGTGATTGCTTGGCAAGTTAGCAGGTAGATTCCACGCTACCCGTTGCCAAGCCAAAAACCCCTCTAATTTTTGCCTGTCAGGATTACTTAGTAGCGCAGGAATTATCAAAACTTGGTCTAGTTTTCCATTAAACAAAGTCCCAAAGCTTTGGGCCCCCACGACTAACGTATTCCCTAAAACAGATGGATCGTTAGAAGCGGATACAGAAACGAAATTATTTCCGTTTCCCCAATGTCTTTGCGTAGCTGATACACCGCTAGTGCAATCAGCAGCCCCAATATTCCAGTTATTAACAGAAAGGTTATTCCCTAGCAAGGTACTCGTCCCAAAACTCACACCATTCGATTTAACTAACCAAGTAACGGGGTTAAAAACGAGTAAGGACTTGTTTGTTAAACTTAAGTTCACTAAATGCCCGTTTAATTGAATTTGAGCGGTTTTTAATAACCACAAGTCCCCCTCGTCTTCCCAATACTGATTAAGCCATCCCGCCCTTCTCCAGGTTGGTTGTGGAGTCGACAAAGACACTTTAACTAATATCGACTCGATAGGAGAATTTAAGGGAATAGACAAAGAATCATTTTGATTACTGGCATTATAGAAAATCTGCCAATTCCCTTCGTTAATCATTACGAAAAAGCGTCGTCAAGTGAATTGATTACACGTTTAATTGTGCCGCCTTTATAAGAGCCAGTAGGCGCAAACTCCGCAGCCTTGTTTTTAGCGACAATTATCCGCGAATATTTCCTTTTTAAAGTTGCACCGGACCCCGTTGTGTAAACGATTGTTTTTCTTACACCAAACCCAGAGCGCAGTAACGCTTCTACTGTACAAACCGGGGCGGTTTCGTCGGTACTGTCTTCAGTACCGGTGCTCGCAACCTTCTCGACCCCTGTGGCTGCTTGCGATAGGTTCTCATAGCTGTCTTTAGGGGCTAAAAAATAAAAGCTCAAGCTTGACGGGGTTCCTGCTAGTCCCCCTGTGGTAATCTTAAAGCGAGC
>NZ_BJKP01000037.1 GCF_008974145.1 Microcystis aeruginosa NIES-4325 | reverse complement strand
TTTTCTCCCCTCGCTCTACGGCACTCACTGCTTTCTGTCTTAAATCATCACTATAGGGTGCTGCCATGAAAGCTTCTCCTCATTTCTTTTTCTCTATTATGTCCTAACTATCCCGCTCTTTGCTATAACAGTAAAATTTTGTGACAAAGTGCAGTCATATCTAAGAATCTTTGCTAGAACTCTAGAAGGCTTCTGTGATCAGTCTCCTTAAAGGAGATTGTTTGCAGTAAGCTCATCTGGTTAACACGCTTTTGGGTGTGATATAGGGAAAAGTTCTGGCGATTGCGCCTAAAATCCCGAAAGTTGACCTATATCGTTACTCTGGAGAGTTTTATGCGGAAAGTTTTCGTATAATCCCTAGTTATGCCGCTGAACTAAATGTAGGGACATACTTAAGTGACTGTTTAGGTATATTAATGATTCAGTAGGCGAAAGCTGTTAGCTGATGTGCTTAAAGGTTAAATTGTGTAAGTATGAAGTATTTCAAAAGGAGAGTCTTCAACTGGCTATGTCTGAAAATTTCATAGAAAAGTTAATAGAATTGGTCATTGATAAACTTTTACTTGGTGGCATTGTTTTGTTGGCAGGCTATTGGGTAAATAGAAGATTCGAGATATTTAAAAATGAGACCAACGAAAAATATCGTCAGAGGCAATTAATTGCTGAGTTGGAAAATCAGCTTGCTATGTCTCGATACAATGCAGAACTTGAGTTTATAGAAAGACAGATTTCCGAGTTTTACTGGCCTATATATTTAAGACTAGAAAAAGACAATGTGATGTGGAAGCGAATAAAGTCTTTGAGTGCCGAAAAAAATACTTTACCTGAAGCCGCAAGCGAAGCCATAGAGAAAGATTTCATTCTTAAGAATCACCAAGAGATAGTTGAAATCATAGAGTCCAAAATTCATTTCGCAGGTGATTCTGCTAACAGTAAAGAATTGATCAATGAGTTTCTGAAGTATATCAAGCACGTTGAGGTTTATAAAACAATTCGTTCTATAAAAGAACTTCAGAGATTTAATCCAATTGATCTAAATGAGCCGTTTCCCGAAAAAATTTTCCCGTTAGTTGAAAATAACTTTCGAGAGTTGCAAAAGAAATATGAGAAGCTTAAAAAAGCTAAGTTTGGCGAGCTTAATAAATGAACTTAATTGCGCTGTCTAACTAGGGTTTGCTGAATAAATCTAAAAACCTTGTTGTATAAGACTTTTAGACTTTTTTACCCTCAAAAAGTGCCAGCCATTGGAATGATCGGGGTGAAAATTCAGGTACTTTTTCCCTGAAAATTAGGTATTGCGATCGCCGATCTTGTAGGGTGCGTTCCCTAATCTGGATCCTACTGCTCCACCGATCGATTTTGGGGAACGCACCCTGCACATTCATTGAAGCTGTGAGTCTAAATGCGATACCGAAGCCACTGGGTAGCACCCCTAGATGGGGTTGGAGGGATTGCTTTAGGGTAATGATTCGGTAGTAGTGCCGTAGCCCTCTTGCTTACCTAGTATGAATTGTGTAAAATATTTATTAATAAAAATAATTGGCTCGAATCAGTCTTGAAGGTGGCATTGGAACAGTGGAAGAATGCAAACTAAAACCTGGGCTTGGAGCACAAATTGGTGAAACTATCTTCATTACAGTCCCATTAAGATTCTCAGTCTGTCTTCAACCAATGCCAGGGTTTCTGAGGATACAGTTCCCCATCGCTTCTCAAGTCGTTCTACTGAGATTGATCTTACGTCCTCGCACTTGATAAAACTTGGCATTTTCACTCCTCCCTCTGGGGGTTCCACTTTTATGTGGAAAGGAATTCCTTTGTCTTTAGAAGTTACTGGCAAAACAACAACTAAGCCAGATGCACCCTGATTAAACAGGTCTGCTGAAATCACTAAACATGGACGCTTACCAGCCTGTTCATGCCCCCTTACTGGATTAAGATCTGCTAGCCATATTTCTCCTCTGGTAATTTCTGCCACTACCCTTCTACTCCATCAGCGAGAGTTTGCTCCCATGTCTGCCTTTCAGAAATTTCCTCTTGCCATAAAGTCTCATTCTTCCTTAAGGCGGCGAAGGCTTCATTCGCTTGAACTAGAAAAACATATCTGCGATAATTTTCGATGGCTTTGTCTAATACTGTTGGGAGCGTATCCCCAGAGGAGTCAACGAGTGCTAACAGCGTTTTGTGAGCAGCCTCACTAATGCTAATTTTTAATTCAGGCATACTTTTCTCTCGTAGCTTGTGTAGGGCTATTGTAGCCAATTGTGTAAGGGCTAACAACCCGGTTGGAGCGGACAGTTGAGAGGCTTTTCGTTGATCGCTATGGTCGATCTGCTGCCGCTCAACCAGAACGTTAGACCGTAGAGATATTGAGTCTTTGCAACTACTTCAGCTCCTCTAATTAGTTTTTATTGCTTCGTTCTATGGCGGTTCTCACACCTGTGTGGCACATTTAAACCTTTGCTGATTAAGCTTTTTAACATCGATAATGTACCTCGTGTGAACAGGAAACGCTATAAAAACTGATTATTTATTCTCCCTTTTGCCTTTTGCCTCTCCTGATATGTAGCCTATACTCAACGGATTTAGTATTAGATAACACCGGTGAATAACGGAGTCGGAGAAGAATTTTTTTTGCCCAATGTTGAAACACTTTCAACTGATGGCGTTTGCTAGGTAAACGCAGTATATAGACAAATCGACGCATTATATCTGCTAATTTACCGGTAATATTAATGCCAAAACTGGAGACAAGGGCTGATTGTTTACCTAGGGTTAACATATCACCTAAATGCAGATAATAATAGGGTTGGGGCGATTTTTTTCTGATCACTGCCGAGATATTTTTGGCTACTACACTGGCTGCTTGATAGGCTGCCTGTGCTGTGGCAGGAATTACCTGTTTACTAGGATAAATTTCGGCTAGATCCCCAAGGGGAAAAACTTCGGGATAGTCGATTAATTGTAAACTGGAACGGGTTAATAATTTGCCTTGTGCTGTTTTCTGACAATCTAAATCATTGATCCAATCCTGTGCTTGGGTTCCTGCTGTCCACAATAATAAATCAATGGGGATAACTTCATTTGTATTATCTTTAAATACGGTTATGGAATTAGCGGTAACTTCCTTTAATCCCGTGTTTAAATAGATACTAACATTCTTGGCTAAAAGGGAACGATAGGAAGCAACACGCACCGATTTAGGGAAGTTTTGCAGTATTTCCTCGTTCTTTTCCACTAGATGAACTTTGCCTTTTTTTCCTAAACGATCAGCCACCTTACAGGCTAATTCTACCCCATTAGGACCGCCGCCAACAATGGCTAAATTAATTGGGGATTTTCCTTGAGTGTCTAAGTCATGAATTGCCGTTTGTAATCTTTCTACATCCTCTAAACTCCGAAAAGTTAGTCCATAATCAGCTAACCCTGGTATAGCCGGCCAACGATTCCGCACTCCCACCGCTAAAACGAGGTAATCATAATCTAAAATTTCCTCATTTTCTAAATATACTCGATGATTGTTTAAGTCAATATTACTAGCTTTTTGAGGTTTTAAATTAACCTGAGTTCCTGTTAATAATTGACGGTAGGAGGGGGCAATTTCCCAGCGTTGCAATTCTCCTGTAATTAGTTCATAGAGAAGGGGAGTAAAGAGAAAATGGTCTTTTGGTTCGACTAAAGTTATTTGCCATTGACCCGATTTTACTGCTGTTAATCGACTCAGATCAAGCGCCGTGTATAAACCACCAAAACCCCCACCCAGAATGCAAATCTTAGTTATTGGTTTATTCATGGATTTTTATTCTCAGTTGTGTTTAAGAGAGGTTTCAGTTCCGAAACTAATTGTTCTGAACGAATAATTCTCGCCGGGGGTAAAAGATGATAATGGGTATCAGCAAAAATGCTAGAATCGGTCTTAATATTCAAGTCTTTCGGATCATAAATTGTTGGCACAACCCGACTTAATTCTTCGGCAGATTTGCGAATATTAGCAACGGTTTTACTATCATTTTTAGCATAAATCCAGGGCAAAGAAACCACTAAAGTCGCCCCTTTTGCTTCTAAATCTTTCTTGAGCTTTTCAAGCAATTTAATCGAGTGAGGAGAAGCAGCAGTATCAAAGGTCATTTGCCACCATTTCCCTGTTCTTTCCTTAACTATAGTTGGATCACCTGTATTAGTAATCGGATCGGAAAGATAACCCGTCATTCTGCCTTTGGTGAATAAATCAACCATCGATTTAGTGACTGGACGCATCCCCGGAATACCTAATAACCAAGTATCCTCGATCATGGTTTTTAAAGGTATCCCACCTAACCCGGGTTTACCAATAGCGACGCTAAAAGGAGCCGATCCCCAAAGTCCTTCGCCGCGATTAAAACCGTCCTCATCCATGAGCATGAGATATTCAGGAATCAGCAGAATTACGTCCCCTTGGCGCGCTTTTTCGAGAATCATAGCGGCAATGACATTTAACCCGATGTCCCCCTGTAAACCGAAGTTAACCACCGGCATTCCCAATTCTTTGGCCATTAATTCCGAATTTATGCTATAATGCGCCCCTGATCCAGCCGTGACGATTAAACGCCGGGGTCCTTCGGTACTAGCTGCGATCGCTGATTTTTCCTCGTACATCATCCGCAACCAGCTTAATTCGCCGCCGTAGATGACATTGTAAACAAAGCCGAGAGACCAAGCGACTCCTAGGGAAGCTAACCAAGGGAAAGGGTTAAAGGATTTAGTATTCATCAGAATTCAAAGTAAATAAAGTCACCGGTATTAGTGGAAGCTAGGAGAATAGTTAAACCTAGCAATATTTTGGACATCCAAGACGATAGTAATAGTTCATATTCAAACTTTTTCTGGGCAATAGCCAGATGTTCGAGGATTAAAACAATGATACCAAGAACTAAAGCAACGCTTAAAACTGCTCCTTGATTAAGACTATAGGAACTAAAAATCTCACCGATATTAGCTAAGGAATAATTGAAAGGATTGGCAATAACAAGCATTTTGCCGATTAATCTTCTGGTGTTAATCTCCATGAAAAAGAGACAACCAAAAATGACCGCCAATTGCGTTAAAGCCCAGGAGACAATTTGCGGCTGAGAAACGTATTTTCCGACGAAAGCATAGAAAGGTCTGCCTAGATAACGCAGTAATAATAATAATGCGCCGTGATAGGCACCCCAAAAGACGAAATTCCAAGCCGCCCCGTGCCAGAAACCTGAAAGAGTAAAGGTAATGAATAGATAAAAAGGAGCCCAATTTTTATTGGAACCCATCAGGGGTAAAAACACATAATCTCGAAACCAAGTGCTGAGGGTAATATGCCAACGTCGCCAAAATTCGTTAATACTTTGGGATGTGTAGGGTGCTAAAAAGTTTAATTCCAATCTAATGCCGACAAAATAGGCTAAACCAACAGCAATAAAGCTATAACCGCCGAAGTCAAAATAGATTCTCAGGGTGAATAAAAAGGCCTCAAACCAGATATACCAAGCATTGTCAATCATCTTATCTAATTCGATGTAGGGAGCAATGTTATCGGCGAGGACAAATTTCATAAATAAACCGAGGGAAAGCCAACGGAAACCCTTCTCGAAGTTTTCTCCTGTAAATTTGAGGCGAAATCCCTCCATTTGTGGCAGTAAATCCCGGCGACGCTCGATCGGACCTGCGACAATCTGGGGGAAAAAGGAGATAAAATTGACATAATCGAGGACGGCTAGGGGTTTCTTTTTCTTTTCCCGTAGGGAGTCCACCACGAAAGCCACCATCTGGAAGGTATAGAAGGATACCCCCGGCGGTATTTGGCTAGGCACGGGAATTGGGGAAAGTTCCTTCCAGTTAGGGGGGAGAGAAACGAATAATCCGATGATTTCCTCGACAAAAAAGCCGAAATACTTGAAGTAGGCAAGGACGAGAATATCGATGACGATAACGATAGTGGCTAGGAGATTCGCCTTCCAGCCGCCCATTTTCAGCACTAGCCAGACCATAATGTAGTTAAAGGCTAGGGAGACGATGAAAACGAGGAAGCTGGTACGACTGGCGTAATAAAATAGGATTAGGGACAGCGCCGCTAATCCGACCCCATCAAAAACACCTCGCCAGAGATTGAAAGACTTCGCCAGGTAGCGCGCCGTTAGGAAAGGAACGCTAAAAAGGATTAATATCCACCAAAATATAAAATCAGAGTAATTCAAGGCTTGTTAACTCCTGATGGTCTGTGTAACCTTGTTTGAGATGGGTTTCCTGACTTCTGATGCTCAGAGACGAGGGATTTTCTTGACAAGCCTATCAAACTTTGTCAGACTTGTCCATAAAATTACCTTCATCCATCCTAAAAAATCGAGGCTAGACAAGCAATGCTTTATCAAAAACTGTTAGATGCTCATAAACGCTATCGACAATTTAAGACTTATCCCCATATTGCCGATCAATATTGGTCTAGTCAGTTGGCAGAGCATAATATTAATCCTAATTATGTGGCATATGATGCTAAATCTGGTCAACTTTTTTACAAACCCTTAGGGATCAGTTTAAGCAAAAATAAGCAGGATTTCCTCTTGGGTAGTAAAGTTTGTAACAAAGCTAAAGCCTTAAAATATCTGGCTGATTGTCAATTTTATATCGATGAGCAACAGGAATTAATTATCGAGATCGATGGAGTTAAGTTAATTGTCGAGACGGGACAGGATTTAGATATCGCCCATGAAATTTTCCTTTTAGGTGTATATAATTTCCTCTATGACAAGCCCTGTGTAGCGATCGATATTGGTATGAATACGGGTTTTGCTAGTCTCTTTTTTGCCAATCGAGCTAATGTGAAAGCTGTCTATAGTTACGAACCTTTTAAGGCTACCTACGACCAAGCTTTAAGAAATTTTGCCCTCAATCCTAATCTAGCGGAGAAGATTAAAGCTTTTGATTATGGAGTCGGCGCTCGTGATGAAATTATTCAAGTCGAATACGATTACACCGTGAAAGGTAGTGTTGGTATTTCTGGTATTGACAACCAATTAAAACCTTTTGCCTCGAAACAAACCGCTACAGCCGATTTAATTCTTAAACCTTTCACCGATGTGTTTAAGGGTATTACCTCTGACTATCCCGACATCGATATAGTTGCCAAGATTGATTGTGAAGGTTCCGAATACGAAATCCTCGATTCTTTAGCGGCAACCGGTCAATTAGGACAGATCAAAATTATCATGATGGAATGGCATAACAAGGGTCCCGATGCTTTAGTCAAACATCTGCAAGACTTCGGTTTTATCATCTTCTCCCGGATGCCTCGCAGTAAAAATGTCGGCACTTTGTACGCAATTAAACCCTAAAGTATAGGAGTGAGGTGATGGGGAAATGGGGAAATTTCCACTAATACCCCAAAACTCCAACACCTTCTAACTGATAACTGCTTTACTGTGCTTGACAATAGGTATTAAAAGCTTCGCCAGTTTCTTTTTCTAATTGGCCGGCTTTTCTTACCTTTTCCTGTGCTAATTTTGCCCCGTTTTTATTGCGAGTTTCGATAACTTGAATTATTTCACGAGTGGCAGTGGCATAATCTTCGTAAACTTGAGCGAAGGCGATTTTATATTTCTCTAGTTCAGTATCCTTCACTGCTAATTTTTTCATATTTTCTGCACCCTGTTCGATTTTATCGGCGGCTAATAGCCAACTTTTTTGGTCAATTTCTGTCCCTTGACCCTTGGTTAAGGATTTGGTTTCTTGGGACACCTCGTTGGCAATGTTATAAATTTTTTGACATTGAAACTGTTTACTATCAGCACAACTTGCTAAAAAAGTCAAGCTTATAAATGTTAAGATTATTTTGTTATTCATAGCATTGTATTCGAGAAGATTCTAGGGAAGCTTATAGCGGTAAACTATCAGCCTCTAGCAGTTTTTTACTGTTATCGACTGATAGAAATGTTCGATCTTATAACCTTAAAGTTTAGTACTCGATCGCCGTTAAGCGTGTCTTTTTTGGTGCCAATTCCAGGCGTGTTCAACTATTACCTTGAGATCGGCATATTGGGGATGCCAACCGAGAACCTGTTTAGCTTTATCACTACTGCCGATTAAAATAGGGGCATCACCTGCCCTTCTGGGACTTTCGATGACGGGAATATCTAAACCAGTCACCGCTTGCGCTGTTTCAATCACTTCACGCACAGAAAAACCGTTACCATTGCCCAAATTAAACACATTACTTTCCCCCCCATTTAAGAGATATTCTAAGCCTAAAACGTGAGCCTGTGCCAAATCATTAACATGGATATAATCCCGAACGGCAGTACCATCGGGAGTATCATAATCCGTGCCGAAAATTGACAGGGAATCCCGTTTTTTCAGGGCAGTTAATAAAGCCAAGGGAATTAAATGGGTTTCCGGTTGGTGATCTTCCCCTAATAAACCACTGGGATCGGCTCCTGAAGCATTAAAATAACGGAAAGCCACCGATTTTAAACCGTAGGCCGGATCAAAATCTCTGAGAATTTGTTCCACCATTTCCTTGCTGGCAGCGTAGGGACTGAGGGGATGATGGGGGTGATTTTCCGTCATCGGAATTTCCTTGGGCATTCCATAAATAGCACAGGTGGAAGAAAAAACAAATTTCTTCACATCGGCGGCGATCATCGCTTGCAAAAGAGTCAGACTACCACTAACATTATTTTGATAGTAAATAGCCGGTTCTTGTACCGATTCCCCCACGGCAATAAAAGCGGCAAAGTGCATGACGGCGGCAAGATCACGACTAGCAAATAAATTATCTAGCAGCGATCGATCCCTCGTATCACCGACAATTAACTCAACTTTTAATATATCCTTAATGATTTCGGCGTGACCGTAGGATAAGTTATCGAGTACGATGACGGAATAACCAGCATTTTTGAGCGCTAGAACTGCATGGGAACCAATATAACCCGCACCGCCAGTAACGAGAATGGTAGGTTTAACTTGAGACACGCAAAAGACCTATTTGAGATTGACTTGTCTATAACTTTATACCCTAATTTTGCTTTTATTTGACCATCATGTTAAGTCCCCTCGATCTATCTCTTTCCCTTGACAAGGAAACTTATCAATCACAAATTAAAGATTTAATGGAACAATTGCGATCGCTACAGAAGTCCTGTTGGGAGTGTAAATTACCCGTAGTGGTGGTTTTGGAAGGTTGGGCGGCGGCAGGCAAGGGAACTTTAGTCAAAAAAATGGTTAACTATATGGATCCGCGCGGTTTTACCGTCCATCCAATTTTAACCCCTTCCCCCCAAGAGGAAAGTTACCCGTTTTTGTGGCGATTTTGGCAAAAACTGCCAGCAAAAGGCAGTATCGGCATTTTTTATCACAGTTGGTACACCCATCTACTAGAGGATCGACTCTTAAATAAATTGCCCTCCTCCCAGATTCCCCTAGTTATGCGCGATATCAACACCTTTGAGCGACAATTATTTGATGATGGGGTGGCGATCGCTAAATTCTGGATTCATCTCAGTCAAAAGGAATTAAAGACACGCATCAAAGAATACGCCGAAAATGAACTAGAATCTTGGCGCGTACGTCCAGAAGATTGGCAGCAGGCCAAACGTTATGATGAGTATGCCAGTTTAGCCGAGGAAATGATTACCTACACTAGCACGGGGGCTGCTCCTTGGACATTGGTGGAGGGCAACTGTCAACGTTGGGCCCGGGTAAAAGTTCTCTCCCAATTAGTCGGTACGATCGCTCAAGCTTTGGATCAGTGCCAATTACCGATCGAACCTCCTGTCAATCTACCACCCCAAGCCCAATTACTGCCCACGGAACCCGATTATCTGGCGAAAGTGGACTTGAGTGCCAAATTGGAAAAAGAAGACTATAAAATCCGTTTGCGTCAGGCACAGGTAGAATTAAGAAAACTGCAATTAAAGATTTTTCAGGCAAATATTCCCGTTTTAGTCCTCTTTGAAGGGTGGGATGCCGCCGGCAAGGGAGGGGCGATCAAACGCTTAACCGATACCCTCGATCCTCGCAGTTATCAAGTGATTGCCTTTGCTGCCCCGACGGAGGAAGAACACCGCTATCATTACCTCTGGCGCTTCTGGCGCAAATTACCCGCAGCCAAAACTATCGGTATATTCGATCGCAGTTGGTATGGACGGATTTTGGTGGAGAGAGTGGAAGGATTCGCTAAAGATATGGATTGGCGACGGGCATATCAAGAAATTAACGAATTTGAGGCCCAATTAACCCATTCAGGCTGTGTTTTAGTCAAATTCTGGTTACATATTAGCCCCGAAGAACAATTAAATCGTTTCAACGAACGCCAAACTAACCCCTATCGTCAACATAAACTCACCGATGAAGATTGGCGCAATCGGGAAAAACAGTCCCTCTACCATGTGGCGGTTAATCACATGGTAGCCCGTACTAGCACCCCCGTCGCCCCTTGGACGATTGTAGCGGCAAATGATAAGTATTTCGCCCGCGTTAAAGTCATAGAAACAGTCATTGCCGCTATTGAAACGGGTTTGAAACAACGGGGATAGGATCAGTAATCAGTGATCAGTAAACAGTAATCAGTGATCGGTGATCAGTAAATGGGGGTCAACATGAAGATATAGCGGTTCTCACACCTGAGTGGCACACTTAAACCTTTGCTGATCAGACTTTTCAACATCGATAATGTACCTCTTGCGAACAGGAAACGCTATAACTAACTAACTAATTAACTTAAAACTTAAATCTGATAACTTAAATCTGATAACTTAAATCTGATAACTGATAACTGAATTTATGAGTTTTTCCCCAAGTTTAATTTCTCCGGATCTCAGTTTGGCCGATATTCCCCTAGAGGAAACCCTATCCTTAGGAGTGATGGCTTCTGGTAGTGGTTCCAATTTTGCTGTTTTGGCAGAAGTGATCGCCAAAAAACAGCTAAATGCCCAGATTTCTGTCCTCATCTACAATAATCCCGATGCCAAGGTAAAAGAAAGAGCCGATCACTACAATATCCCTGCGGTTTTCCTCGATCATCGTCAATTTAAACCCAGAGAAGAACTCGATCGATCCTTGGTCAAAACTTTCCAAGAATACGGGGTAAAATGGGTAATTATGGCGGGCTGGATGCGAATTGTCACCCCAGTGTTACTGGATGCTTTTCCCGATCGAGTGATCAATATCCATCCTAGTTTACTACCCAGTTTTAAGGGTGTGCGCGCCGTGGAACAAGCTTTAGCTGCGGGGGTAAAAGTGACCGGATGTACTGTGCATATCGCCCGCGCGGAGGTAGATAGCGGCCCAATTTTAATGCAAGCAGTGGTTCCCATTCTCCCCGATGATACCGCAGCCAGTCTCCACGAACGCATTCAAGTGCAAGAACATCGCATTTTCCCAGTAGCGATCGCTTTAGCGGCGAAATTGAGCCTATAGAGACAGATTTCTGGACTTCCTTGGCGAGAATACTGGCAGAAAAACGAAAATTCAAAGCAAATCGTTAAATAAGTAGGTAGGCGTTAAAAATTATCAGATGCCCCCTTATTAAGCTATCCATTAGTCGGATCTTTCTTAACAAAAAGAGAAGAAACTTAAAAAAAGGGGAAACGATTGATATAGTCATTTCAATTAAGATTGACAATATCAATGCCATAGTTCATAAGGGTTTAACTGGTCTAGAGTGTATCAGACTTATCTGAAATGACTATAGGTATAGTTTTGAAAGAAGGAATCAAGGTGGAGGTAAGCAAAAAAAATGGAGAAATGGGCAGCCCAAGAATTACAGTATGCAGACCTAGGGGATACCAGAAGAAAGAAAAGGTTAATCAGTATCGTGGAAAACTTGGCCAGCCAGCATAGTACAATTGTTCTATACGCTTCGGGAAATCTAGCCGCCGCCAGTGCCACCTACGACTTTGGGAATTCACCCTATTTTCACCCCTCAGATATAATTGCCGCCCAAGCCAAAAGTACAGTAGAAAGAATCAAATAACATCCAATAGTTTTGGCAGTTCAAGACACAACAAGTTTAGACTTTACGACACAAAAAGCCAAAAAAGTACTGGGTTATCTAGATTGTAAAACATCCTATTGTAAAACATCCTTTGGACTCAAAGTTAATACCACCTTAGGAGTCTCAGCGCAAGGAATACCTTTGGGACTAATTAATCAATATGTCTGGGCAAGAGAAGAAAAGAATTTAGGGATTGCCAAGCAACGCAAAAAAAGAGAACCCCAAGAAAAAGAAAGTCAAAGATGGTTAGATTATTTGTCAGAAACACAACAACAAATACCCGAAGAAATTCAAGTAGTAACAATCGGAGATTGTGAGGCAGACATATTTGATTTATTTTCTCAGTCAAGAAATCCTAACTCTCATTTATTAATCCGAGGAACTCATAACCGAAAAGTTAACTATCTCGAAGACAAGCAAAGGTCAGGGCATCCAGAGACTAAATATTTACATCAATCCATCAGAGAAATAAAAGCCTGTGGTAGCCTAGATGTGCAAGTAAAACGCAATCCTAATCACGAGGCTAGACTAGCTAAACTAACAGTTATATTTGCCAGTTTTGAAATACAATTACCTAGCCATCACTCCAAGGCTACCCCTCGTCAACCGGTAAAATTACAGGTAATTTTAGCCGAAGAAGAAAATCCGCATCCCGGAGTTAATCCTATCAGTTGGCTCCTCTTAACTAGCCTGGACATTAGTAGCTTTGAATCGGCGATAACCTGCGTGCGCTGGTATAGTTATCGCTGGTTGATAGAACGCTATCATTTTGTTTTTAAAAGTGGTTGTGGATTAGAAAAACTGCAATTAGAAACGGGTCGGAGAATTAAGATGGCTTTAGCTACCTATTCAATTGTAGCCTGGAGATTACTCTGGTTAACCTATCAAGCACGCTTACACGGAGAGGAGAGTTGTGAAAGTTTTTTGGAAGAACATGAATGGCAATCTTTGTGTGCCACTATTCATAAAAAGAGTCCGCCACCTGAAAAGCCGCCCTCCTTTCGAGAAGCGGTCAGAATGATTGCTTCTCTTGGGGGTTTTTTAGGTAGAAAAGGTGACGGTGAACCTGGTGTTAAAACTATTTGGTTGGGACTGCGAAGGTTACATGATATCAGCCAGACTTGGAAACTATCTCATCAAATTAGTCCCCCATAGAACTCCCTTGAGCCATCTTGCACACTTTTCTCTTTTTGTCAAATTTTATGTTAAGAAAGATGTGACTAATGGATAGAAGGGGGGGGTGGGGGCTGACAGGTGTAGGTTTATTACAAAGAGGTGAGCAGTCACACACTCAGGGTGAGAAAATCAAGCTAGAGATTTAGAAGAGCATCGTGAAAGGCAATGCTGAAAAACAAATATCTCAAGCAGTGGTCGTGCATAGTATCAGAACATCTGCCCCATTTGTCAATACCGCAAGCTATCGGATTGGCAACTTGGAGTTTTGGCATGGTCATGACCAAATCGAGCAGTTTGACTCAGGTGTCGAGGTTGATTGCGGCAGTCAATGAGGAAAAACCCAATACGGTCAGACAGAGACTCAAAGAAAGGAGAAAAGCGCAGCACCCTTGAGGTGAGCAGTTGTTTTGCGCCATTGTTAATCTGGGAGATCAGTTTACTGCCTATCAATATAGAAAGAATAGCCCTAGCACTGGATGCCACCACTATTGGCAATAAATTCGTAGTTTTGTCGATTAATGTCTTGCTGGCGGGCTGTGGGATTCCCATAGCTTGGTCTATCGTCAAAGCTAATCAACCAGGCCGTTGGAAACCTCACTGGCAAAAACTGATCAGACAGCTCAAAGAAGCGGTTCCTACTGGTTGGACTGTAATTGTGCCAGCCGACCGAGGCTTATACGCGCCTTGGCTCTATCAAGTGATTGTGGAAGCGGGCTGGCATCCGTTTTTAGGCATTAACCAGCAAGGACTGGTCAAAATTTTCCCTCACGGTCGATGCCAGCCCTTAGATGCCCTAGTTTCAGCCCTTGGACAATCTTGGTCGGGTCAGGTGGTTTGCTTTAAAACCAATCCCTTGGCCTGTACCTTGCTTGCCCGTTGGGATTCTGGCCATCAAGAGCCTTGGTTGGTTTTGACCGACTTGTCACCCCAAAGGGCTGATACCCTCTGGTATGGCTTACGTCCTTCTACGGAGTGTGTTTACCGTGACCTCAAATCCGACGGCTGGCAATGGCAAAAGACCCGCCTGCTTGACCCACAGCTGAACGCCTTTGGTTAGCTATGTAGCCACTCTCTGGATGGTTATGCTGGGTGGAGAAGCCGAAAATCAATTTCCTGAACCCAATTTGGCGCCACTTCCCCCCCAACACACTGTCTTTGGAAAAACTCTCCACCTCAAACCCTGACGTCAGATTTCTTGTTTTCTTCTGGGTTCTATTACCCTAGTTGCTGATTTACTGAAAGGTTTATCGATTCACCTTCATCGTTGGAGTTCTTTCCCTCCCACCCCCGTTGATGCTTTTTACTACTCCCCTTCCTCTTAGTTGTAAAATACCTACACCTGTCAGCTTCCCCACTTCCCCACTTCCCCACTGAAAATTATGCGTACAAATTGGCGAATCGGCTCTTTATTGGGCATTCCTCTCTATATTGATTCCTCGTGGTTTCTGATTTTGGCTTTTTTCACCCTGATCAATGCCACCGATGCAGAAATTCAGTCTCTGGCTGGCCAGAGTTTCGGTTTAGCGTGGTTACTTGGTTTAGTCATTGCTTTATTGCTGTTTATCTCGGTTTTACTCCACGAATTAGGTCATAGTTTCATGGCACGGTCTCAAGGCATCCAGGTCAATTCCATTACCCTGTTTCTCTTTGGGGGTATGGCCTCGATCGAGCGAGAATCTCGGACTCCTCCAGAGTCCCTGCAAGTAGCGATCGCTGGACCCCTGGTCAGTTTTCTCCTGTTTTGTCTCCTATCCCTAGCCAGTCACTTACCCTATTTAAACGCCAATTTAACCTATATATGCGGGCATTTAGCGATAATTAACCTGTTTTTGGCTCTATTTAATCTTATCCCCGGTTTACCCCTCGATGGCGGTCAAATTTTCAAGGCAATCGTCTGGCAAGCAACTGGCGATCGCTGGAAAGGTTTACATTGGGCTGCGATCAGTGGTCAATTCATCGGTTGGTTGGGGATTATTTTGGGGATTTTCTTGGTTCTCTTGACGGCAGCTGTGGGGGGTGCCTGGTTAGGATTAATGGGCTGGTTTATCCTCAGAAATGCCCGCGCCTACGATAATTTAACTAATTTACAGGAAAGTCTCCTCAATTTCACGGCGGGAGAGGTGATGAGCAGAAATTTGCGGGTTTTAAACGCCCATCAAACCCTAGAGGAATTCGTCCAAGAATACGTTTTAGACCAAGCAGCCGCCAATACTGCTTATTTTGCCGCCTCCGAGGGGCGTTATCGGGGATTAATTCGGGTGGAAGATTTACAGGCGATCGAGCGCAGTTTCTGGTCAGAAAAACAACTGCTTGATATTGCCCATCCCCTCGCGGAAATTCCTAGTGTTGAGGAAAAAACCCCCTTAGTGACAGTGGTGCAGAAACTGGAAACCATCCCGGACCGCATGATCACGGTGTTAACACCGGCCTCCGCCCTAGCGGGAGTGATCGATCGCGGCGATATCCTCAAGGCAATTGCGATTAAATACCAACTTCCCCTAGAGGAAACGGATATTAAACGGGCTCGCGAGGGAGTTTACCCCAGTTATTTGCCCTTAAATGTCATTGCCGCTGCTCTCGACAAGAGTGAACCGCCAAAAATCGGCGAACCGTCCTTAATGTCCTGACCTAGAGAGGATGAACGATAATAATCTTGAATATGGCTAATCCGAAAATTTCCTCGCTGGTTAGTCTGCCACAATTTCCCCGTTTCCACATCTAAACAACTTAACCAACCTTTGCCGTAAGCCCAAGTATCGATACAAATGGCATGGCCGAGATTAATCGGTTTACCGCTTTTTTGGCTGGTATGACCACAAATCATGGTTTTTCCCGAACTATGGGCGGCGGGATATTGAAATTTCTCCCAAAAGAGTTTGTATTCTGGTTGTCTGGCCAGGGGTAGATGGGGATCGAGACTAGCGTGAACAAATAAATGATTTGCAGTTTCGTAGCTATTTATACAGACTTTTCCTAAAAAATCCCAGTGAGATTCGGGAATTTTAATCAGGTGGCCTTCGCTATAGGATTTTAGAGTAGCTTTACCGCCTTTTTCTAACCAGAGACGCTGTTTGAGGGGGTTATGACGGGCTTGCAGCATGATAATCTCGTGATTACCTTTAAGGGGAATCAAATTGCCCTGTTTATGTAGGGAAATCAGGCGATCGATCACCCCTTTTGAGTCTTTGCCCTTATTAACGTAATCACCGAGGGTGATTAAAGTATCTTGCGGTTTGGGATTGACGATCTCTAGCAAATGATCTAGAGCTTTCGAGCAACCATGAATATCACCGATCGCTAAGGTTCGCATGAGGATTTTGTCTGCTATGTTGGTAATACTCACCGATACTTTTTGCTAACACACACCAACAGGTGAGGTAACAGGCAATAGGCAACAATAAAGGGATTGGAGGAGATTTAGCCTATCTAAGTATAGGCGGTTAACATGGGTCTTAGCGTATCTTTCCAACCCTAAGACAAGAGCTTTCGGTGTTGAGATTTGCCTGCCCTGTTGGTTATCGACCCGGAGGCGACCCTGTTCTTTTGTCATTGCTCAGTTACGACATTGGCAACCTAGACCCTAACATTATAGGACTTTTGAGCGAGCCTAGTCAATGCTTTAAGTAGGGCTGACTGAATAAATCTAAAAACCTTGTTGGCTAAGGCTTTGATTGATACCGTTGCCTAGCATCCCCTTAGAATCCACTGTCATTTATGCGGGGGAGAAGTCAAATTCTCGTAATCGGTAAACGTAGCCAATCGCTTAATTGTTGTGCCAACCAATCTAATTCCGCTTCACTGACATCTTCACTAGCAGTGATAATATATTCTTCATGGTTAGCAATCAGGGCCAGACAAGGAGGAACAATAGTAAGATTTTCTCCCTGCATAGTGACAGTGACATTGCGACGAATGAGACTATAAATTTCGGAACTAGCAGCATCAGCAGTTAGTTTAAATTTCAGCCCCCAGATTTTTTGGTAGAGAGAAACTTTTTGGGTGGTAATTTTTAACTCTAGTTCTCCCTGCCAAAAAGATTTGAACAACTGCCAAGATAAACTAGCAGAGATTAAATTGAGCATAAAAATTAGGATAATCGGGATTAAAAAAGCGACCAGTTTTAGATTGTAAATACCGACTATGGTTAAGAGGATGATGGTAAAAAATAGGGAAGGTAGAAATTGTCTTAACTGGGTTTTGAAATTGTTGAAAAACTTTTGTTTGGTTTTACTAGCGATTTTTATTTGCAGGAGATTATATTTTTTATAAACAATAACTTCACTGCCGTAGGGTTTGGTAACATTGCCAATAGATACTAAGATCAATTGACAACTATATAAACTGGCTAAAGCTTCGGTTACTGAGCGAAAATTATAGTCTTGATCGGAGTTTGATAATCTTTTTAACCAATAAATAAAAAAAGCACTCAGATTAGTTTTTTGTTCAAAATTTTCTGGTATGTAATGATGATTAATCCCAGTAGCTAAACTGATTAAAATTTTGCCGAGAGCCTGTAAGTCCGTGGCAGGAGAATCAGAATTAATGGCAAAATCAACTAGGTAAAAACCATTTGACTGAGTATCAAAGAGGATATTACTAAGTTTGATATTGCCGTGGTTAATGGGGACATCCTGCTGATGGAGATAGGAGAGAATCTCCAAGAGATATTTGGCAATTTGTTTGAGATCTTGTTCTCCTAACAAATAACTGGAGTTAAGATAGTTTTCTAAGGGCTGCCCCGACAAATAAGGTCGAACAATAGCGATGATTTGTTCTTGGGATGAATCTATCTCAAAGCTATCGAGGTATTTGGGGAGAGATGGGTGAGAGAGTTGTCGTAACAGGGCGATTTTACCAGTTATTTCCCCAATAAACTGACTACCTTGCTCACTAGGAACAGGAATAAGTTTAATGATCACTAACTTGGTGGTGTGTCTGTCCCTAGCTAAGATAGTTTTTTTTCCCAGCAACTGTTGGACTTGATAACGACTATGGAGAACTCGATCGAGCATGGGCGAGAATACCGTAAGGAGTACCCCTAGGATAGCTCAATCTGGAAACTCTAGCCGCCATCTTTAGCATCCTTTTAGTATTTTAACAATTGATTAAAAATTGCCGCCTTGCCTAGAAAGAATGGCTATGGCAGTCCTATTTGAGTTATATTAATTATCTGTTCGCCAAGGCTACCTCGAAGGGAAGAGCAAAAGGGAACGGAGAGCATTTCTAAGACTGTCATGACTTTTTCCTGTTAGTTAATTGCCTAAGAATCCGTTAGGATTGCCCAGTAGCATTAAGGTAGGGAAAAATCGCTTCAATCCCTGAGAAACCAGATCAGTTTTCTTGACAGTTACCCGATCGAGCCAATAAAATTAATCCATGTTCTGGAACTATCTGGCGGAGATGCCAGCAAGGGAATCTTTAAGAAATTACCCAAAATCCCTGAGTATAGATATTGACGGCGCTAGACTCCCAACGTATAGATAAACACTGTTTCTGGAAGCCCATGACTGTGAGCTACGAAAAAATCACCCCACCGACAACAGGCTCGACAATTACTTTTTCTGAGGGAAAACCTCTAGTTCCCGATGATCCCATCATTCCCTTCATTCGTGGTGACGGTACGGGGGTCGATATCTGGCCCGCAACCGCAAAAGTTATCGATGCAGCGATCGCAACAGCCTACGCTGGTCAAAGGAAAATCCATTGGTTTAAAGTCTATGCTGGCGATGAAGCTTGCGAAATCTACGGGACTTATCAATATCTACCCCAAGATACCTTGACAGCGATTAAAGAATATGGTATTGCCATCAAAGGTCCCTTGACCACTCCCATCGGTGGCGGCATTCGTTCCCTGAATGTGGCTTTGCGGCAAATTTTTGACCTCTATGCCTGTGTTCGCCCCTGTCGTTACTATGCGGGAACCCCTTCCCCCCATAAAACCCCAGAAAAACTCGATGTCATCGTCTATCGGGAAAATACCGAGGATATCTATCTCGGCATCGAATGGAAACAAGGCACGGAAATCGCCGATAAACTGATTAATTATCTCAACACCGAACTAATTCCCGCCACTCCCGAACACGGTAAAAAACAAATTCCCCTCGATGCGGGGATCGGGATCAAACCGATTAGTAAGACGGGTTCCCAAAGATTAGTCCGCCGGGCGATCGAACGGGCGCTGACTTTACCAAAACCGAAAAATCAAGTTACTCTCGTCCACAAGGGTAACATTATGAAATACACGGAAGGGGCGTTCCGGGATTGGGGTTATGAATTAGCTAAAAGTGAATTCCGGGATGTGTGCGTTACGGAGATGGAATCATGGATACTGAGTAATAAGGAGAAAAACCCCGATCTGAGCATCGAAGATAACGCCCGTATGGTAGAACCGGGTTATGATGCTCTCACGGACGAGAAAAAAGCCAAAATCTGCCAAGAAGTGACCAGTGTTCTCGATGCTATCTGGGAAACCCACGGCCATGGGCAGTGGAAAGATAAAATTATGGTCAACGATCGCATTGCCGATAGTATCTTCCAACAGATCCAAACCCGTCCCGATGAATACTCGATCCTCGCTACCATGAACCTGAATGGTGATTATCTCTCCGATGCGGCAGCGGCGATCGTCGGTGGTTTAGGGATGGGACCCGGGGCGAATATTGGCGATACTTGCGCTATTTTTGAGGCAACCCACGGCACAGCCCCTAAACACGCCGGTTTAGACCGAATTAACCCCGGTTCGGTGATTCTTTCTGGGGTGATGATGTTGGAATACATGGGATGGCAAGAAGCGGCCGATTTGATTAAAAAAGGCATCGCAGCGGCGATCGCTAATCGACAAGTTACCTACGATTTAGCGCGTCTGATGGAACCTCCCGTTAATCCTCCCCTGAAATGTTCCGAGTTTGCCGACGCTATTATCTCCCATTTTGGCGATTAATTTTCCGGTTAGGGTAGCCTGAAAACTGCCCTATTTTTCGGAAAATCCCCAAAATCACGCCTGCCTCCGTTAATGCAGACGTTTTAAGCGTTCTTGGAGAATTTGGGCTTGTTTTTCGGACTCTGCTAAAGCTTGCTTCGTTTTTTGGATTAAAGCTTCTGGAGCTTTTTCGACAAAGCTAGGTTTATTCAAGCGATCGCTCAAACTCTTGATTTCCCCTTCTACCTTAGCTAAATTTTTCGCTAATTTCCCAGCCAATACCGATATATCAACCAATCCAGACAGGGGGATGAGGATTTCTACCGTAGCGACAACGCCAGCGATCGCTTGATTGACTTCCTCGGTTAATTTTGCCGTCAAAATTAAGTTTTCGATCTTGGCCAAGTCTTTTAAGTACACTTGTCCGCGTTGCAAAATAGCTAATTCTTGGCTGTTTTCTGTCTGTAAAATTGCCGTGATCGTTGCCCCCGGTTTAATCCCCGCTTCGGCGCGCAAATTACGCAACACCCGAATACTTTCTATTAATAACTCAAAAGTATTTTCTAAGTCTAGATCGATCAGAGAACTATCAGCTATTGGATAGGTGGCTAAAGCCAAAACCTGCTGATTTTCTTGGGTTAAATTATGCCAAATTTCTTCGGTAATATGGGGCATAAAGGGATGTAATAATTTTAATGTCCCTGCCAAGATAAAAGCCAAAGTTTGGCGGGCTGTGGCACAGGAAACCGATTCTTTATCCTTCCATAAACGAGTTTTCACTAACTCGATATACCAATCACAGAAATCGCGCCAGATAAATTCGTATAGACCTTTAGCCGCTTCTCCCATGCCATAATTTTCTAGATAATCTCTAGTTTTTTGCACTGTTTGATGATAACGAGATAAAATCCAGCGATCAGCTAATTCTAAATTTTCTAAAGCTGGTTCTCCCAATTCTTCTGGGGTTTTTCCCTCCAGATTCATCATGACAAAACGGGAAGCATTCCAAATTTTATTGGCAAAATTTCGGGCTGCTTCTACGGATTCCGATTCATCGGTTTTACGGTTGTATTGCAGACTGATATCCTGTCCTGCTCCTGCCACTTCTCGGATTAAGGTATATCGTAAAGCATCGGTTCCGTATTTATCAATTAAAATTAGGGGATCGATGCCGTTATTGGCAGATTTAGACATCTTTTTGCCGTTTTCATCCCTAACTAAACCGTGAATATAGACATCTTTAAAGGGCATTTGTTGCGTAAAATAGCCCGCCATCATCGTCATTCTGGCCACCCAGAAAAAGATAATATCAAAACCGGTGACGAGGGTTGTGGTGGGGTAATAGGTGTCTAGATCAAGGGTTTTTTCTGGCCATCCCATAGTTGAAAATGGCCACAATCCCGAAGAAAACCAAGTATCTAAAACATCGGGGTCTTGTTGAATAATTATATCCTCTCCATACTCCTGTTTAGCCTTGGCTAAAGCGGAGGTTTCATCTGGGGCAACGACGAAGGGAGTATGGTTAGTAATTTCGTTATTAGTTTCACTGATAATGTACCATGCGGGAATTTGATGACCCCACCACAGTTGTCGAGAAATACACCAATCTTTTAGTTTAACTAACCAATCGCGATAAACTTTTGTCCATCTTTCCGGCACAAAACGAGGCGAGTTTTCCTGATCTAAACAGGCTAAAGCTTTTGTGGCTAAAGGTTCAATTTTAACGAACCATTGGGTAGATAAAAGGGGTTCCACGGGAACTTTACCTCGATCGCTATAGGGGACGCTATGGCGATAGGCTTCAATCTTAACTAAAAAGCCGTCTTCATCGAGTTTTTTAACAACATTTTTGCGGGCAACAAAACGATCTTGACCTGCGAATATTCCGGCATTTTCGTTTAAACTGCCGTCTAAATTCATGATATTAATAAAGGCTAAATTATGGCGTTTACCCATCTCAAAATCCTTGGGATCGTGGGCCGGCGTAACTTTGACGCAACCAGTACCGAATTCGGGTTCCACCAATTCATCGGCAATAATGGGAATTTCTCGCCCCATTATCGGTAAAGTGACGGTTTTGCCGATTAAATGGCGATAACGGGGGTCTTGCGGGTTGACAGCGACACCAGTATCACCGAGCATGGTTTCGGGCCTTGTGGTGGCTACTTGAAGATAACCGCTACCATCGCTAAGAGGATAGCGAAAATACCAGAGATTTCCCTCAATATCCTTGTTTTCTACCTCTAAATCGGAAACGGCCGACCGGGATTCGGGACACCAGTTGACTAAGTATTGACCGCGATAGATTAATCCGTCCTCATAGAGTTTGATAAAAGCAGTACGGACAGCATGGGAAAGTCCCTCATCCATGGTGAAACGTTCCCGCGTCCAATCTACGGATACCCCCAAGCGTCGCAGTTGATTAACAATGGTACTACCGGACTCCTCTTTCCATTGCCAAGCGCGTTCGAGGAATTTTTCCCTTCCTAGTTGATAACGGTCGGTTTTTTCGGCTTTTAATTGGCGATCGAGTATGGCTTGTACTGCAATACTAGCGTGATCTGTACCGGGCAGCCAGAGGGTATTTTTGCCAGTCATGCGCTTGTAGCGAACAAGTGTATCAATTAAGGAACTCTCGAAAGCGTGACCCATGTGGAGACTACCAGTAACATTGGGAGGGGGGATGACTATACAGTAGGTTTCGCCGCCTTTTTCGGGGTTTGCTGTAAATATTTCTTGATTTTCCCAATATTGCTGCCATTTCGTTTCTGTGATCTTGGGATCGTATTGCTTCGATAGTTCCGAGGTCATGATGGGGGGATTCTACAATTCTTAGTTCTTTGTCAATTGTCCCACATTTGGGAGAGATCAAATTACTGTTTAGTTGCTGGCTAAAAATTTTCAAGAGTCTTATTAAGATAGCTGTTATCTTTTACTGGGGTAAATATAGCTAACTTCTGGTAACTTTTTTGTATCTCACCAGTATAATAATTGCTATAATCAATTGAGGGACTCAATCAATAAATTATGACCTTAGCCACAGATAAAAGTACCTATAGCTTTGCCGAATATTTACAACTAGAGGAAACGGCAGCCTATAAACATGAGTATCAAGACGGGGAAATCGTAGCGATGACAGGAGGCACTACCGATCATAATAAAATTGCTCTTAATTTTGCCGCTTATTTAAAATTTGCCATCAAAGGACAGAAATATAGTGCGCCTAAATGAATTGTGAAAAGGCATCGTATTTCTTAAGGTTAGGAAAATTAAATAATTGAAATTTGGCAAAAAACTCGAACAAGCGTTGAACCACTCGAAAATTTTTGGACAACCAATAAAATCTTTTGAGAAGATTTTTTAACTGTAGCCAAATTGCTTCTACTGGATTTTCTTCGGGAGCGTATCGAGCAAATTTATGACAGGTAATCTACCAATCTTCTGGGGATAAACCCTGATTTTGTTCAGTAATGAATTTGAGCATCTCTTCTCCCGCATGATAGGAAGCTTCATCCCAAATAATCAGTATTTTTCGCCCAGTATTGCTTTGAATTAGTTTTTTCAAGAAATCTACTGTATTCTCGACCTTTCCCGCTTTGTAAGGAGCTAAAATAAATTCTTTTCCCACTAAATTTAAAGCTCCATAATAAGTTTGTCTCTCTTTTTCATTCTCAATTTTTACCAAAGTTCTTTCGGGTAACTCTGAGGGATTTTGACCTTCTTTTAATCTTTCTTTAATAAAGTTCCAGAGATGACCTAGAACATCTTTCCAGACCAGATGACATTCATCAAGCAATTACACTGCCAGCTTTCCCGACTGAATCTCCTCTTTTTTGCTCTCTAATAATTGACTGATTTCTTCATTCTTTTTTTTGACCTCTTCTGGCTCTTTTTTCGGGTTTACTTGTTCCGCCTTTTACCAGCTAATTCTCGCTTCTTTTAGCAATTGGTAGTAGCTCTGTCTCGATTTAAACACCACCTCATAAGTTTCTAGTACATAAGTTTCTAGCTCCCAAATATCCCAGTGACTATGGTTGATAATCCATTGAATTAATGGTTCTTCCGAACTTACACTGTAGAAAATTCCTCAAGCTCCTTCTCTGCCCAGCAATGCTCTAAAGTTGATAAATATCAATCTAACAAAAACTCAAGGCCTTAGTATACAAGCTTTACAAGCATGAGTTGTTAATAGTTTTACAGGACAGGTTTGGTAGAGCCGAATTAATTCTTGTTTTTCCTCGCCATTTAGATAGGGTCTCGAACCTTTATACTTCAAGATAATCCCCTCAATTCCTGCTGAAATAAATTCCTTTTTCCATTTAGCAATGAATCCGGGGGTCACTCCAATAATTTCTTGAATTGCTCTATAAGCGTATCCCGACAAAGCCCGCTTAACCGCTAAGGCTCTTTTCAGTTACCGGGAGTCGGGATTAGTTTTGATGAACTCTTCGAGAATTTGAAGTTCTGCTTCCATTTGATTCTCCAAACACTTATATTTGTCCTCCTTTTATTCTAAAATATTTCGGGATTGTTGTCGGCATTCTAGTTTACATATCATTTAGGCGCACTATATTAGCAGAATTATAGATAATTTTCTGACCTAAGATCACATTTTATTCTTTGTTTACTTCCATATAAAAATCAAGAAAAAAGCCAAAAACTATATTATAACATCAGAAAATTATGCAATAGTTCTATTCTATTTTTCCACCGATAAATGATACTAAATACGTTGAGTATAGGCTATTTATGACGATAGGCACTCAGGTAAGAAGCGATCAGGTAATAGATAATCAGTCTTTAATAACCAGATTTAGTAGGATAACCGATAGACGGTTGACAGCTTAGATGTGTAATTAATTTGGCGTAGGGACTGATAGCTATTTAAATATACTTTTGCCACTTCATACCTGGCTTGCTGGTTCAACGCTTAGATATTTTCCGAGCAAAAGTGCTACAATGTAATCTTAGGGTTCAAAACAATCAAGGAGAAGAACATGGTCAGCAAAATTGATCGCCAAACATTTTTACAATCCTTAATAGTACCACCGGGTAAAGAAATTTCTCTGCACAAAGATTACGATGCCCGGTTTAAGCCAGACTACATTACCAAAGAAGATGCCACGCTGCTGCTGCAACAGGGGATCGAAAAAATGGCCGAGTTTCAAGATAAACTCTATGCCCAAGATACCTATGCCCTGTTAATTAATCTGCAAGCCATGGATGCGGCGGGTAAAGATGGTACGATTAGACACGTTATGTCTGGCTTAAATCCCCAAGGCTGTCAGGTATTTAGCTTTAAAGTTCCCTCGGCCGAAGAACTAGATCACGATTATCTCTGGCGATATTATAAAGCCTTACCAGAGCGGGGTCGTATCGGTATTTTTAATCGTTCTTACTACGAAGAATTATTAGTCGTGCGCGTCCATCAAGATTTATTGGAACGGCAAAAACTCCCCCTGGAAGACAGAACCAAGAAAGTTTGGCAGCGACGTTTTGAGGAGATTAATAATTTTGAAAAATATCTGGTTAATAATGGGGTTATTGTCCTGAAATTCTTTCTCAATGTTTCTAAAGAAGAACAGAAAAAACGATTTTTAGAAAGAATTGATCGCCCTGAAAAAAACTGGAAGTTTTCTGAAAATGATGTCAAAGAAAGAGCTTTTTGGGGTGATTACATGAAAGCCTACGAGGAGGTATTCAATCATACCAGTACCGAATGGGCTCCTTGGTATATTATCCCAGCTGATCGCAAATGGTTTACCCGTTTAGCTGTGGGGGCAGTTATTTATCACACCCTCGAATCCCTCGGTTTACGATATCCCACCGTCACCGAAGAACATCGCCAAGCTTTACTGAAAGCCAAACAAATCCTCGAAAACGAGCCAGATTAAAAATGGAAGAAAATCCCCAAAAAGCGATAATTGCCGGAAAATCGATCGTATAATCAATGTCGATTTGAGAGAATTACCCCTATGAATTATCGCATCGATCGCCGCACCTATGCTGAAACCTACGGCCCCACCGTCGGAGATAAAGTTCGCCTGGCAGACACGGAATTATTTATCGAAGTAGAAAAAGATTTCACCACCTACGGCGATGAGGTAAAATTCGGCGGCGGTAAAGTAATTCGCGATGGGATGGGCCAATCCCCCATTTCTAGGGAAGATGGGGCGGTAGATCTAGTGATTACTAATGCCTTAATTCTCGACTGGTGGGGCATCGTTAAAGCCGATGTGGGCATTAAAGACGGCAAAATTTATCAAATCGGTAAGGCGGGCAATCCCCACATTCAAGATAATGTCGATATTATCATCGGTCCTGCCACCGAGGCATTAGCTGGGGAGGGGATGATTTTGACAGCAGGGGGGATTGATGCCCATATTCATTTTATCTGTCCCCAACAAATTGAGACAGCGATTGCGTCGGGGATTACCACAATGATTGGTGGCGGGACCGGACCTGCAACGGGAACTAATGCCACCACCTGCACCCCGGGAGAATGGAACATCTATCGAATGCTAGAGGCAGCCGAAGCTTTCCCGATGAATTTGGGTTTTTTGGGTAAAGGCAATAGCAGTCAGCCAGAAGGACTAGCGGAACAGGTAAAAGCGGGGGTAATTGGCTTAAAACTCCATGAAGATTGGGGAACCACTCCGGCAGCCATTGATACCTGTTTAAGCGTGGCCGATAAGTACGATGTGCAGGTGGCGATTCATACCGATACTCTCAATGAGGCCGGTTTTGTTGAGGCCACTATCGCCGCTTTTAAAAATCGGGTCATTCACACCTACCACACGGAAGGGGCCGGCGGTGGTCATGCTCCCGATATTATCAGGGTTTGCGGGGAAATGAACGTTTTACCCTCCTCTACTAATCCCACCCGTCCCTATACGACGAATACCTTAGAGGAACACCTTGATATGTTGATGGTTTGTCATCATTTAGACCGGAGTATTCCCGAAGATGTGGCCTTTGCTGAATCCCGCATCCGCCGCGAAACTATTGCCGCCGAGGATATTCTCCACGATTTAGGGGCTTTTAGCATCATTTCCTCCGATTCTCAAGCGATGGGACGGGTGGGAGAAGTAATTATCCGCACTTGGCAAACTGCCCACAAAATGCGGGTACAACGAGGCAGACTGACCGGGGAAACGGGCGAGAATGATAATCTGCGGGCAAGACGATATATTGCTAAATATACGATTAATCCTGCTATTACCCATGGTATCTCCGATCATGTCGGTTCCATCGAGGTGGGCAAATTAGCCGATTTGGTTCTCTGGAAACCGGCATTTTTTGGCGTAAAACCGGAAATTGTCCTGAAAGGCGGTTTAATCGCCTGGGCGCAAATGGGTGATGCTAATGCCAGTATTCCCACACCCCAACCGGTTTATATGCGTCCCATGTTTGCCTCTTTTGGCGATGCGATCGCCAAAACTTCCTTGACATTTGTTTCTAAATATGCTATGAAAGCGGGCATTCCTGAGAAGTTAAAGCTGAAAAAAACCGCCGTAGCCGTGTCGAATACGCGCAATATCAGTAAGGCTAGTATGAAGCTAAATGACGCTTTGCCGCACATGGAAGTTAATCCCGAAACCTACGAAGTGCGTGCTGACGGGGAATTATTAATCTGTGAACCGGCTACAGTTTTACCCATGGCCCAGCGCTATTTCCTATTTTGAATTCGATTTCAGAAAACGCGTTTTTTCAAAAAACTCGTTTTCTTTATAACTTGAATCAACAGTTAAGGATTAGTAGGAAAATTTGGGAAAAATAACTTAACTAATCCTGCCATTAGTGCAGTAACAATGGCAACAAAGATGGTTCGATTAGTAAATTCCAAGTTATCTAGGCGTTTATTCACGCCTGTTAATTCTCCTTTAACATTTGCTAGGTCAACTCTTAAGTTATTCACTTCTTCAGATAACTTGTCTATTTTGCCATTAACTTCTTTGAATTGTCCTACAATAAAGTCTTTTAATTCTTTGAGGTCGTTTTCTGTAAATGTTGCCATTGTGTTATTCTCCTATAATTGTTTATGATACTAATAATCTTACCACTAAGTTTAACTCCTAACCCTTCATCAGTCAAATTTCATCGAAGTTGCATCACCAGAAGGAATAAAACTTGCCCAATAAAAAGGATGTTTTTTTATCTCGTTACCAGGTTCTACCTGAATAATACTTTAAGGCAGAGCCTTGAAACAAGTGAACATTTTATTCTTTATTTATTATTGAGTATCAATTATAACATTAGCAAATAACCTCCGTGTCCTCTGTGTCTCTGTGGTTAATTCCCCTTGATAATCTCCGTACCTCGCTCCAACTCAAAAATGCTATAACAAAAACAAACTATCACTTTTTATCAAGTATGGACACACAAAACCCTCACTCAACTGTAATCAGACGATTTAATCAAAGAACTTGAGGAACCTTTAATCATGACTAACTTAGACAATCATGGCTCTTCTCGACTTTGTGTGATAATTTTTGCTTATAGAATCGTGAAATGTTTACTGGGAAAGACTTTTAGGACTATTTTGCTAAAGAAACTATCAGTATAGACCCCGTTTCCACACAGAAACCAGAAGAGCCCAATCATTCAACCTCTAAGAGATCCGAACAGCCTGAGTTATCAATGGAAGAACTCGATGCTAAATGGGATGCGCTAGAAAATGACCCAGAATTTCGCAAAAAACCTTTTTGGCAAAGAATTGTTGAGATTGGTAACGTTGTTCCCCAATCAGAATGGCGAAAACACTTTCCCAGAGACTTTGCGCGTAATTTTGAACACTATATGTATGGCGCACCGAGAGAAGATGAGGAAGAATGAGAAAAATTTTCTTAGATACATCCTATTTACAGGCTCTTGCTGATTTTGGCGATAATCTTAATCCATTAGCTACAGCTATGGCAGCAAGACTGGGTAACTTTAGAGGTGTTACCAGTGAAATGGTTCTCACAGAATTGCTCAATGCTTTATGCAGTAGAGGGGAATTTTTGCGTAAATCAGCTATTCGTCTAACTCATGATTTACGCAATGACAGCAAAACTATAATTATTCCCCAAACCAGTGAACAATTTCAGCAAGCTTTTGATTTTTATCAAAGACGATTAGACAAAGGTTGCAGTTTAACCGATTTGGGAGCAAGTCAGTTTTGTCAGAACATAAATACTATTCAATAGCTAAAGACTGTTATTTAGGTAAGCACAGCGGTGTTTAAGCACTTGAGGGATATTTTCTTCATTCCACTGGGCTCCAGAAATTTT
>NZ_BJKP01000036.1 GCF_008974145.1 Microcystis aeruginosa NIES-4325 | reverse complement strand
AGCCTTTAGTCAGATTACATTGCGAGACATCCATCACTGGTTTACCCATTGTTGCTATTGCGATACCCCTTTTAAAGAGCCTACCTAGTCATCCATGCTGTACCTCATTCAACTGAAACCCGCTATAACTGATAACTGATAACTGATAACTGATAACTGCCAGACAAGCCCAGCAAAGTTAAGTTATATTAAGATTACTCAGAATGCGTCCTCGTCCCATTCAGAAATCTCATGACTCAACCGCAAGCACAACGCATCCTCTACGTTAGACTCCCCTGTAACCCCATTTTCCCCATCGGTGTGGTTTACCTTTCCGACCACGTTCATAAACTATTCCCCGACATCGAACAAAGGATCTTTGACCTTGGTACCGTCCCCCCCTTAGACTTTAACCAGGCACTCGATCGCTGTGTTGACGAATTTCGTCCCACCCTGCTAGTATTCTCCTGGCGGGATATTCAAATATATGCCCCCGTCGGTGGTCGCGGTGGTAATCCCCTGCAAAACGCCTTTGAATTTTACTACGCTAAAAACCCCCTAATCAAGCTGCGCGGTGCTTTGGGAGGTTTAAAGGTGACAACCGCCTACTACGGCGAATTATGGCGCAATCAGGGACTAATTCGCCGCGGGTTGCAGCGGGCCAGAAAATACCATCCCGAAGCGCGAGTTATCGTCGGGGGTGGTGCCGTCAGTGTTTTCTACGAACAACTAAAAACTAAACTGCCCATAGGAACAATTGTATCAGTGGGAGAAGGGGAAACCCTGCTAGAAAAATTCCTCTCCGGTCGAGACTTTAGCGATGAACGTTGTTATGTCGTCGGAGAAACCACACCCCGGCCGCGTTTAATCCACGAATCTCCCACCCCTTTAGAAAAATCCGCTTGTAACTACGACTACATCGCCAGTATTTGGCCGGAATTTTCCTACTATTTCCAAGAAAACGACTTTTATATCGGGGTGCAAACCAAGCGCGGCTGTCCCCATAACTGCTGCTACTGCATCTATACCGTCGTCGAAGGCAAACAAGTACGCATTAATCCCGCCGATGAAGTAGTTAAGGAAATTCGCCAATTATACGACCGCGGCATTCGCAATTTCTGGTTTACCGATGCCCAATTTATCCCCGCCAGAAAATTTATCGACGATGTAGAAGAATTATTAGAAAAAATCCTCGCCGCTGGGATGAAAGATATCCATTGGGCTGCCTATATTCGTGCTGATAATCTCACTCCGAAACTGTGCGATTTAATGGTAAAAACAGGCATGAACTACTTTGAAATCGGTATCACCAGTGGTTCTCAGGAATTAGTCCGCAAAATGCGTATGGGCTATAATTTGCGGACAGTTCTGCAAAATTGTCGAGACTTAAAAGCGGCGGGTTTTAATGATCTAGTTTCGGTAAATTATTCCTTTAATGTTATTGATGAAACCCTAGAAACGATTCGTCAAACTATCGCCTATCATCGGGAATTAGAAAATATTTTTGGAGTCGATAAAGTGGAACCAGCTATCTTTTTTATCGGACTACAACCCCACACTCATCTAGAAGAATACGCCTTCAAAAAAGAAATTATTAAACCCGACTACGATCCCATGAGTTTAATGCCCTGGACAGCCAAAAAACTGCTCTGGAATCCTGAACCTTTGGGGTCATTTTTTGGCGAAGTTTGTCTGCAAGCATGGCGACAAAATCCCGATGATTTTGGACGAGAAGTGCTGAAAATTTTGGAAGCAAGACTAGGGAAGGCCGATTTAGAATGCGCTTTAACTGCACCGATAGAAACTAAGAAAAAAGTCTTAACTCCTGCTTAAAAATTAATTTTAGTCAATCCCAAGGCGGCAATTAGCGTTACCATGAGTCTGAAATCAGGAGATGATCAAAATCCCTTTACCGGTAACTGCAAAATGACCGACCATCGCCCCCATTGGCTAGAATTAGCGGAATATATCGCCCTAGGATTAACCCTGCTTACCCTTATCGCCATGGGTGCGGGGTTTTTGCCTTTGTTCCTCCTAGTCGTGACTTTCGGGTTAAATATTCTCAATCGTCTCCGAGAGAGAAACAGGCAACGTCAACGCTTAACCGCGATGGCCGGTCATTTACAGGATCAGTGGGAAGAAGAAAAAGAAGCTTTATCGGCACAAATACAGTCCCTGAGTCCCGCGGCAGCCAGCGATAACGCTCGTGCGGTCGCAACGCGCTCGCAACGCGAGATCGCAGAATTAGAAGAGAATATTCTCGCCCTCGAACAGTCCTACAATCAAATTATTCAATATATCAACCGTAACCTTTTCCTGGAACGCATCGAACATCTGGAAAAATCCTACGGTCGCTTACAAAGAGAGATTTTACCGATTAACGAAAAATCGGCGGATATTCCTGGCACAGAAGCGGAAAATGAGCCACAAATCACCCTACCTGCCCTTAATTTAACTCCCACTTCCCCCCCTGTCCCTATCCCCCATTGGCACTATTATCGCCGTCTGACCGCCCATCGGGAAATGATTACAGCGATCGCAATTACCGAGGATCAACGGTTTTTAATTAGCGTTAGTTGGGATCGTACCCTAAAAATCTGGGATTTTGCGAGGGGAACCCTGATTAATACGGTGGAAGCTCACGATCAGGGCATTTTAGCCCTAGCAGTGACTGGAAACGGCGATTATCATCTAGCGACGGGAGGATTCGATCAAACCGTTAAATTATGGACTTTAGCCAGCGATGGCAGTAATCTGGAATTAAATCAAATTTTCCTCGGTCATCTCGGTTCGATTCACGGCCTGGATTTTGCCCCCCGTTGGCATTTTTTGGTTAGTGGTAGTTACGATCAAACCCTAAAACAGTGGAATTTAGAGCAGGAAAACGAAGAATTTAGCTCCTATGACAGCCTAGGGGCAATTTATGCCCTAGCAGTGGCTCCTAATCAAGATTTTATCGCCGCAGCTGGAGGTGATGGCACTGTCACCCTCTGGCAATTGGGATCGGGAGCAAAAATCGCCGTCCTATCCGGTAACATTTCTTCGGTGCAGAGTCTGGCGATCGCTGCCGATAGTCAGATTATTGCCGCCGGTTGTGTGGATGGGACGGTGAAAATCTGGCAATACGACCCAGAGAAAAGCGGTCATTTTGCGCCAATTAGGGTGATCAATGCCCATAATGGTCAGGTGACAAGCTTGGTATTTGCAGAGGAGGGTCAATGGTTATTTACCGGGGGAACCGACGGAGAGATTAAAATCTGGTTAGCCAATTCTCAACAGGCGATCGCAACTCTCAGCGCTGCCGATGGGCGATCGTCGCCGATCTCCAGTTTAGTTCTCAGCCCCGATTATTGTCACCTAGCGGCGGCCGCGGCCGACGGTAGCATCACCATCTGGGAAAATATCACTTAATGGTCGATCGAACTAGAAAAATTGTATAATGTAATGTCCCGGACTCGGTCGGGCCAGTTTGACCCCAAGAAAAAGTGACTGAGTTAATTGTCGTTTCTGCCCAATAGTTGTCATCGGGGCATCGAGAACGCGAGAGCGATCGCTTATCCCAGAATCATTACCCATAGTAAAAAATTCAGAATGAAGACTCCAACAGATCAAAGATTTGATTACGTCAAAATCGGTTTAGCGTCCCCCGAGAGAATTCGGCAATGGGGAGAAAGAAACCTGCCTAACGGTCAAGTCGTCGGAGAAGTAACCAAACCAGAAACGATCAACTATCGGACTCTCAAACCGGAAATGGATGGGTTATTCTGCGAGAAAATTTTTGGCCCCTCGAAAGACTGGGAATGTTGGTGCGGTAAATACAAACGCGTCCGTCACCGGGGAATTGTCTGTGAACGTTGCGGGGTGGAAGTCACCGAGTCGCGGGTACGTCGTCATCGCATGGGTTTTATCAAATTAGCTGCCCCCGTCACCCACGTTTGGTATCTCAAAGGTATTCCCAGTTATCTCAGTATCCTGCTCGATATGCCCCTGCGGGACGTGGAGCAGATCGTCTATTTTAATGCCTATGTGGTTCTCGATCCGGGCAATGCCGGCAATCTTAGTTATAAACAACTCCTCAGCGAAGATCAATGGTTAGAGATCGAAGAGGAAATCTACGCAGAGGATTCGGAATTAGTCGGTATTGAAGTGGGTATCGGGGCCGAGGCTATCGAAAGACTCTTACAGGAAATTAACCTGGAAGAAGAAGCGGAAAGACTGCGGACGGAAATTGTCGAAAGTAAGGGGCAAAAACGGGCAAAATTAATTAAACGTCTCCGGGTAATCGATAACTTTATCGCCACGGGTTCTCAGGCAGAATGGATGGTTTTAAACGTAATTCCCGTGATTCCTCCCGATTTACGCCCGATGGTGCAGTTGGACGGCGGCCGTTTTGCCACCTCTGACCTGAACGATCTCTACCGTCGGGTGATTAACCGCAATAACCGTTTATCCCGTCTGCAAGAAATTCTCGCCCCGGAAATTATCGTCCGTAACGAAAAACGGATGTTACAGGAGGCCGTCGATGCTTTAATTGATAACGGTCGTCGCGGTCGCACGGTGGTGGGGGCCAATAATCGCGCCCTGAAGTCTTTATCGGATATTATTGAGGGTAAACAGGGGCGTTTCCGTCAAAATCTCCTCGGCAAACGGGTGGACTATTCGGGACGTTCGGTTATCGTTGTCGGTCCGAAGTTGAAGATCTATCAATGCGGTTTACCCCGGGAAATGGCGATCGAATTGTTCCAACCCTTCGTTATCCATCGTTTAATTAAATTAGGCATCGTCAATAATATCAAGGCGGCCAAGAAAATGATCCAACGGGGGGATGCCAATGTTTGGCACGTCTTGGATGAAGTGATCACGGGACACCCGGTGATGTTAAACCGCGCCCCCACCCTGCACCGTTTGGGCATTCAAGCGTTTGAACCGATCTTGGTGGAGGGCCGGGCGATTCAGTTACATCCCCTCGTCTGTCCCGCTTTTAACGCTGACTTTGACGGGGACCAAATGGCCGTACATATTCCCCTCTCCCTGGAGGCACAATCGGAAGCACGCTTGTTGATGTTGGCCTGTCATAATATTCTCTCACCGGCGACCGGTCGTCCGATTGTTGCCCCTTCTCAGGATATGGTTTTGGGTTGTTATTATCTCACGGCCGAAAATCCCAAGGCCCAAAAGGGTGGGGGTCGTTATTTCGCCAGCATGGATGACGCTATTCGCTCTTTTGATCAGGGATTGGTGGATCTGCACGCTTCTGTGTGGTTGCGTTTACCGGTCGGAGAAAAGGTGAAAACCAATAAACCCGATGAGGAAGTCCTGGAAACGGAAACTCTCCCCGATGGCAGCATCTGGAAATATTATCGGGAGCGCAAAACCCGCGAGAAGGATGGTGAGATAATTTCCCAGTATGTGCGTACTACAGTAGGGCGAATTATCTACAATAAGACGATTCTAGAAGCTTTGGTGGTCTAGAGAGAGATTAGGTTAGGGTGGGCAATGCCCACCTTAATTTTTAGGCTAAAGCGGCAATACATTCTATTTCCACTAGCACATCTTTGGGAAGACGGGCTACCTCCACACAGGCCCGGGCTGGGGCGGTTTCCGGGGGGAAATAACGGGCATAAACTTGATTCATAGCCCCGAAATTGGCTAAATCCGAGAGAAAGACGGTAGTTTTCACCACATTTGACCACTTAGCCCCCGCAGCGGTTAAAATGCCCTCTAGATTGGCCATAACTTGTTCGGTTTGGGCGCTAATTTCCCCGGAGACGATTTCACCCGTGACGGGATCTAGGGGAATTTGTCCCGCAACAAAGAGAAAAGGACCAGTAGCGGCGAGCGCTTGATTATAGGGACCCACAGGGGCCGGAGCTTTATCAGTACGGATGACCTGATTATTCATGGGCAGGATAGTTAAAAAAGATGACATTGAATCAATTGAATATTTTCCCAGTTTTTCGATCGCTTGCAGTTAATTTTCGCCGGTCAGGGGGTTTAATTTTGACTGATTGTCTTTGTCGAAGGTGAGCTAAAAGCGATTGTACGAGAAATAAGTCAACACTTATGACGCTGCAATTCTGCATCTAACTCTGTTAACAAAGCATATATTCTATCAAAATCATGTTTAGTTTTAGAAGGAGCGTCATAGGTTCTCAAAGTACCTTTAGTATGAGTATGAGCCGCTCGATTGCTACTTTTCTTTAGATTAACAAGATCACCTTTTAAAGCACTAATTTTATCAGTTTTTTCTAACTTTTTTTCAATTTTTTCTAATGTTGCTAAACCAATAACTATCATCAACATTTTTCTAAAAGCTTCATATTGAAAGTTAGAGTTAGGCTTAATAATCTCGTCTTTGATGAATTTTTGGTTAGCTGGGGACTTTAAGCATCGTTTAGCACATCTTAAAACTATATCATCCATAGTTTCCTCGATCCAGCCACATAATTCTATAAGAGCTAGTTTAGAATAAAAAATTTTTCTATCATCAGTTGTAGAGTCATTATAGAGTTTATCAAGCCTGTTTAGCGTCTTGAATAAATAACTTTTAGTAATCATTACCAGTAGAAGTAGATGAAAAAATTTTGATAGATGTATTAATTCTCTCTAAAGCCTTATCTTTTCGATACATACCACCAGATAAATTTTTAGTTAAAAATGGTTCAGATTTTATTAATCTAGAATACTTGTCTTGTAATTCATCATTGGAGAGATTGACTAAAGTATCTAAATTTTTGGCAACTCCTAACAGAATTCCCTCAGCAATAACTTTACTGGTTTTGAGAGGTTCCTCTTTGAAGATTCTATCATAAATCAAGTCAACAGTTTGCTTAAATAATTGATCTTTATCTTGAATAAAATCTTCATGAGCCAATCTATGTTTATACATATAATCATTTAAAAATCCGGTCAATTTCCCCTTGTAGTTCTGATATCCATCATAAAAAGCAAAGAAACGAAGAACTAATTCTTCATCTTCAAATCGAGATGCTTTTTTCTGCTTTCGATCCATCAGCAAAAGCCAGTTTTCATATTGAGCGCATTCTTTTAAAAAAGTATTAAACTCGCCATTATAGATACAATTTCTGATCTCCTGATTATTGAGTTTTACTCCACCGGTATTTAAGCGATGGAAAATGTTAAAAATATAATTATTATGAGTTTTTTTGCTGGAGTCATAGCGAATCATGGTGATGGGAATAGTCATATTTTCTACGCGTTCATATAATTCTTCATGCTGAGTTTTTATTTCCTCAACTGTTTTTCCAGAAATAGACGAATCTACATCAGCTAATTTTGATAGCTTCCAATCTTCAGTAGTTAAAAATTTGACGATGGTACTAATTCGTTGTAATCCATCGATGATATAGCGTTTATCTGTCTTATAGTCAAGACTAATACACATACTAGGAATCGGTAACTGTTTCATTAAACTATCAATAAAACGAGTTTGTTGTGGATCAGTCCACACCACATCTCTTTGAAAATCTGGATCGATAACCAATTGTTTTTTTTGATACATTCTAACTAGATCAGAGCAGGATCGCTGCTCATTGTAAGCAATAATATCCGCAGGAGGAAAATCCACATCATCTTCTTCCTCTAGATACTTTTCTTCTTCGGCTGCTAGTAATTTCTCTTCTTGAGTGAGATAATTAACCATAATTTTTATCCGTCCTAATATTGCCAATTCAAAAATGAAACGCACGACTTCTTAAGAGTTGACAGAAAAAGGCTCATCAGGTACTGTCTGATCAATACAACAACAGATCAGACACAAAAACGAAGCCACCAACATCTTAACATAGAACAAAGAAACTTGCTCTATCAACTTGGTCAAGAGGGAAATTTATCTCAATGGCAAATGGCAGCTGGGATGTCATCAAAGCACTACCAAAGCGAGAATTAAGAAGGAATCAAGGTTCTCTCGGATGCTATCTACTGAAAATTGGTATCTTCATCGATTAAGTTAGCAATGGGAGTATAATAATCCAGTAATCCAGTGACAGGATAACGGTCTGCTAGAGCGATCAAGGGAATATAAGGTATGATTAAATAGTCTTCTGAATCTATATCTAAATCATGATCGGTAGTTTCATCTATATCTATATTTTTGTCAATATCCTTTTGTAAAATTTGCCAAGCATGAGTAACTTTAGTTATTCCTGTATCACTTAAATCGGGAACGGGTGAAAAAACAAAATTAAGCGAAAGTCGGCCAAAAGAAGTCAAAGATTGCAAAAGAAGCTCGATTCCTTTTTGATTTTGTTCGTTAGGAAATAAAAAAATAATTGCTTCGTTGGCTGCCTGTAGTAAAGATAAAGCTCCCCATTCATTGATTCCAGTACACGAATCTACTAAGATAAGATCAGGTTTTAACTGATTTTGAATCTCTCGACTAAAATTTGACCAGAGTGTTTCCCCATTATCGAGAATTGTTGTTGCTCGCAGATCATCAACTTTAGTAATGTAATCAAGACTCAAATAACCCGCAGGAACAATAAATAGTCTTCCCGTCGCATCGGGAATATTAACTTCTCCAAATATTTTAGTGATATTAATCTTTGCTTCTACACCTTCTGGTAAATAGGATTTTTCATAAAAATAGTCCACAATTCCGTATTTCGGTGAGGGATTTAAGGGGAAAGCTGTGCTTAACCCCGGTGCTTCTAAATCCAAGTCAACAGCTACTACTTTACGACCTCGCATCGCTAAAATCCAAGCAACATGAATTAAAGCAGTTGTCCTACCTACTCCCCCTTTAAAAGAATAAAAAGTTACGGTTCTAGGAAGACAAAGTTCGGGAGAAGACGGTGATTGATTTTGTGGATTAGCTGACCACAAAGCTAAATCTTGCCAAGTGTGAATTGATTTTTCGTCCAGAAGTTGTGGAGCTTTTAGATCGAGAGAGGCTGCCTCCTGAATAGTATATAAAGATATAAAACCTAAAAATTTATGCTGTTGTTCTATGTCATTTTTAACTGCTTCTCTTCGCTGAGTTGTTGATAAATTTTCAAACTTATCACTGACGATAGTTATATTCAAAAGTCCAGCAGTAGATACATTGAGATCAACCCATTCTTGTGCTTCTTTTTGAACATATATATCTGTTAATTTTTGTTTCAGTGATCTTAACCAAGTTTCTGACATAACTATCTCCTTAAAGTTGAGTAGCTTGTTTCTGAAGCCATCTTTTCAGACTTTGATACGCTGATAACCACTCTTTGTATTTATCGTCATTCGGTTCACTGCTGGAATAACGCATATCTATAAAATTTTGACTAGGATTTTCTACTATATTAATCCATTTTATCACGTCTGGATAATTTTGAACTCTCGAATAGAGACGATTATTACTTTTTAGAGCTGCTGTCAAACTGTGACCCGGATTAGTTATGGTATGTCCGGGGTTATTGGACTTAGTTTTCCATTCTTGACTGGATACCGAAGCTAAGATCATAGATTTCAGCAAACATTCGATCGTAATACCTCCAAAGTGCATAGCAGCTATTTTCCTATTAGATTCACAAAGTATTTCTGTATCTTGATGACGTTGTAAAAAAGCTGATTGGTAATCTTCCATCCCTAATTATCTATTCCCTAGAGTTAATACCTGTGAATAAGTTTTTAGCTGAGGATTAAACAAGGGTACTTTATTAAACAATAAAGCACCCTTTTAGTTTAGCTTAGAACTCTCCTTTTAAAGCGGCATTACAGCGCTCGCAAATAGTGGGATCATCGGCAAATTTTCCCACTTGAGTGGAATAATTCCAACAGCGATCGCATTTTTCGCCGTCTGCTTTGACAATTCCCACCGAAACAAAGTCCGATTCTCCCTTATATTCTGCGGTTTGAATTGCGCTAATATCACTGACTAATTCCACTTGAGAAGAGAGAAATAGATAACGCAATTCATCGACTTTATTTCCCGTTAAACTATCACAATTGTTGAATAATTCTAACTCCTTTTGTAAGGTTTCATCGGGAACATAAAGTAAAACTTTTGCCTCTAAAGAAGCACCGATCGCCTTATCATTTCTGGCAGTTTCCATCACCTTATTAACTTCGGTGCGTAGCTGCCGGAATTTAGACCATTTATCGGCTAATTCGCGATTATTCCAAGCAGGATCGATGTTTAGCCATCCTGACTCAAATACTGATAAATAAGGAGTTTTGTAGGGGAGAAATTGCCAGATATCTTCCGCTAGATGAGACAGGACAGGAGCGATCGCTTTAGCAAGATTTTCTAAAGCAATAGCATAAACTGTTTGACAACTGCGACGACGGAAAGAATTAGGATCAGAAATGTATAAACGATCCTTAGCGATGTCGATATAAAAGTTAGATAAATCGACAACACAAAAATTCTGTACCGTCTGGAAAAAGCGGAAGAATTGGAAACTTTCAAAAGCTGCCGTTACTTCCGTAAACACTTCCGAGATACGATGTAACATATAGCGATCAATCTCCGGTAGATCTTCATAAGCTACCGCATCCTTAAGGGGATCAAAATCATTTAAACTCCCCAGTAAAAACCTGGCAGTGTTACGGATTTTATTACGGATATCTACCAACTGTTTAAGAATATTTTGACCGATATTCACATCATTGGTATAGTCCACCGAGGACACCCATAACCGAATCACATCCACCCCATAAGCGGGTTCTTTTTTCTGGTCTTTACCACCATTAATGATCACATTGGGATCGATGACATTACCCAGAGATTTACTCATTTTTCGTCCCTGTTCATCCAAAACAAAACCGTGAGTTAACACCGTTTTATAGGGAGCAATACCATTAGCAGCCACACTGGTTAATAAACTCGATTGAAACCATCCCCGATGCTGATCCGATCCTTCTAGATACATATCCGCAGGATAACTTAATTCTGGTCGAGCATTAGCCACCGCATTCCAACTAGAACCAGAATCAAACCACACATCCATAGTATCCATTCCCTTGCGATAACTGCGACCATTATCGCGATAACTGGGGGGTAACAATTCCTCTACGGATAACTCCCACCAAGCGTTAGAACCCTTGACTGCGAAGATAGCTTGAACGTGATTAATCGTCTCCTCGGTTAACAGAGGTTCATTCGTTTCTTCGTCATAAAAAACAGGAATAGGAACCCCCCAACTGCGCTGACGAGAGATACACCAATCGCTTCTTTCACTAACCATAGAAGTAATGCGATTCTTACCCGTTGCAGGAATCCAACGCACCGAATCAATCGCATCTAAAGCTAATTCTCGGAATCCTTCCACGGAAGCAAACCATTGTTCTGTTGCGCGGAAAATTGTCGGTTTTTTGGTTCTCCAATCGTAGGGATATTTATGCTGATATGCTTCTTCTTTGAGTAAGGCACCTTTTTCTGTCAGTGCTAAAATGATTGCTTCATTAGCATCTTTTAAGACATTTAAACCCGCAAATTGTCCCGCTTCTGCGGTGAAATTTCCCTTATCATCCACGGGAGAAAGTATCGGTAAACCGTAACGTTGTCCGACGATATAATCCTCCTGACCATGGCCAGGTGCAGTATGAACTAATCCGGTGCCGGAATCAGTGGTGACATAATCCCCACCGATGAGAATAGCACTTTCTCTGTCAAACAAAGGATGACGATATTTAGTATGTTCTAATTCCAGACCTTTAACCGTTGCTTTAATCGTCAAAGTTGTGTTAAAAATGTCGGCCAATTTTTCGACTAAATCCGTCGCTACGATTAGATAATTAGACTCGCTGGTTTCCACCACTGAATAGTTTAATTCTGGGTTCAATGCGACGGCCAAATTCCCGGGTAAAGTCCAAGGGGTAGTCGTCCAGATAGCCACGGATAAATTAGGCAAAAATGGCGTTAAAACCGGGGTTGAAACTGACGTAATCGGAAAAGCAACATAGACACTGCGGGAAGTGTGACCTTCGGGATATTCTAATTCTGCCTCAGCTAAAGCGGTTTGAGAACTAGGACTCCAGTGAACCGGTTTTAGTCCCCGATAAATATAACCTTTCAGGGCCATTTTTCCGAATACGGCAATTTGAGCGGCCTCGTATTCAGGTTTTAGGGTTAAATAGGGATTTTCCCAGTCTCCCCAGACTCCATATCTTTTGAAACCTTCACACTGTTCTTTTTGCGTTTGAAGGGCAAAATCATGGGCTTTCTGACGTAATTTCAAAGGGGTTAGACCCTCTTTTTCCGAGCTTTTAAGACTTTGTAAAACCTTTAGTTCGATCGGCAACCCGTGACAATCCCAACCCGGCACATAGCGCACTTTGTAGCCTTGCAGCAGTTTATATTTATTGATAATGTCTTTGAGAATTTTATTTAAAGCATGACCGATATGCAGGGACCCGTTAGCGTAGGGTGGTCCATCGTGGAGAATAAATAATTCTTTGGGGTTATTTTGCGCTAATTTCTCGTATATTTGCTCATCTTGCCAGAATTTCTGGATTTCTGGCTCACGTTTGCTCGCATTTGCTCGCATATCAAAGTCAGTTTGAGGCAAATTAACGGTATCTTTGTAACTTTTAGCGTTGGACATTCTGGCAAACCTATGGATATCAATCGTTTTCGGGATTCATTCCTAAATAACGTCCCTTTGAGAGTCGTTATCTCTATTCTGTCACATAACTGTAATATAAATATTACAAGTGACAATCATTGATCTATAAGTCTAGCGAGATTGAGTCCAAGAGCGATGATTCCCAAAGGCTATAATTCAGTTATTCGAGGATAGGGAGCATGAGGACGATGGTGACGAATCCTAATTTTTTTTATGTCTCTCCAGAAGTGTATCTAGAAGGGGAAAGAGTCAGTCCGATCAAGCATGAGTACCGAAAAGGACGGATTTATGCGATGGTAGGCGCAAAAAAGCCGCATATTGTCTTAAATACAAATCTAGCCACCTTATTGAGTATCCATCTCGATGATAGTCCCTGTCTTGTTCTCACTTCCGATATCAAAGTCCGGTTAGAGGAGGCAAATTGTTATTATTATCCCGATATTGCGGTGGTTTGTGACGAGAGAGAGATTAACAATACCGATGATTTTATTCTCTATCCCGTTCTGATTATTGAAGTATTATCGAAATCTACGGAATCCTTTGATAGGAGTGATAAATTTAGCGATTATCAAACCTGTCCCACCTTAAAAGAATACATTCTTATCCATCAAAACCAGATGAAAATTGAATGTCACCGTCGCGAGGATTTGGGAGTGTGGCAAGAACAGATCTATGAAGCGGGAGATGAGGTAGAATTTACCAGTGTAGGATTCCGGGGATCGATCTCTTCTATCTATCGCAAAGTCCCCGGTTTGATCTGATTGCCATTTTTTTTTGACTTTACTCAGGTTTCCAATCCATCAGCGAGTTTTTCAGGGATTGTAGAGCTTGTAAGTGAATTTGTCAATCCCGATCGTACCTCAAAAAGGGGCTCTCTTGGGTTGGGTGGGTAAAATGTATTATAAGATACAGTCCTGCTGGCGGTCGCAACGCGCTCGCTACGCGAGACCGAGTGGAAGGAACCAGAGAGACACAGAGGACACAAAGACTGATCTCTCTTATACTAAATCCGTTGAGTATAGGCTACATATTAGGACGGGCAAAAGGCAAGAGGCAAGAGGCAAAAGGGGGAATAAATAATCAGTTTTTAATAACTGGATTTAGTATTATATAGGGTCTGCTGAATAATGGTAAAACCCTTTTAAAATAAGGCTTTTGACCTGTTAAAATCCAATGTTAGTGCCAGAAAATTAAGATTGAGACCTTCAAAAACCTTGCATTATTATTTTTTAGTACATAAATAGTACAAAAAGCAGGGCAACAAAGCCTGAAACTCCTGCATCCGTTCGACTGAGCGTTCGACAAAAGCTCACAGCCGAAGCCTGCCCCCAGGAAAAACTTTTTGCCGCAAACCCTAGTTAAGTCGTGGTATCGCCCCCGTAGTCAATCATCATCTGTAAGGGCGCAGGGCTGATAGAAGGGGCCAAGATGGGATTATTAAGACTTGGTTGTTAGTTGTTTGTGATCAGTCATTTGATCGCTTTTTGTGTTTGGGGTATCCATGATAAGAAATTATTCAATCAATCGATCGGGTGACATTCTAGGCTATGATTTCCCTGACTATAGTTATTTCTCTACATTAAGGAAAATCTACAATGACAGCCTTTCCCATCGATTTGAGTGCCTATAAACCCATCAGTCTCGACCCCAGTAACTCCACCCTCACCGACGACCAAAGAAGCGCCCTAAAAGCCAATATCCAACTCTGTCGCGATGCTATCATCTTTTTTACTGCCACGGGTGCGGCCCGGGGTGTGGGTGGACACACTGGCGGCCCTTACGATACCGTCCCGGAAGTGGTGATTCTCGATGCTCTTTTCCGCAGTCAACCTAGTCAATTTGTACCAATCTTCTTCGATGAAGCGGGACACCGCGTCGGTACTCAATATCTCATGTCTGCGTTAGAAGGTTCTTTACCCGCAGAACAATTAATGCACTACCGCGAGGCTAATTCTAAACTCCCCGGACACCCAGAATTAGGATTAACCCCCGGCGTCAAATTCAGTTCTGGCCGTTTAGGACATATGTGGCCCTACGTTAACGGTGTCGCTTTAGCTAACCCCGGAAAAACTGTTTTTTGTTTAGGTTCCGATGGTTCTCAACAGGAAGGCAATGACGCGGAAGCTGCCCGTTTGGCCGTGGCTCAACACATCAATGTTAAGCTGATTATTGATGATAATGATGTGACGATTGCCGGTAATCCTTCCAAATATTTACCCGGTTATGATGTGGCTAAAACTCTCACCGGCCATGGCGTAAAAGTGTTAGTAGGAGATGGGGAAGATATCGATAGTTTGTATCGCAATATCTGTGAAGCAATTAATACTCCGGGCCCGATTGCGATTATTAATAAACGTCCCATGTGTCCCGGTATTGAAGGTTTAGAAGGTTCTAACCACGGACATGACGTGATTTCTGTCCCCTTGGCTTTGAAATATTTAGAGGCAAAAGGACACAGTGCCGCCGTGGAATATCTCAACAGTATTAAGAAGCCTTCTAATGACTATAAATTCCTCGGGTCTGGGGATAAATGGGGTTCTAACCGCAACGTTTTCGGCGAAGCGGTAGTCAGTCTTTTAGGCAAAATGAGCGAGGAAGAACGCAAGGCTAAGGTATTAGTAGTAGATAGCGATTTAGAGGGTTCCTGCGGTCTAAAAATTATCCACGATAAACATCCGGAAGTGTTTATTCCTTCTGGTATTATGGAGCGAGGCAATCTTTCGGCAGCCGCTGGTTTTGGTATGGAAAAAGGTAAACAGGGAATTTTCGCCACCTTTGCCGCTTTTCTAGAAATGTGTATTTCTGAAATCACCATGGCCCGCTTGAATTATTCTAATCTTTTATGTCATTTTTCCCATTCTGGTATCGATGACATGGCCGATAATACCTGTCACTTTGGTTTGAATAATTTCTTTGCCGATAATGGACTGGATGACGGTTACGAAACCCGTCTTTATTTTCCAGCCGATGCGGCACAAATGACCGCCTGTGTCGAGGCAACTTTCCATCAACCCGGTTTACGTTTTATCTTCTCGACTCGTTCTAAAACTCCCAATATTCTTGATACTAAAGGCAATAATTTCTTTGGTGATGGTTATACCTTTGTTCCTGGCAAAGATGAAGTAATTCGGGAAGGCACTGCTGGTTATATCATCAGCTTTGGCGATGGTTTATACCGCGCTTTAGATGCAGTGGAACGTCTAAAACAAGAAGGTATTGACGTGGGTTTAATTAATAAACCGACTCTCAATGTAGTGGATGAAGAAATTATCGCTAAAGTTGGTAATTCTCCCTTTGTTTTAGTGGTAGAAGCATTTAACCGTCGCACGGGTTTAGGTAGCCGTTATGGTTCTTGGTTACTCGAACGCGGTTTAACTCCTAAATACGCCTATATCGGTACTCAACACGAAGGTTGTGGCGGTTTATGGGAACAGTTCCCCCACCAAGGTATTGACCCAGTTGGTATCATTAGTAAAGTTAAATCTTTAATCGCTTAGATAGTATTTTAGGGTGGGCTTTAATCAGTAATCAGTAATCAGTAATCAGTAATCAGTTATCAGTTATCAGTTATCAGTAATTAGTAAACAGTCATCAGAACGTAGGTTTGGTTGAAGCATGAAACCCAACGCCTGCATCGGTTACGCTACCGCTAACCCATCCTACAAATAATTGTGCCTCCCTACTTAGGTTTTAGATTCGGCCTTTGTAAACAGTCATCAGTCATCAGTCACCAGTGGACATCTTCAATAATTAAGATTTTAGCTTGGTTGAGGGTCTGATCATTTGTACTAAAATTTCCAAGACGCAGTTTCAATCGATTACAGCTAATCAACTTTAGCCGATTAAATCGCACCATTGAGGGGAAATCCCCCTTAACTAGGTACGGTAAGCCCCTAGAAGCCGACAAACCGGTCAATCTAGAATAGTCTCTAGGGTATAAAAGTAATCTCTTATAGAAAATGCAGCCAACCAATCCACAACAATTTACAGAAAAAGCTTGGGAGGCAATCGTCAAAACGCCGGACATTGCCAAACAGAACAGCCAGCAACAAATCGAAAGCGAACATCTAATGAAAGCCCTTCTTGAACAGGAGGGATTAGCGGGCAGTGTCTTTAGTAAAGCTAATATTAGTCTAGCCCGTTTGCGGGATCGAACCGACGACTTTATCCGTCGTCAACCGAAAATCTCTAACCCCGGCGACTCGATTTATTTAGGTCGTAGTTTAGATAGTTTACTCGATCGAGCGGAAAATTATCGCCGAGAATTTGGAGATGACTTTATCTCGATCGAGCATTTAATTTTAGGTTACGCTAAAGATGATCGCTTCGGTAAAAATATTTTTCAAGAATTCGGACTTACCGAAAACAAACTCAAGGAAATTATTCAACAAGTCAGAGGTAGTCAAAAAGTGACCGATCAGAATCCAGAAGGCAAATACGAAGCCCTAGAAAAATACGGACGGGATCTCACCCAATTGGCCCGGGAAGGTAAATTAGACCCCGTAATTGGACGGGATGACGAAATCCGTCGCACCATTCAGATTCTCTCGCGTCGGACTAAAAATAACCCAGTTTTAATCGGGGAACCGGGAGTAGGAAAAACAGCCATTGTCGAAGGATTAGCCCAGCGGATTATTAACCGTGATGTGCCAGAATCTCTGTTAGATCGGACTCTTATTTCTCTCGATTTAGGGGGCTTAATTGCGGGAGCAAAATATCGCGGGGAATTTGAGGAAAGATTAAAAGCTGTCCTCAAAGAAGTCACCGATTCCCAAGGCAATATTATCATGTTTATTGACGAAATTCATACCGTTGTCGGTGCGGGAGCCACGCAAGGGGCAATGGATGCGGGCAATTTATTAAAACCAATGTTAGCCCGGGGTGAATTACGTTGTATTGGGGCTACTACCCTCGATGAGTACCGCAAATATATCGAAAAAGATGCGGCATTAGAAAGACGTTTTCAAGAGGTTTTAGTGGATGAACCAAATGTGGTCGATACTATTTCGATTCTTCGCGGTCTCAAAGAACGTTATGAGGTGCATCATGGGGTCAAAATTGCCGATAATGCTTTAGTAGCGGCGGCACTGCTTTCTAATCGTTATATTAGCGATCGCTTTTTGCCCGATAAGGCCATTGATTTAGTTGATGAAGCGGCGGCCAAATTGAAGATGGAAATCACCTCTAAACCAGAAGAACTCGATGAAATTGATCGCAAAATTCTCCAGTTAGAAATGGAAAGACTTTCCCTACAACGGGAGTACGATCCAGCTTCGCGAGAACGGTTAGAAAAGTTAGAAAAAGAACTGGCTAACCTCAAGGAAGAACAATCGGGATTAAATGCCCAATGGCAAGGGGAAAAAGAGATTATCGATAAAGTTCGTGGGGTGAAAGAAGCGATCGAACAAGTTAATCTGGAAATTCAACAGGCCGAACGAGATTATGATTATAATCGGGCTGCGGAATTAAAGTTCGGAAAATTAACGGATCTGCAGCGGCAAATGTCCGCCCTAGAAACTCAATTGGCCGACAAACAAACCACCGGCAAAAGTTTATTAAGGGAAGAAGTTCTCGAATCGGATATCGCAGAAATTATCTCGAAATGGACGGGAATTCCTCTCAATAAATTAATCGAATCGGAAAAAGAAAAACTCCTCAATCTGGAAGACGAATTACACGAAAGTGTCATCGGTCAAGAAGAAGCAGTCACAGCCGTAGCCGAAGCGATTCAACGTTCCCGCGCTGGTTTATCAGACCCCAACCGTCCCACGGCCAGCTTTATTTTCCTCGGTCCGACGGGGGTTGGTAAGACAGAATTGGCGAAAGCTTTAGCACGCAATCTCTTTGACACGGAAGAGGCTCTAGTTCGCATCGATATGTCGGAATACATGGAAAAACACAGCGTTTCCCGTCTCATGGGCGCGCCTCCGGGATACGTCGGCTACGATGAAGGGGGACAATTAACCGAGGCAATCCGGCGTCGTCCCTACTCTGTCATCCTCTTTGATGAGATTGAAAAAGCCCATCCCGACGTTTTTAACGTTATGTTACAAATCCTTGACGATGGGCGCTTAACCGACTCTCAAGGTCATCTGGTTGATTTTAAAAATACCATCATTATTATGACCAGTAATATCGGTTCTCAATACATTTTAGACGTGGCTGGTGATGAGTCTCGTTACGAAGAAATGCAGGCACGAGTGATGGAAGCAATGCGGAATAGTTTCCGTCCCGAATTCCTCAATCGTATCGATGAAACGATCATTTTCCATAGTTTACAAAAAGCACAACTGCGATCGATTGTCAAACTACAGTTAGCCAATCTCAGCGATCGCTTGATCGAACAAAAATTAGCCCTGAAATTTGCCGATATTGCCCTCGATTATCTAGCAGAAATTGGTTACGATCCGGTGTACGGTGCGCGACCCTTAAAACGGGCAGTACAAAGATATGTGGAAACTCCGATCGCTAAGGCAATTCTGCGCGGCGAATTCAAAGGGGGAGACACGGTTTTTGTTGATGTGGCCGATGAAAGATTGACCTTTAAACGGTTAGCTTCCCCAGTAGTAACTGCTTAATTAAGTAAGGGTGGGCAATGCTCACCCTTTGATTATTATGGAAGCATGGGATTTTGGCTTGAATCTATGACTGTAACACTGTTCGCACCACGTCAAAGACCCGAAGGTTAATGCGGATGGAGGGACTCGAACCCACACATCAAAGACACTAGAACCTAAATCTAGCGCGTCTACCAATTCCGCCACATCCGCAAATATGTCAGCATATCCTATCATAGCATAAGATACTATAGGAAAGATAAAATTTTTTATTCTTAATAATTTTATGCTCTTAGGTTTTGTCTTTCAGTCTCCCGGCCCCGTCCTCTGGGAAATCGGACCGATTTCGGTGCGCTGGTATGGATTTCTCATCGCTATGGCGGTATTATTGGGTGTCACCCTCTCCCAGTACCTCGCCCAAAAAAGAGCAATCAACCCCGATTTAATCGCTGATTTGGCCATTTGGTTAGTAGTGGGGGCCATACCTGCGGCCCGTCTGTACTATGTTCTCTTTCAGTGGCAAGAATACGCTAACAATCCTGCTGATATTATTGCCATTTGGAAGGGAGGTATTGCTATTCACGGGGCAATTATCGGGGGTTTGCTGGCGGCCCTAATCTTTGCCCGCATTAATCGGGTTTCTCTTTGGCAATTACTCGATCTGGTGGCCCCTTCAGTTATTCTCGGTCAAGCGATCGGACGTTGGGGTAACTTTTTTAATTCGGAAGCTTTTGGCAGTCCGACTAATTTACCTTGGAAGTTGTTTATTCCTCCGGCTAGTCGTCCTTTAGAATATATCACCGTCGATTATTTTCACCCCACGTTTCTCTACGAATCTCTCTGGAATCTGGCGGTTTTTGCCCTACTCATCTATCTATTTTTCTGGGGTTTAAAATACCCTAGTAAATTAAAAATTGGCACCCTTACCCTAGTTTATTTTATCGCCTACAGTCTAGGTAGATTCTGGATCGAGGGACTACGCACCGATAGTTTAATGTTTGGGCCTCTGAAAATGGCGCAAATAATTAGTTTAGCTGCGATCGCTGTCGGTCTTTTCGGTTTATTCTGGTTATATAAACTGCAGCGTCCTTTACCGGATGTGGTGGCGACCGTCGGTTATAATCAAAAGTTACCCTAGCTAACCCCGACAATGGATCTAGTAACGATTTTTCAACAGGTTTTAAACGGTTTATCGATCGGTAGTGTCTATGCTATTTTTGCCCTCGGTTACACTTTGATTTTTTCCATTCTAGGGATTATCAATTTTGCCCATGGCGCAATTTTTACTCTCGGTGCCTATTTTACCTACGCTCTAACGGGGGGAGTTTTCGGGTTTAATGGTTTATTAGCTAATGCCAAATTACCCTTTTCCTTACCCTTTTTTTTAGCACTCTTGCTAGGCTGTATCCTTTCAGGTTTTACCTCGGTTCTTCTGGAAAGATTGGCCTTTAAACCCCTCCGGGTAAGGGGTTCTGATTCTCTCTTAACTCTGGTTTCTAGCCTAGGGGCAGCCGTGGTGATTGTCAATGTCATTCAATACTTATTCGGGGCAGAAATGTATACTTTTCCCGATGATATGTATGGCAATCTTCCCCCCGCAATCAATTTTGGTACAGCCGATCGCCCCGTGGCAATTCGCACAATTCAGATTATTATTTTTCTGGTTTCAGCAGTGATGGTAGCTTTACTAACTTACTGGGTTAATTTTACCAAAATGGGCAAAGCTTTACAAGCGGTAGCTGAAGATGTCACCACAGCCAGTTTGTTGGGGATCAATCCCGAAAAATTTATCGTGATTACCTTTTTTATTAGTGGTGCCTTGGCAGGTTTAGCAGGAACTTTAGTCGGTTCTAGTGTTAGTATTGCCGGTCCCTATTTCGGTATTGCTTTCGGATTAAAGGGTTTAGGAGTGATCGTTTTAGGGGGATTGGGAAGTATCCCCGGAGCGGTCATCGGTGGTTTATTATTGGGTATTGCCGAAGCTTTTGTTCCCGCAGAATATTCCGGTTATCGAGAAGCGATCGCTTTTGCTATTCTCTTTGTTATGTTGTTAGTTCGTCCCCAGGGTTTACTAGGTAGAAAGTTAATTCAAAAAGTCTAATTCGGTTTAATTAGCCCCGAGAAAAACTGTTTTTCCCGACAAAGAAGATTGATAGGCAGCGTATGCCACTTCTAGGGCATAAAGACTGGCTTGGGGAGTAACATAAAGAGGAACCCGATCGAACAGATAATCCAGCACCATGGCGGTATCTTTGGCAAAAAGACCGCGACGGGTTTCCGCTTCTAAAGCTTGGCTACCTTCACTATTAATTAACTGCCCTTTTTCCCCTTCAAAAATTAAGCTGCCCCCCTCGCCATGAATAGTGAAAGTTCGCTCATTTTGCCAAAAAACTTCGCCTTTGCCGTAGGTAACTTCAGCAATTAAGCCATTTTTAAATAATAACTGTGCCTCACACAAACAGGCCAGAAAATAATCGGATTCTGGGGCATTCCAATAACGACAATGACAGGATACGGACTCCACTTCCCCAAATAAATTAGTAAAGCGATGGATACGGGAAAGGGCAGCGATCAAAGGAAAACCGAATAAATCCCGATGAAATGTCCAGCGCCGGGGTGCCGGTCTGCCGGGGACGATTGTGGTATAACGGGCTAGGTGGATATTGCCGAGGCTGGCTAAATATTGCTGTTGGGTTTGATGGAGTCCCCCCAAAAGTTCAATATGTTCGACGTGCAGTAATTTGTTCTCGGTTTCGGCTAGGGTGATTAATTCTGCTGCCGCTGCCGGGTGAAAAGCCAGAGGATACTCGACGATAACGTGCTTACCGGATTTTAAGGCAGTACGGGTGATCGAGGCATGGGCCTGATTAACGTTGGCAATGACAATCAGATCGAGATCGGGATGGCTGGCAAGGGTTACTGCTGAATCTAGGGCAGAAATTTGGTATTTTTGCGAGAAATTAGCGATCGATTCGGCACTATTACCGCTAACGTATAGAAGCTGGGCGCGATCATCGGCTTGCAAGCTTTCAGCGCGACGTTGAGCGGCGAACCCTGTACCAACTATACCAATTTTTAAGGGACGATTAGAAGTCATCAGGGGCATTCTGGCGACATTAATTATCGGGAAGTGGGGTGTGGGCTTCGGCCGACTGCCTCTTGCCTTTCCTAGCTTTATCTTGGCAATTAACCTATCTATTGTCTCAAAAATAGCGCCCTAAAAGATGTGGGAGGGGTGAATTTATATTTTGAATGGGCAAGACCAATTTTTTGCTCCTGTTTAGGTCCTAGAGCTTTTAAACTGCCATCGGTTGTCGGGGAGCATGACGACGAGGGGAAACCACCACGGGAGTGGGCGACACTGCACAGGTTAATTCTAGAGACTGTTCTAAACTAACCACCCGATTGAGTTGTTGCCATTCAGTGCCAAAAGGAGGCATCGCTAAAGCGCAGGCTTTCCAATGAGCTTCGACGGGAACATCTAGTTGTTGACAAGTGCCACCGCGCCGACCTTGGGTTTGATAGTATCGGCAGTATCGACAGGAAGAAGTAAGAAAGTTTGCGGCTTGCATGGGTTGGCTTTAAAAGGAAGATGATTATAAGGAACTCAAGGGATGACTCTCTTTTCGCTCTGTGTAATATTGTCCTACCCCGTGCCAAGGGTATTTTCCTGACTACCACAGTTAAAACTGATATGCCATATAGTTTCTAGTGATCCCGAAAAAAAATTTTATTTTTAGAATCTTTTAATAGTTACTTTACAAAAAGCAGCACTGTCTCAAAACTGAAGAGTTTAACTCAGTTGTGGCCGAAGTTATTGGGTCTAGTATCGGCGATAACAAAGCGGGGATCAAGCCTTAGCGGAATAGAATGGATGAATACAGGTTCAATTAAGACAGAAAAGATAGGCAAATCGATTCCTGACTCAAAACCACTCTTTCCACAATACTATAAAAAAATTTAATCTTTTACCCCGCCCGACTGGGCAAAACAAAAAGCACAACATTGCCAACGATCAAGCTCCCCGGAGGGACTGGGAGACTGACAACGAGGACAAATTGGCCAGGATCGGGTTCTATGACGTATTTTCTGGCTCCAACTCTCTAAAGCGTCCAGTTGCTGGGGATTTTCTGGCGGTTTTTCTGGGGTAACATAACTAGGATGATCTCTGAGGGAATTAGGTGCGATCGCTTCTAGGGGAATTAACTGACTATCCTGCTGCCAACGGGCGGCAGAAAAGCGGATATCGCTCAAGGGAGTCTCTAGCTGACTATTAAGCCGTTTTAATAAGCTATAGCGTTGTAAAGACAATTCCTGCGCTAAAGCGGCGCTACTGGTAGCCACCGATAAAACCCCGCGATTGAGGGAAAAAGGCCGGGTTTGTGCGATCAGACGGGGATTAATAATTTTTGGCCATAATTGCAGCACTTGCCCATAGTGGCGATATTCTTCCCAACCCGCCCGTTGAGTAATAGTCGCCAAAATTTTGGCAAGAGAATGTAAAGACATAGAGAAAATCTAGGGAATACCACGATACACTAGGACGAAAAAACCTGCTAACTTTTCAGCATAACCTTTAATATCCTTGCCCTAGATATCCGCCATGAAATCCGATCAATCCCCATCCCCTCAAGATTCCCCTCTCTCGATCGTCCATCAACCCAGTTCAGCCATTGATCCCGCCCAGGAACCAGAACAGCTGGAAGCCGCTATTATTAACGTCTATCCCCCAGCTAAAGACGTCTTTTTTACCCCTTGGGGTATCGGGGCAATGGTGATCTTTTTAATGGCTAATATTCTCCTCAGTCTCAATCAATGGTTAACCACCCCCCCCCCCACCCCGAGGAAAGCTGAGAATTCCCTGTTGGGGCAGCGCAAAAATAACTCCCGCCGCCTCGATCGATTGATAGCGATCGCTCGTCCAGTAGAGAAAACTCCTCAACCCAGTGCGATCGCTAATATTCCCGCTCCTCCCCTTAAAACTAGCCCGATAACTAATATTCCTGCCCCACCAGTGGTTCAGAGTCCCCCCAGTGCTAGAAATCTGACTAATGCCCTCTTACCCCCGAATCCGCCGCCCTCCCTGATGCCGGTCCATCAATTACCCGTCAGTAAGATCGAGCAATCTTTACCCGTCGCCCCCCCGGACTCCAGCACCCCGCCCGTATCTTCCCTAGTTTCGGCACCACCGCCCCCACCGCCCCAAGTCACCCCCGCCCCCTCGACCGCAATCATTAACGAACGAATGTTAGAGGAATTGCGCCAAAGAGAAGAATCACCCCCTAATTTACCCTTTTTTCAACGGGAAAAAGCCCGTCGTCTGGCTAATCAAAACCGACAGGATGCCACGGAGTTAATGAAACAGTTACCGCCAGAATTACAAGTATCCCCTTCTCCCAGTAGTCCGCCACCTTCAGAAACAGCCAATCCGTCCCAGTCCCCCGTCCCTAGTTCTATCATTATTGATAGGAGCGGCACTTCGGTAAACTATTAGGGTTCCTATCGGGAGGACGGCAATGGGTTTGTTTGATCGCATGGGCCAAGCAATTCGCGCCCAAGTCAATAGTCTGATTCAGGAAAATCAAGATCCAGAGAAACTACTGGAAAAGGCGATCTTGGACATGGAAGGGGAATTGATCCAAATGCGACAAGCCCTGGCGGCAGCCGTCGCTACCCAGAAACGCACCGAGCGCCAACGACAACAACAGGAAAAAGCAGCCCAAACTTGGCATGAACGCGCCCAATTAGCCCTAAATCACGGTAATGAGGAACTCGCCCGCCAAGCTCTCAGCCAATGGCAAACCTATCAGAGTCAGATCGTCCCCCTACAAAACTCCCTGCAACAACAAACGGCTATTATACAAAAATTAAAGAAAGAACTCTTGACAATTGAACGCAAATATGCTGAGATGAAAGCGCAAAAAAGCCTTTATGTGGCCAGATTGCGATCGGCGAGCGCCAGTCAAAAAGCCCAAGAAATTATGGGCAGTTTGAACAGCAGTCAGATGGGGACTATTTTTGAGAAATTAGAAGCAAAAGTCCTAGAAGCTGAATCCCAAGCCGATTTAGTCCAGTATAAAGACCCCTTAGAGCGACAATTCCAAGATTTGGAGGGACAAAAACAAATTGAAGCCGAATTACTCAAGTTAAAACAAGAAAACTTGGATGGGTAATGTGGGAAGTGGTAAGTGGGGAGATGGGAGATGGGAGAACACTTCCTGTGCGTTGCGGGCAAGATGGCGAAATTTCAACTAAAACCCCAATACCCTAATACCCTAATACCCTAATACCCTAAATGCCCCAAACCCTATCGCCTATCCTAGCTCTCGTGGTTTATATTGGATAATAAGCCGTTAGGCAAGATAGGAAATTTTAAGAACAGTTAACTGATTTAGTACACACCGAGAGGAACAAGAGCGTCATGGGTTTATTCGATCGCCTTAGCCGAGTTGTCCGAGCTAACCTCAATGATATGGTGAGCAAGGCTGAAGATCCAGAAAAAATGCTGGAACAAGCTGTCAGTGATATGCAAGAGGATCTAGTACAGGTACGTCAAGCGGTCGCTAGGGCGATCGCTGAACAACGACAAACGGAACAAAAATACAGCAAAGACCAGTCAGAAGCCAATAAATGGGAACAAAGAGCCAAATTAGCCCTTTCTAAAGGGGATGAAAACCTCGCTCGGGAAGCTCTTAAACGCAAGAAAGATTTCACGGAAACCGCCGCGATTCTCAAAAATCAACTGGATCAGCAAACGGTACAGGTAGAAAGTCTGAGAAAAAACTTGATTGCGCTCGAAAGTAAGATTTCTGAGGCAAAAACCAAGAAAAATATGTTGGTAGCTCGCTCCAGAGCCGCAAAAGCTAACGAACAAATCCAGAAAACCCTTGGCAGTATCAATACCAGTAGTTCCGTGGATGCTTTTGAGCGCATGGAAGAAAAAGTTATGCAGTTAGAAGCCAGTAGTCAAGCGATTGGTGAAATCACTGGTAGCGACATGGAACGTCAATTCGCTGCACTAGAATCGGGCAGCGATGTGGAGGATGAATTAGCAATGCTAAAAGCACAAATGTCCGGGGGAGCATTACCCGGTACAGCTTCTAGTCAACCCACTTTACCCCAAGCAACCACCGTCAGGGATTCGGCAGTGGATGCAGAATTAGAGGAATTGCGATCAAAGTTAAAAGAACTGTAAAACTTTGAGAGCGTCGAGACGTATTATTTATGGTACGTCTCTATTTATTAATTTTGTCGTTGAGATAGGGAATATTAATTGCTAGTCATAATTAACCATCACTATTATGCGGGATGATTTATCTAATTTACGTTCCTCAATTATCGAAGTAATTGCCTTACAAAAAAGAGCCGAACAACATTACAACCAGGCACAAGCCGAGGTTTTAAAATGGGAAAAAAGAGTTAAAATCGCCCTAGATAAAGGTGATGAGTCTCTGGCACAAGAAGCTAATATAAAGAAAAAACATCACATTAATACCGCAAATATTATTAAAAATCAACTGGAAAAACTGAATATCCAAGTTGATAAACTGAAAGAAAAATTGCCGATTTTAGAAAGAAAGATTAACGAAAAAAGTATCGGCAGTATAGATACTAGCATTGACAAAGCAGTTTTTGAAGTCCCAGGGGGAAAAGTTATACAATTGCAAGAGCCTAGTCAAATTTATGACGAATTGGACGGGATAGCAATCGAAAAGAAATTACCAAGATTAGACATGGCTGAAATAATCACTTTACAAAAAAGAGCCGAACAACAATACAATAAAGAACTAGCGGAAATTTTAAAATGGGATAGGAGAGCTAAATTAGCTAGATATGAAGTGGATTATTCCCTTGTTAGAGAGGCTTTTAGACAAAAAGAGAATCATATTAATATCGCCAATATTATCAAAAGTCAGATCGAACAAATTAAAACTCAAGTCGATACTTTGCAAAAAAACTTAACTATTTTTGAGAATGGGAACAATAGTATTTCCCATTCAGCTTTTGAGCGCATGGAAGCAAAATTTATCCAGTTAGAATCCAGTAGTCAAGCTGACGGTGAATTGGTTGACATCGATCCACTAGAAGCGGGTAGCGATGTGGATGATGAATTAGCACTGCTAAAAGCACAAATGTCCAGGGGAGTATTACCTAGTACAACTTCTAATCAAAGCAATTTACCCCCAGCAGCCACCGTCAGGGATTCAGCAGTAGATGCAGAATTAGAGGAATTGCGATCGAAGTTAAAAGAACTGTAAAACTTTGAGATTGTCGAGACGTATTAGAGCCTTTCTCCTAAAGATGAAGTATAAATTAATCTGGTATCTACGAGCGAAGAGCGGCTAATGTTAAGCGTTTCGGCGTTACCCACAACGAAAGCTTTGTACCTCATAATTATAAAAAAATCTCAAGCAGTGCCGATCAAAACCCTTTAATTCTGAAGATAATCCTAAGATTCAGCCCGAAAAAGAGCCAGAAAGGTGAGGATAGCTAGGATGGAAGTGAAAAGCAATTTTGACTCGAAATTATCCCAAGGGATCGATCGCATTTAACGAAACCCTTACCCTAACAGCATAAGACAAGAGAAGGACTTACTAAGGAGAAACCCAGCCATGAAAATCGGCGTAATCAAAGAAAGTGACCAAGGCGAGGCGCGGGTGGCGCTAGTGCCGGATACCGTCGCCCGTTTAGTCAAGGCGGGATTTGAGGTAATTGTCCAAAATGGGGCAGGAATTGGCGCCAACTTTGCCGATAGTGCCTATAGTGCCGTGGGAGCCGCCCTGAGCGAAAACAGCGAATATATCTATGAAACTGCTGATATTATTCTCAAAGTCGTCCCTCCTAGCGATAGCGAGATCGATCGCCTGAAAAATGGTGGTATCCTCATCGGCTTTCTCGATCCCCTGCGTCAACCCCGGCGCATTGCCAAATTAGCCGAGCGCGGGATCACTGCTTTGAGCATGGAATTAATTCCCCGCAGTAGTCGCGCCCAGAGTATGGATGCCCTCTCCTCTCAGGCTAACCTCGCCGGTTACAAAGCGGTACTCCTCGCCGCCGTTGAGCTGCCGAAAATGTTCCCGATGATGACTACCGCCGCCGGTACGATCGCCCCAGCCAAAGTGCTGGTATTGGGGGCAGGAGTGGCTGGATTGCAAGCTTGCGCTACCGCCCGCCGTTTGGGGGCAGTGGTGGAGGCTTTTGATATTCGTCCTCAAGTCAAAGAAGAAGTGCAGAGTGTCGGGGCGAAATTTATTGAAATGCCCCTAGAAGAAGATACCGTCGCCGATAACGGTTACGCCAAAGAGGTTTCTCTTAGCACACAGGAGCGCATTTGTCAAGCCCTAACGGAACCAATTAAGCGGGCTGATGTGGTGATCACCACAGCCCAAGTACCGGGGAAACAAGCCCCGCTGCTAGTCACCAAAGAAATGATCGCCACCATGAAACCGGGGTCGGTAATCGTTGATTTAGCGGCGGAACAGGGCGGAAATTGCGCCTACACCCAACCGGGACGAGAAATCATCGTTAATGGGGTAAAAATCGTCGGAGCCGTTAATCTTCCTGCCACAGTGGCCACCAATGCCAGTCAGATGTATGCCAAAAACCTGCAAATGCTGCTACAGCTTCTAGTCAGCAAAGACGGCAGTTTAAACCTCGATTTTGCCGATGACATCATTGATAGTGCCTGTGTCACCCACGCTGGCGAAATCCGCAACCAACGGATTAAATCCGCCCTCAGTGAACAGTTATCCGCTTTTTAGCTATCAGGAGGCAAAAGGCAGCTTTGTTCTCCCCACTTCCCCAATCCCCCCATCACCCCACTTCCCCAATCCCCAAACCCTATCCCCTATTTCTTTAACCAATGACTGCCCAACTTTTAACCGCTTTAGTGGTATTTGTCCTCGCTTCCTTTGTCGGTTTCGAGGTGATCAATAAAGTACCTCCCACTCTCCATACACCCCTGATGTCGGGAGCGAATGCAATTTCAGGTATCGCCGTTGTCGGTGCGCTCCTCATCGCCGGAGGCACGGATTGGCACCAATTAACCGTAATTTTAGGGTTAATTGCCGTTATTTTGGCGATGGTTAACGTGGTCGGTGGTTTTGTCGTTACCGATCGAATGCTGCAAATGTTCAAGAAAAAAGAGGCTAAATCATGAATAATGCCCTGATCACAGGGATCGAGTTGTCCTATCTACTCGCCGCCATTTTATTTATCATCGGTCTTAAACAATTATCTTCCCCCGCTACCGCCCGTCAAGGCAATTTTCTGGCTGCCATCGGGATGCTAATCGCCGTTATTGCCACCTTAATCAATCAAGAAATCCTCAGCTATGGTTTAATCGCCGTAGCGTTGGTGATTGGCTCAATTATCGGCTTAGTTTCGGCGCAAAAAGTCCCGATGACAGCTATGCCCCAAATGGTAGCGATTTTTAACGGTTTAGGCGGTGCTGCCAGTGCTTTAATTGCCATGGGCGAATACTGGCGTTTACTGCAAAGTGGTGAAAATATTGGTTTTGACTCGATACTGATCGCTATTTTGGGTATATTGATCGGTGGTGTCACTTTTACTGGTAGTGTCCTCGCTTTTGCCAAATTACAGGAATTAATCAGTGGCGCGCCCGTAACTTTTCCTTTCCAACAACCCTTTAACATTCTCTTGCTACTCACCTTTTTAGGGGGTAGTGTCTATCTCTTTTTTGATCCCACCTCGATCGATGTTTTCCTGACCTTGGTGGCACTTTCCTTAATTTTCGGGGCTTTATTCGTGCTTCCCATCGGCGGCGGCGATATGCCCGTGGTTATCTCCCTTTTAAACTCTTTTTCGGGACTTGCCGCCAGCGTAGTCGGTTTTATCCTGATGAATAGTATGTTGATCATCGCCGGTGCCTTGGTGGGTGCGTCGGGGATTATCCTGACTCAGATCATGTGTAAAGCCATGAATCGATCGCTGGCTAGTGTACTATTTGGCGCATTTGGTACCGGTGCTAGTGCCGGAGGCGAAGCCAGCGCCACTTCTAACCTTGATAAATCGGTTCATGCGATCGATTCAGAGGAAGGGGCAATGATGCTCGGTTATGCGCGTTCTGTGGTGATTGTACCCGGTTACGGCATGGCGGTGGCCCAAGCACAACACGCGGTGCGAGAATTGGCTGAACAGTTGGAAAAAAATGGCGTTGAGGTTAAATATGCTATTCACCCCGTGGCGGGAAGAATGCCCGGCCACATGAATGTATTATTGGCCGAAGCTAATGTTCCCTATCCGCAACTCTACGATATGGATGATATTAATCCTGAGTTTGAGCGCGTTGATGTGGCGTTAATTATTGGGGCGAATGATGTGGTTAATCCCGCTGCCCGTCACGATAAGGCTAGTCCGATTTATGGAATGCCGATTCTCGACGTGGATAAGGCACAGCACACGATCGTGATTAAGCGCAGTATGCGATCGGGTTTTGCTGGGGTAGAAAATGAATTATTCTACAATCCTAAAACCTTTATGCTCTTTGGTAGCGCTCAAGATGTGGTAGCACAATTAGTATCACAAGTCAAGGATTTGTCATAATTCTTAACAAATAGGACGGGGTGAAAACCCCGTCTTTTTTTTATCTGATTTTTCAGAGTTTACAGATAATCGAGAACTAATTCCCCTTTGCTCACTTTTTCGGTAATTAAAGTTCTGACTAACTCTAATTCTTCCAGGGTCACTTTACCATCAGACCTCATAGCCAGGGCGATTCTTTCCCTTTCCCCTTGAGTGATCACGCCATCAATACTAGCCTGTTCAATAATAGCTCGCAACTTTTCTAGTTCCTTTTGTTCTTCGCCGGTTAATTCTGCTTGATTAGGACGAGATATTTCCATAAAAAGTTCTCCTTGAGTGATCAATACAAACTTGATAATTTTTTTCTAAGTAGTAGAACCCCTGGCAGTTATCCCCAGTCAGCATCAGCAATCAGGAACAATGATTTTAGCAAGAGCTAGAACTTGATTCTTGACAGGGAGCCACTAAACCTGATTGACACTCCCGTCGTCAAGCTGACGCTGTGACGGGGGATTCTTGATTCATAGAAACCCGCTTTTGGGTACAAGTACCAAAGAGTCTTACAGTTTCTCCCCAAGCTTGAAATTCCGACTGTCCATC
>NZ_BJKP01000035.1 GCF_008974145.1 Microcystis aeruginosa NIES-4325 | reverse complement strand
ATGTTGGTTAAGTTCTTGTTGTTGCTCTGGAGTCATTTTTGTCTTTTCCCTACTCTTTTCTCTATCCCATACCCAATTGATGCTTTTGTCAAGTAGTTTATTTGTTCTTCAGCTTTGACTTGCTCCCCAAGTGGGTGAGTCTTATACTCAGTTAGTATTGCGCGATATTATCGAAGACTCTCAATTGGCTAAAATATTTGATTTCAAAACAGCAGAAACCAAAGCTCCCAAAGCTGAAGGAGGATTAAATATTGAAGGTTTAACGGCAACTCCAGACGGAAATATCTTAATCGGTTTTCGTAATCCTGTCCCCAACGGTAAAGCTCTTTTATTACCCCTAAAAAATCCCAAGAGTTTAGTTACTAATTCAACCATGGCTAAAGCTGAATTTGGTGATCCTATCCTGCTAGATTTGGGAAGATTAGGAATTCGTAGCATTGAATTTTGGCCAGCTTTAGAAGTATATTTAATTATTGCCGGAGAATTTCATGGAGGCGATCAATTTGTTTTCTATACTTGGTCAGGAAAAAAAGAAGATGCACCAAAAAAGATAGAATCACTGCAATTCCCTGACGGTTTTCGTCCAGAAGCTTTGTTGTTTTATCCCCATTTCCCAGATCGCTTTCAGATTTTAAGCGATGATGGTACAATCGAGCGAGTTGGTAATACTCCCTGTAAAGATATTCCCGATAAAAATAGTCCCGAAAAATATTTCCGTAGTATTTGGGTAAAAGCGAATTAATTAGCTGTTTTTCTTTTTCACTGCTAATGGGACTTAGACATTTTCTGAGTGGGACTTAAACACAACCTAAGACAAAAATAGCTTTAAACCCATACAGAGACAAGCTTTAAGCTCAAATAACACGCTCATCTTGAGGCTTTCAGTCCTAGAAGTCCTATTAACCTTTTTCTCTGATCCAGAGGACTTTTAGGTTCCCAAAGGGATAAGAACAGGAAAGTGTGGAGAATCCTCCCATAATCGCTACAATTTTCCTAGAGGCTAAATGTTGCCCTCATTTAAGTTCTTTTGTACTAATTAAAAACCATGAAAATTCTTCACGGTACTTGGATTCCTCAATCAACGGACGAATTTATTCAGAAGGGTAGCTTTTATCTTTGGGGAGAAACTAGCACCCCGAAAAAGAGTCGCACCACTGCTAATAATTATCATCCTTTTCAGTTAAGCAAAGAAGAATTAACTAGCTTTCTCACTGGAGAATTAGGAATAGTTCAATCGAATTATAATCCTCTTAGTCGGCAATTTGTCCCCCGCTACTTTCTTTTACCTAGCCAAGATAATCAACCTTTACCCTCCTTAGAATTACTGCGTTATCTAGAAAAAGAACCCCCAGAAAATAGCCAATGGCAATCTTGGCAAATTGATTGTTATCCCCTTAATCCTGTACTTAAACTGCTCAATGATCTGCACTTTATCTGTCTTTACAACTCCTCAGAGATTCAGTTAGGTGCAGATTTACTTTTTTGGTATCACTACAGTCAAGCTTTTAAAGAAATAATTCTCAAAGATAACTATATTCCTGCTTTTAAATATAGAGAATTAGCCACAAATAACCAGAAAAACGCTAACTTTGCCATCTATCCTCTTTGGGAAATTATATCAGCAACCTACGAACCCAATCTCGATCGCTATCTCGAATATCTTCCCCGCATTTGTCTTGCTGGTGCTGAAAATCCCCATGCTTCACCACAATTATACGATCCCAAAACCCTACTCCGGCACTTCTCCGAATGTCTCCTCAATGAAATTGTCGCCAATACGGCAATTCCTGCCAGTTTTGATAAAAAAATTAGCGAGACAATTATAGGTGATTGCTTCTCTGTGACTAAGGCTGCTGGATTCCTACAAACTGCCGCTGCCTTAGAAAAATATCAACAGTGGCAAACTTGGAGACAGCAATTACTGGGAGACCAAAATATATCTAATTTTACCCTCGGTTTTAAACTAACGGAAGCGCCAGACGATAATATTGAACAGTGGCAAATTACTTTTATCCTCATCTCTAAACAAGACCCCTCCCTGGGATTAGAATTAGACGAATATTGGTATGCAGTACCGGAAACTAGAACAAGCATACGAGCGCATTTTGGTCAAGATTTAGACAAAAATATTTTACTAAGTTTGGGTTATGCTGCCCGTATTTATCCACCCATTTGGCAAGGATTAGAAACGGATAAACCGACGGGATTTTATCTCAACCTTACAGAAGCTTTTACTTTCTTAAAAGAAACTGCTTGGATTTTAGAAGATGCGGGATATAAGGTAATTATTCCCGCTTGGTGGACTCCCGAAGGCCGTCAACGCGCTAAAGTTCGGCTAAAAACTACTTCTAAATCGGGCAAATCTACCCCCGTTAGTAAAGGGATTTTTAGCCTCGAAAACATCATTAAATATCAATATGAATTAGCCATCGGGGAAGAAACTATCAGTCAAGAGGAATGGCAACAATTAATTAACACCAAAACACCCTTAGTTAAATTTCGAGGTCAATGGGTAGAATTAGAACAAAATAAAATGCAGCAAATGCTGGATTTTTGGCAGAAATATCAGCAGGAAAATCCTGAGATGAATCTGATTGAATTAATGAAAAAAGCTGCCGAATACCCAGAGGAGATTATTATTGAAACCGATAATTTTTTAGGTTCTATGCTAGAGAAATTACAAAATCCTAGTCAACTAGAACCGATCGAAAATCCTCCCCAATTACAAGGAACGCTGCGGGAGTACCAAAAGCGCGGAGTTGCCTGGATTCAATACCTAGAACAATTGGGTTTAAATGGTTGTCTTGCTGACGATATGGGATTAGGAAAAACCCTACAGGTAATTGCTAGATTGATTGGGGAAAGAGAGGGAGATAATAAGGTTTTACCAACTCTGCTAGTTGCACCTACTTCTGTGGTGGGAAATTGGGCAAAAGAAATTGAAAAATTTGCCCCCCATCTTCAGGTTTTAATCCACCATGGTAGTAAGCGCTATCAAGATGAGAGCGAATTTCAGACAGTAGCTAGTCAAAAGGATATCGTCATTACTTCTTTTACCTTAGTTCGCAAGGATTTGAAATTATTTAAATCGCAATCTTGGCAACGTTTAGTAATTGATGAAGCACAAAATATCAAAAATCCTAAAGCGGCACAAACTAAAGCAATCTTGAGTTTATCTGCACAACATCGTCTCGCATTAACGGGAACTCCAGTAGAAAATAGACTGCTTGATTTATGGTCAATTTTTAACTTCCTTAACCCCGGTTATTTAGGTAAAGAAACTCAATTTCGTAAAGCTTTTGAAGTGCCAATCCAAAAACAAAATGATCGTCTCCAGTCCACGGTTCTCAAAAAATTAGTGGAACCTTTTATTCTGCGTCGGGTAAAAACCGATAAGCAGATAATTAAAGATTTGCCTGATAAAGTGGAAAACAAACAGTATTGTAATTTAACTAAAGAACAAGCTTCTCTCTACGAAGTTGTCATCAAAGAAGTGGAAAAACAATTAGAAGAAGCGGAGGGAATAAAACGCAAAGGATTAATTTTATCTACCCTGATGCGCTTGAAACAAATTTGTAATCACCCGCGTCAATTTTTACAGGATAACAGTGCTTTTACTCCTGAACGATCGCATAAGTTAGAGCGTTTGGGAGAAATGCTAGAAGAAGTAATTTTAGAGGGAGATAGTCTGCTAATTTTCACTCAATTTACTGAAATCGGTGACTCCTTACAAAAGTACCTCAAACAAACTTTTCGCTATAATACCTATTATCTTCACGGGGGGACTTCTCAACCAAAACGAGAACAAATGATCGAAGAATTTCAACATCCCGAAACAGAACCTTCCGTATTTATTTTATCCCTAAAAGCTGGGGGAGTGGGGATTACTTTAACCAAAGCAAATCATGTTTTTCATTTCGATCGTTGGTGGAATCCTGCGGTGGAAAATCAAGCAACTGATCGCGCTTTTAGAATTGGTCAACAAAAAAATGTTTTCGTGCATAAATTTGTCACTCTGGGAACCTTAGAGGAAAGAATTGATGAAATGATCGAGGAAAAGAAAAAGGTAGCTAATGCTATTGTTAGTAATGATGAATCCTGGTTAACGGAATTAGATAACGAAAGTTTTCGTCAGTTAATCGCATTGAATAAACAGACAATTATTTAACCGAGGTAAACCCATGAATAAATTTAGTAAAACTTGGTGGGGACAACGCTTTATAGAAGCACTAGAAGAATTTACTGACTCAGCGCGCTTGAGTCGAGGACGTTCCTACGCCAAAAATGATAAAGTCAAGAATTATAAAATTGATGGTAATTTAATTACTGCTCAGGTGCGAGGTTCCATTAATCCCTACTTTGGAGTTTATAAAGAACCTTTGTATAGGGTGAGTATCGAGATTAAACCAATTACTAAAGCAGAGTGGTCACAAGCTTTATATAATCTTGGTTCAAGAGCGAGTATGATCTCTAAACTGCTGCTCAAAGAAGTTCCCGATAATATTGATGAAGCATTTAGCGATCTGAATCTCCACTTATTACCCCACAATCAAAAGGATTTTATCACCAATTGTTCCTGTCCCGATTGGGAAAATCCCTGTAAACATATCGCAGGAGTTTATTACCTCGTTGCTTCCCAATTAGATCAGGATCCTTTCCTCTTATTTGAATTACGGGGTATCTCTCGTCAAAAATTACTGCAAGAGTTAGCAAAAACTCCTCTCGGTAAGTTGCTTTCCTCCTCCATCCAAGAGGAAAAAATTCCTCTTAACCCCGGAACTTCCTATCACACTAAACCCGAAACTATACCAGCAGCAGAAACAATTGATCTCAAAGAATTTTGGCACTCCCATCAACGTTTACCAGAAAACCCTCAGTTAGTTAAATCGGCAACTATTCCCGCAATTGTCATTAAAAAAGCCGGTGATTATCCTGCATTTTGGGATAAGAATACTTCCTTTATCGAAGTAATGGAAGAAATGTATCAACGGGTACGCAATAAAAATGCTGGTATGTTATAATTAGGTGGGTGTTGAAAATTGTCAGACACCCTTCTTATTAAGAGAAAATTAAGGCTAGATTAAAGGGTAATTAAAGCGGGATTAAAAGTTTGAAAAAGCATTCTATTTTTTAAGACAAGCAGAATCTATGAACCAAGAATCTCTCAGCTTTGTCCATGGGAATGTCAAGTCAGCCGATCGCTTTTTAGTGTGTGGATTGGGTAGTCTCGGACAACACTGCGTCAAGTCTTTAAAAGAGTTTGGGGTTAGCGTTGTCGGTATCGAACTAATACAGCCTCCCAGTTGGGAAATTAATGATTTTCCCGATTTATTAGAGGAAATAATTATCGGTGATTGTCGTCAAAAAAACATTTTAGCAAGAGCGGGAATCGATCGCTGTCGGGCTGCTTTAATTGTCACCAGTGATGAGCGAATTAATGCCACCACTGCCCTAATTATTCGGCAATTAAATCCCCTTACCCGCTTAGTGGTGCGTTCTTCTAAAGATAATCTCAATCAGCTACTTAAGGAACGTTTAGGCAATTTTATCGCCTATGAACCCACCCAACTACCCGCCAATGCCTTTGCTTTAGCCACATTAGGCACAGAAACCCTCGGTTTTTTGCATCTCGACGGTCAGAAATTGCGGATTATCCAGAGACAAATTAGCCCCGAAGATGGTTTACTCGATCGCTTTTTAGGTGATTTAAATACCCCCACCCGTCGTCTGTTAGCACATACAGCCCCCGATGAACCTTTAAGGGCCGGATTTTATCAATGGTCTCCCACCACTACTATCCGGGCTGGTGATACCATTACCACTATAGAGACTACCTATCAAAACATCGATTCTACCCGCCAGAAACCGTCAAATTCTCCCCAGAAGTTGCGGGATTTTTGGCAGAAATTCCTCAAAGAAATCCAACAATTCTGGCAATTGAGTTTTCAGCAGCAAATTCATCGGGTGGCTTTCCTGTCAGTATTTATCATTATCCTCCTAGTAATTATCGGGACTTTTCTTTTCCATCTCTACGCCCCGAGAGCTTCCTTTATTTCCTCTCTTTCAGGAACAGCGATCCTTTTATTAGGTGGTTACGGCGATGTTTTCGGTGGCTCTAACCCCGAAGATTTAAATGCGGTTCCCTGGTGGATGCAGCTATTTAGTCTCTTTTTAACCTTAGCTGGAACCGCTTTTATCGGGGTTCTCTATGCCATTTTGACAGAAACTTTATTATCATCAAGATTTCAATTTATCCCTAACCGTCCCCCAGTTCCCCAACAGAATCATATCGTTATTGTGGGCTTAGGTCGAGTCGGCAGAGAAGTGGCTAATTTATTACTAGAAATGCAACAGGCGATCGTTGGGGTGAGCTTAAATAGGGATTTTGATGGGACTATGCTGCCAAAAATGCCCCTGATGACGGGAAATATCGAAGAATCTTTAAAAAATGTCAATTTAGATAGGGCTAAAAGTATAGCGATCGTTACTGATGACGAAATCCTCAATTTAGAAGTGGCCCTAACCACCCGCAAACTCAACCCCCAAAGCTACTTAGTCATCCGCACCACCGACGACAACCTTAGTCAACAATTAAGTCAAATTCTACCCCAATCTCACATTTTAGGAACCAACACCGTGGCGGCAGAAGCCTTTACGGGAGCGGCTTTCGGAGAAAATATCATCTATCTGTTCCGTTGGGCGCAAAAAACGATTCTGGTGACAGAATACGAGATCGAAGCCGGAGATACTCTCAATGGTAGCTCGATCGGGGATATTGCCTACGGTTATCGAGTCGTGCCGATCCTACACCAACGAGAACGGGAAACCACGAAATTAATGCCCGAAGATTATCTCAATTTACGCATCGGCGATCGCATTGTGGTGCTGGCCACCATCAACGGACTGCGACGGGTGGAACAGGGTCGTCGCACTCCCAAAACTTGGCGCGTGCGGGTGGAAAAAGCCTTTAACCGCAATATTGCCGCAGAAGCACCCACCGTAATCAGTCGTTTTTCTAATTGTCCCCTGAAAACCGCCAGCGATCTCATGGAAAATTTGCCAGCGCTCCTGGGCGCCCCCCTCTACGAACAGCAGGCGATTCGATTAGTTTCCGAGTTAAAAAAAATTCAAGTTCAAGCATTGGCTATTCCCATTAACCCGAAATCGAGGTAAATGAGAGTTATCCTTTTTTGTCAAACTAGAAGGCCATCTTGGTCTTTTTTTATTTTTTTTTAACTCAATTCAGTCTGCCGTGGGGAGATAACACCCTTATCTCCTCAATAACCGCACACCGGGATTAGCACTCAAGCCCTAAGAGTGCTAAATTAACTATAAGGAGTCCTATTACAACAGCGATACCATGTCCAAAATCATTGCCTTCAAAGATGAATCCCGTCGCGCCCTAGAAAGAGGTGTCAACGCCTTGGCCGATGCGGTAAAAATCACCCTCGGTCCGAAAGGACGCAATGTCTTGCTAGAAAAGAAATACGGTGCCCCCCAGATCGTTAATGACGGCATCACCGTCGCCAAAGAAATCGAATTGTCCGATCCCCTCGAAAACACCGGGGCGAGATTAATTCAGGAAGTAGCGGCAAAAACCAAAGATTTAGCGGGAGATGGCACCACCACCGCCACCATCATCGCCCAGGCTTTAATTAAAGAAGGTCTCAAAAACGTTACCGCTGGGGCCAATCCCGTCGCTTTAAGACGCGGACTAGACAAAACCATCGCCTATCTGGTCGAGGAAATCGCCGCCGTCGCTAAACCGATCGCTGGAGATGCGATCGCTCAAGTGGCCACCGTTTCTTCCGGCAACGACGAAGAAGTGGGAAAAATGATCGCCGCCGCCATGGAAAAAGTCACCACCGATGGCGTAATCACCGTGGAAGAATCGAAATCCCTAACCACGGAATTAGAAGTAGTGGAAGGGATGCAGATCGATCGCGGTTATATCTCTCCCTATTTCATCACCGATCAAGAAAGACAGATCGTCGAGTACGACAACCCCCTGATCCTGATTACCGATAAAAAAATCAGTGCGATCGCAGAATTAGTCCCCGTCCTCGAAGCCGTTGCCCGTCAAGGTCGTCCCCTATTAATTATCGCCGAAGATGTGGACGGCGAAGCTTTAGCCACTCTAGTGGTCAACAAAGCCCGGGGAGTCTTAAATGTCGTCGCTATCAAAGCCCCCAGTTTCGGGGAACGTCGCAAAGCGGTTTTACAAGATATCGCCATCCTCACTGGCGGTCGTCTGATTTCCGAAGAAGTGGGCTTAAGTCTTGACACGGTTAGCCTTGATCTGCTAGGGCAAGCGGCAAAAATCACCCTAGAAAAAGACAATACAATTATTGTCGCCTCCGGAGACAGCCGCAATAAGGCCGATGTGCAGAAACGTCTCGCCCAACTGAAAAAACAGTTAGAAGAAACCGATTCCGAATTCGATAAGGAAAAATTACAGGAACGCATCGCTAAATTAGCCGGCGGTGTGGCCGTGATTAAAGTCGGGGCAGCCACGGAAACCGAACTCAAGGATCGCAAACTCCGCATCGAGGATGCCCTCAATGCCACCAAAGCCGCCGTGGAAGAAGGTATCGTCCCGGGCGGTGGTACAACCTTGATTCATCTGGCTTCTAAGGTGAAGGCTTTCAAAGCTTCTTTGACTAACGATGAGGAAAAAGTCGCCGCCGATATCGTCGCTAAAGCCCTAGAAGCCCCCCTGCGTCAGTTAGCTAATAACGCCGGTGTGGAAGGGGATGTGATCGTGGAAGGTGTGCGCGATACCGCTTTTAGCGTCGGTTACAATGTCCTCACTGGCAAGTACGAAGACTTAATCGCCGCCGGAATTATCGATCCGGCTAAAGTGGTACGGTCAGCTGTACAAAACGCCGCTTCTATCGCCGGTATGGTCTTAACTACGGAAGCCCTCGTGGTCGAAAAACCCGTTAAAGAAACCGCAGCCCCCGATATGGGCGGCATGGGTGGCATGGGTGGCATGGGTGGCATGGGTGGCATGGGTGGCATGGGTATGATGTAATTCCTGATGCCGTCTGGCCCGTCAAAATAATCTCATGCAATTGAGCCAATCTGTCCCTTTTCTCGTTAACATCGGCATTAGGGACAGGTTTTTTTTCCTCAACCACAGGGCAAGAATAAGCTGTACTGCATTGAAACTGCACCTAGAAAATTTTAGTACAAATGCTCGACTTCCGCAAAATTTGTGAACTCTGTCAGTTAACCGGTACAGAAGATCGGGAGATTAATGAAGATTAGTCATGGATTTTAGGTATTGGGATAGGGGGAGGTGGTTGCGTTAATATTAGTTGCTGTATCTAATGACGCTGGAAAAAAACTATAGATGAACTCTCCCTATGCAGATGTCTCTCCTAGTAATTGGTTATCTATCACCCAAAGACTTGTGGAAAGACATCCCCTATCTACCGATGCAATTGTTGATGTTGTTTTAACATCTTGGCAATCAATTTTTAATTCTCAGTTAGGCACAAAAGGTTTTAGAATTGGTAGGGATATCTTCCCTAAACCTCAAATTATGGGTTTTCTACTTCATGAATTAATTCCTTTAGAACTAAAAGCAAAATCTCCCGATCTCTGGAGAGGAGATATCAGTATATCTGATAAAGATATTGTCTATATACCTGATGACTTTTTTTCAATTGAAGTCAAAACCTCCTCTGATCCTAGACATATATATGGCAACAGAAGCTATGCTCAAAATTCTAATAACAGCAAAAAAGGTAAGTCTGGATACTATTTAGCAGTTAACTTTGAGAAGTTTTCTCATACTACTAATCCTCAGATTAAACTAATTCGTTTCGGTTGGATTGATTCTGGGGATTGGATTGGGCAAAAGGCAGCTACAGGTCAACAATCGCGTCTTTCCTCTGACGTAGAAAATTATAAATTGCTCCAATTGTATCAAAAAATCTAGAATAATGATCCTTGAATATGAGTATTGCTTCTTTCTTTTTTAAATCTTTTAAATCTCTCTGCAGCTATCTCGCAATAGTCTTGTCGAATTTCAAAACCCACAAAAATTCTTCCTAATCCCAAGGCCGCTATTCCCGTAGAACAAGAACCGGCAAAGGGATCAAGTATTATTTCTACGGGATTAGATGAAGCTTGTATAATTCTCTCGACAATTGCTAAAGGAAATTGTGCGGGATGTCCGGTTCTTTCCTTAGAACTGCGCTTTTCTCCTGTAGTGACTTTAGGAACTTCCCACACATCAGAAGGATTTTTACCGAGAGGATTACAACGATATTTACCATTTTTCTTTTGATTGGGATACTTAACGTTAGGGTCACGAATATTATCTAAGTTAAAAGTATATTCTTGGCAATTTTTGAGATAAAAAAGCCATTTTTCATTGCGAGGACTAAGACGATTTTTTGTAGAAACACCTGCCCCATATTTCCAGACAATTTCTTGTAAAAGATAAAAGGGAGACTTATCCCAAAGAAGATAGGGAATCGGAACACATAATCCCTTTTCTGGTACTTCTAAATAACCAACATTTAGCCACAAAGCACCGTTATCTTGAGTAATCTGATAAATTTGCCGCAGCCAATTAGCACACCAATCAACATAGTCATTGATTGAAAGAACTCGTTCATATTCTTTGCCAATATTATAAGGTGGTGATGTAACAGTGAGGTCAATTTTTATGTCACTATGAGATAGTTTAGACAAAAAGTCTGTGGCATCTCCTTGATAAAGAATAAAGCCGTTGTCTGAGTAAAAAGGTTGACCAAGATGACTAATCAGAATTTCTTTAAGAAAATTAAATTTGTTGGCTCTATCTTTTTCTAACTCTGGAGAAAATGGCTGTAGTAAGGAGGAAGGGGCAATCTGAGTTGATTGATGATCAACAATTCCCTCTGCTAGATAAGAGTTTTGTTCCTTATTGGCAATTGGACGAGACTCATCTTCCGATAGTTTTTTTTGTTTTCGCTGGGACTCTACAACCATAATCTCAAAGGACAGGTAAGTGTTTTGATAGTTTCAATTATGTCCTTATTTTACCAAAATATCACCAGAGTTGCGCTTAATTTAATAACTCTTGTAATCATTCTCCTTCCCTTACCCTGGATTGGGGGGGGTAGAACCCCACCAAGAGTTAAAGATCGACTGATAAAGCAGCGAGTTTTCCTTGAAAAATCTCAACTGAGTAGATTAATAATTATGAGATGCACCCGAAAATTATCCCTAAAATGGTGGTAAATAACCCATGGCATTTTTGACTCGATCGAGGGTTTGATTTGCTACCGCTTCTGCTTTGAGACGACCTTGCCGCAAAACTGTGGCTAAATAATCTTTATCCTCTCTAATTTGGGCGTATTTTTCCTGAATAGGTTTCAGAGATTCTATGGTGACTTCTGTTAACATCGGTTTAAATTGTCCCCAACCTAAATCGGCACATTCTCCCCCGACCACCTCTTTACTTTTTCCTGATAAAATGCTGTAGAGAGTTAGTAAATTATGGCATTCGGGACGTTCTGGATCATCGAAAGTTAAACCCTTTACTAGATCGGTTTTACAGCGTTTAATTTTTTTAGCAATGACATCGGGACTATCAAGAATATTAATCCGACTCATCTCGGCAGGATCGGATTTAGACATTTTATTCCGGCCATCGGTTAAACTCATCACCCGCGCTCCTTCCTTGCGGATCATCGGATCGGGAAGTTTTAAAATTGGTTGTTTCGGTTGCCCAAAAAGATGATTAATTCTAACGGCTATATCGCGAGTTAATTCTAAATGTTGTTTTTGATCTTCTCCTACGGGTACTTTATCGGCATCGTAAAGTAGGATATCGGCGGCCATCAGTACGGGATAATCGAGTAAACCCGTGCCAACATTTTCCCCCTGTTTAATCGCTTTTTCTTTAAATTGAATCATATCAGTTAACCAATTTAAAGGGGTGATACAATTCAATAACCAAGTTAATTCCGTATGGGCTTTAACGTGGGATTGGACAAAGATCGTCCCATATTCTAAATCAATTCCGCAGGCTAAATATAAAGCGGCAATTGCTAAAGTATCCTCCGCAAGAGTGGCGGGATTATGGGGAACGGTGATCGCGTGTAAATCGACCACACAAAAGAAATTATCGTAGTCTTTTTGTCCCTCCACCCAATTGCGGATCGCACCGAGATAATTGCCTAAATGTAAATTGCCGGTTGGTTGCACACCAGATAAGATTCTTTGTTTACCCATAACTCATGCGATCGCTTTTTATCATGATTTTATTGTATCAGTTTTTGCGGCTAATTTCATCCTAAATCCAATTGGGAAAAATCATTCTCAGATAATAATCCCGCGCTGACAGGGGAATACCTAAATAAATTGGTAGCCAATAGATAAAAGCAAAAGTTATCAAAATTATCAGCGAGCGCGAGCCATTTTTATAAATAGGATTGGAACTTTCTAAACCATCGGCTAAGAGCCAAGCTAGGGCAATCCAAGTGAAGCTGTAGGCAGCCATATAATGATAGAGAAAGGTACAGCGACTAATTTTTAACCAGGGCAGCAGATTGGCAATATAGTTACAGATAAGATAGGCGGAAATTACTCGATCTTTTCGGTTAAATAACCGACTAAAAACCACTAGAATTGCTCCCGTAGAAAACCACCACAAAAACGGATTTCCCATAGCGTGAACATCATAAATTTTATCACCTACTCTCTCAAAATAATAAGCCACAGGTCGCCCCATTACTAACCAACTATACCAGGAAGAACAATAGGGATGAACATCAGCTTGATTGCCCTTTATTCTCTGATGAAATGACCAAATTTCTTGATGTACTTGCCAAAAATTATATTGATGATTGACGAGAAGATGCGGTATCCACAGCAAACTATAGGTAACGAGGGGAAAGACAATTAATGCGATAAAAATGTCCTCTAATCTCAGGTTAGTTGCCTTTGTCCAAAGATGATCTTTTGACTGCTCTTGATTCAATAATTTTATTAACCAAGCAACACCGATAAAAATAAATATTCCCAGTAAAAATCCTAAGCCATTCCATTTAATATTTGCCGCTAAACCGAAACAAACCCCCGATAATAATAACCAATTGATTTTATGATTTTTCTGGAGTGCTAATAAAAAAAATAATTGTCCAGACAAACCGAATAAAATCAAGTAAATATTATTGAGAGCATAGCGGGATTCCACCAGAAATAATCCGTCTAAACTGGCGAGAAAAGCTGTGATTAAAAATACAGTTTTTCTCTGGGTTAATTGATAGGCAATTGCGCCAATAATTAAGGGAATAAAAGAACCAGTCAAAGCATTTAACCAGCGATAACTAAAAGTTGAGCGCAGGGAACCTGTTAAATTATTAATGGTTTCAGCATCGGCAGGAAAATGGGAACCAATCCAGATGCTAATAGCAATTAAATATTGACTTAACGGTGGATGAGACTGAAAAAAATCTTTACCGATTAGATATTCATTGCCGTATTTAGCATAATAAACTTCATCGAAAACAAGTGTATTAAATTGACTGAGATTCCAGAATCTTATTCCTAGGGAAAATACAAATATTCCTAGGATAGATAGGTTAAATTTTACTTGAGAATTCATGAAAAGATAATAGTTATGATAACTGGGAATTTTCTGTTAAACGCAAGCGAAATTCTTTGACGGCAAGACGGGGATTAGGATGGTTGACGTACGCGGCTAATAATTCTAAATTTAAATCCGGTAATAAAGCACTTTTAGGGATTAAAATGTATTCGCCATTCTCTTGCAAAGAATAGATTTTTAACTGATTATCTTGCCAAAACCAAACCTCTTGAGTTCCCAATCTTTGATAAACTTCTAAAACTTTCAGGCTGCCACTGGTTAAGATTATTTCTATCGCCAAATCAGGAAACTCTTTTTCTGTAAATAAACAAAAACATTCATCCGGTTCTTTTCCCGCTTCTTTTTCCTGTTTTCGCAACGTGGTGGAACCTAATCCCCAGAAATCAATTTCAGCATATTCTAAATAAACTTCTACCAATCTACCGATATTTTTTTTGCTAACTTCGTGACGACGACTAGGAGACATAATTTCTACCATTCCATCTAAGTAAGTAATGCGATAACTGGAACTATCTTCTAAATGTTTTAAGAGGGTTTCATACTGTTGCCAATTAACCCCAGAAATTAACATTCTTTGTTCAGGATCATTAGCTTTTAACTCGAAATCTTCTAATCCTTGTAACCGAATCGTAGTCATCATAAAATTAATTACCTCATCTATTTGACTTAATTACTCAGGAAGACTTATTTTGATTTCTTCTGGCGTTAATTTTAGCGCGTAAAATCCTCACTTTATAGGGATCGGCATCTTTTCGCCACAGGATTTGATGGCCCTTGATTGTAGCACAATTCTCCTCTAAACATTTTTGCCAACCCTGTAAACGTTCGATCGCTTTTCTATCTTCTAACAATCCCCAATCCTTTTCTAATTTAGTTAAGCGAAGCAATTTATCATAGTTGGGATAATCCGCCGTTACTAAAAGCTCTTTTTCGTGTAAAATTGGCGGATTAGGACTATCCTGGTAATCGCGAAAACTAAAATCAGCCGAACCTAAATACACATCCATGCTAGTGGCTAAAATCGGATGAATTTCTGTATCAAAATTAGGGTAATAGAGATAGGAAATTTTGGGTTGACGAAAGGATAAACGAATAACGTTAGCATTTTCTAACCGTCCGATAGTTTGACTAGCACAACCTTCATATAAGCGTAATAACATCGGTAATTTTTCCAGAACGCTAATATGAATAGTTAGGGAATAACGGGAAAGTTTGCCTAGAGAACTATTTTCACAAGTACGAGCGATCGCTGGCAGATTTCCCGCACTTATTAACACTTCTTCTGCTAAAGCGCAAGCATTGCGATAACTGCCAAATAAAGCTTTAAAATCGGCACGAGTAGCGGGAGATAATTCCCTTACTTTCGGACATTGGCTAAATTGACTTAAAGCTAAATAAAGTAAAAGATCGGCGCGTCTTTTATCGGCAATTATCTCCCATTCTTCCCCTTCTGTTACTTGTAGAATCACTTGAAAAGCTCGTCTAAAAGTGCCAAATTCTGCCTTAATTTCTTCCTCTTGCAATAATTCTCCCGCGACGGGTAAACGTCCCTGCTGAGTGTAAAATTCCATCAGGGGAGTTAATAGATCTTCGTAATCTTCAAAGCGTTTGAGATGGGTTTTAATTTTAGGAGTGGCAGTGCGGGAACGACATCTCGATAAACGAAAATTTTCGGCTTTTTCTTCCTCTCGAAAAACTAGATAAACTCCCAAAGTTATCGGAATAGAATCAACCCCTAAAGTCCTGTCAATATACTGTTTTAGTTCTTCCTGTTGATAGTATTTTTGAAAGGTATTGCGACGGGTTATAATTCCATCTTCATAAGCCATTAAACCCCGTTCACTATCATCAATCAAAATCTGTGCTGAAACGATTAAAACTTGACGGGTTAGTTGCCAAGCTTTTAATAAAGCTTCTTGCCTTTCTTCGGCGGATTCAATAACATTAATTACATAGGCTAAATTAACAATATCAGATTCAATTAAAGGACTATCGGGACGATAATAAGGATCCCAACCTTCACTGTGATAACCCTGTTCAGCTATGCGTTCTATATCACCTCCATAACCACAACCGTAATCAAAAAAAGTGGTTTCAGGAAGAAATAATCCCGCCGCTAATGCTAATCTTGTCGGACGAGAAAGGGTTTTGCGAACAAGAGCGGCTTTGTGGCGATCAATTATTATGGATTTTTCCCTTTGTCCCTCTAGATTACAAACTAAATAATCTCCTGCAAAATCAAGGTGATACTTTCTTAAAAGCCGTTGCCATTCCTGTTTAGTACCGATGGGATAAGAACTGTTTAAAAGTCCTAAAGCACTCTCAATTTTTGTGAGATGCTCGAATTCTTGATAAAGAGGATAGTTCCTAGTAACAAAGGTTTCTTTTCGGTGTAAAATAGGGGGATTATCAGCATTTTGATAATTCCATTCACTTAAGATTAATGTCCCCATATCCACCACTAAACTTTTAGTTAAAACTGGGTGAGGTTCCCAATCAAAATCGGGATAAAAAAGATAGGATATTTTCGGTTTATCGGTGCTAAATTTAATTATTGTTGCCTCGGATAAATGCTGATTAATTCTTGCTTGTTGTTCGTAATTCTGGAGGATAGGATCCAGTTGCTGTAATGCTTCTCGATGAACATAAAGCGCCCCCGGTAATAGTTTACCGATGGGACTAACTTGACACAGTTGCACGATTACGGCGAAATTATCAGCCATGGCAATTAATCTGTCTAATAACAAATTCTAGACACAGAAAAAACTAAATAAATCTAGTTAAATGAACCCGATAGCGCTCTTTTTTTGTCACAGTCACCTCACCCACTTCTAGACGACCTTTTCCCCGAAAAGAAATCAAATCACCGGTTTTAACATTATAACTAGATTGACTGATATCTTTCCAGTTAACTCGCACATCCCCGGAGCTAATTGCTTCGGCCATTTTACTGCGAGAAATGCCAAAACCTGCCGATGCGATCGCATCCAAACGTAGGGAAGCTTCCACAGTATTAATTTCTTTTTTTTGCGGTGGTCTAACTTTTAATTCCGTCAAAGGAATCGGGCTAGTTTTCACGGGAACCGAACGCACTTGTCGCAAATTAGCAGATAAAAAATCTGCCAATTCAGGCACTACAATCGCCTGCGCCCCTCGCTCACCTAAAACAATTATATCACCGACTTTTTCCCGAACGATTCCCGTCCCCAACATCGCCCCTAAAAAATCCCGGTGGTTAGCGGTATCAAAAAGAAAATTACCGGCAATATCAAGGGCAGATAGGGGAATATCTGTTACTGCCAAAGGTAGATCAACTCTAGCAATACCGAGGCGCTGTCTTTCTGCTTGGGGATAACCGCCCCATTTTTGCATTGACACATCGGTTAAACGCTCAAAAACTCGTTCTACTTCCGCCAAAACCGCAGGAGAAAGAAAGTCTGTTGTCGTCACTTCCCAAGTCTTAATCGCTTGTTCGGCTTTATCAATAACTTTCGCTATCTCCTCGCGATTTTCGACACCCTTTAGTAATTCTTCTCTTGGTAACATTGTTTTGTGTTAATTAATCAAAAATTCTTAGGAAAAAATCAGATGAACGATAACTTATTCCTAATAACCGTTCACTGTTCTAGGGCGTATCCTTGCAGATTTTCGGGGTTAAATTGACGCAGGATAAGAGTCGCTCGATTTTTCAGGTTTTCGGAACCCTGCACGACAATAATATATTTTCCCGCACCCAGACGATTGCGATAGGGAAGTGCATCGCCACTGCCGGACGATAAACCCACGCCGCCACCGACGAAAATACTGCCCATCGCCCCCCCCATCGCCCCAGCAATGCCGCCAACGATATGATTGCCCGGTTCTCCCGCCCAATCAAAGGTATGCAATCCCGTAATCAGGTTAAAAAGGTAGCCCCCGGCAAAACCGAAGGGAATTAACCAAAAAGCCATGAGAGTAGCCCGTTTTTTGGCCTGTTGAAAAGGATCGATCAAACCGAACTCATCGGCACTTTTATAGCCGCGACCGAGAATAGTCACTTGAGATTGGGGAATTCCCGCTTTTTCCAGGGCAACGGCAGCTTCTTCGGCTTGAATGCGATCAGCTAACACGGCAATGAGATAATTCATATTCTCCAACTTTTCAGGCTATCTTCATCTCCTATTGTAAGGATTTTGGGGACGCAAAAGCCGATCGATCAAGAAAATATTCAAGGGGAGGCGTTAGTCAATGGTTAATTCAGTTTTAGCTGTTGCTGAATCGAGGGATAAATGCCAACTGTTCCTCCTATCCAAAAGTTAGTTTCGGTCTAGGTTTTAACAATTCCGAAAAAGGTTTCTATGATTGCTTTTGACTGATTGCCGTCCCGGTTAATAACATTGATGCTTGGTTTTCACTCCAGTGAATCATCCAACTCGGTTGTAATCCCAAAACAATAATAAATAAAGCCAAAGCAATTTCGGGAAATCTTTCGGGCCAGGTACTGCGGGGAATGCGCGATAATTCAGGGGTTAAACGACCAAAGAAAACCCGATTAATCATCAGGAGAAAATATACTGCGGTTAAACCACTAGCGACCAAACATAAGAGCGTTTGTATCGGAAAAATCGGGAAACTGCCACGAAAGACCAAAAATTCGGCGATAAATCCCACCATTCCGGGGATGCCGGCGCTGGCCATAGCCGCTAAAATCATTAACATTCCCGTGATTGGTAAACCTCTTTCCGGATTTAATAAACCCCGTAGATAATCCACATCCCGACTACCAGTTTTTTTATACACTACTCCCACCAACAAAAATAACAAAGCGGAAATTAAACCGTGACTAATCATCTGCAAAATCGCCGCGGTGATGCTTAATCTGGTGGTGGCCGCCGCCGCTAGTAAAATATAGGCCATGTGGGAAATGGAAGAATAGGCCACTACTTTTTTCATATCCTTTTGGGCAATAGCGCAACTGGCCCCGTAGAGGGCGCTGATAGCTGCTATTGTTGCTAACCAAGGGGCGATAGTCACCCAAGCGTCAAGAAATAAACCGACTCCAAAGCGCAGCAGTCCATAGGTTCCTAATTTGAGTAATATTCCCGCTAAAAGCACAGAAACGGGGGTAGATGCTTCCACGTGGGCATCCGGTAGCCAAGTATGAAAGGGAAAAATCGGGATTTTGATGGCTAATCCAATCAGAAGGGGAATAAGGAGCAGTAATTGAGTTTTAACGTCTAAATTATTCGATAAAAGGGGGTTATAGGCGAAATTATCAGCACCGGTTAGCCAAACTAAGCCGAGGAAAGAGATCAGCACTAAAAAGCCAGAAATTGCCGTGTATAATAAAAATTTCATGCCCGCGTAACCGCGTCTTTGACCCCCCCAAATGGCAATGAGAAAGTAAAGCGGGACGATTTCTAATTCGTAAAATAGGAAAAATAACAGTAAATCCTGCGCTAGAAAGGCCCCCGCTACTCCGGCATTGAGTAACAAGAGCAGAGAATAGTAAAATTTCGGTCGGTTAACCTCTGTACCACTAGCATAAAGAGCAATTATTGTCAAGATACTGTTAAGAAAAAGTAATGAGAATGACAATCCATCGACACCGAGGGCATAATTGAAACCGAGGAAATTAATCCAAGGCAGGTTAACCGTGAACTGCATTTGCGGGTTACTAGGGTCAAATTGCCAGCCAAGGAGAATATTAAGCAGTAAGAGAACGACAGCAAGAGTTAGAGCTAATCCTCGCACTTTTTTCGCCTCTAGAGGCGTGTAGGCAATCAGTATCGCCCCTATAATCGGTAGCCAAATAAAAGCGTTCAGCATTCTTTAATGGGCATGATAAACCTTCCCATTATTGCCTGAGCGGTCAATCTTTAGCAATATAAACTGGTGAACATTTAAGGTAACTAACGATGAAACAAGAAAAGATCACTCTCAGTCAACTCGAAAGCTTTCTATTTAAGGCGGCGGACATTCTGCGCGGTAAAATGGACGCTTCCGAGTTCAAAGAATTTATCTTTGGGATGTTGTTCCTCAAACGCTTGTCAGACGAGTTTGAGCGCAAGCAAGCGCAACTCAAGAAACAATATGCACACATCCCAGACCCGTTGCTGCTGGCCCAACTGCAAGAAGACCCAATCTCCTATGGAGAAACATTTTTCGTACCTCCTCGCGCTCGCTGGCATCAATCCTGGCGCGACGAAAACGGCCAGGAAGTGCCGCCGCTCAAACACCTTAAGCAGGACATCGGCAATATGCTCAATAAGGCATTAGCGGCGGTAGAGGATGCTAACGATGCCTTGGCGGGAGTGCTGAAGAATAACATCGATTTTAATGCTACCAAGGGCAAAACCAAGATACCTGACCAAAAATGGAAGGATTTACTAGATCATTTCAATCAGCCCCAATTTGTGCTGGTCAACGATAATTTTGAGTTTCCCGACCTATTGGGTGCAGCCTACGAGTACCTAATCAAATACTTTGCCGATAGTGCCGGGAAGAAAGGGGGAGAATTTTACACGCCAGCCGAGGTGGTGCGGCTGTTGGTACAGTTGGTCAAACCCCAAGCGGGCCATACTATCTATGACCCTACCGTGGGGTCGGGCGGTTTCCTTATCCAGTCCTATCAATATGTGGAGGAACAGGGGCAAAACCCCCAGAATCTGGCGCTCTACGGACAGGATTCTAACGGTACAGTCTGGTCAATTTGTAATATGAATATGATCCTCCACAACATCACCCGCTTCACCATTGAAAACGGGGACACTCTCGAAGATCCGCTCATTTTAGAAAACGGACAGATTCGCAAGTTTGACCGAGTTCTGGCTAATCCGCCCTTTTCCCAGGATTACAGCAAGTCTAATCTCAAGTTTACCAACCGCTTTCGCGAATTCTGCCCGGAAAAGGGGAAAAAGGCGGATCTGATGTTTGTCCAGCACATGATTGCCAGTCTTAAACCCGACGGCCACATGGCCACTATCATGCCCCATGGGGTGCTATTTCGGGGGGGGAAAGAGAAGCTGATTCGAGAGATCTTAATTGAGGATGATCTGATTGAGGCGATTATTAGTTTGCCCCCGGGGTTATTTTATGGCACGGGTATCCCGGCCTGTGTGTTGGTGGTGAATAAAAATAAACCTGATGAATTACGCGATAAAATCCTTTTTATTAATGCCGATCGAGAATATGCTGAGGGAAAGAACCAGAATAAATTGCGCCCCGAAGACATTGAAAAGATCGATTATGTCTTTACCCACAAGCGAGAATATCCCAAATATAGCCGCTTGGTAGATAAGTCGGAAATTGTCGAAAAACACGACTTTAATCTTAATATTCGCCGCTATGTGGATAATACGCCAGACCCGGAACCGGAGGATGTAAAAGCTCACTTGATGGGGGGTATTCCGCAGGCTGAAATTGCCGCACAACAGGATACTTTTGCTAAGTTTGGCATCAATACAAATACCCTATTTAAGCCCCTACGCCCCGGCTATGCTAGTTTTTGCCCAGAAATTGCCACGAAAGCCGCTATTAAAGAGAATCTGGAAGCTAATCCCGATTTACAAGCAAGGATAAGCGACCACTATACTACGCTTAAAAATTGGTGGCGAGAAGCGCGGGATGATTTTGCCAAGTTGGAGGGAAATAATATTATGCCCCAAGTGCGGCAGCAATTACTGAGCAGCCTTAAACAGCAGCTGATTCCTTTGGGGGTTTTAGATGAGTTTAAATCGGCGGGGGTGTTTGTTAACTGGTGGCAGCAGATTCGCTATGATCTAAAGACTATTATTAACACTGGCTGGCATCATACTCTTATTCCTGATCAGTATTTATTAGCGGCATTTTTTCAGGCGGAAGAGGCGGAAATTGAGGAACTGGAAAGTAAGATTAGTGCAGTCCAAGGGGAGTTAAGCGAAGCGGTGGAATCAGCGCAAGAGGTGGCGAATTATGAACCAGAAGAGGAAGAAACTGTTAGCGCCACATCGATTAAGAAAGGGCTTAAAGAGTTGATAGATGACCTGAAGCAATCCCAGGGCGATTCAGCAGCCAGAGAGCGCCAATATTACCAACAAGAATACAATGTTATTACTGACATTGAGAACCGGATCAAGTTACTTAAGAATACACTTAAATAACAGCAGAGTCAGCTTGAGTTAAAGCTGCGCTTAAAACGGGTTGGTGATGAGGAATTTAAGGCTGAAACTATTGAATTACTTGAGCAGGTACAAAATCAGCTTATGGGGTTAAATGCAAGTAAAAAGGAAGAAAAGGCGAAGATTAACGCGCTTAATAAGGATAAGAAAGCCTTGGAGATTAAATTATCTTATCCTGAGGGATTACTGACTGAAATAGGAGGACAGTTAAGGGATGAAGAAGCGAAAAAATTGATTCTAAAAAAGCTCTATGATTGGGTATCGGAGCAGCTTACTCGTTACTTGAATGGGGAAAAGCGGGGACTTGTCGCTAAGGTTGAGAATCTTTGGGATAAGTATGCGGTATCAAGTCAGGAAATGGAGGCCCAGCGAGAGCAGACTTTAGGACAGTTAAATGAGTTTTTGAGTAAGTTGAGGTATTTGGCGTGATGAAAAATTGGGATGTAAAAAAACTTCGTGATCTTGCTGATATACGAGTTAGTAATGTTGACAAAAAAATTTATCCTAGCGAACGACCTGTAAAGCTTTGCAACTACATGGACGTTTACACAAATGAATATATTGATGGATCAATTCAGTTTATGGAAGGTTCTGCAAACGATGCAGAAATTGAGCGATTTGGTTTAAATATTGGAGATGTAATTATTACCAAAGACTCAGAAACTCCTGATGATATCGGTATTCCCACCGTTATACATGAGCAAATAGATAACTTAGTTTGTGGTTATCATCTGGCACTAATTCGACCTGACAATGAAAAAATTGATTCTATCTTTCTCTCTAAATATCTTTCAACTTCACGAGTAGCTAATTATTTTGCTCTTCATGCTAGTGGTTCTACACGCTTTGGGCTTCCTATTGGAGCAATTGAGTCAGTTGAAATTTTAACGCCGCCAAAACAAGAACAAACCCAAATCGCCACCATCCTTTCAACAATAGACCGCGCGATTGAGCAAACCGAAGCCCTAATTGCCAAGCAGCAGCGCATCAAAACGGGACTAATGCAGGACTTGCTCACCAAAGGAATTGATGAAAACGGCAATATTCGCAGTGAAGAAACCCATGAATTTAAGGATTCACCGCTTGGGAGGATTCCGGTTGAGTGGGAGGTGGAAAGTCTTGACGAACTAACAACAAAGATTGGTGACGGAATACATACAACCCCGGCTTACTCTGAAAACACCGGATTCTTCTTCATAAATGGAAATAACCTAGGGGATGGATCAATTCACATTACTTCCGATACTTTGTGCGTCAATCAAGGCGAATTTAGGAAATACTACATTGAACTTGACGATAGAACGATTTTGTACTCAATCAATGGTACGATTGGGAATATCGCATTTTATAAAAATGAGCCAGTGGTTCTCGGAAAAAGTGCAGCGTATATAAAATGCAAGAAATCGGTAAATGCTCGCCTAATTTATCACATCCTCCAGTCAGAGCCAGTACACCGATTTTATGATTATGAACTTACCGGCTCAACTATCAAAAATCTTTCATTGGCGGCGATGCGAGCAACCCCAATCAAGATACCCCGAATGCAAGAAGAACAAGAGTTCTTAGCGTGCAGGCTGGACTTGTGTGTTTACGAGATAGGGCAAGCAAACAATTGTCTATCTAAACTCCGCTCTCTCAAAACCGGACTTATGCAAGACCTGCTAACAGGCAAAGTTCGAGTTACGGACCTCCTCAACCAAAAAATAGCAGCAAATTGATTCATCGGTCAAACCTATGCAACCAGAGCAAACACCCACAAATCACAAAAACTTAAACATATACCCAGACTTTGCCAAAAAAATGGAAATCGCTCGGCGCGGCATCAAAAAATATCGTAACGCCCTGATTGACCTCGCCAAGTCACCAAACTGCTCAGGCGATCTATATCCCATGATCTCGATATCAGACGATTCGCTAAACTAAACATAACTCCCTTGCCCATAGATTTACCATGCAAGCGATCGAATTTAAAACCATCCTAAAAAACGGCATAGTTACCATTCCCGCCGAATATTCTTCTGAATGGGAAGGTAAACAGATCCGCGTCATCATCTTAGAAGATAGCAATACTGACACTTTGCGAGAAACAACTATTTCCCTATTTGAGCAAAATAAAATCAGTCTAGGGACAGCAAGGGAAATATTGGGAATAAATCAGATTCAAATGCAGAGATTGCTGTCAGAGCGTGACATTTGATGAGTAGAAAACGGATTTCTCCGAGAAACCCGTTTTCTGTGCGTTACTCAACGGATTTAGTATAAGACATTTAACCCCGTTCTCCATAGATACTTTCTCGGCTAATATCTTGATCAGATAATTGGGGAAAATTCTTATCTCTATGACTTTCTGCCCATTCTTCAAAAGCTTTTATCCATTCTTCAGGGGTAGCCGTTTGACAAAAAGATAATTTTTGATAGTCTTTTATTGCTTCTATTGCTCCATTAGATGTTAATTCTCTTTCTAGTTGTTGTTTTTCTTCTTCAGAAAGGGATCTAATAATTTGTGCTAAAGTTTTAACCAGTTGGTTGTTCATATCCGTTAATGCTTAAATATTTTTTATGTATAATAACCTATTATAGCGTTTCTCATAAGTGGCTAGGTGTTAAAAATTATCAGATGCCCCCCTTATTAAGGGGGGACTAAAGGGGGATCGGCACCCCCCTTATCAAGGGGGGAAGGGGGGATCGAACCTAAAATCCATTTTAAATTTAATTATAACCAGCTACTTATCAGAGAAGTACAATTTAACCCTGTTCCCTGTTCCCTCAAGAAGATTTAGACGAAAAACCTCATAAATACAGTTAAATAAAGGTTATCTGGTCATGAACAAAACACCTCAACCTATCAAACTCGATGAGCGCAACGGGGTCGAAAAGCCCTTACTTGATCAACTGTACGGTTTAGATTGGGAAATATTGGATTTAGACAAAAAACAAAAACCACAGGATACTTTTAGAGAAAGCTTTACCGAGGTGGTAATGCTGCCAGTGCTGCGAGAACAGCTTACAATCATCAACCCCTGGCTAGAAACCGACCAAATAGAAGAAGCCATCAAACAACTCACCGCCAACTTCCCCAGCACCAACCTACTGGAAAATAACCGCCACGTCTTTAAACTGCTTCAGGAGAATACGAGCGTCTCAGAGAACCGTAAAACAGGCGAAAAAAGCCCCACCGTCAGGTTTATCGACTTTGACCACCCAACTAACAACCGCTTCATCGCCGTTTGCCAGTTTAAGGTGCGGATTCTAGGCACAGAAAACCACATCATCCCCGATATTGTCCTCTTCCTCAATGGGCTGCCAGTGGTGGTCATTGAATGCAAATCTCCCAAAGTCAAAGAACCCATTGCCGAGGCGATCGAGCAACTCCTCCGCTACAGCGAACAGCGCGGCGCTAAGGGCGAGGGAAATGTCCCCCTCTTCTTCTATAACCAGTTTGTCGTAGCTACCTGCCGCAATCAGGCAAAATTTGGCACTATTACCACCCACACCGAAAAATACTTCTTCCGTTGGGCTGACCCCTATCCCCGCACCCTAGAAGAACTAGAACACGGTATTAGCTCCCCCAATGACCAGCAGCGACTGGTGGCGGGAATGTTTGCCCCCGATAACCTCCTAGAGATTATTCGCAACTTCACCCTTTTCTCCATCAACAACAAGGGAGAAACCATCAAAATCGTCGGGCGTTATCAGCAGTTTCGTGCCGTCAAGAAAGCCGTGGAGCGTCTCCTAGAGGGCAAAACCCCCCGGGAGCGCAGCGGCATCATCTGGCATACCCAGGGGTCAGGTAAGTCCCTTACCATGATGTTTATGGTGCGGGCCATGTACCGCCATAACAACCTTTCCCAGTGGAAAGTGGTATTTATCACCGATCGCACCCAACTAGAGCAGCAACTCGCCGAGACCGGTCAAAGTGTTGGCTTTACCGTTAAGCCCGCCAATAGCATCGCCAAACTGAAGGAACTACTTCGCAGCGACTCCTCGGATCTGGTCATGGCCATGATCCACAAATTCCAAGAGCGGGAACTGCGGGAGACCTTCCCGGAGCTAAACCGGAGCAGCAACATCCTGGTGATGACCGATGAGGCCCACCGCTCCCAGTACAGCCTGCTGGGGACAAACCTCGACAAAGCTCTCCCCTACGCTTCCCGTATTGGCTACACCGGCACCCCCATCGACAAAACTGAGAAAGTTTTCGGGGACTACATCGACAAGTACACCATGGGCCAGTCCATCGAGGACGGCGTAACCCTAGAAATTGTTTACACCGGGCGCACTCATAACGCCGAGGTGTCTGATCAGACAGCTATGGATGCGGCTTTTGCCGATGTCTTCAGTGAGTACAACCTGCAAGAGCGGCTGCAGATTTTGGGCTATGGTTCGCGGGATGCCTACCTAGAAGCCCATCCCACCATCGCCGCCAAAGCCAAGGATATGGTGCAGCACTATCTCCAGTGCATCTTTCCCAACGGCTACAAGGCCCAGGTGGTGGCGACTTCCCGGGAGGCGGCGGTGCGGTACAAAGAGCATTTAGATGCTGCCCTGGCCGAGGAGATTGCCAAATTGGAGCAGGGGAATCCCCACCGGCTTAACCTCGATCGCCTGAAACGACTTAAGACCGATGTGGTCATCTCCGGCAGTCATAACGACCTACCCCACCTCAAGCAATACAGCAACTCCACCCGCCACGATACTACTATTAAAAGCTTTAAACTGCCCTTTGACGCAAGGGATGAGGGGATTACTGGAGATGTGGGCATTGTCATCGTCAATAATATGCTACTGACTGGCTTTGATGCCCCAGTAGAGCAGGTGATGTATCTCGATAGGGTCATCCAGGCCCACAACCTCTTACAGGCGATCGCCCGTGTCAACCGAGTCGGCGGTGCGGACAAGGATAAAGGCTTTGTCGTGGACTATGTGGGCATCGGCCACCACTTGAAGCAAGCCATTGATAACTATGACGAGCGAGAGCAGCAAGAAATCGAGGAAACCTTAAGTTTTCCCGAGGACGAGATCCGTCAGCTTGAGGATGACCACCGGGCAATCCTTGCACTCTTGAAGCAACATGGACTCACCGACCTGAACGATCAAGATGCCTTTTTCGACCTCTTCTATGACGAGGATGTGCGATTCGAGTTCATGCTGGCCTTCAAGAAGCTGACCCGCAGCCTTAACTTGGTCTATCCCGCCAAGGAGGCCTTGAACTACATGAGAGACTACCAATCTCTCACCGCAGTGAATGTACTAGCGGGGAAGCACTTCCGCGACGAGCGCCTGAGTATGAAGGGAATCCCACCCAAGCTGCGGGCCCTGACCGACCAGTATCTGCAATCAAGGGGAATCGACGAGAAAGTTAAACCGATCTCGATCTTGGATAAGGACTTTGAGAGCCATGTCCAGAAACACCAGCGAGTCAAAACAAAGGCCGCCGCAATCGAACACGCTCTCCGCCACTATATCGAGATCGATCTGGTGGACGATCCCGAACTGCAAGCCTCCTTTTCTGAAGCACTGAGAGCCATCTTCGAGGAGTTTAAAGACAATTGGGACAAGATTTACCAAGAACTGGAAAAACTACGCCAGAAGGCGAGAGAAGCAAAAAATGAGCCTACCTACGGACTGGACAGGAAAAAGCAGCTGCCCTTCTTTCGGATGTTCAAACGGGAGTGTTTTGGAGAAGCGGCATTAACTGACGATATGGTTTCTCAGATGGTCGCTCTCACTCAACAGGTATTTACCGTTGTTGAGCAGGAGTTACAATTAACTAGCTTTTGGGAGAGCATTCCCGCTCGCAAGAAACTTAAGGCAGAGATTCAAAAAGTGTTACTCTCTGCCGACTTTTACCAAATTCCCCATCTTATGGACAATCGAGAACAGATTATCTCGCGGGTGATGGAAATAGCAGAGAAAAATAACGACCGAATTTTTTAGGCTGAATCGAGTAAAATTGAGCGACTTTTAATATGAAACTTGACTATAAAATCATTTATTCTTCTAGTCGTAAGACCCTGACCATTACCGTGGAACGTGATCGCTCGATCGTGGTCAGAGCGCCTACTGGTACTCATCCCGATAAGATCCAGCAAATAGTAGAGTCACGCAAGCAGTGGCTCTATGAAAAAATTCACCACGAGCAGAAGTATCAAGTCCCACTTCATCCTCCGGGTAAGGAACTGGTTAATGGCGAGTCGCTTCTTTATTTAGGGCGCTCCTATCGTTTAGAATTGGTTGATGATGAGACAGAAATAAAGTTTATTAACAATCGCTTTCGAGTACCAAAGACACTAACAGAGAATGACGGCGAGATTTTTCAAGATTGGTACATTCAGAAGGCAAAAGAGAAGATACTTCCTCGTGTCAACCTTTATGCTAAAAAGCTTGGTGTCAGGTTTAATCAGGCTAAAATTACCGACAGCAAATATCGCTGGGGTTCTTGTACACCCCAAGACAATGTTAACTTGAACTGGCGATTGATCAAAGCCCCGATGTTCGTAATTGATTATGTGATAGTTCATGAGTTAGCGCATCTGATTGAATCGAACCACACTCCACGATTTTGGCAGATTATCAGGTCGCAAATTGCTACTATGGAGAAGGCCAAGCAATGGCTTAAAGAACACGGTCAGATGTTGGAACAGTCACTCTAATTATCGTCCGGGGTTTGACTCGGTGTCAAAAAAAGTTTCAGCTAATTTAATTAAAATGGTTTGATTAATCTTACCCTGGGGACTTTTTGGTATCTCTGGTAATTTTATCCAATGTTTCGGCAGTTTATAATTGACTAATTTATCTTTAATCTGGGATTGAATACTTGTCTGGTTTATCTGAGAGTTAACGGGGACATAAAAAGCGACAATTACCTGTCCCCATCGAGAATCTGGCAACCCTAAAACCACCACATCTTTAACTAAATTAGTTTGTCTAATGGCAGTTTCTACCTCAAAAGGATAAACATTTTCTCCTCCGGTAATTATTTTTTGACTATCGCGGCCAATGATATATAAATAACCACTTTCATCCAAGTAACCTAAATCATCAGTCTCGAAGTAGCTTGCTTGATTAAGATGGGGATAATAGCCTAAAAATAAAGATTTCGCTTCAATAATAATTTTCTGGTTATCGGGATTAATTTTTATCTGAGCATGGGGTAATAGCTGTCCACTACTATTATTGCCTCGTCGAAAATCTTCTGGTTTAAGGGTGACAATTTGTGAGGCAGTTTCCGTCATTCCATAGGTGGGAGATAGGGAAATATTATATTCTCTAGCTTTTTCTAGTAAAGATGGCCATGCAGGAGAACCTCCTAGGAAAACTGTTTTAAAATTGGCTAACCAGCGAGGATCATTTTCTAGAAAAAATTGTAATTGACTGGGAACTAAAGAGATAAAATAATCTTGAAGATTGAGATTATTTATGCGCTTTTGTTTGATTTTATGGTAAGGAATAAGAGCAAAATCTCCCGCCGTTAAAAAACTTCTCAGAAACTGCATTAAACCACTAACATGATATAAAGGCAGTAGGCAAAAACAGTTAACCTGCTTGACTTGAAAATATTCAGAGAAACCTTTAACAGAAGCAGTTAAAGTTAACCAGTTATGGATAGCAAAGCGAATTTTTCCCGATGTTCCCCCTGTGGGTATCATCAGAGAATTAGTCAAAGGATTAACAGGAGAAGAATTATAGTTAAAAACCTCGATATTTTCGCCAAAAATATAATCGGGTTGCATCAGAGAGAAAACCTGTTGCCATTCGTTAGTTTTCCAGTCAGGATTAGCTAAAAATAGGCAACTTTTTGACCTGACGGCAGCCAAGAATATCGCTAAGAATTTAAGGGGATTGCCTTCAGCAAGCAGTATAGTTAATCGAGGATTATCTGCGGCGATAAATTGCTGAGAATAGGACTGATATAATTGATAAAATTTCTGGCTATTGTATCCATATAACCAATCTTTTTGACTGAGATATGCTAATTGTTTGCTGATGTCGTCCACAGTTTTTCTAACCAATCGGGTTCACTATTATTAAACCATTGTTGCACACCAAAACCTAAAGCTCGCTCCTTTCTGGGGTATTCTTGTGCTAGACGTAAAGCGGATTTTCTGCCGATATTAGTTTCTAAAACCGAGGAAAATACTAAATCTAAGGGATATTTTTCCCAGAGATTTCTTAACCCTTGTATTGAACCAGTAATAGCAGGTTTAATCACAAAAATTCCTCGCCATCCCCGTTGATAACATTCCTCTATTTGTCGAAGATTGGCCACCGATTCATCTAAAGCAATCCCCGTGGTAAAATCTTGACTTAATTGCAACATTTCCTCTAATTGAGACGGGGGTAAAGGTTGTTCGATAAATTCAATTATTTTAGATTCATCGGCAATTTTTAACCAGATTTTACTGTCAGTAATACTTAATCCCCCATTGGCATCTAAACGCAATTTAATGTTCCTGGGTAATCGATCAATTAATTTTTCAAATAAGTTTAACTCCTGCTTGAGAGAATTAACTGCAATTTTCCATTTATAAGTATTAGTTTGATTAGCGGCTAAAATATCATCCAGACAGGGAAATACTGCCGCACCAGTGGGTAATAAATAACTATAATTTCTCGGTTCTAATTCTCTTGATTGATTCTCTATATTTAAATCTTCTAAAGCTGATTCAAAGGCAAATTGACAAGCGGGAAATTGTTCGGGAATAGAAAAAATTGAAGTTATTGATAGGGGATTTTCGAGACTTTGACAGAATAATATTGCTGCCGATAATGTTTCCGAACCAAATTCAGGTAAAGGAGCAATTTCTCCCCATCCTATACGTCCATCTTCCGCTTCTAAGCGAATAATAATTCCTTCCCTAATTTCCCATAGTCCGTGATGGGTTTGTAGGGGACGCAGCAAAGGACGCTGATAAACACGAAATTGCCAGAAATACATGATTAACTATAAGTAGTAGTGAAAAGCTTAACATGAGCAGGCGTTGGGTTTCATGTTTCAAACCAACCTACGTTCTTTATAGAGTTTGTCAGCGAAACGTTTTTTTTCTTAAAGTCCAGAAAACGGGTTTCTTCGAGAAACCCGTTTTCTAGGTGACTTATTACCCCCTGGAATGCTCCCTAAAGCTGGTAAAGTGCCAGTAAATCCGCTTGCCCTGAGCTACGTCGAAGGGCAGTGATATTTATTAATAAATCATGGCTGGATTGGAAGCCAGCCATGCCACCATTAATCAGAAACGGCAATGAGGCCTGCGGGCCGACAAATGACGGTGATTCGCACTTAGAAAAAGACAACCACCGGCAACTCCCAGAGGAAATGGCTTGTCAGACCAGACCCTGACGATTAACCAATAAAATTAAACGCCAAAATCCCATCATTAAAGTCGTTATCACTGATATTGGGTAAGTTCCCCGGTAAATCCTCAAAGCCAAAGATATTATTCCCCCTTGACCGTAAATGTTCCGCCCCATCGGGATTTGCCGACCCAAAGGAGAAGTAGGCCACCTCATGACTCATATAGTTTTCTAGGGTAGCCGCCACGTTATCGGGATTCTTGGTCAAAAATGCCTGAACACTCCCTTGCAGACTTTCTCCCAGATTGCCGCCATTGGCAATGACAAAAGGTGCGTAGCGTCGCCCCCCTTCCAACAACACATCTCCAAATTCAGCGGCGGTGGTGCTTTGGTTTGCCCCTTCCCCACTGGCCCGCAAAAAGAAGTTATTCACTGCTTGACTTAAGGCACTACGGGCATAACCCGCTTGACCCGGTTGAATTAACTCTGTCACGTTGCCATCTCCATCTAAATCGAGGCTGTCAAAAACGGCTCCGTTGTCATCCGCCACTGGATAGAGACCGACAACGTTATTGAAGAAAGCTCCCGTCTGTTGGAGTCCCTCCTCAATGGCTGTGACCTGTATGCTACCGGGCAAGTCACTGAAGTTGAAAACCAGAGAACCTTGTCCATTACCCGTATCTTTAAATTGGATGATTTGGGGATTAACGGCTTGGTCGGGTAGATTGGTAATTTCTAAGCTGAAATTAACCGTTGCGTCTGGCGTGGCATTGGGAGCCGGTTTGAGGGTAGTATCCGTTACCGCCACCGTCAGATTATAGAGGGATTGGGCTTCAAAATCGGCCTTACCGATGAAGAATAATTCCCGGCCACGAATCTGGAAACTGCTCTGATCATTGCCCAACAAAGAAAGGCTATTTGTCCCCAAGGCATCATCGCTGATCTGAATATCGGCAACTTTTACACCTTGACTGGTATCGGTATTTTCAGCGATCGTATTGGTACTATTGGCAAGAATTAGGGCTGTGGGAGCTTCATTGACATCGGTGATGTTTAAAGTTAAGGTTTGGGTGAGATCGGGGGTGACACCAACGGTTGGATCATCGACATTAACAGTGACTTCGTAACTATTTTGGGCTTCAAAATTAGGGGTAAAACCGACATAGAAAAGGGACGAATTCCGAATTAAGAAGCGCTCGCTATCCCGTCCCGTGAGGAAGAGATTATTGGTTCCTAAACCATCATCTTCAATCAGGAGATCGGCGACTTTAAATTCTGGTGTGACATTGACATTTTCAGCTAACTCGGTGACAGCATTTTGGAAAATTAGGGCTGTGGGAGCTTGATTACTAGGAGTTTCATTAACATCATTGACAGTAATTGTCAAGGTTTTCTCAAAACTTAGTCCCCCTTGGTCGGTGGTTTTTACCCGAATACTGTAACTATTCTTGGTTTCAAAATCGGGGGAATTATTAATCTGTAATTGATTCCCTACAATCGAGAAGGCTGAGTTATCTGTATCTCCTGTTCCTGCTATTAAACTATAGGTAAAGGTATCCCCAGCATTGGGGTCTGTGGAAGAAAATGTCCCAATCACCGTATTGGCAGAGACATTTTCATCTACGGTAGTGGCACTTAAAAGTAAATCTGTTGGTGTTTCATTAACATTATTGACAGTAATCGTTAGGACTTTTTCAAATTCTAGTCCCCCTTGGTCGGTGGTTTTTACTCGAATACTGTAACTATTCTTGGTTTCAAAATCTGGGGAATTATTAATCTGTAATTGATTCCCTACAATCGAGAAGGCTGAGTTATCTGTATCTCCTGTTCCTGCAACTAAGCTATAGGTAAAGCTATTACCAGTATCGGGGTCTGTGCTGGAAAATGTTCCTATCACTGTATTAACAGGGACATTTTCATTTACTGTGGTCGCACTTAAGACTAAATCTGCGGGTGTTTCATTGACATTATTTACCACAATTGTCAAGGTTTTCTCAAATTCTAGTCCCCCTTGGTCGGTGGTTTTTACCCGAATACTGTAACTATTCTTGGTTTCAAAATCTGGGGAATTATTAATCTGTAATTGATTCCCTACAATCGAGAATGCTGTATTATCTGTATCTCCTGTTCCTGCTATTAAACTATAGGTAAAGGTATTCCCAGTATCGGGGTCTGTGCTGGAAAATGTTCCTATCACTGTGTTAACAGGGACATTTTCATTTACTGTGGTTGCACTTAATGCTAAATCCGTCGGAGCTTGATTACTAGGAGTTTCATTATTAGTATCGGTAATGATTCCCACAACTGCGTCAGTCGTACCTACTGTATAACCCGTCCCAGAAGCAAGGTTTAAAGTTACGGTTTCATCATCTTCAACATTTGTATCAGTAGTAGGGTCTATTGTTACAGTCGCAGTATCTGAACCAGCAGCGAAAGTAACTGTTCCTGTTGTACTTGTAAAACTTGCTGCACCAGTTTGAGTGTAATCTGTATTAAGGGTAGCTGTCCCCCCGACTGTGTAATTGACTGTTAAAGCATTTGTTGTTACACCAGTACGAGTGAAGGTATAAACCAGATTTGTTGTCCCATCTTCAGTTACGCTTGCGGGAGAAACCGCAAGAGTGACACTGATATTATCACCATCATCATTAGTAATTGTTCCTAATCCTTGATTATCTGTAATCAGCGCATTGCTAGGATTAGAAAGGTTAATCAAGAAAGTCTCATCCGGTTCAATTGCAGTATCACCATTGACGGAAATAATAATATCTTGGCTGATTTGTCCGGGGGTAAAGGTGAGAGTCCCTGTTTTGGCTGTATAGTCACTTCCTGCTGTTGCTGTGTCATCAGCAGTGGCATAATTTACGGTAATTGTTTGGGTACTTGTGGTTGACAATGTAACTTTAAATATCAGGTTATTTGTTCCTGAATTGTTTTCTACAATTGTCGGATTTGAGATAGTCAAGAATGGTTTATCCCAATCGGCTGCTGTCCAGGTAGTTGTTGCTTGCCAAGTTTGGGGTGTCCATTCATCAATACTTTTCCAAGCATCTGCTGACCATTTAGTTGTAGCTTGCCAAGCGTTATCTCCCCAATCAGGTATGGCATCCCAAAAGTTATCAATTGTCTGTGATGCTGTAGCTGTTGTTGCTATTTCATAGCTATTTGTGTCGAGAAAAGATGATGCAAGCGTTTGCGTTGAATTGCTTTGATTTGCAGTTGATGGAGATAAACCAAGAATCTTTTTAGACTGTCCAATAATCGCATCCCACGCATCTGAAGTCCAAGATTTAGCTGCATTGTAAGCGGATTTTACTGCATCGGATATATTTCCAATACTATCAATGGCAATTCCAATTGCTTTTCGATTCAGTTCAACGGTTCCACGATAAGTTAAAGCAGCACCCAGAATTGGACGTATTGCAGCAACGGCTGCTTGAAGAGCAAAATAATCAGCATCAGGTAAATATGTAAACCAGTAACTACTTAAATCAGTAGTATTTCCGTTGGCAACTTTCCGGGTTAAATCTGTCGGCTTTGACAAATTAGTTCTTGTAATAGTTTGATTTAAGACGGGAACTGAATGTTTTTCAAAAGTAATTGCAGATGTTAGTTTTGAATATTTTTCTAAGTTCCAGACTCCACTCAGATATTTTGAACCTGCAATGCTAACCAAATCGGCCGAAGTTATGTAATGAGTGACACCTAAGTTATTAGTAGCGTTAAAATTAATGCCGGGTTGTTGAGAAATACCCGGACTATTGAAAGTAACAATCTTTCCGAGTTGTCCTGTATAACTACCCCCTACCTACTGACTTAATGCACCGCCTAAACTATGACCTGTAATATTAGGTTTTAGAGTCAATCCGCTTACGGGATTAGTTACTTCTGAAAGCCATTGATTGACTGCGGCTTTATTGTTAGTAAATTGATTATAGCCAACTCCTTCGGTTTCAGTATCACTTAATAAATCTTTACCAGATGAGAATACAGTACCCCGAATGGCTAAAACAGGAGGTTTAGCAAGGTCATAAATTGTGCCATCAGTGAAGGTATAGGATTGATTGGCGCTGGTGAGTTGGTTGATTAGATTCTGTCCAGCAGTATAGGCGGCGGTATTGTTACCGCCTGAAGTATTGGCAATATCTTGCAGTAAGTTATTGCTATTGGATGTAAATTCATTGGCATTAAGGGGATTGGCTAAAACCAGAAAGAATTTTTCATCAGAAGTTAAACCAAAAGCATCAAATCCTGTGCTAGAATCTTTGAAAACTTTATTGATACGATAGCCTTCGTAACCCAGGTCACTATAGTCATAGATCTTATCTACTTCTTTGCCTTTGTCCGTATCTGTCCAATTACGATAAGCGGTGTCTCTAGCCAAAATCTCAAAGGTTTGGTCGGTAGGAGGCGCACTTCCTAAAACAGTAATTTCTATTTGTTTACTGGTTTGTCCTGGGAAAAAGGAGAGGGTTTGTTTGACAACATTGTTAAAATCTTTTAATTGGTTAGGGTCTATTGAATTGGCACTTCCATCAAGGGTATAGTAATCAACGGTTATGGGTTTATCATAAGCTGAGGACAGTTTAACCTCGAAAATAACCTTCCCTGTGGGAGCATCAAACCGCGCATTACTGACTGATATCGTTGGTTTAGGTGGAGAATCAGGTGTGGGTGGGAGTGCTGTGTAAGTGGCATCATCATATATATTTGGATATTTTGGATCTATTTTGTTATTAGAGTTATATTCTGTAGATTTTCCGTTTGAGTCCATATACCAAACTTGGTTCGCAGTATGTCCACTAATAATACTATTTGAACTCCATGTACCCCTATTGTAAATACCACCACCTAAGTTGGCATTATTGTTAGTAAGAATGTTATTCGTTAATGTTAATGTTCCGAGCTGAAAGTTAAAAATCCCCCCCCCAGCATCAGCAGTATTACCTGTTATTGTACTGTTGGTTAATATTAATGTTCCCCAGTTGTTTTCAATTCCCCCTCCAAGAAAAGTAGCAGTATTACCTGTTATTGTACTGTTGGTTAATGTTAATGTTCCCCCCAAGCTCCAGCTACTAATTCCCCCTCCAGAACCAGTAGCCGTATTACCAGATATTGTACTGTTGGTTAATGTTCCAGTTCCATTGTTGTCAATTCCTCCTCCAGAACCATAATAACCAGTAGCCGTATTACCAGATATTGTACTGTTGGTTAATGTTAATGTTCCGAACTGGGAGTTGTCAATTCCACCTCCCTGATAAGCAGTATTACCAGATATTGTACTGTTGGTTATTATTCCGAACGAGGAGTTGGAAATTCCTCCTCCAACATTAGCCGTATTACCAGATATTGTACTGTCGGTTAATGTTAATGTTCCATAGTAGCTGGAAATTCCCCCTCCAGAATAAGTAGCCGTATTGCCAGATATTGTACTGTTGGTTATTGTTAATGTTCCCCAAGAGTTGCCAATTCCCCCTCCCGTATTACCAGATATTGTACTGTTGGTTATTGTTAATGTTCCCCAAGAGTTGCCAATTCCCCCTCCCGTATTACCAGATATTGTACTGTTGGTTAATGTTAATGTGCCAAAATAGTTGCCAATTCCCCCTCCCGTATTACCAGATATTGTACTGTTGGTTAATGTTAATGTTCCCCCGTAGTCGTTGTAAATTCCCCCTCCTGCTTTGTTGCTGATATAGAGATTATTTAATGTAACTCCAAGTTTACTAGAGTTGTATATAATAGAATTATTATCATTTTGTCCAGAGATAGGACTAGCATTATTAACAATAGAAGCTAGTGCTGTTCCATCAGTTTCAATGGTAATCGTACCTACCGTACTCAAACTGCGATCGCCTGTTGTCGTATCATTAACATAAGTTAAAGCATAAGTCGTTCCTGATTTCAGCTTAATAATATAGGGAGTATTAGGACTTTTATTAGCAATTGCCACAGCATCCCGCAAAGATAAACCACTCCCAATAGTGGCACTACCATCATTCTCATCTATAGTAGTATTGACAATTAAAGTAATTGGTGCTGTTTGTTCAACCCCTATAAATTGTCCCCCTAAATCAATAACAGTACGATCATCTTCTGCTTGAATATAAGTTAACTCAGCCTCAGTTAAATTAACCCCTCTCACCAGATGAGAAAATAATTCTCCCTCATCCCCCACCGTATCCACCCTATTAATTTGAGCATCCAAAAAATGCCCAATTTCTTCTAAAATCACCGTAACCAAAGCATCTAAACTAGCAGAAGCAAAAAAGCTTTCAGATAGATATATCTTATTGGTGCTAATCCCATAAGCGCCATTTGCACTACCTAAAACACTGCTGTTGACAACCTCAATCTCAGGAAGTTGACTAAAATTTCGGCTTTGCCACTGCTGTCGTAATTGCGTCGCTTTAACCACATCATAACTTGTCCCAAAAGCGGTTTCTAAATTCGCCCAAAAGCCATCAGATTGAGCAAAATCGAACAAAACATCGTAAACGGCAGGAAGAATCGGCAACAGGGTAGAAGTCATGACATTAACTGCAAAGGTTTATTGCTAACAGTTTTAGCCTAACAATTGCCAATTTTTCAAGGGTGCTGTAACAAAAATTATAGTCATTTCAAATAAGTATGATACAAGTAAAAAATAGGGTAAAATAAGGAAAAACAAGCAACCCATACAGAAAAATGTCCTATAGCCTAGACTTGAGAAAAAAAGTAATTGATTATGTAGAGAA